>NZ_JBXSOQ010000008.1:0-311087 GCF_057784475.1 Martinezella sp. CNPSo 3795 | reverse complement strand
AAATCGGCAAGCAGCCGGTCCAGAACCTCGCGAAGCTCCTGCATATTCCAGCCGGTGACACCGATGAAGAAATCGTCGCCGCCGACATGACCGAGGAAATGGCGCTCCGCAAAGAAATAGCGGCGCATCAATGCAGCGAACAGCGAGATGGCATGGTCGCCGAGATGGAAGCCATAGGCATCGTTGAACGGCTTGAAATTATCGAAGTCGCAATAGCAGAAATGCCTGATTTCATCGCCATCGCGGCCGGCGTTCTGCATGAAATCATGGATCGCCCTGTTGCCGGGAAGGCCAGTCAGCGGGTTCTGGTCCTGGGCGATCTTCAGCTGCTTTTCGTTGATGACCTTGATGAGGGAGGCAGCGGAGACGATGCCGGCATAATGTGTGCCTTCGGTGACGATCAGGCAATCGCTGCTTTCCATGTTGGCGAAGATCGTCATCAGCGTGTCGGCATCGGAATCGAGCCCGACGATCGGCGCCATTTCGACGAAATGCGAGATCGACCGTTTATAGACCTTGTTCTTCAACAGGTCGCGGCCGAAAGGCTGATAGATATATTCCTTCAGCTGGTACTCGTGGATGATCCCGCGCGGCTCGTCATTGGCATTGACGACCGGGAAATAGGCCCGGCGCGGATTGCGGCGAAAGAGCTCGAAGACACTGTCGATGCTGTCGCTTTCGCGGATGGTCGGCAGCACTTCGATCTGCTTGCGGATGAGGATTTCATCAAGCGACTGGCTGTTGCGCGCCGTCTTGCCGAGATCCTGCAGATGCGGAAAGCTCTGCTTCAGCTCGTTGACCAGGACCGTCGGACGGGCAATGAACCAGCCCTGGACGAGGTCGACGCCGAATTCGCGGCAGGTCACGAACTCCGCCTCAGTCTCGATGCCCTCGGCGATCACGCGCGTCCCGAGAACATGGGCGATATTGACGAGGTTCCTCAGGATATGGCGCTTGCGGGCGCTGCGGTCGATATCGACGATGAAATGCCGGTCGATCTTGAGATAGTCGACCGGATAATCGGACAGCAACTTCATCTCGCCACGGCCGACGCCGAAATCATCGATCGCGAGCTTGAAGCCGGCATTGCGCATCTTGGCAACCAGCGCCGAAAACTCCGGCACGATGGTATTGTCGAAACGTTCGGAGAATTCGAAGCAGACGGAGGACGGCGCGATGCCGGCCTTTCTCATGTGCTGCAGCAGGCTGTCGACCAAGGCCGTGCCCTGCGCAATCAGCCGGACATCCAGATTGAGGAAAAGTGTCGTGGTGGCGATATTGGGCAGGGTGGCAAACTTCGCCAGCGCGCGGCTCGTGACCATTTGCTCCAGCCCGAGAAGCTGACCGGTGCGCTCGGCCTCATCGAGAATGTCAACCGGGCTGTCGAAACCGATGCGTTCCTGGCCGCGCATCAGGGACTCATAGCCGAAAACGGCACCCGTACCGGCCTCCACGATCGGCTGGAATGCATTTTCGATGACGAGTTTGGCGAGAGTGACGATCTGGTCGCTGGCATATCGGCGCAATACGCCCGGTTCGACTGCGGCAGTCAGGGACATGCCCATCTCCACTTGCGGATTCTAATCTAATTTATTTAAGTAAAACTTTGGATTTACCGCGTTTTCGACCCAAGATTGCGCCATAAAGCGTCAACGAAACCTTTCCCCTATGTGAAAGTTTCATGAATGGTAAAGCAATATTAACCATTCGCCGGGAGGCAGACCCGGCACACGGCAGCCGAGGGCTGCCGTGACGAGTGGGGTTCAGTGCTGATTGCTCGAGTGCCGCTCTGCCTCGTAATCGGCAAACATATCGGCGACGCAACGGCCGCTCTTTGCCGTCTCGCCGCCATCGTTGGCGGCACGTGGCACCTCGCAAATGTCACCGCGCTTGCGCGCCGCATCCCACATGCGAAGAGCTTCCCGCACGACTTCGCTGCTCGAGGCATAGGTGCCGGTGTCGACCGCTGCCCGGATGCCGGCAGCCTGAAGCGGAGAGATGGAAACCGTTACCATTGGCATGATATTCCTCCCTTGACGTTATCTAGCGGAAATTTGTCTGGAACTATGTTCCGCGGCTTCGACCAGTTTCTTCGAGCATGTCCCTCGACATGCGGACTTCCAGATGAAGATACTGCCGTTACATCAACGCAACGCCGTTCTGCCTGATATGGCAGAGGCACGAAGAGTAACGCCGCTCACGCTTCTTGTCAAAAAGTAGCAGTGCGTTACCCCTTTTGGGAGATGCACTACCGCCTGAGCACGAGGCCGAAGACCACCAGCGTCCAGCCCTGGAAGATCAGATCGAAGGCCAGGAAAAGGCCGAGGATCCAAAGGCTGTTGACCGGCCAGCCGAGAGCGATGGCGATGCCTGCAACGGCAGTCGCAAGACCGCTGATGACGATCCAAACCCAGCCGCGCTCAGGTTTCAGCTTGCGGCCGACCCAGACGCGGAACGTGCCGGCTATGAGGAGCGCGATGGCAAGGAACAGCGTCAATGCCTCGGAAGCCAATAGCGGATTGGCGAAGGCAAGGATACCGGCAACCGTATAGAGCAGGCCGCTCAACACCCAGAACAGGATATGCTCCCAGCCCCTCACCTGAAAGGCATGGACCAAATGCACGATACCGCCGATCAACATCAGCATGCCGACATAATAGACCGAAGCCACCGTGGCGATGAACAGATTGCCTAGGGCGATGCCACCACAGATCAGCAGCAATATGCCAAGTCCGACAAACCAACCCCATTTGTCGCGCATCGCGGATGGGGGAACTTCATCAAGAATATCAACCATGACTGCACCTCCTCCTATGAGGAAGTATGGCACAGAAATGCTCTGCGGAAAGAGGTTGCGGATTTTTCGTCAGGGAATACCGGCCACCTGATTTTTTTATTGATTGATCAGTCAATCAAAAATACACTCATCTTCAATCTTGAGGATTGACGCAATGCCGAAAGTCGGAATGGAGCCGGTGCGCCGCAAGGCGCTGGTGGATGCTGCGATGCGCGTGATCGGCGATCACGGCTCGCTAACCGTAACCATGTCCGAAATCGCCAAGCAGGCGGGCGTTTCGCCTGCCCTTGCGCATCATTACTTCGGCAGCAAGGAACAGCTGCTGATCGAAACCGTCCGCGTGCATCTACAGCGGCTGCGCGACAGCGTCGTGACGGCGCTCCGCGAGGCGAAAACGCCGCGCGAAAAGCTCTCCGCCGTCATCCGCGTCAGCTTCCAGGCCGATCAGTTCGCACCGGAAACGATCGCCGCCTGGCTCGCCTTCTATGCCGAGGCGCAACGCTCGGAAGAGACGCGGCGCTTTCTCGTCATCTACGCACGCCGCCTGCACTCAAATCTCGTTGCCAATCTCAAGGCTCTGTGCCCGGCCGGCGATGCCGGGCGGATCGCCGAGGGTGCGGCTGCCATGATCGACGGGCTCTATATCCGCCAGGGCCTCAGATCCGCGCCGATCAGCACTGAGGCGTCGATCGCGCTGACGGAAGATTATCTGACGACCCACCTCAACGCCTTGAAAGGCTGAAGACCATGCTGACCGTCTGGGGCCGCAAATCGTCATCCAATGTGCAGGCGCTGATGTGGTGCATCGGCGAACTCGGCCTTGCCTATGAGCGCATCGATGCCGGCTTTACCTATGGCGTCAACGACACGCCCGAATTCCTGGCGATGAACCCGAACGGCACCGTTCCGGTGCTGCGCGACGGCGACGACGAGCCGCTTTGGGAAACGGGCGCTATCCTACGCTATCTCGCGGCGCGATATGGCGAGGATGCCTTCTGGCCGAAGGACGAGCGGCGGCGCGCTCAGATCGACAAATGGGCGGAATGGGCCAAGATCAACATCGCCTTGAATTTCACAGGCCCGGTGTTCTGGCGCGCGGTGCGGACTGCCCCTGCCCTGCGTGATGAGAAGGCGATTGTTGCGGCTGTCGCAGCACTCGCTGCGAAGCTAGACATCGCCGAGTCGCAGTTCGGACGGCATCGCTTCCTTGCGGGCAATACTCTGACGCTGGCCGACATACAATTCGGGCATGTTCTCTATCGCTATTTCGACATCGACATCCAGCGCCCAGCCCATCCACGGCTGCAGCGCTACTATGAAAACCTCACCGAGCGACCTGCTTTCCAAGAGCATGTCATGGTGTCCTACGAAGAATTGAGGGTTCTATAATGCGCGCACAACCGAAAGCCTCGCATTTCATCGACGGGGAATATGTCGAGGACACCGACGGCACTCTTATCGAAAGCATCTATCCGGCGACCGGCGAAGTCATCGCCCGCCTGCACGCAGCGACGCCAACCATCGTCGAAAAGGCGATCGCTAGCGCCAAGCGTGCGCAGCCGGAATGGGCTGCTATGAGCCCGACAGCGCGCGGCCGCATCCTGAAGCGGGCAGCCGAGATCATGCGCGAACGTAACCGCGAGCTTTCCGAGCTGGAGACGCTGGATACGGGCAAGCCGATCCAGGAAACCATTGTCGCAGACCCAACATCAGGCGCCGACAGCTTCGAATTCTTCGGCGGCGTCGCGGCGGCCGGCCTCAATGGCTCCTATATCCCGCTCGGCGGTGACTTCGCCTATACCAAGCGCGTGCCGCTCGGCGTGTGCGTCGGCATCGGCGCGTGGAACTACCCGCAGCAGATCGCCTGCTGGAAGGGTGCGCCGGCGCTGGTCGCCGGCAACGCCATGGTGTTCAAGCCTTCGGAAAACACGCCGCTCGGCGCGCTGAAGATCGCCGAAATCCTTATTGAGGCAGGCCTGCCGAAGGGGCTCTACAATGTCATCCAAGGCGACCGCGAAACCGGACCTCTGCTCATCAACCATCCCGAGGTGGCGAAGGTCTCACTGACCGGCTCGGTACCGACGGGCCGCAAGGTGGCGGCTTCTGCCGCCGGCAACCTCAAGCATGTCACCATGGAACTCGGTGGCAAGTCGCCGCTGATCGTCTTCGACGATGCCGATATCGACAGCGCCATCGGCGGCGCGATGCTCGGCAATTTCTATTCGACGGGTCAGGTCTGCTCGAACGGCACGCGCGTCTTCGTCAACAGCAAGATCAAGTCCGAATTCCTGAAGCGCCTGAAGGCCCGCACCGAGGCCATGCTCATCGGCGACCCGATGGATGAGGCAACACAGATCGGCCCAATGGTCTCCTGGGCGCAGCGTGAGAAGGTGCTGTCTTACATCGAAAAAGGCAAGGCCGAAGGCGCGACGCTGCTGACCGGCGGCGGCATCCCGAACAATGTCTCCGGCGAAGGCTATTACATTCAGCCGACCGTGTTTTCTGACGTCACCGACGACATGACGATCGCACGCGAGGAAATTTTCGGGCCAGTTATGTGCGTGCTCGATTTCGATGACGAGGCCGAGGTGATAGCCCGCGCCAATGCCACCGAATTCGGCCTTTCCGGCGGCGTCTTTACCGCCGACCTCACCCGCGCCCACCGCGTCGTCGACCAGCTCGGGGCCGGCACACTCTGGATCAACACCTACAATCTCTGCCCGGTCGAAATTCCCTTCGGCGGCTCCAAGCAATCCGGCTTCGGCCGCGAGAATTCACTGGCGGCGCTGGAGCATTATTCGGAACTGAAGACCGTCTATGTCGGCATGGGGCCGGTGCAGGCGCCTTATTGATGCAACCTCGGGGCTCGACCTCGCCCTTCGAGGCCCCCATGGCGGCACCTCAGGGTGAGGTCGAGAGCTACCAACCGCAAGCACAGACGATGACCCGCCTCATCCTGAGGTGCTCGCCAAAGGCGAGCCTCGAAGGATCGGGGCGGCCACAGGGAGATAAATATGCAGCAAGCAGATTTCGTCATCGTTGGCTCAGGCTCAGCCGGCTCCGCCATGGCTTACCGCCTGTCGGAAGATGGCAAGCATTCGGTCATCGTTCTGGAATTCGGCGGCAGCGATTTCGGGCCTTTCATCCAGATGCCCGCAGCCCTTGCCTGGCCGATGAGCATGGACCGCTACAATTGGGGCTATCTTTCCGAGCCGGAACCGCAGCTCAACAACCGACGCATCACTGCCCCGCGCGGCAAGGTGATCGGCGGGTCTTCCTCGATCAACGGCATGGTCTATGTGCGCGGCCATGCGGAAGACTTCAACCGCTGGGACGAGCTGGGCGCGCAAGGCTGGGCCTATGCCGACGTGCTGCCCTATTTCAAGCGGATGGAGCATTCGCATGGGGGCGAAGAGGGATGGCGCGGCACGGACGGCCCGCTGCATGTGCGCCGGGGCGATGCCCGCAATCCGCTCTTTCACGCCTTCATCGAGGCGGGCAAGCAGGCGGGCTTCGAGGCGACGGAGGATTATAACGGCAGCAAGCAGGAAGGCTTCGGCCTGATGGAGCAGACGACTTGGATGGGCCGGCGCTGGTCTGCGGCGACAGCCTATCTCAAGCCTGCGCTGAAGCGGCCGAACGTGACGCTCATCCGCTGCTTCGCCCGCAAGATCGTCATCGAAAATGGCCGTGCGACGGGTGTCGAAGTCGAGCGGGACGGCAAGATCGAGATCGTTAAGGCAAACCGCGAGGTGATCGTCTCCGCCTCCTCGTTCAATTCTCCGAAGCTGCTGATGCTATCCGGCATCGGGCCTGGGCAGCATCTGCGCGACATGGGCATCGAGGTGAAGGCCGACCGGCCGGGCGTCGGCGCCAACCTGCAGGACCATATGGAATTCTATTTCCAGCAGACCAGTCTGAAGCCGGTGTCGCTCTATTCCTGGCTTCCCTGGTACATGCAGGGGATTGCCGGCGCGCAATGGCTGTTCTTCAAGAAGGGCCTCGGCACCTCCAACCAGTTCGAGGCCTGCGCCTTCCTGCGCTCCGCGCCCGGCGTCAAACAGCCCGACATTCAGTACCACTTCCTTCCCGTCGCCATCAGCTATGACGGCAAGGCGGCCGCCAAGAGCCATGGCTTCCAGGTGCATGTCGGCTACAACCTCTCGAAATCGCGCGGCAACGTCACGCTGCGCTCTTCCGACCCGAAGGCGGATCCCGTTATCCGCTTCAACTATATGAGCCATCCGGAAGACTGGGAGAAGTTCCGCCACTGCGTGCGCCTTACCCGCGAGATCTTCGGGCAGAAGGCCTTCGACGAATATCGTGGACCGGAAATCCAGCCCGGACCGAACGTTCAGACCGACGACGAGATCGACGCCTTCCTGCGCGAACATCTGGAAAGCGCCTATCATCCCTGCGGCACCTGCAAAATGGGCTCAAAGGACGATCCCATGGCGGTGGTCGATCCCGACACCCGCGTCATAGGCGTCGACGGCCTGCGTGTCGCCGACAGCTCGATCTTCCCGCATGTGACCTATGGAAACCTGAACGGCCCTTCGATCATGACAGGCGAAAAGGCGGCCGATCACATTCTCGGCAAGCCGAGGCTGGCACGCTCGAACCAGGAGCCCTGGATCAATCCGCGGTGGGAGACCAGCGATCGGTGAGATTTCCGTCGGGGCGGTACCAATTCCATGGGATAACTTGCGGGATTTACGGAAAGTCCGTATAATTTCGTCAAGGAGATTTTTCATGAAGACGGTAACTGCCGCCGAAGCTTCCAAGAATTTTGGCGCATTTCAAGATGCAGCCATGCGCGATCCGGTTGTCATTACCAAGAACGGCCGGCCGCGAACGGTGCTGCTCGCTTATGAAGATTATCAGCGCCTGCTGCGACGAGATAGGCAGGTCCAACTGACAGCTGAGCTTTCAGAGGCCGATATTGCCGCCGTCGAAGCAGCCGAGATGGAAACCGGTCACGAGCATCTTGATGATGAACTAAAGCCGCATGCTGCCCGCTGAAGTCAAGGTCGGTTTCGTCTTTCGCTATTCCTATCTCTGGCACAGGGAGCGACTTGAGGGACGCGAAGAAGGCGTGAAGGATCGCCCCTGCCTCGTGTTGGCACTTGTTGTCGATGATGCGGATGGAACCAAGCGGGTTCGTGTCCTTCCTGTCACGCATTCGCTGCCGGACAACGCCTCCATGGCCATCGAACTTCCAGCACCGGTAAAATTCCGGCTTGGTCTGGACGACATACCTTCATGGATCATCCTTTCAGAAAGCAACTATTTTGCCTGGCCGGGACCGGATATTCGCCCGTCGGAAACGGAAAGCGGCTATCTCGGACCATTGCCACCCAGTCTTTTCAACGAAGTGAAACATCGTTTCGTGGCTTTGGCACGACAATCGGTGCATAGATCGGTTGCCAGGACAGAATAGTGCCCACCAATTCCCCGCCCTGAAGAGCGTCTCATGCCCCCTATCTATCGCAAGTCCAAGCTGCTCCGCCGTTCCCGCGTCATCTGGGGCTCGTTCAATCTCTGGCGACCGCGTCTGGTGTTCTGGACGGGCGCTCTGGCTATCGGCGTCATTAGTGTCGGCTTTGCCAAGCTCGCCGATGTGGCGCAGCGGGCTTTTACCGGCGTGACGCAATCGGGTGAGTGGATGTGGCTGCTGCCGCTGATTTTGACGCCGCTCGGTTTCGTCCTGTCGGCGTATCTGGCTGCGACGCTGTTTCCCAATTCGCAAGGGAGCGGCATTCCGCAGGCGATTGCCGCGCGACACCTGCATCATGAAGAGGATCGAACAAAGCTGCTCTCGCTCAGGCTGGCTTTCGGCAAGATCGTGCTGACAATATTGGGGCTTCTAAGCGGAGCCTCGATCGGCCGCGAGGGGCCGACGGTGCAGGTTGGCGCGTCCTTCATGCTGGCCGTTGCCCGCTTCGGCGGCATGGCGCAGGCCAAGGGGCTTATCCTTGCCGGCTCCGCCGCCGGCATCGCCGCCGCCTTCAACACGCCGCTTGCCGGTATCGTCTTTGCCATCGAGGAAATGAGCCGCACCTATGAGTCGCGCGCCAACGGTCTGGTTCTGACCGCCGTTATTCTTTCCGGCCTTGCCGCACTCGGCCTCTCCGGCAGCTACAATTATTTCGGCACGGCCGACGCCGCGCCGACGATGTTTCGGGACTGGATCGTCATGCTGATCTGCGGTGTCGGCGGTGGTGCGCTCGGCGCCACCTTCAGCGGATTGGCGCTTTATGCCGGCATTCGCATCCGTCGCTGGGCACAACCACAGCCGCTGAAACGCATGCTGATCCTTGCCGGCCTCTGTGGCCTTGTCGTTGCCGCCGTCGGCGTGCTTTCCGGCGGCCAAACCTTCGGCACCGGTTACGAGCAAGCCCGCGGCGCGGTGGAAGGACACGCCCTGCCCCTGCTTTTCTTTGTCGAGAAGCTGCTGGCAAGCTTCCTGTCGATGATATCAGGCATTCCCGGCGGCATCTTCGCCCCCTCACTTGCCGTTGGTGCCGGCTTCGGCAGCACGGTCGGTACACTGGTCGGCGGCGGCGTGGCGCTTGCGGCGATCCTCGGCATGGCCGGCTATTTCGCCGGCGTGGTGCAGGCGCCGATGACGGCCTTCGTCATCATCCTGGAAATGACGGGCGATCACCAGGCCGTCATCCCGATCATGGCTGTATCGATGATCGGCTATGTGACCTCGCGGCTACTGTCGCGCGAGCCCTTGTATCATGGGCTGTCCCGCGTCTTCATCGCAGCAGCAATCCGCGCCCGGCGTGCCATGGAAAAGGAAGGTGGCGAGGAACACGCCACCCACTGAATGCCGAAGCTCTGCCGATGCCGGAGAAAGGCACATGGTAGGCCTTTCCCGGCCTTGACCTATCTAAGCCATCAACCTGGCGACTTCCGCGCCATCAGGCTGAGCGATGGCATCGGCTATGGTCGTCGAGAAGAGAACCTTGCGGGTCGCATCCGCCACCCGGGCAAAGACGTGGCGGATCTCGCAATTCTGCTCACCGTCGCAGTCGTCGCAGCGACGATAGGCGGTGAGCGAGAGACAGGGTAGCGGCGCCAGCGGCCCGTCGATGACCCGCAGGATTTCGCCGAAGGTGATCTCGTCCGCCGGCTTGCGCAGGAGATAACCACCCTGCTTGCCGCGACGGCTGATGACAATGCCCTGATGCTTCAGGTCGAGAAGGATCTGTTCGAGGAATTTCTTCGGGATCTTTTGCTGGGCAGCGATGTCGGAAATCATCATCGGCTCACCCGCCTCGGATTGGGCCAAGGCAGATAGCGCCCGCAGCGCATATTTTGCTTTCTGAGTAATCATTTCGAACCGCTTCACACACACATGCGACACGTCCGGTCGAGCGATTCGACCGGTCCGCTATAGAACTCCTCAGCCCTCGTCCCCGGGGCAATTTCGAAGCACTCACACCCTTGGCGCACGGCCAGGAAACGTTAGCAACCCAGACTTGTTATCATTCTTCGTCGCTATGCCCATAGTTTAGCGCAAAATCCACCGCAGTGCATCATTTTGGGCATCACTTCCGATTTCCATTTGACAAGCTATGTGTAACTCTACTATTTCTATAGACATTAAAGCAAGCACTTAAACATGGTCAGCCATATCGAGTGCTTCCGAAGGGCCGCTTCCCGCGGCAAAACGCCTTGGTTAACAGCCGAGGCGGTCGCTTTTCCTTATCGGCGCTGCTTCATGGAGATATTTACTCTCCAGCCGCTCCCTTTCGAAATCTATTTTTCTGTCCGCTGCCGTTGTGAACTGCGATACTCCCGGCAACATCAGGACAGGATCCCCATGACTGCCATTACCCTTATTGAAGATGCCGCGACGCTCAACAGCCAGCTTGCATCGCTCGATCTTGCCGGCCGTCTGTCTCTCGTGGCCGGCCTCGGTGGCCGTGCCGTGTTTACGACGTCGCTCGGGATCGAAGATCAGGTGATCACAGCGGAGATCGGCAATCACCGCCTGCCGATCGAAGTGGCGACCCTGCAGACCGGCCGTCTCTTCCCGGAAACGCTCGCCCTGATCGACGAGACGGAAAGCCAATACGATATCAAGATCGTCCGCTACGAGCCGGAACAGGCCGATATCGACGCCTATGCGGAAAAATACGGTCTGAACGGTTTCTACGAGAGCGTCGAAGCCAGGCATGCCTGTTGCGGCGTGCGCAAGCTGAAGCCGCTTTCGCGAGCACTTTCGGGCGCCAGCATCTGGATTACCGGCCTGCGCCGCGGCCAGTCCGCCAACCGCGCCGATACGCCCTTCGCCGAATTCGACCCCGAGCGCAACCTGGTCAAGATCAACCCGCTCGCAGACTGGGATATCGACGCGATCCGCGCCTATGTCGCCGATAACAGCGTGCCGGTGAACCCGCTGCATGCGCGCGGCTACCCCTCAATCGGCTGCGAGCCCTGCACCCGCGCCATCAAGCCGGGCGAGCCCGAGCGGGCCGGCCGCTGGTGGTGGGAAAACGATGAGAAGCGCGAATGCGGCCTGCATGTCCACGAAGAAGGCGCTGCCGCAACAACACAATAATATGCTCGCCGGCTCCCGGCATCGATCCGAAGCGCGTTTCCTACGCCGCTGTTCAACCGGGAACCAACGCATCCATTCTTTCCGACCAAGTTTCGGTCGGGACATTTGAAAGTTCTGGAGTCATCAATGCCCGATAGCCGTCCGGATACGGAAATCTCCCATCCGCAAAGCGTCAAGCCGCCCCTCGATCCCCATCTGAAGGCGCTCGAAAACGAAGCGATTCATATCTTCCGTGAGGTTGCGGCCGAGTTCGAGCGTCCCGTCATGCTCTATTCGATCGGCAAGGATTCGTCGGTGCTGCTGCATCTGGCGCGCAAGGCCTTTTATCCCGGCCGCGTCCCCTTCCCGCTCCTGCATGTGAACACCGGCTGGAAATTCGCCGAGATGATCACCTTCCGCGACGAGATCGTGAAGAAGTACGATCTCGATCTCATCGAGCATATCAATCCGCGCGGCAAGGCTGAGAATATCACGCCCTTCACCTATGGCTCGGCCCGCTACACCGACATCATGAAAACGGAAGCGCTGCGCCACGCGCTCGATGCCGGCCAGTTCGACGCCGCTTTCGGCGGTGCTCGCCGCGACGAGGAAGCCTCGCGCGCCAAGGAGCGCATCTATTCCTTCCGCACGCCGGACCATCGCTGGGATCCGCGCAACCAGCGCCCGGAACTCTGGAACATCTATAACGGCCAGATCCGCAAGGGCGAAAGCGTTCGCGTCTTCCCGCTCTCCAACTGGACCGAAGTGGATATCTGGCGCTACATCCTGGCCGAGGAAATCCCGATCGTGCCGCTCTATTTCGCGGCCAAGCGCCCGATCGTCGAGCGCGACGGCATGATGATCATGGCAGCAGATCCAAGGCTCGAGCTGCTGCCGGGCGAAACCAAGCGCGAGGAAGTGATCCGCTTCCGCACCCTCGGCTGCTTCCCACTGACCGGGGCCATCCGTTCCACTGCGACGACACTGGAAGACATTATTGCAGAGCTGGAAATCGCCACGGTTTCCGAACGGCAGGGCCGCGCAATCGACCGCGACCAGTCCGGCTCCATGGAAAAGAAGAAGCGTGAAGGATATTTCTGAGATGACCGCAAACGCCAACGTCGTCACGATGCCCATTGTTGGGCCCGCTGTTGGGTCTGCCGCCGAACCGGCCAAGGCTCTCCGCGATTCGCGCCCGCTTCGCCTGATCACCTGCGGCAGCGTCGATGACGGTAAGTCCACGCTGATCGGCCGTCTTCTCTGGGATACCAAGGCGGTCAAGGAAGACCAGGCCGCCACGCTCCAGCGCGATTCCACCGGCAAGCAGAACGATCTCGGCCTGCCCGATTTCGCATTGCTGCTCGACGGTCTGCAGGCCGAGCGCGAACAGGGCATCACCATCGATGTCGCCTATCGCTATTTCTCGACTGACAAGCGCTCCTTCATCGTCGCCGACACGCCCGGCCATGAGCAATACACCCGCAACATGGCAACCGGTGCCTCCACCGCCGACCTCGCCGTCCTGCTGGTCGATGCGCGCATGGGCATCCTCGAACAGACCCGCCGCCACGCCACGATCGCCTCGCTGCTCGGCATCAAGCAGTTCGTGCTCGCCGTCAACAAGATCGACCTGACGAATTACGACCGCGCCGGTTTCGAGAAGATTTCCAACGACTTCCGCGAGTTTGCCTTGTCGCTCGGCGTCAAGCAGATCACCGCCATCCCGATGTCAGCGCTGAAGGGTGAAAACGTCGTCTATTCCGGCCAAGCCGCCATGCCGTGGTATACCGGCCCGACGCTGGTCGAAACGCTGGAACTGGCGACTGTTCGCTCGGCGCAGACGGTCGGCTTCCGCCTTTCGGTGCAGCGCGTCTCCCGCCCCGGCGAAAGCTTCCGCGGCTATCAGGGCACGGTCGCCGGCGGTTCGGTGAAGCCGGGTGACAGCGTCATGATCCTGCCCTCGGGCATGGTCGCCAATGTCTCGAAGATCGTCACCTTCGATCTCGTGCGCAATGCGGCGGTTGCGGGCGATGCCATCACCCTCGTTCTTGACCGCCAGGTGGACGTATCGCGCGGCGACATGATCGTCGCCATCGACAGCCAGCCGCAGACGGGCCTTTCCTTCGATGCCCAGATCGTAGCACTACAGCCGGAAGGCATCGAACCCGGCAAGCGCTATTGGCTGAAGAGCGGCAGCCGCCGTCAGCGTGTGCAAGTGCAGCCGATCGCCCAGCTCGAGCTGAAGACCGGCGCCTGGGCTCCGGCGCAGGCGCTGTGGATGAACGCCATCGGCAAGGTTCGCCTGACCTTCGACGAGAGCGCCATCTTCGACCCCTACGAGCAGAACCGTTCGACCGGCTCCTTCATCCTGATCGATCCCGAAAGCAACAACACGGTCGCCGGCGGCATGATCACCGGCAAGCGCTCGGACGTTGGTGGCATCCACAAGGAAGGACAGCGTGTTCTCCTGTCGCTGCCGGCCGACCTCGCCGAGCAGATCATGGCAAGCGAACTCTTCGCGAGCCGCCGCGATGAAACGGACGTGCGCCGCGTCACCGCCGCACAAGCCGCTGAAATCTGGGCGAACGCGGCAAGCGACATTTGATCGCTCAACCTCCGGCTCACTGATCGGCGGCTCTGTCAAAAGATTTGCCGCCAGTCAGAAGCTGACTGACCCCTACGGGCGCTCGTGCCGGCAGCAAGGTTGCGCCCATGTCTGGATGAGACGCAACTCGATTATGCGAAACAACAATTATCGGGTCGTAGCGTGAAAACTTTCCAATCAGGAACGGCACAAGGCGCCATAAGATTTCATGACATACCGGGACCAGAGGATGAGCCGCCGTTGCTCTTCATCCACGGTCTCGGATGCGCATCTTCGTGCGACTATCCCACGGTTGCGGCAAATCCGGCCCTGTCAGGACGGAGATTATTGCTGATCGATTTGCCGGGGTCAGGTTTCAGCGACCACCCTGCCGATTTCGGATACGGCATTACCGATCACGCTCAAACGATCGTCGAATTTATCCGCGGCTCGAAGCTAGAGTCCGCCGATCTTTTCGGCCACAGCATGGGCGGCGCCGTCGCCATCAAGGTCGCTCATCTTCTGCGTGAGTGCGTGCGGCATCTTGTGTTGAGCGAACCCAATCTCGATTCGGGAGGCGGCTTCTTTAGCCGCAAGATTGCCGAGATGAGCGAGGCCGACTATCTGGCACATGGCCATGCTGACCTCATTCGGACCTGCATGACGGACGGAAACGACATCTGGGGTGCATCTCTATCGATATCATCGCCCTACGCCGTTCATCGTTCCGCATCTTCCCTGGTCCTGGGCGATTCTCCGACCTGGCGCGAACAATTATATCAATTGCCCATGCCAAGGACGGTGATCTTCGGCGAAAACTCGCTGCCCGATCCGGATTGGGAAGCTCTGCCAAGACACGGAATCGGTGTGGAAATGGTCGATCGGGCGGGGCACTCGATGGCTTGGGAAAACCCTCAAGGCTTGGCGGCTGCCATAAAACGAGGTTTGATCCTGCAATAGGTCTTCCCCCGATTTCTTGTCCATGAGCCGGTTCCAGCTCACTACGCCATTTTCGCTTGGAGACGCCCGTTAGGCCAGCAGCGCAGTGATGCGCCTAAAGGTCCGCAACGAGCGCAGCCAGCAGCGCCATACGATCTTCATCGCGCTTGTAAAAAATCCACTGTTTGATTCGCTTAGGCCGAACGAGACCGGCTTGCACCAGAATGCGCATGTGCTCGCTCAACGTTGCCTGTGAGATCTCCAGTTTCTCGGCGATGAGAAGCGCGCAGACGCCATCCTCGACCAGATCACCATCGATCTGTGGTGGGAAATGAGCCCGGGGCTCCCTCAGCCACCTGAGAATCCTGATGCGGCGTTCGTTCGCCAAAGCCTTGATGAGATCAACCTCTTGCATTTCGTCAGTTTGCTAAGTAACAAAATACTTGTCAACCTCTGCCTACGAGATGCCTATGCTTGCCGACACAACGATCACCCCCGAGCGCATCGCACAAACCGAAAAGCGCATCCGCCCGCATATCCGCCACACGCCGGTTCTGCGGGCGGATTTGGCGGACTTCGGCCTTGCTTCCGGCTCCGTCGATTTCAAGCTCGAGTTTCTGCAGCATTCCGGCACGTTCAAAGCACGTGGCGCCTTTTCGAGCCTGCTCGGCAGAGAGGTGCCGAAAGCCGGCGTCGTTGCCGCCTCCGGTGGCAATCACGGCGCGGCAGTCGCCTACGCCGCCATGCGGCTGGGCATTCCGGCGACGATCTTCGTGCCGAGCGTGACGTCGCCAGCCAAGGCCGAGCGTATCCGCGGCTACGGAGCCAACCTCGTAATCGGCGGCGAGCGCTATGCCGATGCACTGGCGGCCAGCCAGCAATGGGTCGAGGAACGCGGTGCGATGGCGATCCATGCCTTTGACCAGCCGGAGACCTTGCTGGGACAAGGAACCACCGGGCTTGAGATCGAGGCTGACATTCCCGATATCGACACGCTGCTGATCGCTGTCGGCGGCGGTGGACTGATCGGCGGCATTGCCGCATGGTTCCGGGGTCGCGTCCGAGTCGTCGCTGTCGAACCAGATGGGGCGCCGACACTCTGGAAGGCCTTCGAGGCCGGTAAACCTGTCGATGCGCCGGCAGGCAGCATTGCCGCCGATTCACTTGCGCCGAAGCGTGTCGGAGACATCATGTTTCCGATTGCACAAGCCTATGTGCAGCGCCCCGTGCTCGTATCCGACGACGAAATCCGGCTGGGGCAACAGGTTTTGTGGGATCGGCTGCGGATTGTCGCCGAACCAGGCGGCGCGACGGCCTTTGCCGCACTACTTGCCGGCAAATATGTCCCCGTCCCGGACGAGCGGGTGGCTGTGCTGCTTTGTGGCGCCAACACCACCGCGGTTCGGTTTGACTGAGGTAATCGGCCCTTCTGGCATTCTGCCTCAAAGTGACCGTCCGGGGCCGTTAGCTCACTGCAAAATGTCGCCGAGCTCCGTCACCAGCCGGTCGCACTCCTCATCCGTACCGATGCTGATGCGCAGGAAGTCGCCGATACGCTCGCCGGAAAACCGTCTTACCAGAATGTTCCTGCTTCGCAGCTCTGCCGCCAGTTCCGCACCTGGCCGGCTCGGATGTCGCGCGAACAGAAAATTGGTGGATGACGGCAGGACGTGAAAGCCCAGCTCCCCGAGCTCAACGGCCAGCCGTTCCCGGCTGGCGATGATCATGGCGCGATGGCGTTCGAACCAGTCGCGATCTTTCCAGGCCGCTACCGCACCTGCCTGCGCGAGCCGGTCGAGAGGAAAGGAATTGAAGCTGTCTTTGACCCTTTCCAAAGCGTCGATTAGCGGCCGTTGTCCGACGGCGAAACCGACACGCAAGCCGGCAAGCCCGCGCGACTTCGAGAGGGTCTGGATTACCACGAGGTTTGGATATGTGCGGACGAGTGGAACCGCGCTCTCGCCGCCGAAATCGACATAGGCTTCGTCGATAACAACGACCTGATCGGGATGATCCCGGAGAAGGGTTTCGATATCAGCCAGAGGCAGGCCGATCCCCGTGGGTGCATTGGGATTGGGCAGAATGATTGCGCCGCAGGGCTGGCGATAATCGTCAATGCGGACGCGCATTTCGGTATCGACCGGAATCTGCCGGAATTCGATCCCATAGAGGCGGCAATAGGTGGGGTAGAAGCTATAGGTAATATCGGGGAAAAGCAGCGGTTCCTCATGGTTCAGCAGCGCCTGGAACGTATGGGCCAAAACCTCGTCCGATCCATTGCCGACGAAGACCTCGTCCTTGTCGAGCCCGAAGCTTTCGGCAATTGCGATGCGCAGCTCCTGCGCCGTCGGATCCGGATAGAGCCGAAGCGTATCGGATGTAGCCTTAGAGATCGCCTCCAGGGCAAGCGGCGAAGGACCGTAAGGGCTCTCATTGGTATTGAGCTTGGTTATTCCGCCGGTCGTCGGCTGCTCGCCGGCGACATAGGGGGTCAAGGAATGAACAATCGGGCTCCAGAAGCGGCTCATTGGGGTTTCCAAATTTTGGCGGTTGGGAACTGCGGATTGCTGCGGCAGGTCTGCATATGAAGCCAACACCGTCGCAAAATCGAACTCCCGCGACAACTGTCTCTCAGACGATTCTAGAAATTATCATTATGACCAACAGGCGGTATTAGAGCCGGCCCCCAAAGCCTCTGTCCTAAGCAGCAGTCGTTGCCGGCAAGACATCGCAGCTTTTCGCGAACAGCCTCTCGCTCAGAAAATCGACGAAAACGCGGACCTTGGGCGACATATGGCGGTTGGATGGCCAGAGCAGATGGAAATGGCCGGGTTCATCGATGAAATCGTCGAGAACCGTTCTGAGCTTTCCTTCCGCAAGCGTGCTGCGCACGAGGAAATCCGGCATGCAGCCGATGCCAAGGCCGGCGACGGTCGCGCCGCGCACCGCTTCCATATTGTTGCAGGAGAAAGCCGTTCGCATTCGAAGATCCGCCTCGCTCTCGGGCATTTTCAATGGCCAATCCTGCAGCTTGCCGCTATTCGGGAAACGAAACCTGACGGCCAGATGCTCGTTGAGATCACGCGGGCAACCGGGAATGCCGAAGCGTTCGAGATAGCTGGGCGCGGCGCAGAGCAACATCTGAAACGGGCGCAAGGTGCGCGATATCAGCCGCGAATCCGGCAGATCGCCGCTGCGGATCGCGACATCGACCCCCTCCTCGATCATATCGACGATACGGTCGTTGAAATCGATGTCGAGCTCGACCTCGGGATATCGAGCAACGAATTCCGGCACGACGGGCAAGAGGAAGTGATAGCTGACGATGGGAACGCTGACGCGCAACCGCCCGCGCGGAACGGCGACCGCCTGCGCAAGCGAGGCTTGCGCATCGTCGAGATCGTCAAGCACGCGCCGGCAACGCTCGTGAAAGAGCCGCCCTTCCTCGGTCAATCGAATGCTGCGCGTGGAACGCTGCAGCAACCGGACGCCAAGCTGATGCTCCAGATTGCTGACCGCCTTGCCGACAGCGGAGGCCGAAAGGCCGAGCACGCGTCCGGCAGCGGCAAAGCTGCCGAGATCCGCGGTACGAACGAAGGCTGTCAATCCGCTTAAACGATCCATGGGCGCGCTCCATTCGAGAGTTTTATTCCGGTATATATGGAAAAATAGCGCAATTATCATGTGATTGCAGCGAATATATCTTGGTGCGGTCATTTGAAGCGCAGGCGCGGGCCTTTGGCCAACATCACTCCCAGGATTGCCTGCCGCTTCCTTCCTTGCTCAAACCCAACGGTAATCCGATGACCTCTCCCCAGACAAAGGTCGCAAGTCCGACCGAGAAATTCTTCGTCCTTGTCGCCGTCTGCTGTGCTGCAGCGGCGATGCCGCTAACATTCACCGGCCCAGCCGTCGCCCTGCCGGCCATCAGCCGCATGCTCGGCGGCAGCCCGATCGCGCTCAACTGGGTCACCAACGCCTTCATGCTGACCTTCGGCAGTTGCCTGATGGCCTCGGGCGCGCTGGCTGACAGCTTTGGCCGCCGGCGCATCTTTCTGACCGGCGTCGGTTGCTTCGCGCTGTTCTCAGCCGGATTGGCGCTGGCCAACAACATCGTCTGGTTCGATATACTGAGGGCACTGCAGGGCCTCGGCGCTGCGGCCGCCTTTTCCGGTGGCATGGCCTCGCTGGCTCAGGAGTTCGACGGGGCGGCAAGGATGCGTGCCTTCAGCATCGTCGGCTCCAGCTTCGGCGTAGGTCTCGCCTTCGGGCCGATCGCCTCCGGTCTGATGATCGATGCCTTCGGCTGGCCCTCCATCTTCATCCTCGTGGTTGCGCTGGCATTGCTCGCACTTGGCCTCGGCGCCTGTTTCCTGCGCGAATCCAAAGATCCCGATGCGGCGGGGCTAGATTGGCCGGGCGCCCTGAGCTTTACACTTGCCTTGACGCTCTTCACCTATGGCGTTCTGCGCGCGCCGGAAACCGGCTGGAGTGATCCGCTCGTCATCGCCCTGCTGGCCGGCGCCGCAGTGCTCTTTCTTGCCTTCGCTATCATCGAGCGCGTCGTGAAGCGACCCATGCTGGATCTCAGCCTGTTTCGCTATCCGCGTTTCGTCGGCGTGCAGCTTCTGGCGGCGGCACCCGCCTATGCCTTTGTCGTTTTGCTGATCCTGCTGCCCGTGCGTTTCGTCGGCATCGAAGGCATGAGCGAGATCGCCGCCGGGCGGATGATGGTCGCGCTTTCGGCGCCGCTGCTCATCCTGCCGATCGTCGCCGGGCTCCTCACCCGCTGGTTCAGCCCCGCAACGATCTGCGGCGCCGGTCTCATCATCTCGGCGACGGGCCTTTTCTGGCTTAGCCATTTTGCCGCCGGCTCGGCCCCATCCGCTCTCATCGGCCCGCTGCTGACGATCGGGGTCGGCATCAGCTTGCCCTGGGGCCTAATGGACGGGCTTGCCGTCAGCGTCGTCCCCAAGGAGCGAGCCGGAATGGCGACCGGCATCTTCAGCACCACCCGCGTCGCCGGCGAAGGGGTGGCGCTTGCCGTCGTCAGCGCCATCCTCTCCGCCTTCATTCAATCGAATCTCGGCGTATCCGCTGGCGAGCACGCCGCTATGGCTGCCCAGCAGCTCGTAACAGGCAATCTGACCGCCGCGGCATCGACTGTGCCGGCAATCGGGCATGACACGCTTATTCTGGGTTATGGCAACGCCTTCGGCGCGCTCCTCTGGCTTCTGACTGCCATCACTGTCCTGACGGCGATCGTCGTCTTTTCCTTCCTCGGCCGTTCATCATCAACCGTTGCCGCAGACGATGAAGAGCAATTGGACGAGGATGAAGATGCGCTTCGCGTATCGAAAGCTTAAGCAGCATTGATGACTGGCCGGAAAGGTAACGCGGCCAGTCCACTCACTGACGGCGGCACAGCAAGAAGGCGAATCGAAGGCCAAACACGGCCGAAAACCTTACCGCGCCGCAACAGAATATTTCGAAACCACATAAAATGTGCGCGCTAGATTCGTGCGCCAACGATCTTCGCAGCGGCGTCAGGCTGGCGTTTATATTCGCCGCTGCTATATCATATCCCCATGATATCAGACCGGTTTTTGAAGATTATTGCCTGGACCTATATTGCGGCGCTTATCGGCGTAACGCTTGCTCATCTCAATTGGCAGGCCACATTCGGCAATCCGTTTGACATCTTTCGCGCCCTTGCGCTCTGCGTAGCAGGCATGCTTGCCCGCCTCGCCTACCCGCAGTCTCCCTCCTTCACTTGTCTCCTGATGATCGGCAGCGTGCTGGCGCTTTCCCTTTCGCATCTGTTGGCAAGCGGCAATTATGGTTCGCCGCTCGATATCATCGTCGGCATGACCAGCGGGCTCTGGGGCATCATGATCGGCTCTATATTGAGCAAACTCATCGTCTCAGCCTCGAAGCGACCAGCCTCATACTAACCGACCGGAAGAGCTGGCGATGGCCTGAATAGACCCGTCGGCTGCCGCGAGAGGGCGATGACGTAGTGTAGCCACCAAATGGGCAACTGCATTTGGCCGAGCACGCCGCAATAAATATTATCAAATAATATTCGAATAAGATAAGGAACCACATTCTATCTTAAAATGACTATTGCGTAGCCAATATTATGCAGAACTTAGCATTTTGTTTGCGCCTGTTGCTTTCTTGCAACTCGAACTTAAATTTCACGAAAAAGTCATCCCGAGAAAAATATATCATATAACTTTGCAGGAATTCGTCTTTAATAGCGACCAGAAGCGGGTGGGGCCCGTTTCTCCCGAGTCGGGGTTTTTAAACAGGGATAGGGTTAAGGCACGTCGATTTTTCGGCGCGATTGCCTATGCCCAATCTATATTGGATTGGAGTTTTTATGAACATCAAGAGCCTTCTTCTCGGCTCCGCTGCTGCCCTGGCAGTAGTTTCTGGCGCTCAGGCAGCCGACGCTATCGTTGCTGCCGAGCCGGAACCGCTGGAATACGTTCGCATCTGCGACGCATATGGCGCTGGCTACTTCTTCATCCCGGGTACGGAAACCTGCCTCAAGATCGGCGGTTATGTCCGTACCGAAGGCAAGTGGTACGACGCCTACAACCCGAACAGCCACAATGGCACGCTCTGGCACACGCGCGCTCATCTGAGCCTCGACACTGCGACCGACACCGAATATGGCCCGCTGAAGACCAACACGGTCATCCGTTGGGACTGGCAGGATGGCGGCTCGACCACCACGAAGCTGCTGTTCGCAAACATCAGCCTCGGTGGCTTCCTGGTCGGTAAGGCTGACTCCCAGTACAACTCGTACATCGGTTACGCTGGCAATGTCATCAACGACGACGTGGTCAATGACGGCCCGTACGAACTCAACCAGTTGACCTACAACTATGACGCCGGCAACGGCTTCACGGCTGTGATCTCGGTTGAAGACTCGAACTCCGGTTCGGGCGCTACGGGCGCAAACGGCGAAAACAGCACCAACCACTACGCTCCGGATGTTGTTGCCGGTGCTGGTTACAAGGCTGGTAACTTCGGCTTTAAGATCGTCGGCGGTTATGACTCCATCGTCGAAGAAGGCGCCATCAAGGCTCGCGTCGATGCCGACTTCGGCGTCTTCAAGGCCTTCTTGATGGGCGGCTGGAACACCGATGGTGACAAGCTGAACAAGTATGCAAACGCCAACGGCGCTGGCTCTGCCAAGGGCATCGGCTGGGGCGACTGGGCTGTCTGGGGCGGCTTCACCGTTCCGATCAACGAAAAGCTGCAGGCGAACGCTCAGGTTGCCTACACCGACTCGAAGATTTTCGCAGCCACCGCGAACGTCCGTTGGAACCCGGTCAAGAACCTGCAGATCACGCCGGAAGTATCCTACACCAACTGGGACTCCATCAATCAGGACCAGTGGGCTGGCGTTCTCCGCTTCCAGCGTAGCTTCTAAGACCACTTTACTGAGATCTGATCTGACTTGACCCCTGATCGGATGGGGATCGGCCTTACTTCCAGCGAAGTCGGGCCGATCCTTCCGAGACAGGGGTAAGTCATTTTTTCTGAAGGCTGGCTCTGCAGCATGCCGTCTGAAATCTCAATCTTCCTCATCGACACCAGGCATTTTTTATCGTAGAGACAGCCCATGTCTTTCGCTCACGCATATTCCGCACGATTTTATTCGTACCGCTGCTCTCAGCGGAGACGGGCCTGTGCGTAGTTAGAAAAGACACGACAGCAAAGACCCGAACAGCCGCTAGTTCTACCTGGCGGCTTTTTTGTCGCCACGGTATGACCCCAAAAGGAACCGATACCGTGTTGAATTCCACTGACGACTTGCGCATTGTCGAGATCACGGCGCTGACGCCGCCCTCTCGAATTATCGATGAAATCCCCCGCGACGAGGCGGTGACAGCGACCGTCACCGGGGCGCGCAACGCCGTCCACAACATCCTGCGCGACGAAGACGACCGACTGATCGTTGTGATCGGCCCCTGCTCCATTCACGATCCGGCTGCTGCCCACGAGTATGCCGCCCTGCTCAGGGAACAACGGGACCGCTTCGCGGACGATCTCGAAATCATCATGCGCGTCTATTTCGAGAAGCCACGTACGACGGTTGGCTGGAAGGGTCTGATCAACGACCCGCATCTCGACGGCAGCTACCGCATCGAGGAAGGCCTGCGCATCGCCCGCAAGCTGCTGTTCGACGTCAACGAGATCGGTCTGCCGGCAGGCTGCGAATATCTCGATACGATCACGCCGCAATATATTTCCGATCTCGTGAGCTGGGGCGCGATCGGCGCGAGGACGACCGAAAGCCAGGTGCATCGGCAGCTCGCATCCGGCCTCTCCTGCCCTGTCGGCTTCAAGAACGGCACGAATGGCGACGTGCG
The DNA here is from genome assembly GCF_057784475.1 of Martinezella sp. CNPSo 3795. Taxonomy (NCBI): domain Bacteria; kingdom Pseudomonadati; phylum Pseudomonadota; class Alphaproteobacteria; order Hyphomicrobiales; family Rhizobiaceae; genus Martinezella; species Martinezella sp. CNPSo 3795. The sequence continues at coordinate 287,823 of NZ_JBXSOQ010000008.1, read as the reverse complement.
CATCGCGCTCGACGCAATCGTCGCGGCATCGCAACCGCATCACTTCCCGGCCGTGACCAAGGAAGGCCTTGCCGCGATCGCCTCGACCCGCGGCAACGAGGATTGTCACATCATCCTGCGAGGCGGCAGAGAGCCCAATTATGACGCCGAGAGCGTGCAGTCGACGGCAGAACAGTCCCTCAAGGTCGGGCTCGAGCCGCGCATCATCATCGACGCCAGCCATGCCAACAGCAGCAAGAACCCGGAAAACCAACCGCTCGTCGTCACATCGGTCGCGGAGCAGGTCGCAGGCGGGGATCGGCGGATCAAAGGCATGATGATGGAGAGCAATCTCGTCGCCGGCCGCCAGGATCTCGTGCCGGGCAAGCCTTTGGTTTACGGCCAAAGCATCACGGATGGCTGCATCGACTGGCCGACCTCGGTGCGCACGCTGGAAGATTTGGCGAAGGCCGTCCGGGCACGGCGCCAGGCTCGCTAACGCGGCCTCCCATTCGGGAGACCGGTTCCGATCAAATGCGTCGGTAGTGCGCGAGGCTCAGGTAGTTTTTTCTGGGCCCGCGCACATGCCACATCTCCGCCCAATCATCCGACGTGCGAAAGAACAGACGGCCTCGATAAAGATCGGGACCGCAGTGATGGGTGACGCGCTGCGAGGCGCCCTCACCGATGCGAATGAATTCCGAAAGATTGGGGAAACGCACGACGAGATCGTCGTCGGCATCGTCAAGCCGATAGGTGCGGCTGCTTCTCAGCGTTGCATGGTCGCTTCGCGTATCGCCATGTTCCTCGAACTGGACAGGCGTAACGAACGCCTGCCCTTCGAATGTGACCAGGGAGCGATTGAAGCGATCGATGATCCGCCGCTTCACCTCCCATGAGCCAAGGAAGGAGTCCAGCCGGCCAGCGCCGGCCGATCCTTTCATCAGGACGCCGCGCGCTGCGCTGCGTCGGCCTGCCGGCGCGGCAGTTTCCAGCCCGGCCGGATGAAGTGGCAGGTATAGCCGTTCGGATAGCGCTCCAGATAATCCTGGTGCTCCGGCTCTGCCTGCCAGAAATCGCCGACGGGGGCGACCTCAGTGACGACCTTGCCGGGCCAAAGGCCGGAAGCGTCGACATCGGCGATCGTATCCAACGCGACCTGCTTCTGCTCTTCGCTGGTGTAGAAGATCGCCGAGCGGTAGCTCAAACCGACATCGTTGCCCTGCCGGTTGCGCGTGGTCGGATCATGGATCTGGAAGAAGAATTCCAGCAGATCGCGATAGCTGATCTTCTGCGGATCGAAAATGATTTCGATCGCCTCGGCATGGGTGCCGTGGTTGCGGTAGGTGGCGTTGCGGACATCGCCGCCGCTATAGCCGACGCGCGTCGAGATGACGCCGTTGTAACGGCGGATGAGATCCTGCATGCCCCAGAAGCAACCGCCGGCGAGAACTGCACGTTCCGTTGTCATCTTACATCCTCCACTTGATCGATATAGGCACCATAGCCCTCTGCCTCCATGCGGTCACGCGGCACGAAGCGAAGCGAGGCGGAATTGATGCAATAGCGCAAGCCGCCGCGATCGATCGGACCATCCGGGAAAACATGGCCCAGATGGCTGTCGCCATTGGCCGAGCGCACTTCGACGCGCACCATGCCATGCGACATGTCGGTCAATTCGCTGACATTGGCGGGTTCGATCGGCTTGGTGAAGCTCGGCCAGCCGCAGCCGGAATCGAATTTGTCGGCGGAAGCAAAAAGCGGCTCGCCCGAGACGATATCGACATAGATGCCCGGCTGCTTGTTATAGAGATATTCACCGGAGCCGGGACGTTCCGTGCCGCTCTGCTGCGTCACGCGATACTGCTCAGGGGTAAGCTTGGCGATGGCCTCTGCCGTCTTGCTGTATTTGCCCATTGTTGTTCTCCTTGCCCCTCGGCACGCCCTCCGAGCTTGGCCTGGTCCTGGGGGCACGGAGAGGGCCGGATGAAGCTCGAGCAGCGCTGAGGGAGTGTTTGCAGGGCCAATATAGGTATCACGCGATCGATTTGCCATATCGATCACGACTGCGTGACGCCCTGCCCTTCCTGCAGCTTAGCCATTCGCCTCGCTTGAGGCCGCATAAATCGCGGCGAGCGCCTCGATACCGGCTTGATCGTCACCATCGAAGCGGCCGGGCAGCGGGCTGTCGAGATCGATGACGCCGAAGACCTTCCCATCGCGAAAGAGCGGCACGACCAGCTCCGACCGCGAGGCCGCATCGCAGGCGATATGCCCGGGAAAGGCATGCACATCCTCGACGAGGACCGACTGCGCCCTTTCGACCGCTGTTCCGCAGACGCCGCGACCGACGGCAATGCGGACACAAGCGGGCTTGCCTTGAAACGGCCCCAACACAAGCTCGTCTTCCCTGTGAAGGAAATAAAAGCCCGCCCAATTAAGCTCCGGCAGCATCTGGAAGATCAGCGCCGAGGTATTGGCCGCATTGGCAATCCCATCGCGCTCACCATCAAGCAAGGCCTTCAGCTGATCCGCAAGCTCTCGATAGAATTCGGGCTTGCTGCCATGTTGGATCGATTTTTCTACGAACATGTGTCTGCTCTTTCGAAGTTCTGTCACGAAGAGACTGTCAGTCCTTCTCATCGGGCGGGCAAGGCCAGCTGGACGGCGCTTTCAACCAGGACGGCAATATGGTCGTATTATCCCCGCACGCTAGATTGATCTGCGCCTGCTGCAGACCGCTTGCCTTCGAAAGATCAAGACCCTCGATGCGCGTCAGATACATGAAGGCGCCGCTGAAGGAAGTCGACCCGTCCATCACCGCGCCATTCAACGTGGCGCGCGAGAGATTGGCGAAGGAGAAATTCGCGCCCGTCAGCACGGCCTTGTCGAAATCGGCACGGCCGAGCTCCGCCTTCTGAAAATCGGCGTTCTTCAGCTGCGCGCCGGCAAATTCGGCGCGCTGCAATTCGGCATTGGCAAAGGACGCGCCATTGGCGGAGGCACTGCTGAAATCGGAGCGATATGCCTCGATCTTTGCGAAGTTGGCGCCATCGGCCTTGGCATTCTTCAGCCAGGCACGCACCAGAGTCGCTTTCTCGAGATTGGCCGAGGTCAGATTGGTATCGCTGAGATCGGTGCTGTCGAAATGCGCGCCGGCCAGATTGGCACCGTGAAGGTCGCTGCTCTGCAGCATGATATTGGTCTTGCTGCAGCCGCTCCAGTCAAGCCCAGGTCCGGCGACGTTGCCGCAATCGGCGGCACGCAGGGCATTGCTGCTGGAACCCAGAAGAAATGCGGCGCTCAACGCCAGCACACTGAAGCCGGTCGCGATTCCCAATCTCTTCCCAATTCCCAATCTCTTCCCAACGGCCTTACTGCGCAAAGCGCTGTTAGTCTGCCGTCGCCCCATGATCGTCTCCCCAGCCAATCTGGCCACCCCGTCAACAAGACTCATTCCGTTACTCCGCTCCAGCACCTGCCAGCCGAACTCTCGCCTGAGTCGGATGCACGTCCCTCTTCCTTGTATATGGTGCTTCGGGCGACAAAAAGAGCCGGTTTTGTAAAAGCGTACCCGAGGCGCGGTTTGGATGTGAGCTTATGAAAGGGGGAATAGGCGACAGGCACCAGAAGGATTGCGGCAAAGCCTCATACGCCCGTCCTCAAGGAGCGAGACGGCCTGATCGAAACGCCGCCATCAGGCATTGGCGAAACCCCGTCCGGCCTTGCAAGGCACGCAGACAGCACTCTTAAATGGGAGATTTTTTCGGGAACAAGATCAGTGTCTTAAGCTGGTCGGAGTGGAGTGATTCGAACACTCGACCCCCACGTCCCGAACGTGGTGCGCTACCAGACTGCGCTACACTCCGTGACCAGCGGCGCTTCTATAGACCAGCCATTTTTGATGCACAAGCACCAAATTCAAAAAAAGCATCTGATTTTTGACGAAAAAATTACAGCCGCATCTGCCTAGAAAACCGGCAGGAAACAGCGGCCGAAAATGCCGGCGTGCAAAAGACGCAACAGATCAAGTAAAATCCCGTTTGTACACGCGGATGGGAATTTTCTTTTGCCGGCTTTGGCGCTAAAGCCCTAAGCGGGACAGGTGGAAATGCCGTGGGACAGCGGCCTTTCCGCAACCTTATGCGTGACAGAAGCTCAAGGACGACACGATGAATATCCGCATGATGACCGCGGCTGGACTGTTGCTGGCGCTGGCCGGTTGCAGCACCACGACGACAACAACGACAGCAGCCCTGCCGCTGCTTGCGAAGAACCCCGTTCAGGATCGCTGGCAGGGCCAGTCTGCAGGCCGCTTCTTCGCGGCTTACGGCCCGCCGATCTCAGATCGCGATGAAGGCGGTAATCGCGTCTACACCTGGCGTGGCGGCTACAAGAACGTCACCATCGTCAACAAGGACGGCAAGAAAGCCGGCAAGCGCTCCCTCAGCTGCAAGGCCGACATCGTTACCAACCAGAGCTACGAAATCCGGTCGGTTAAAATCCTCGGCGACCAGCCCGGCGTCAGCGGCCCCTCCTACTGCGCCGAGCTTCTGGCTCCGCTGGAAAAGACTGCAAAAGCCGAACAAGCGGACTAAGGCCAAAAGCTTCATCCCGAAACAATATCAGCGGGCGGCCTGCGAGGGCTGCCCGTTTTTGTGTGCAAGTCACCCACCTAGGGATTTCTCCTCACCCTTCGTTATTTCACTATAGACATCTTAAAAGTTATATCGTTGATTGCAACTTCAGCGTTAATTTACTTTTGTTGGCGCTAATATGAAGTTGAAATCTCTTGCGGCATTGGCCGGAATATCTGCGCTCGCAAGCTGTGCAACCACCCCCGGATCGCCGATGGAAACTTACCTAAACCGCTATGCGGGCGCGGAAACGATTGCCACGAACTGTCCTGCTTACGGTGGATACAGCTCGGTTGTACAAATGCGCGCCGATGCGGAAAAGAACCTTGCCCAGGCGAAAGCACTCGGCGCGACCGACGCGGACGTTAAGAAGGCTCGCGACCGGGTGAACGGAAATTTCGTAGGCGCATCGATCTTGGTTGGCGACATGCAGGCTTGCAGCGCATTCACGAACAAGCTTGCATGGGCAGGATCGACACCTGTTGAGCCCACGGTCGTCAAGCCGAAGAAGGTCAACTAATCACTATTTTGTCGGATGTCGTGTGGCTGGGGCGCCAGGATTCGAACCTGGGAATGCCGGTACCAAAAACCGGTGCCTTACCGCTTGGCGACGCCCCAACAGAGAAATAGCTGTCATGCCAGCCAAATCGGCGTCTGATTAGCAAAGGTCGCATCGCGCTACAATGACTAAGTGATGTGCGGATGCATATTTCTGTGTGCTTTCTGCGCGGCTATGATAGGTCTTGTTGCATCGCATTTGAAGTGAAGAGGTCCGATGAGCCAGTTTCGCGCCCGCCCTCCGGCCATGCCCACCGTGCTTCTCGACGACGCTGTCTGCCGCATCACGCGCTGGGATTTCGAGCCTGGCGCCGATACCGGGCATCATGTTCATGGCCTTGGCTATGTCGTGGTGCCGATGACGGATTGCCAGTTTCTGCTGGAGGAGCCCGGCGGTATCAGGCGGGTCGATATCGCCAGGGGCGCTGCCTACCGGCGCGAGGCGGGCGTGGAGCACAATGTCGTCAATGCTGGCTCCGAGCCGATGTCATTCATCGAAATCGAATACAAGCAATCATGAGCACGCCTGACTTCGACCTCGCCTTCGAACCCGCCTATGGCCGCGCCATCCCCGTCGTGCCTGGCATCGAGCGGATGACGGTCAACAATCCCAGCGCCTTCACGTTCCACGGCACCAACAGCTACATCGTCGGCGGCTCTTCCGTCGCCATCATCGACCCGGGCCCGGAGAATGAAGAGCATTTCGCTGCCCTGATGGCGGCGCTGAAGGGGCGCGAGGTCACGCATATCTTTGTCAGCCATACTCATCGCGATCACTCTCCGCTGGCGAAGCGGCTGAAGGAGGCGACGGGGGCGCTGACTGTCGGCGAAGGGCCGCATCGGGCTGCGCGGCCGCTGCATCAGGGCGAGATCAATCCCTTTGCCGAAAGCTCCGACATGGAGTTTCAGCCCGATATCGTGCTCGCCGATGGTCAAAACGTCTCTGGAGACGGTTGGACGATGACGGCGCTGCTGACGCCTGGCCATACGGCCAACCACGCTTGCTTCGCGCTCGAGGGCACGGGCATCGTCTTTTCCGCCGATCATGTCATGGCCTGGGCGACCTCGATCGTCGCGCCTCCTGACGGATCGATGGCGGATTACATGGCCTCGCTGGAGCGGCTTCTCGCCCGCGACGACCGGCTGTTCCTGCCCGGACATGGCGGGCCGGTGAAGGAGCCGGCCTCCTTCATGCGCGGCCTCAGAACCCACCGGCGCATGCGCGAGCGCGCCGTGCTGGAACGCATCAAGGCCGGCGACCGGCTGATCCCGGACATGGTGAAGGCCATCTATCGCGATACGGACCCGCGCCTGCATGGCGCAGCAGCACTTTCGGTGCTGGCGCATCTGGAAGACTTGGTGGAGAAGGGGCAGGTGGAAACCGATGGGCCGCCGGCGCTGTTGGGAACATATCGACCGGCTTGAGCCGTCTCAGCTTCCGGCGATACCGAGCAGTTCGGCATCCAGCGCCTTCAGGTAGCCATCGGCCAGATCGGCGCTGACCCCGAGATCATCCTGGCCGTAGCGGGAGGCAACACGGATATCGACCAGCGTCGTTTCCGCCTCCTCGCGAATGCGGATCAATATATCGCATGGCAGGCCGAAGATGCGGGTTCGCACCTCGCCCTGCAGAATGACGTCGGTATTCTGGCGGATGAGTTCCGCCACTCCGTCACGGAAGGGACGTGGCGTCGGCACAGGAACGATAGCGGGCACATCGCCGGCGGCGCTGTCATCCTGGGCTGGATTGACGGTCTGCGGGCGTCCACGCCGCTTCGGCCTCACATTGCCATTCGGATCGGCCACATCGGCGCCTTCGGCCTTGACGATGGTGATGTGATAATCATGCGCAACCTTGCGCACCGCCTCCAACACACGGTCGGCAGCGCCCTCGTAGCGGCGGCTGATCAAAGCGGGATAGGCATCGAACTGCGCCTCGCGTTCCTGCTGCGTCACCAGATGGCGCGGCGGCAGCCACAACTGCCGCGCATCCGGCGTCGCCAGCCATTCCGGCGGATCGTTGAGATCGGTCGAAATCTCGTAGATATGCGGCCGGGTCCAGTAGCGCTCGGCACCGAAACCGAAAATCGCCAGCGGCAGGGCGGCATAGACGAGCGCCTTGACGGCGGAGACACCACCGATGGCGGCACTCTGCCAGAGCTGAGCAAGACCGACCAGCGCGAGCAGCACCGCCAGGATGGCGCAGCCGGCAGAAATCAGGAGCAGCAGAACGAAGTAAGGCGTTTCCAGCGGGCCGAAACGGTGGCCGATCAGCGTCACTCCGCAGAGAACCAATGCAAACGAAGCGATCAAACGCGCGGCGCGGGCGGCATGTGAAACAGGACGGTCGAAACGAATGGTCATCAAAGGCTCGTCGGCGCGTCGGATCGGAAGCCGGATGCACCGAATCCCAGAAAGCGACTTATGTTTAGATCAAGAAATGCCGAAAATAAATCGAATGTCACGGCATCGGTGTCCAATGTTTTGTCCAAGCTCAAACCAGTAACGCCTAGACCAAAAACGTGAGCACTTGCTTAAATTCCTAAAAAAGGCCATTCTTTAGCGTTTTATCGAGGCTGTGAAAGGACTTGATGAGATGGAACCGATGCTTTCTCAAGACGTCACTGCCAAATCAGTGCCGGGAGCGGCGATTGCCGGAACCGATACGATCGACCCGTTCCTGCCGCTGGAGCTGCTTGAACTGGAGCTTTCGCTTGAGGGTTTTTCCGGCGGCGAACCTGGCTTCTGCGAAGCCGTGCGCAAGGCCGCTTCGGCCGTGCAGGGCGACTTCCTGTTCGATCTGCCGGCTGAAGGGCTGATACCCGATTGCCGCAGATTGGCGGTGCTGCGAATTCCCGAAGGGAATGCAACGATGCGCACCCTCTTTGCCGCTCTGGACGAAGACGGTGCGGAAATCCGCCTGCTGCAGCCGGATGAAGACACCGCGCACCTGCTGCGCTTCGCCGATGCCTTTGTCGATCTCTTGCAGCGGATGCCGACAAAGCCAAAGGAAGCGGCCTAAGCAACCTGGCTGCGGCGGTAATACGTCTTTCGCGCCACCACGCGCGACGCTATAGTCTGTGCCTGTAAATCCGCATTCAGGATAACATGTCATGCGTATCGCAGCTTCCGCACTATCTCTTCTCGCCATCGTGCTTGCACTCTCCTCCTGCCAGACGGCCGAAGAAATCCGGGCGGCCGATGCGTCAAGATGCAGCGGCTATGGCTTTAAACCAGGCACCCAGAACTTTGCCAATTGCCTGATGAATCAGGATCTTAGCCGGCGCGCGGATCAGCGGGCTTTCATGGAAAGCAATGACGACTTCTTCTGGGGTCCGACCATCGTCGTCGGCGGTCCGGGATATTACTACCATCGCGGCTACTGGCGCCACTGACCTGCATATTTCAGAATTTGAGAATCAGGCTCGCCCCTTGATCGCGGCTTGCGCCGCCGCAAGCCGCGCGATCGGCACGCGGAACGGCGAACAGGATACGTAATCCAATCCGATATCCTCGCAGAAATGGATAGACGCGGGATCGCCGCCATGCTCGCCGCAGATGCCGAGCTTCATGTCGTTGCGCGTGCGGCGGCCGCGCTCCGACGCGATGCGGATGAGTTCGCCGACCCCGTCGAAATCGAGCGATATGAAGGGGTCATGCTCGATGATGCCCTTGCGCTGATAGGTCGGGATGAAGGCGGCAGCGTCATCGCGTGACATGCCGAATGTCGTCTGCGTCAGGTCGTTCGTACCGAAGGAGAAAAATTCGGCAGCCTCCGCGATGATATGGGCACGCAAGGCCGCGCGCGGCAGCTCGATCATCGTGCCGACGAGATAGTCGATCTTCATTTTCGCTTCGGTCATCACGGCGCGCGCCACCTCATCGATGCGGGCCTTGACGTAATCGAGCTCCGAGCGCAGACCGACGAGCGGCACCATGATTTCGGGCACAACGGCAGCCCCCGTCTCGCGTGCAGCGAGGACCGCCGCCTCGAAGATGGCGCGGGCCTGCATTTCGACGATCTCCGGATAGGAAATCGCCAGGCGACAACCGCGATGGCCAAGCATGGGATTGAACTCGTGCAGCGCATCCACCCGCTGACGCAGCGCGGCCGGCTCCATACCCATGATCCCGGCCACTTCGGCGATTTCCTCATCCGTCTTCGGCAGGAATTCGTGCAGCGGCGGATCGAGCAGGCGGATCGTCACGGGCAAGCCATGCATGATGGTGAAAAGGCCGGTGAAATCAAGCCGCTGCATGGGCATGAGCTTGGCGAGGGCGGCACGGCGCCCCGTTTCGTCCTCCGCAAGGATCATCTCGCGCATCACATGAATACGGTCGCCTTCGAAGAACATATGCTCAGTGCGGCAAAGGCCGATGCCTTCGGCGCCGAAGGAACGGGCCGCGCGCGCATCGGCAGGTGTGTCGGCGTTGGTGCGCACCGTCATGCGGCGCGAGCGGTCCGCCCAGGCCATGATGCGCCCGAAATCACCTGACAATTCCGGCTGTATCATCGGCACTTCGCCCTTCAGGACCTGGCCGGTAGAGCCGTCTATCGTGACGATATCGCCCCTCTTCAAGGTGACGCCAATACCGATCAGCTTCTCATTACGCATGTCGATGCGCATGGTGCCGGCGCCGACGACGCAAGGAATGCCCATGCCGCGGGCAACGACGGCCGCGTGACTGGTCATGCCGCCGCGCGTGGTCAGGATCGCCTCAGCGGCATGCATGCCGTGAATATCTTCGGGGCTCGTCTCGATCCGTACGAGAATGGCTTTGCGGCCTTCTTCCTCGGCAATGATCGCCTCTTCGGCGGTGAAGACGATTTCGCCCGTGGCAGCCCCTGGAGATGCGGGCAGGCCGGAGCCGATGACCTCGCGGTGGACGCGCGGGTCGATCGTCGGATGCAGAAGCTGGTCCAGCGACGTCGGATCGATGCGGGAAACAGCTTCGTCTTCGGTGATCAGTCCCTCATCGACCATGTCGACGGCGATCTTCATCGCCGCCTTGGTGGTTCGCTTAGCATTGCGCGTCTGCAGCATCCAAAGCTTGCCGCGCTCGATGGTGAATTCCAGGTCCTGCACGTCTTGGTAATGCGCTTCCAGCTGCGCGCAGATGTTCCGGAACTCGGCAAAGGCTTCCGGCATCAGCTTTTCCATCGACGGCTTGTCATAGCCCGACGCGATCCGGGCGACTTCCGTGATGCTTTGCGGCGTGCGGATGCCGGCAACGACATCCTCCCCTTGCGCATTGACGAGGAATTCGCCGTAAAGCTCCTTCTCGCCCGTCGACGGATTTCGCGTGAAGGCGACGCCTGTCGCGGACGAATTGCCGAGATTGCCGAACACCATCGCCTGGATATTGACGGCGGTACCCCAGGCCTCTGGAATATTATGCAGATTGCGATAGGTGACGGCGCGCGCGTTCATCCAGCTGGCAAAAACGGCACCGACAGCGCCCCAGAGCTGAACTTCCGGCTCCTGTGGGAAGGCCTCGCCCAATTCTTCCTCGATGACTGCCTTGTAGATCGAGACGACATGCTGCCATTCGACGGCGGTCAGATCGGTATCGAACTCATGACCGAACCGGGCCTTCTCATCCTCCAGGATCTCTTCGAAGACCTCATTGTCGAGACCCATGACGACATCGGCATACATCTGGATGAAGCGGCGGTAGCTGTCCCAGGCAAAACGAGCATCGCCGGCATCGTGGCCGAGCGCCTGCACTGTAGCGTCATTAAGCCCGAGATTGAGAACCGTATCCATCATGCCCGGCATAGAGGCGCGGCCGCCGGAGCGCACGGATACCAGCAGCGGTCGTTCCGTATCGCCGAACTTGCGCCCGGTGATGGCCTCCATTCGCTGCAGACCTCGCATGACCTGCGGCTTCAGCTCTTCAGGGATTTTACGGCCGTTCTTGTAATAGAAGCTGCAGACATCGCTGACGATCGTCAGTCCCGGTGGAACCGGCAGGCCGAGATTGCACATTTCAGCAAGATTTGCGCCCTTGCCGCCGAGCCGTTCAAAATCGCCGGCGCCCCCCTCGGCCTTACCGTCGCCGAATGTGTAGACCCAATTCGTCATCGTCTCTGTCCAACTCCTCCGGTTGAACTTAATTCACTGCAGCACAAATGAAAATCGACAAATACGGCGAAATGTTGCGCTGCACAATAAATATGACGCGGAGGCTCCCGATTTCAGTCGATTGATCGAAATCGAGAACCTTCCGGTCCATCCAGAGTGATTCGGCGGCTAAGCTTGCGGCTCGCGCTTGGCGAGAATCTTGTCGATGCGCATGCCGTCGAGATCGATGATCTCGAAATGCCAGCCGCCGAAGGAGAAGCTTTCGCCCACTTCTGGCAGATGGCCGAGCTGGTAAAGCGCAAAGCCTGCGAGCGTGTGGAAATTGACGTCCTCGTCGCTGAAGCGCAGCCCCAGCCGCGCGAAGGCGTCATAGACCGGCATCATGCCTTCCATCAGCAGCGATCCATCGGCGCGCTCAACGACATCGGGCGTTTCGTTTTCCATGTCGGGCAGATCGCCGGCAATCGCTTCCAGCAGGTCCGTCTGCGTGACGATTCCCTCCAGGCTGCCATATTCGTCGATAACCATGGCGAGGCGGACGGGCGCGCGCTTGAAGTTTTCAAGCACCTTGAAGACAGCCGTCGATTCATGAACGACCAGGGGCTGGCGGATGACGGCCATCGGGTTCAGCGGCTCGCCGTTCAGAAGCTGGTCAAGCAGATCCTTCTTCAGGATCATGCCGATCGGCTCGTCGATCGATCCGCGACCCACAAGAAGCTGCTCGAAGCGGCTTTCACGAATGGTCTTCTGCATTTCCTCTGGCGGATCGTCGGCATCGATCCACTCGACCTCGAGCCGCGGCGTCATGATGTCGGAGACGTCGCGGTCGCCGATATTGAAGACGCGTTCGACCAGATCCTGCTGCGCCTGTTCCAACAGACCAGCCTCCTGGCTTTCGGCGATCAGGAGCTTGATCTCGGCCGGCGAATGCAGCGAGCCCTCGCCGGCACCGGGACGCAGGCCGAAAAGGCGGAGCACGAGATTGCCGAGGCCGTTCAGCACGGTAATGGCCGGACGCAGCAAGAAGAGGAACAGGCCGAGCGGACGCACGACGCCAAGCGCGGTGCCTTCGCTGCGCTGCAACGCCAGGCTCTTCGGCGCAAGCTCGCCAAGCACGATATGAAGCGCCGTGATGATGATGAAGGAAATGGCGACGGCGATCGCATGCGACCCAGCCGCAGCCCATGTTCCGGGCAGAAAATCGAGCAGCGGCTCGAGCAGATGAGCAAGAGCGGGTTCGCCGACCCAACCGAGGGCAAGCGAGGAAATGGTGATGCCGAGCTGCGTGGCGGCGAGATTGGCATCGAGATTATCGACCGCCTTCTGCAGCGCCTTGGCGTTCATGCGCCCTTCGGCAACGAGCTCCGTCACGCGGCTGCGGCGGACGGACACCAGAGAAAACTCCGCCGCAACGAAAAAGCCGTTGGCGGCGACGAGCAGCAATACGGCAAGTATTCCGAGGATATCGAAAATACCGCCAGTCGAGTCAGACATACTTCCCTTCCGAGCGGATCAGCGCCCATGTTGTTGATTTAAAGACGACGCTAGCACGCTTTAGGGCTGTGCGGCAGACGACGGAGCAATTTCTTGTCGAAACGGGAACAGTTTTATCATCGCTCTCAAGCGATTTCGCGCAGCCGTTCGGCGGTCTGCAGGTCGACGGAGACGAGCTGCGAGACGCCCTGCTCCGCCATGGTGACGCCGAAGAGGCGATCCATGCGGGCCATGGTGATGGGATTGTGGGTGATGACTACGAAGCGAGTCTCAGTAGAGGCCGCCATCTCGTCCATGAGGTTACAGTAGCGCTCGACATTGTGGTCATCGAGCGGCGCATCCACTTCGTCCAGAACGCAGATCGGCGCGGGATTGGTGAGGAACACCGCAAAGATCAGTGCCATGGCCGTCAGTGCCTGCTCGCCGCCGGAAAGCAGCGTCATGGTCTGCGGCTTCTTGCCGGGCGGCCGGGCGAGAATTTCGAGGCCTGCCTCCAGCGGATCGTCGGATTCGATCAGCTGCAGTTCGGCCGTGCCACCGCCGAAAAGATGGGTGAACAGCCGCTGGAACTGCGCATTGACGATGTCGAAGGCGACAATCAGGCGTTCGCGGCCCTCGCGGTTGAGGCTCTGGATCGCGCCGCGCAGCTTCCGGATGGCGTCGATGACGTCATCGCGTTCCTTGATCAGCGCCTGCAGCCGCTCTGTCAGCTCCTTGCTCTCTTCCTCGGCGCGCAGATTGACGGCACCGAGACGCTCGCGCTCGATCTTCAGCCGCTCCAGCTCGCGCTCGACTTCGCGGAGGTCAGGCACATTTTGCGATACTGAAAGGCCGGTCAGGCGCATCGCCTCATACGGCTCGACGTTCAGGGCTTGGCGGATGCGCAATTCGCTTTCCTGCCGACGCTCACGCGCCGACACCAGCCGCTCCTCGACGCGGCCGCGCTTTTCCCGGCTTTCGGCGAGCTCGGAGAGTGCCGTCGCCGCATGGCGATCGGCTTCGCGCTGGATGCCTTCAGCTTCGGCAAGACGGTCTGCGGCCTGCCGGCGGGCATCCTCGGCCTTCTGCAGCTCGTTCATCAAGGCGCGGCGCTTGTCATCGAACTCATCGGGTGCCAGATCGAGCTCAGCCGCCTCTTCGCGCGCTTCCTCTTCACGGTCGCGCAGCGTCTGAATGTGCTCCTCGGCGCTGGCGGCGCGCTGATGCCAGGTGTCGCGCTCCTGCTGGATCGCCAGGATACGACCTTGCCGCGCCTCGTTTTCGCGGTTCAAGCCCTCATGGCGGGCGCGTGCTTCGGCCAGCACGCCACGATCCGTTGCGACTTCGGCCTGCTGGTCGCGCAACTTCAGATCGATGGCGTCGAGATTCGGCGCGTCTTCCAGCTCGATGCGGGCATTTTCATCCTGCATGACAACGTCTTCCAGCTGCTCCTGCAGCCGGCTGACGGCCTCAATGATGACGTCACGGCGGCGGATGAGATCGCCGGAAGCGCGCTCTGCGGCAGCGAGCGCTTCGCGCGCCTCGGCCAGATGACGGGCAGCAAGACGGCTTGCGTCACGGGCAGTCGTGAGATGACCTTCTTCTGCGCGGATCGCATCGGCGGCTGCTGACAGGCGCTCCTCGGCCTCGGCTAGCACATCGCGCGCAAGCTCCGCTTCGGCTTCCAACTCAGAAAGACGGTTCTTCTGGGCAAGCCGCAGGGCAGCCGCACTCGGCGCATCCGCTCCGGTCACGTGACCGTCCCAGCGAAACACGGCGCCATCCCTGGTCACTAGCCGCTGTCCCGGCTTCAGCTCGGGCATCAGCCGCAGCGCGTCTTCCACCGAGACAATGCCGATCTGGCGCAGACGCCGCGTCAATGCCGCCGGCGCGCCGACATGGGTAATCAACGGCGCGGCACCTTCCGGCAAGGCCGGGTCGTTCGCACCGCTGCCATTATCCGACCAATAGACGGGTGCCTCGGAGCTGAGCGAGGATTCCAGATCATCGCCAAGGGCTGCGCCAAGCGCCGTTTCGAAGCCACGGTCGACACGCAGCTCTTCGGCGACAGGGGAAAAGGCACCGGACGTATCGCCCGCCGCCAGCATCTTGGAAATGGTCCGCGCCTCGGTTTCCAGCGCATTCAGACGCGCCCGCGCCTGCTCAACGGGGCCCCGCGACAGCGCCTCGGTTTCACGCGCCTTGGCAAGAACGGCTTCGACACGCTGGATCTCGCTTTCCGCATCCGCAACGACGTTTTCCGCCGCCTCGACCATGTCGCGCTTTTCACTCGGGTCGGGCAGATCGGCCATCTTTTCGTCGATGGCGGCAAGCTCGCGGTTCGCTTCATCGGCCTGTCGCTCGAGCCGCATCTTGCGATCGGCCAGATCGCGGATGGCGCGCTCCAGCTGATTGCGAGCGGCGGCAGCTTCAGCACGTTCTGCGGTCAGCGTCGTAAATATCCGCTCGCTGTCGGCGAGCTTGGTGGCCGCTTCCTCGAAGGCTAAGCGCGTTTCTTCGGCAAGCCTGCCGGAATCGGCAAGAATATCGGCGAGATCGGCTTCTTCCGCGTCGAGTTTTGCCAAAATAGCAGCGTTGTCGGCGACAAGCCGCTGCTCGCGGCTGATGTCCTCCGCCAGCTGTGCCAGCCGACGAATCAATTCATCCCGCCGGCGGAGGATGCGGTTGACATCTTCCTCCAGCTGGGAGCGGGCGATCTGCAGACGCTGCAAAGCGGCGGCGGCTTTCGCCTCTTCGTCGCGCAGTTCCGGCAGCTTGAAGCTGGCAATGCCCTGTGCCTTTGCCGCTTCCATCTGGATTTGCGCCTTTTCGGCGACGAGCACTGTTGCCTGGTTGAGCGCGCTGTCGGCGTCGGCTTCGGCTTCCTTGGCCTGCACCCAGTGGATATGCAGCAGCATGGCCTCGCGGGCGCGGATATCGGCCGAGAGCATCTTGAAGCGATTGGCCTGCCGCGCCTGCCGCTTCAGGCTCTCGATCTGGCTTTCGAGCTGCGAGGTCACATCGTCAAGCCGCTCGAGATTGCCTTCGGCGGCGCGCAGACGCAGCTCAGCTTCATGGCGGCGCGAGTGCAGGCCGGAAATGCCCGCTGCCTCTTCCAGCAACTGGCGACGCGCCTGGGGCTTCGCCTGGATCAGCTCGCCAATACGCCCCTGCCCGACCATGGAAGGCGAACGGGCACCGGTGGAAGCATCGGCAAACAGCAGCTGCACATCCTTGGCGCGCGCTTCCTTGCCGTTGATACGATAGACCGAGCCCTGCTCGCGCTCGATGCGGCGCGTGACCTGGATTTCGTCGCTGTCATTGAAGGCGGCGGGCGCGGTGCGATCGCTATTGTCGAGGTAGAGGCCGACTTCGGCGGTGTTACGGGCCGGGCGATTGCCGGATCCGGAGAAGATCACGTCATCCATGCCGGACGCGCGCATGTTCTTGTAGGAATTCTCGCCCATGACCCAGCGCAGCGCTTCGACAAGATTGGACTTGCCACAGCCATTCGGGCCGACGACACCGGTCAGGCCACGCTCAATGACGAATTCCGCCGGTTCGACGAAGGATTTGAAGCCGACAAGTCTCAGCCTGTTGAATTTCATCGGCTGATCTCCACCCTCCCCTTGAAGGGCAGAGTCGGACCCAAGATCCAGGGCGGGGTAATCATGCGTTCACCCCGGAAATCACCCCCACCCGCGCGTTCCACGCGACCTCCCCCCTCGAGAGGGAGGTAATGGAAAACAGGCGTGCGATCTCGGCCGCCCGCCTGTGATGTAAAAAGGCGCGGATCAGAGCAGGCTGTCGATAAGCTTCGACATGGCAGCAACAGACATGTCCCCTGCATAGCGCTTGCCATTGATCAGGAAGGTCGGCGTCGCATTGACGCCGAAATCCTTGGCTGCGCGTTCCCGTACGGAATTGACATCATCCAGAAGCTTCTGGTTCGTCAAGCATTTCGTGAAGCTATCCTCAGTAAAACCAGCGAGTTTCGACATTTGGAGCAATGCGGCACGGCCGTCGACATCTGGAGAAGCCCAAGCGATCTGCTGCTTGAAGAGCATTTCGACCATCGGCATGTACTGTTCCTGCGGGGCGCAGCGGGCCAGCATGAAGGCTGCGGCAGCGCGCGGATCGAAGGGGAATTCGCGGATGATGAAGCGAACCTTGCCGGTATCGACATATTTCTGCTTGATCGTGTCGAAGGTCGTGACGGCAAAATGCGCGCAGTGCGGGCAGGTCAGCGACATGTATTCCACGATCTTGACCGGCGCATCTTCCTTGCCGAGTGCGATCTCCGGCAGCGGGCCGGGCTTCAGCACTTCATTCATGTCGACATTGCCGTCCGACGGCGGCACTTCGTCTTCTGCAGTTGCGGCGGATGCGGTGCCTGCAACGGCAGAGAACGCCACGGAAAGGGCTGCAACGGCAGAACCGCCCAGCAGGTGGCGTTTGGTCAAGAGCATGTCGGACATCGGCATAGAGTCACCCGTCGTTGAAAGAGGTCTTCGAATGTTTCATGCGATATAACGGCAGCTTGCCGCTAACAAGGCACGGTTGGCCAACTTTCTTCAAAGAATTGTGACCGGGGAAAGACAAAAAGCTAAAATTGCTGCCGGAATCGCAACGAGACAATTAGCTGTATCGAATACAGCATGGTCGGATTATTTTCGATAGACTTCACGTCTGTTGCCGATTCGAACGATCAGTATCCGCACGGCTCTATCTTCTATGTGCGCGATAATACGATAATCCCCTACTCTGTATTTCCAGAAATCGCCGAGTTCCGAGCCCTTCAGCGCCTCTCCGATGGCACGCGGATCATCCAGCTTGGCAACACGGTCGTAAAGAAACTTCAAGATTCGTCGGGAAACCTCATGTCCGAGTTTGTCTAGTTCGCGCTCGGCGGCTCGTTGAAATTCAATCCGCCACGCCATAACGCGCCATCAGTTCGGCCAGCGAAACGGTGTCACTCTCACCACGGCGAAGCTCTTCGAGACGCTTTTCCGCCAAATAGATATCCTCAAGATCATCGAGATGCTCGAGAATTGCTTCGCGCGCATAGAAGCTCTTGCTGCGCCCCGTACGCTTGGCGAGCTCATCGAGTCTTGCTTCAATTTCCGGCGGAAGCCTTAAGGCCAGCATCACATCTAACTCCGTTCGCTATACAAATATAGCAAACGGGAACGGATATCCAATCCGGTTTCGATATTCAGTACTATTATCTCCTACCGCCGCTTCCACGCCATGGCCGTACCCAGGCGCTGGACGGCGGCCCTGATCTTCTCATCCTCGATGCCGTTCATCATGTCGGCCAGCTTGCGCGCCGCCTCGCCCTTCAGCGGCGGCGGCGTGCGGGAGCGTTTGGAGGCAACCGAGACCGGCTTCTGCACGATGCGGATCTGGTTGACGGCATAGAAGCCGAAGAAGCTGTTGATGCGCTGGATGAGTTCGCCCTGGGCATGCGTCAAGAAGAGCGCGCGGGCGCCCTCGCAGGCGATCGTCAGCACGCCAGGCTGATAGCGGTCGTCCATGCCGGGACCGCTTCGCTTCGCCCACGCGATCTTCTCCGGCCGTGTGCAATCGGCAAAGTCCTCGCCGGCGATCTCGTCCCAGCAGCCGAGCAGCGTTGTATTGATACCTGCGCGCTTTGCCAGCACGGGATCGACAATGCCGTTGGTCAGCTCGGAAATCTGCTTTTCGCCTTTTCGGGGATAACTCATTTCAACTGGGTCTCTACACAGGCTTTATGCGTCCGGCACCTTGATCGCCCGACACAGCTTGGCCAAGTATAGAGCACTTCCCCTCGACGCGGCAAATCATGACGACGACTTTAGAATTCCCCACGGCCGCATCGCTGCTTGCCTGGTACGACCGCCACCACCGCGACCTGCCCTGGCGCGTCTCGCCGCCGATGGCCGCGCGCGGCGTGAAGCCCGATCCCTATCGCATCTGGCTCTCGGAAGTGATGCTGCAGCAGACGACCGTGCCGGCGGTCAAATCCTATTTTGCGAAATTCCTGGAGCGCTGGCCAACCGTCAACGATCTCGCCGCGGCTGCGAATGAAGAGGTCATGGCGGCCTGGGCGGGGCTCGGCTATTATGCCCGCGCCCGCAACCTGAAGAAATGCGCCGAGGCGGTTGCAGCGAAGCATGACGGCCGCTTTCCCGATACCGAGGAGGGTCTGCGAGCGCTTCCCGGTATCGGCGATTATACATCCGCCGCCGTCGCTGCCATCGCGTTCAACCGCCAGGCGGCAGTGATGGACGGCAATGTGGAGCGCGTCATTTCCCGGCTCTATGCGATTTCGACACCGTTGCCTGGCGCCAAGCCGTTGATGAAGCAGAGAGTGGCCTTACTGACGCCCGCCGACCGGCCGGGCGATTTCGCCCAGGCGATGATGGATCTCGGTGCGACGATCTGTACGCCGAAGCGTCCGGTCTGTTCGCTCTGTCCCTTCAACGGCGCCTGTCAGGCGCTGGCTGCACATGATCCCGAACGTTTCCCGGTCAAGGCAGCCAAGAAGGAAAAGCCGGTACGCCAGGGCGCGGCCTTCGTCGCCGTCAATGATGAGGGGGAAATCTTCCTGCGGCGGCGTGTGGAAAGGGGGTTGCTCGGCGGCATGACCGAGGTTCCGACGACCGGCTGGACGGCGCGGATCGACGGCGAGACCGGCATCGAGGCCGCGCCCTTCCCTGCCGACTGGCAGCCGGCAGGCACGGTGACGCATGTCTTCACGCATTTCGAATTGAGATTGTCGATTTGGCGTGCCAAGTCGGTGACGCAGAGTGACAACCATGACGGATGGTGGGCGCCGGTTACAAATCTTGAAGAGCAGGCACTCCCGACAGTCATGAAAAAAGCAATCGCTCAGGCTATTCCCAATGCGTTCGCAAAAATGCGTTTAGACCAAAAATCAGGAATTCATTCATGACGACGGAAATACGGCACATCGTTTTCGATATCGGCAAGGTTCTCCTCCACTATGATCCAAACCTTCCCTACAGCCGGATCATTCCGGACGATGCCGAGCGTGAATGGTTTTTCGCTAATGTCTGCACTCATGAATGGAACCTTGAGCAGGATCGCGGCCGCACCTGGAGCGATGCCGAAGCGTTGCTGATCGCCGATCACCCCGAACGGGAAGAGCAAATCCGCAGCTTCCGTAAATGTTGGCATGAGATGGTTCCGCATGCCTATGACGACAGCGTCGCCATTCTGGAACAGTTTATCGCGGAAGGCCGCGACGTCACCATGCTGACCAATTTTGCCTCCGATACCTTTCGCGAGGCGCAGGAGCGCTATCCCTTCCTCAAGAAGCCGCGCGGCGTGACGGTTTCGGGCGATATCGGCCTGATCAAGCCGGATGTCGCGATTTATGATACCCACGCCAAGAGCTTCGGTCTTGACCCGGCCTCGACGATCTTCATCGACGATTCCTATCCGAACGTCGAAGGCGCGCGCGCTGCCGGCTGGCATGCTGTTCACTTCACCGGCGCCGGGAAGCTGCGCAGCGATCTCGCCGCCCATGGCATAAAGGTTTAAGCCGATGACCTTCGATCCCGCAGAACGCATTGAGCTGTTCCATGGCGCGATCAACCGCCTCGACTATGAGGCGATCGAAAATTTCTTCGCCGAGGATGCGACCTATGTCTCCAACGGCGTCGGCAGCCTTGCCGGCCGCGCGGCGATCATGGAAGCCTTCCGCGGCTATTTCGACACCTATCCGGATCAGACCGCATCCAACTCGCTGGTGGAGACGCTGACCCCACTGTCCGGCCGTGCCGTTTGGTCTGTCCGCGCAACCAATAGCAAGACGGGCAAGCCGCTGATCCGCGAAGGCGAGGAAACGATTACCTTTAACGAGGACGGCCGCGTCGTGCGCGTGGATGTCACGGATTACCAGGACTTCTAAAATCTGAAACTAAAGACGCGCAGGGCCTTGCCGGATAGATCGTCCGGCAAGGCCCTGCGCATTTCACCTTCTTCCCTGACTGGAGGTACACGGCGGAAGAAGGCGGATATGTTGCGGAAAATGGCTGAGGCTATTCAACCTTGGCCAGATCGCTGCGGATGATGGCTCTGAGTTCGTCGATCGGACGCAGGGAACGGCCGTCGTCGAAATGCCAGAACATCCACCCATTGCATGCATCAAGGCCCTGAACTTTCGCGCCAAGGCGATGAATGGAACCGGCCTCGCCGCCGGAAGCGACCGTGCCATCAGCCCGCACGATGGCACTATAGCGGCGCTTTGCATCGGTCAGCACCTGACCGGGTTTGATGAGGCCGCTTTCGATGAGCGTATTGAAGGCGACGCGCACTTCGGCCTTCTTACCGGTCATGACGGTCAGCTCGGCCTTGCCGAGCGGCTCGACGGCGGCGATACGGGCGCTGGCCGCATCGATATAATCCTGCTCGCGCTCGATGCCGACGAAGTGGCGGCCGAGACGCTTGGCAACCGCGCCCGTCGTGCCCGATCCAAAGAAGGGATCGAGAATGATGTCGCCAGGCTTCGACGAAGCCATAATGACACGGGCCAGCAGCGCTTCCGGCTTCTGCGTCGGATGCACCTTCTTGCCGTCGTCGCCCTTCAGCCGCTCATTGCCGCTGCAGATCGGAAACAGCCAATCGGAGCGCATCTGCACATCGTCGTTGGCGGCCTTCATCGCATCATAGTTGAAGGTATAGCCCTTCGCCTTGGCGTTCGGGCTCGCCCAGATCATCGTCTCATGCGCGTTCTGGAAGCGGCGGCCCTTGAAATTCGGCATCGGGTTGGTCTTGCGCCAGACGATGTCGTTGAGGATCCAGAAGTTCAGATCCTGCAGCGTCGCGCCGACGCGGAAGATGTTGTGATAGGAGCCGATGACCCAGATCGTGCCCGTTGGCTTCAGCACGCGGCGGCAGGCGAGCAGCCAGGCGCGGGTGAAGGCGTCGTAGGCTTCGAAAGAGGCGAACTGGTCCCATTCGTCATCGACTGCATCGACAAGCGACTGGTCCGGACGATGCAGCGTGCCGCCAAGCTGGAGGTTGTATGGTGGGTCGGCGAAGATGACGTCGACGGATTGATTGGGCAGTGCCTCAAGAGCGGCCACGCAATCGCCCTTGATGATCGTGTCGATCCAGGACCCCGGAACGGCTGAAGTCCTGAGGTCGGCAAGCGGGAAAACTGACGCCATGTGATACTCGCTGTTACACTTACTCGGTGCTCTTAACTGAGTGTTATGGTTACCTAACTTGGTTACCAAAGGCTAAAGCGGCGTCATATTTTCTGCATTCCCAACGAAGCCGCCGGGAATGCAGGCCTCATCGTAAGGCGCTATTGCGTTGAAAGCCCTAGATATCGTGGACTGCGTGACTGTCGTCGGGCGCTTCCGCGCGTTCCGTCATACCGTAATCGCGAAGCACCTGCGCGACACGCAAACGATAGTCGGCAAAGACTGTATTGCGCCCCGCTTTCTGGGCGGCGCGATGCGCCTCGCGGTTTCGCCATTCGCGAACGGCGGCCTCGTCGCGCCAGAAGGACAGCGACAGGATCTTGCCCGGCTGGGTCAGGCTTTCGAAGCGTTCGATGGAGACGAAACCGTCGATCGCTTCCAGTTCCGAACGCAGCCTTGCGGCAATATCGAGATAGTGCTGGCGTTCGTCGGGATGGGGAATAACTTCGAAAATGACTGCGATCACGGCGATATCCTCGGAGCATGCGGCAGCGAGACATTCTTCAGGAAAATGCGGTCTTCCTGCAAGATGAAGCGCTCGCGGCGAGCAAAATCGAGATTGGCCTGCGCCAGCGGATCGGCGGCTAGGCTCTTGCGATAAGCCTCGTAGGCGGCGAGATTTTCGATGTTGTAGATGCCATAGGCTGTTGTCAGCGAGCCTTCATGCGGAGCGAAATAGCCGATCAGGTCCGCGCCATTGCGTGGGATGACCTGGCCCCAGGCTTTGCCATACGCTGCGAAGGCGTCCTGCTTGAACGGGTCGATCTGATAACGGATGAGACAGGTAATCATGGGTTTTCTCCTTTGCTGATGCCGCTGTTTTCGCACATTGCAGCACGGAGATGGTTCGGTTACGATCGAAGTATGAAAGAAGGTCCAGACATAGCACAGATCGGCTCGCTGATCGGCGATCCCGCGCGAGCGAACATTTTGACAGCGCTGATGGGCGGCCGGGCGTTGACGGCAACGGAACTGGCGGCGGCTGCCGGCGTGACGTTGCAGACCGCCAGCGCCCATCTTGCCAAACTTGAAGCGGGAGGCCTGCTGGCACAACGCAAGCAGGGCCGGCATCGCTATTTCACGCTGGCGGACGATCGCGTCGGCAAGCTGCTTGAGGGTATCATGGGTTTTGCAGCCAGCCGTGGCCATCTGCGCCATCGTCCCGGCCCGAAGGAGCCGGCCCTGCGCAAGGCACGCATCTGCTACGACCATCTAGCCGGCGATTACGGCGTGCGCATGCTCGACAGCCTGATCGAGGCCGGGTCGATCTCCGCGGTCGGCGAAGGTCTGAGCCTGACGGACGATGGCGAAAGGCATCTTGGAACGATCGGCATCGACGTCTCCGGATTGCGCTCGAGCCGCCGCCCGCTTTGCCGATCCTGCCTGGATTGGAGCGAGCGGCGCGCGCATCTTGCAGGCAGCCTCGGCAAGGCGCTGCTTTCGAATTTTCTCGACAAGGGTTGGGCGCGGCGAACCGAAAACAGCCGCTCGATCTTCTTCACGCCCGAGGGCGAGCGCCGCTTTTTGGCGCTCTTTCCACTTGAGTTGAGCGATGGCGCCCGGCAGCCAGAGGCCTCACAGCCAGAGCTGGATAACACGCCTCAAGCTGCTTTGATCAGGACACCGCTGAAATTGCTTGCAGCAATGCGGCTGCAGAGGTCGCCCCATTCGCAGCCGATGCAGGCATGACGGATTTCACCGCCGGCGAAATTGCGGCGAAGCTTAGAAAGCAGGATGGCATCAGGCACCAGCACCGTGCCTATGCCGATCTCTTCGCCCAGCAAGGCCGCGACATCGGCAAGGGCAGTTGCATCCCGCTCGATGACCGAAGCCTTGAAGCAGTGTGGCTCCTCCCCGTTCAGGAGCGGAGCGCAGATGTCATCGGGGCCGGAGACCAGTTTGATCTTCTCCCCTTCCGACAGCCGCTCGGCGATGCGGCGATAATTGTCGGTGAAGGCTGAGGTATAGCCTTCACCAACGAAGGTCAGCATGCAGAGCAGATGATGGGCGCGAAGCCTGACGGTCAATTCAGACGCGCCTTGCCGCTATAGACCTGAATGGTCTTCAGCACTGCGGCTGCAAGCGCGGACTTGAGGACGGCGCCGAGGATGAAGGGCGCCACGCCAAGCAGCCAGCCTTTTTCCGCACCGATCAGCGCTGCAAGCCATGCGCCGCCGATCGCAAGGCAGAGAATGTTAGCCGAGAGATGCGCCAGAAAGCTGCGCACGACGCGGTTGCCGCTCCAACCTCGCTCGCCAAGCCAGCCGACGAGGGCTGCGATGATCGGGAAGGATGCGAGATAACCCGCCGTCGGACCCATGAAGGGCGCAATGCCGCCTGCCCCGCCGGCGAGCACCGGAAAGCCGATCGCGGCTTCGCCCAGCCACGCGAGAACCGTAACTGCGCCAAGACGCCAGCCATAAAGAGCACCGATCATGGTAATCGCGAATGTCTGCATGGTGATCGGCACCGGTATCATCGGCACCGAGATTCGCGATGCGAGTGCCAGGATCAGTGTTCCGGCGAGAACGAACACAGTCTTGGCAACAAGCGAACGCTGACCAAGGCGAAGCGGATCGAAAGCGACTTCATCGTGATGCTGCAACAGGGACATAGGCTCTCCTTTCAAAATTATAGATAATTTTTGAGTCTCATCTATTTTATGAGAGAGATTGCGAAATCAGGCAAGTGGCAAGCTCCGGATATTTTGAGTAAGCGCGAAATCCCATTGAAAAATAAGAGTAATAAATCCGGAAAGCGCGGCGAACCGCAGCTGAAATGCTGATCGAGATGCAGCAGCGGCAAAACGAAGAAACTCCGCGCGGAGCACAGCTCGCGAGGCATGCCCTACAAGGCATCTCAAAATTATCTATAATTTTTAGCCGACGATTGCGAAGGCGTCGCGTGTCGATCCGGTAGGTGTGCGCACCGGCGCGCGGCCAATCCATTGCACATGCTTCTGCAGAATAGCAGCCGCCTCGTCGGCCCGCCCTTGGCGCAGCGCCGCCAGAATGGCGCGGTGGTCATAATCCGTGCGTTTTTCCCAGCCGGATTGCCAGGCAGAAAAGAGAAAGCGGGCGCTCGCCGCATGCAAATCATCGATGGCGGCAAGAAGACGCGCCATACCGCAAGGCGCCAGGATCAGGCGATGGAAACGGCGGTTTGCTTCCTCCCAAGCGTGGACATCACCGGCGGCATCGCCATCGCGTGTCGCCTGCTCAGCCTCGTCCAGAATGGCCGACGTCAGATGCGGGGCCGCATGCTTGAGTGCAAGACCTTCAAGGGCTGCGCGCATCTCCGCGACCTCGCGAACCTCCTTGAGATCGAAGGAGGCGACGCGCACGCCGCGACGCGGAAGGCTGATCGCCAGCCCCTGCGCCTCGAGCCGCCGGAACGCCTCACGCACGGGCACATGGCTGGTGCCAAACTCCTCGGCGATGTGATCCTGCCGCAAGCGGGCATCGGGTGCGATCTCGCCGCGGATGATGCGGTCGGCAAGCACCCGGCTGATGCGGCTGGCAATGGTGTCGTCGCGCTCCTTGGCCATGGCCGATCCTTAAAGGCGGGCCAATCCGATGTCGAGGGCCGATATCGAGCGACAAGAAATCGTCATCACCTCTTTTGCGCATTTCGACCTTTTCGCTCACTGCAGCGCAGCCATGCCCGCCAATTGGTTGAGCTTTGCCGACATATCGTGTAAAGCCCGGCGGTCATTTTTCAGAGCATGCTCCGAAACACCAATGGTTTCCTGGAGTGTGCCGAACTCAGCCACATCAAAGGCAGCAATTTCATGAGCAATGGCTTCGACCTCATCATCTTCGACTGCGACGGCGTTCTGGTCGATTCGGAAATCATCGCGGCACAAGTCGAATCCAAACTGCTGACCGATGCGGGCTATCCGATCAGCACCGAGGAAATGGGTGAACGCTTCGCCGGCATGACCTGGCGCAACATCCTGTTCGAAGTCGAGCGCGAGGCCAGTATTCCCCTCTCCGCTTCGCTGCTCGACAAATCGGAAAAGCTGCTCGACCTGGCGCTTGCCAGCGACGTTCAGCCTATCCCTGGCGTTCCGCTGGCGCTGTCACGCCTGCCGATACCGCGCTGCATCTGCTCGAATTCCAGCTTCGCCCGCATCGAGATGATGTTGACGAAGGTCGGCTACCTCAAACTGTTTGCTCCGAATATCTTTTCCGCCAAGGATCTCGGCGCCGACCGCGTCAAGCCCAAGCCGGACATCTTCCTGCATGGCGCCAAGCAGATGAATGTCAGCCCGGCCAATACTATTGTCGTCGAAGATTCGGTTCACGGCGTTCAGGCAGCGCGCGCCGCCGGCATGCGCGTCATCGGCTTCACCGGCGCATCGCACACCTATCCTTCGCATGCCGACCGTCTGACCGATGCCGGCGCCGAAACCGTCGTCAGCCGCATGGCCGACTTGCCGGGCGTGGTCATGGCGCTCGCCGAATGGGACGGCGTGCTCTGAGGCAATAGGCAATAGGCAAGATGTTGCGGCCATAGTGCCGGCGGCAGCAGGGACAAGGTGATCTTTTCCTACTGCCTACTGCCTACTGCTCCAACCTTAGTGACGCTTCTTGCGCGCTGGCTTCTCGCCCTTTGCCGGCTTCTGCGGGCCTTGATCGAAGCCGATCTGGACGATGGTGAAGCCGCCCGAGCCACCAGCAACTTGAATATCGTCGTCGGTGAAGAGGAACTGCGCCGTGCTTTCGCCCGGCGGGATTTCCGCCGTATACATAATGGTCTTGCTATAGAGCGCGTTGTCATTGTCCATGACCGCAACATGGATCGGCAGGGTTACCTTGCCGGAGCTGCCCATGGGACCAGCAACCAGGCGCCCCTGCGCCACGACGTGAATGCCGAGGCTTGTTCCATCGGTGGTGCACTGGCGGGTCGCCTGCGCCAGCGAAGCCTGATAGACCAGCTGGTTCGGATCGTCCTTGGCGCCCTTGGCGTAGGTGCGATAGACCGAATCCTCGTCGCGGATGACCGCCTGCGGGCACTTGCCGGCGACATAGGTCTGGCCGCCCGTAGGTGCGGCAGTCGTGGCTCCGGTTTGCGGCGCTACCGTTACATCCGTTGCCGGCTGTTTTTCACTGTTGCCGCCGATGCCGAGAGTGCTGCAACCCGTCAGGAATGCCAGAAGCGAAGCGGAGAAAAGACGACGCGAAACCTTGCCAAACACTATAATTCCACCCTCTCCATATATTTCATATAATCGGCCTGCAGCCTGTCAAACGGGCCTTTTATGACACTTGGCGATGGTCTATACCAGCGACGCAGCGAAAAATCGATTGGGTAGACACCGTTTTGGCTCACTTTTCGAGATCGACACATTGCCACAAACAGACGCCACATGGCGCCGATCCCACGCGCCTTGCGCAAACGCGAAAACCCCGCGGCTGATCCGACGCAAAAAGACCGGCCGTCGTCTCTTCGTTCCTCTACCCTCTCAATCGATCACTCAGGCAATTTTGCGACCAAAGGAATTCTAGACCGTGGACTATATTTCAACGCGGGGAGAAGCCCCTGCCCTTGGCTTCTGCGACGCCCTCCTGGCCGGCCTTGCTCGTGACGGCGGGCTCTATGTTCCCCGTGAATGGCCGGTCCTGACGAAGAAGGAAATCCGCGCCTTTCGCGGCAAGAGCTATCAGGATGTCGCCTTCGCGGTGCTTTCGCCCTTCACCAATGGCGAGATTCCGGCAGATGTCTTCCGCGGCATGATCGACGATGCCTACGCCACGTTCCGGCATCCGGCCGTGGCGCCGCTCGTCCAGACCGGGCCGAACAGTTTCGTCATGGAGCTTTTTCACGGCACGACACTCGCCTTCAAGGATGTCGCCATGCAGCTGCTGGCGCGGCTGATGGACTATGCGCTGGAGAAGCGCGGCCAGCGGGCGACCATCGTCGGCGCGACCTCGGGCGATACCGGCGGCGCGGCAATCGACGCCTTTGCCGGCCGCGAGCGCACCGACATCTTCATTCTCTTCCCGCATGGCAAAGTCTCGCCGGTACAGCAGCGGCAGATGACCACGTCGACGGCAGCGAATGTGCATGCGCTGGCCATCAAGGGCAATTTCGACGATTGCCAGAACCTCGTCAAAGCCATGTTCAACGATGCGCCCTTCCGCGACAAGGTGAGGCTCTCCGGCGTCAATTCCATCAACTGGGCGCGAATCATGGCGCAGGTGGTCTACTATTTCACCACCGCTGTTGCTCTCGGCGGCCCGGATCGGAAGATTTCCTTCACGGTGCCGACGGGCAATTTCGGCGATATTTTCGCCGGCTACGTCGCCAAGCGCATGGGCCTGCCGATCGAAAAGCTGGTCATCGCCACCAACGAGAACGATATTCTGGCGCGCATGCTGAAGTCAGGCCGCTATGAGATGCGCTCGGTAAAAGCCACCACCTCGCCGTCGATGGATATCCAGATCTCCTCCAATTTCGAGCGCCTGCTGTTCGAGGCCAACGGCCGGGATGCCTCCAAGGTGCGCGCTGCCATGGAAAGCCTGAAGCAGTCGAACGGATTTTCAGTCAGCGAAGAAGCCCTGAAGCTTATCAAGAAGGACTTCCGAGCCGGCCGCGCCAGCGAGAAGCAGGTGGCCGAAACGATCCGCAAAACCCTTGTCGACACAGGCTATTTGCTCGATCCGCATACGGCGATCGGCGTCTTCATTGCGGACAAAAACGAGCGTCCCAGCAGCCCGATGGTGACGCTTGCGACAGCACACCCGGCAAAATTCCCCGCCGCAGTAAAATCCGCATCCGGTATTGACCCGGCGCTTCCGACGTGGCTTGCTGGTCTGATGACCAGGGAGGAGCGTTTCGACATTCTCGATCCGGAACTTAAAGCCGTTGAAAGCTTTATCGGCAAGCATGCCCGGACCGGCGAATAACAGACGCGGAAAGACAGGCGATGACAGTGGAGTGCACCCGGCTAGCGTCCGGGCTGACAGTAGCGACCCAATCGATGCCACACCTCGAAAGCGTGGCACTCGGCGTTTGGATCAAGTCGGGTTCGCGTAACGAAACCGAGGCAGAACACGGTATCGCGCATCTGCTCGAACATATGGCGTTCAAGGGCACAGCGCGGCGCTCCGCCCGGCAGATCGCCGAGGAAATCGAGAATGTCGGCGGCGAAGTCAACGCCGCCACCTCGACGGAAACCACGTCTTATTATGCCCGCGTGCTGAAGGATCATGTGCCGCTCGCCGTCGATATCCTTGCCGATATCCTAACGGAATCCGCTTTCGACGAGGAAGAGCTGGCGCGCGAAAAACAGGTCATCCTGCAGGAAATCAATGCCGCGAACGACACGCCCGACGATGTCGTCTTCGACAAGTTTTCCGAGGTCGCCTATCGCGGCCAGACGCTTGGGCGCGCCATTCTCGGCACACCGGAGACTGTCGTCTCCTTCTCGCCAGAACAGATCCGCCATTATCTCGGCCGCAACTACACGACCGACCGCATGTTCGTCGTGGCGGCCGGCGCAGTCGACCATGAAAGCTTCGTGCGGCAGGTCGAGGAGCGCTTCTCCAGTCTTCCGACGAAACCGTCCGCTCCACCCGTTATCGAGCCGGCGCGTTATATCGGCGGCAACATTCGCGAAACCCGCGATCTGATGGATGCGCAGATCCTGCTCGGCTTCGAAGGCCGCGCCTATCATACCCGCGATTTCTACTGCTCGCAGATCCTCGCCAATATCCTCGGAGGTGGCATGTCCTCGCGCCTGTTCCAGGAAGTGCGCGAATTCCGCGGCCTCTGTTATTCGGTCTATGCCTTTCATTGGGGCTTCTCCGACACGGGCATCTTCGGCATCCATGCGGCGACCGGCGGCGAGAACCTGCCGGAACTGCTGCCCGTCATTGTCGACGAGCTGCATAAATCCTCGCATGACATTCAGCAGCAGGAAATCGAGCGCGCCCGCGCCCAGATCCGCGCACAGCTGCTGATGGGCCAAGAAAGCCCGGCCGCCCGCGCTGGCCAGGTCGCAAGACAGATGATGCTTTATGGCCGCCCCATCCCGAACCAGGAGATGCTGGAGCGCCTGGAAGGCATCACGATCGACCGCCTGACGGATCTTGCCGGCCGCCTGTTCTTCGATACAGTACCGACGCTTTCTGCGATCGGGCCGCTGGAGCAGCTCGCGCCGATGGAGGACATCGTAACCTCGCTGTCGGCGCCGGTCCCTGCCTCCAGAAGCGCAAGCGGCTAAGGGCACGCCGCGGGCCTATGGGTGCAATTCTCGGGGGAGTGCTTGGCGGCATGCAAAAATCTGTCTTTCGGTTTCTCTCACGTCATACGGACGCGGTTGAACTCGAAAACGACAATTATTTGCTGCGTTTGCCGCGCTACTCCGATTTCAATCAATGGCATAAGCTTCGGGCGGAAAGCCGGCGCTTTCTCGAACCCTGGGAGCCTACCTGGCGACACGACGAGCTGACTGAGGGCGCCTATCGGGCACGCATCATCCGCGGAAAGCAGGAATACAGCTCCGGCCAGGCCATACCGCTCTTCATTTTTCTCAGGGAAAACATGACGCTGGTTGGCGGCATCACGATCGGCTATATTCGCCGAGGTGCTGCGCAGAGCTGCATGATCGGATATTGGATGGGCGAGCGCTACTCCGGTCAGGGCCATATGTTCGCCGCACTTCAGTTGGTTATACCCTATATCTTTTCCGGACTTGAGTTGCACCGAATTGAAGCAGCCTGTATTCCGGATAACGAGCGTAGCATGCGGCTTTTGGAAAAAGCCGGTTTCCAGCGGGAAGGTCATTTGCGCGGTTATCTTAAAATCAACGGTCAGTGGCGCGACCATGTGATGTTTTCAAGGTTGGCATCCGACACCAACCCGAACCGAAGCTTCGACCAGCGATGATCGCTGGAATGATGCAGACGTGGCCAACGGCCCGCCGGCTATGCGCCGTGATCGCAACGCTCGCGGCCGCCATGCTGCTGTTGACCGCCGGGATGGCTGATGCAGCCGAGCCCGTGAAGATCTCGCGCGACGATACTGCTCTCGATCTCACAGCGACGACCGAAATCTACACCAATCAGGGTGAAGCCTTCCAGGTTTCGACAGCGGCCGGCGCCGACGGCATCCGCCGCCGCATCGAGGTTCGCTCCTCTTCACCCAATCATCAGGGCGACTGGGCGGTTTTCGCGCTCGCCAACGTTTCCGAAGAGCAGCTTGAGCGCGTCATCGTCGCGCCGCATTTCCGTCTCGTGAATTCAAAGGTCTTCTGGCCCGATCTCGGCTCGCAGCGCATCGTCGCGATCACGCCGAGCGAAGGTTTTGCGCTCGATCGTCAGCCGAGCGACGAGGCTGACGTCTTCCGTATCACGTTGAACCCCGGCGCCGTCGTCACCTTCGTTGCCGAACTTTCGTCACCGAACCTGCCGCAGCTCTATCTCTGGGAACCAAACGCCTACAAGGATACGGTCAACGCCTTCACGCTCTATCGCGGCATCGTGCTCGGGATTGCCGGCCTGCTAGCGGTGTTCCTGACCATTCTTTTCGTCGTCAAGGGCACGTCGATGCTGCCGGCCACGGCGGCGCTCGCTTGGGCGGTGCTCGGCTATATCTGCGTGGACTTCGGCTTCCTCGGCAAGCTCATCAGCATCACGTCAAGCGACCAGCGAATATGGCGCGCCTGTGCGGAAGTGGCACTCGCGTCGAGCCTGGTGATCTTCCTCTTCACCTATCTCAATCTCAATCGCTGGCACGCCCATCTCGGTTATGTGACACTTGCCTGGGTGCTTGGCCTTGCCCTCCTCTTCGGCGTGGCGATCTACGATCCGTCGATTGCTGCGGGCATTGCGCGGCTGTCGCTGGCGCTGACGGCAACAGCCGGCCTGCTACTCATCATCTATCTCGGCTTCAGCCGTTATGACCGGGCCATCCTGCTCGTGCCGGCCTGGGCGCTGATCCTCGTCTGGCTGTTCGGCGCCTGGATGACGGTCATGGGCAAGCTCGACAATGACATCATCCAGCCGGCACTCGGCGGCGGCCTCGTTCTCATCGTCCTGCTGATCGGCTTCACCGTCATGCAGCACGCCTTTGCCGGCGGCGCCTTCCAGCAGGGCCTGTTCTCGGATCTGGAGCGGCAGTCCCTGGCGCTGACGGGCTCCGGCGATACCGTATGGGACTGGGACGTGGCGCGCGACCGCGTAGTGACGACGCCCGATATCTCGGTGAAGCTCGGCCTCTCGCCCGGAACCATGCATGGCGCGGCGCGCAACTGGCTGCCGCGGCTGCATCCCGACGACCGCGACCGCTTCCGAGCGACGCTCGACGTCCTTCTGGAGCATCGGCGCGGTCGATTGAACCATGAATTCCGCATCCGCGCGGAGGATGGACATTTCCACTGGCTGTCGATCCGCGCCCGGCCGGTGCTGGGGTCGAACGGCGAGATCATTCGCTGCGTCGGCACGATCGTCGACATTACCGAACAAAAGAATTCAGTCGAACGATTGCTGCACGACGCTGTGCACGACAATCTGACCGGGCTCCCGAACCGTCAGGTCTTCCTCGATCGCTTGCAAGCCGTTCTGACGCTGGCTTCCGATGGAAATCAATTGCGGCCGACGGTTATGGTCATCGACATCGATCGCTATAAACTCGTCAACGATACGCTTGGCTTTGCCGCAGGCGACAATATCCTAATCGCATTGACCCGTCGCCTTCGCCGCCTGATGAAGCCGCAGGATACGCTGGCGCGTCTTTCGGGCGACCAGTTCGGCCTCATCCTCGTTTCCGAACGCGATCCCGCCAAGGTCGCCGACTTCGCCGACGCGATCAGCAAGGCGATCATGGTGCCGATCAATTTCGCCAACCGCGAGATCATTTTGACGGCATCGGTCGGGTTGACCTCGTGGGTCGACCAGCAGGAAAATGCGGCCGGGATGCTGAGCGATGCGGAACTCGCCATGTATCGCGCCAAGCGCGCCGGCGGCAACCGCGTCGAACCTTTCCAACCTGCCTTCCGCAGCTTCGGCACCGACCGGCTGCAGCTCGAAACCGATCTGCGCCGCGCCGTCGAACGCAAGGAGCTTTCGCTCGTCTATCAGCCGATCGTTCGGCTTGAGGATGCAGAAATCGCAGGTTTCGAGGCGCTGATGCGCTGGGAGCATCCGAAGCGCGGTAACATTCCGCCATCGGAATTCATCCCGATCGCGGAGGCTTCCGACATCATCGGTCCGCTCGGCATGTTCGCATTGGAGCAGGCAACGAACGACCTCAAGGCATGGCAACGACAGACTGGCGACTTGCCGCTGTTCGTCTCCATCAACCTTTCCAGCGTGCAGCTGCTCAACAACGAGCTTTACGACGATATCCGCGCCCTGCTCGCCAAGACCCATTGCGATCCAAGCCGCATCAAGCTGGAGCTGACGGAATCGCAGGTGATGGAGAATCCGGAACAGGCGCGGCTCGTGCTCGACAAGCTACGCGAAGCCGGCATCGGTTTGGCGCTCGATGATTTCGGCACCGGCTATTCCTCGCTCGCCTATCTCACCCGCTTCCCCTTCGATACGATCAAGCTCGACAAGGCGATGGTCCGCGACGATAGCGACAAGAAGGCTGTCCTGTTGCGCTCGGTCATTTCCATGGCGCGCGAACTCAATATGCGGGTCGTCGCCGAGGGCATCGAATCGGAAGAGGATGCGCTGGAGCTCGCCAAGATCGGCTGCAGCTACGGCCAGAGTTTCATCTTTGGTCCGCCGATGGGCTCGGATTCGGTGATCCGTCTGCTCAAGGAACGCTTTCCGCTGACGAAGCGCGCCTGAGGCCTTCGCGAACCGCCTTCGACGATGTGCGGCGCCTCATCAGGCGTTGTCGATCAATTCCCTGATATAGTCGAGCTTCGCGACCACCGGCGGCGAAAGAATGAAGGGATAGGAA
The DNA here is from genome assembly GCF_057784475.1 of Martinezella sp. CNPSo 3795. Lineage (NCBI taxonomy): Bacteria > Pseudomonadati > Pseudomonadota > Alphaproteobacteria > Hyphomicrobiales > Rhizobiaceae > Martinezella > Martinezella sp. CNPSo 3795. The sequence continues at coordinate 253,953 of NZ_JBXSOQ010000008.1, read as the reverse complement.
TCCGGCTGCCCCATGCTGCGCTGGATGGAATTGATCGCTACGCTCAAAGGGATCCAGGCGCTGACGAGCTGCTCGGCGCTTTCTGCCTTGTAAGGATTGAAATCCACCTCGGCCGCCATGTCGTGATAGCGATGGGGATCGATCGCCAGGCCGAAGGAACGCGCCGTTTCCAGCGTATCGACGATGTGCAGATAATGCGCAAAGCATTCGGCGAAATCCTCCCAGGGATGGGAGCTGGCATAGGCGCTGATGAAACTTTCCTGCCAGCTTGCAGGCGGGCCATGGTCGTAATGGGCCTGGAGTGCGGCGCCATAATCGGCGCGCTCGTCGCCGAAGACGGCGCGAAAGGCATCGAATTGTCCACGATCGCGGACAAGCTTGTTCCAGATGAAATGACCGGTCTCGTGGCGGAAGTGGCCGAGCAAGGTGCGATAGGGCTCGTTCATCAAGGTGCGCGCCTGTTCGCGCGTCACATCGTCGGCCTCGGCGGCCCGAATGGCGATCAGTCCCTCCTCGTGACCGGTCATCGCCGGGACCACGGTATTGCCCTGCACCTCATCCTCCAGGAAATCGAAGACGAGCCCACCTTCGGGGTCCTGCTGCCGATCGGGATGCGGCAGGTTCCACCGCAAGAGCGAATAAAACAAATGCCGCTGCGCCTGGCTGATGCGCCGCCAGCGATCTATACCCTGTTGCGTGCCGGTGTTCGGCACGAGACGATTGTGCCGACATGCAACGCAATAGGGCTGCGGATCGTCCGCATCAATGAGCCAATTGCAGATATCGAGTTCGGCATTCGCGCAGAAGCGAACATGCCGGGTCTGTTCGGAGACCGGGTACCAGTTCGTCTCAGTTTCTGCTTCCAGGGCATATATCGCCAAGCGATCCGGGACGAAACCGAGCTGATGACCACATCGAATGCATTGCCTGTTATCGAAATGAACAGGCTGTCCGCAATGATCGCACGTGAAAAGCCGCATGCTCCCCTCGGAAAACTTATTGGCAGGCAATAAAGAGCCTGCCACGTTTCCGTAACAGGCTCCTCCTCCCAACATCGCCGCTTCGACGTCAATTCAGACGGAGCAGCGACCATGGATTGACAAAAACAAGCAGCCGGTCACATCCGGTCCACCGCTCCCTTGACCTTATCCTTGGCCTTGCCAACGGCGGTTTGCACCTTACCCTTGGCTTCCTGTGCAGCGCCCTTGGCGCGCATTTCCTTGTCATTCGTCGCCTTGCCGGCCATCTGCTTGGCCTTGCCGGCAATTTCGTTCGCCTTACCGGACACCTTGTCGGTCGTGCTGCTCATGTCTGACGCCTCCTTGGCTGCGACAGCGGAATTGCCGTCGCTCTGTCGGGAAAACGTCACGCACGCTACTTCGTTCCAAAACAACGCAAATCGGCTCAGCTATGGCCGGCATGCGGTGACAGCATGACCGGATTGATACCCATGAGAGCCAGCGCACGATCATACTTGTTCTCGAGGCTGCGATCGAAGATCAATTCTTCGTTTGCAGGGCAGTTCAGCCAGCCATTGTTGCCGATCTCCGCCTCAAGCTGGCCAGCGCCCCAGCCGGCATAGCCGAGCAACATCGTCGCGCGCTTCGGACCGCTCCCCTTGGAAATGGCCCTGACGATATCGAGCGTCGCCGTCAGGCTGATATCGTCACTGACCGGAATGCTGCTGTCGCTGATGTAATCGTCGGAATGCAGGACGAAACCTCGGCCGCTTTCGACGGGACCGCCGGTCTGGATCGGGAAATCGCGCGCCATCTGCGGAAGCACGATAGCATCGTCGTCCTTGATCATTTCGAGATGCAAGAGGACGTCGGTGAATGTCAGCTTCTGAGCCCGGTTGATGACGAAGCCCATGGCACCGGCATCGGAATGGGCACAGATATAAACAACCGTGCGATGAAAGTTCCGATCCTCCATGCCGGGCATGGCGATCAGGAACTGACCGTCGAGAAAACCTCTTTCGCGTCTATTCTTCAGCGTCGATAGGGACATCGTGCCTCCTGACCGCAGTTCGCAACTGCGCCGCCTAATACCAAGATGGGGCAATGTCATAAATCAATCAACTGAAAATGATCATTTACCTCTTCAGTCGTGCTGGCTCCCGGCGACCCAATCCGCTAAATCCTTGTTCCATGATCGAAATAAGTACCGTTGCCCGCCTGTCGGCACTTCTTGCCACTTTGTTTTTCAGCACCGTGGCGGCCCATGCCGCAACGAGCGAGTGGATAGACAATCAGGGCGGCAGAATGCGTCTGATCGCACTGGCGCCGGACGCAGAAGGGCATATCCGCGCCGCCTTGCAGATCGAACCGGAGCCGGGCTGGATCACCTATTGGCGCGAGCCGGGCCAGGGCGGAATTCCGCCACAAATAACACCGGCAGCCGGCAGCGGCGTAACACTCGAAAGGGCAGACTACCCGATACCAAAATCGATCCGACTCGGCTCTATCCAGGAAATCGGCTATGATGCGCCGGTCACGTTTCCGCTTGCTCTGCGCGTCACCGGCAAGGCGCCTGCAAAACTTGAGCTGACTGCTTTCATCGGCCTCTGCAAGGATATCTGCATTCCTTTCCAAGCCGAGTATTCCCTGCCCTTGCCAGTAGATGTGCAGCCGACTTCGCATGAGCTGGCTTTGCTCGATGCGGCGAAGGCCGTGCTACCACAGCCTCCCTCTCCGGATTTCGCCGTCGAGAACCATAAGATCTCCACCGACGGCAAGAGCCTTTCCCTGCATCTGACGCTGCCGGAAGCGAGCGGAAAGATGCCAGAGATCTACGTCACCGGGCCGTCGGGCTACGTGTTCTTCCAGCAAGCGAATGCGAAGCGGGAGGGAACTGCCTTCTCGGCCGATATAGTGATCGGCAAACTGCCGAAGGATTATGATACGAAGGGCAAAAGCTGGGGCATTCTGGTCGTCGATGGCGATCGGGCGATGGAAACCACCCTTGCGCTCGAATAGGCCGGATCTATAGTCCTCAGAACCGTCTTCATGCCATCGGCGGCCGTTCGAGCGCCCCGAGACAACGACCCAAGGAGAGAGACATGACTATCGCCATCGGCGACACGCTGCCTGCCGCCACCTTCAAGGAAAAGACCGCCGACGGCCCGGTCGAGATCAGCACCGAACAGCTCTTTGCCGGCAAGCGCGTCGTGCTGTTCGCCGTTCCCGGCGCATTTACGCCCACCTGCTCGCTCAATCACCTGCCGGGCTTCCTCGAAAACCGCGACGCCATTCTCGCCAAGGACGTCGATGATATCGCCGTCGTTTCGATCAACGACTGGCACGTCATGGGCGCCTGGGCGCAGTCGTCCGGTGGTCTCGGCAAGATCCACTTCCTCGCTGATTGGGACGGCTCCTTCACCAAGGCGCTCGGCCTCGACGTCGATCTCTCGGCCGGCGGCCTCGGCATTCGCTCCAAGCGCTATTCCATGCTGGTGGAAAACGGCGTGGTGAAGACGCTCAATATCGAGGAAAGCCCCGGTCAGGCCACGGTTTCGGGTGCGGCTGCGATGATCGAGCAGCTTTAGGATTTTTGATGGATTTGGAAAGGCTGGGCGCCCTGAGCCCGGCCTTTTCCAACTAAAGGTAAGGCGCAAGCCCTTCCTCATTTCTTCTACCTGCTTGTTACCCGGATATAATAGCCATCCGGATCTGCGATACGGAAATCGCGCAACCCCCATGGCTGTAGGGCAAGCTCCGATACTGTATGGCCGCAGGTTCTGGCGGCGTCATAAAAACCTTCCACATCCCCAACGCTCAGCACGATTTCGACACCGAGGCCCGGTCGTTCGCCATTGACCGCCCGAAGGGGATGATCAGGCCCAAGAGCCTCCCGCTTGTTAACGGAAATGATAGCCTCGCCATTCGAGAGCATCGTGTATTGCTCGCCTGTTTCGCCAACCACCTGGAAGTTCAGTGCCCGTTGATAGAATTCTATCGACGCCGTCACATCGGCAACAAACAGCTCAAGCCTTAGCTTCATGATTTTGTCTCCTACCCGTCTCGTAAATTTTGTCGCTCGATGCTGCGTGAAAATACAACTGTCGTGAGCGTCATGGCGATAAGGCGCGGACATTATTGCCGGTAAATATTCCAGCCTTGTTTACCGCAGTTCACCGCCGCCTCTTTTTCGCCGCATTTCATCGGCTACAACACGTAATGTTATTACATAATGAAAGCCCTGAAATGCCTTTTGACCGTGATCCCTTCGCTTCGTCCCTCATGGGGCGCTCGGCTTTGATGCGCCTTGCCTATGTGGCGGTGGGCATTGCAGTGCTTTGGGCTGCTATCGGCTGGGCGGTGGCTTTGGCATGAATGATCTGATCCGCCTCAACAATCTCACCGTTACCTATGAACGTCATCCAGCCGTACACCATCTCTCTGGCGGCTTTGCTGCTGGCAGCCTCACGGCGATCGCCGGGCCGAATGGTGCCGGCAAGTCGACCTTGCTCAAGGCAATCGTCGGAGAGTTACGTCCGGCGGAAGGGTCGATCGATCGTGGCAAGCTGACGCGCAACGATTTCGGCTATCTGCCGCAAGTGGCCGATATTGCCAGACGCTTTCCGATCTCGGTTGCCGATACCGTCATGCTCGGTGCTTGGAAGAATGCCGGCGCCTTTGGGCGGTTCTCGCGGAAAGACGCCGAGCGGGCGCGCGAGGCGCTCGGCATCGTCGGGCTTTCGGGCTTCGAACGGCGTCATATCGGCTCGCTTTCGGCCGGACAGTTCCAGCGCGTGCTGTTTGCGCGGCTGTTGCTGCAGGATGCCCGCGTCATTCTGCTGGATGAACCCTTCACCGCGATCGACCAGCGTACGACGCGCGATCTTCTCGGCCTCGTGCTGCGATGGAACCGGGAGGGACGCACGGTCATCGCCGTACTGCACGATTTCGAGCAGGTGCGAAGCTATTTCCCCGAAACGCTGCTGATCGCCCGCAAACTCGTGGGATGGGGCAGGACGGAAGATGTCATGAGCCCAACGAACCTCATCAAAGCGCGCGCCATGGCCGAGCGCTGGGATGAGGAGGCCGCGACATGCCTCCCCGAAGAAGAGCACGACGAAGGCGGCCTCGTGAAGCGGGAGCCGGCCGAATGACCGTCTACGATACCTTCCTCGCACCCTTTGCGGACTATGGTTTCATGCGGCGCGCGCTGATTGCCTGCGTCTGCCTCGGCCTCGGCTCCGGCCCGATCGGCGTCTTCCTGATGCTCAGGCGCATGAGCCTGATGGGTGATGCCATGAGCCATGCCGTTCTGCCTGGCGCCGCTATCGGCTACCTCATTGCCGGCTCGCTGTCGCTGACCGCGATGGGGCTTGGCGGGCTCGTGGCCGGCCTTTCGGTGGCGCTGCTCTCCGGGCTCGTCAGCCGCGCGACCGTGCTGCAGGAGGATGCGAGCTTTGCCAGCTTCTATCTGACCTCGCTGGCGCTCGGCGTCCTCATCGTGTCACTACGCGGCTCCAACATCGATCTGCTGCATGTGCTCTTCGGCACTATTCTCGCGATCGATGCGCCGGCTCTCTACCAGATCGGTGCGATTACGACGGTGACGCTGCTGGCGCTCGCCGTCATCTACCGGCCGCTTGTCATGGAATGCTTCGATCCGGGTTTCCTGCGTGCTGTCGGCGGGCGCGGACCGCTCTATCATTTCCTGTTTCTGCTGCTGGTCGTGCTCAATCTCGTCGCGAGCTTTCAGGCGCTCGGTACGCTGATGGCCGTCGGGCTGATGATGCTGCCGGCCGCCGTGGCTCAGCTCTGGTCGCGCAGCCTACCCGCCATGATGATGATTGCGACGGGAACGGCGATAGTGGCAGGCTATCTAGGCCTCATCGCATCATACCATCTCGAATTTGCATCAGGCCCGACCATCATCATCACCGCCAGCCTGATCTACGGCTTCTCCATTCTCTTCGCACCTTCGGGCCTTGCCCGGCGGCTCTTCCCCCGTCCCCATCTCCGGGGCTAATCTGAACAAGGAGACCCACATGAACAAACAGAGACTGCTTCTCTCAGCCGCCGCGGCAGCCTTCGTCGCCTTCGGCGTCGCTGCACCAGCCTCCGCCGAGACACTCAATGTCGTTGCGTCCTTCACCGTGCTTGCCGATGTCGTCAAGCAGGTCGGCGGCAATCATGTGAAGGTGTCGAGCCTCGTCGGCCCGAATGGCGACCCCCATGAATTCGAGCCCTCGCCAGCCGATGCCAAGACGTTGAATGCCGCCAAGGTCGTCTTCGTCAGCGGCGAAGGCCTGGAAGGCTGGATGGACCGGCTGATTACCGCGTCCGGCTACAAGGGAACGCCCGTTGTCACCTCCGAAGGCGTCAACACCCGCACCATGGTCGACGATGGCAAGACCGTCACCGATCCGCATGTCTGGAATAGCCCGGTCAATGTGAAGGTCTGGGTCGCCAATATCGAAAAGGCTCTTTCCGCCGCCGATCCGGCTGACGCCGCCGACTTCAAGGCCAATGCCGAGCGCTATACGAAGGTGCTGACGGAGCTTGACGCCTATGCGCACGGCAAGTTCGACAAGATCCCGGACGATCGCCGCAAGGTGCTGACCAGCCACGACGCCTTTGGCTATTTCGGCCGCGAATACAAGGTCAACTTCCTCTCGCCGCTCGGCGTTTCGACGGAGACGGAGGCGTCGGCCGCCGACGTCGCCAAGCTGATCGAGCAGATCAAGACCGAGCATGTGAAGACCTATTTCTTCGAGAATTCGAACGATCCGCGCCTCGTCAAGCAGGTCGCCAAGGCAACCGGCGCCGAGCCGGGCGGCGAGCTCTATGTCGAATCGCTGTCAAAGGCCAACGGGCCGGCTTCGACTTACGAAAAAATGTTCCGTTATAACGTTGACCAGCTCGCCGCTGCGATGGCGAAATCGAGCTGATCGACCGGATCCGGTCGCAGGCTTACCCCGTCTGCGGCCGGATCCTGGCGGCTATTTCAAAGATTGAAATCAAAAACCATTAGGCCGGCCAGACCGCCGTCGGTGGAGGAAACGATGCGTTCGCCGACAGCCACATGTTCGGGATGGATGAGATAGGCATCACGCGCCTCCACACTCTCGAAGGTGACGGCAAATCCATCGGCGAAGCCGCCATGCAAGCCTTCGGGCGATACGTTTGGCCCATATTTCACATCGACAATGCCCGGAATGACCTTCTGCAAGGCGACGACAGAGTCGAAGAGCGCGGTCTTCTCATCCTGTGTCAGGGCGGATTTGAGTCTAAGAAAAACGCAATGCAGGATCATAAAACAATCTCCCTGGAAGTCGGGGGCAGCATAGAGGGAAAGGACAGCCGGGCAAGGCACCAATTCGCGAACATTGCGTTCCGGCAGCGAGGCGAATGGCAAGGTGTTTAGAAGCATTGCTCATGCTGACAGATGAGCTTTGGCTGCCGCTGTGATCTCGCGCGTCAGCTCGGCAAGCCGGTCGGCTGCGAGACGATTCACTTGCCAATATAATGGAATGTCCAGCGGCGTGTCGGGGATCAGTTCCACCAAGCGCCCAGCCTCCAGATGCTCCCGCACAAGCTGAATGGGATTCATGCCCCATCCCATGCCTGCAAGGCTGGCATCGACGAAGCCCTGCGTCGACGGCAGCCAATGGCTCGGATAGGCAAAATCCTCTCCGAAAGTCTGGCGTAACCACCGGCTTTGAAGCCTGTCCTTCTGGTTGAAGGTCAGGGCCGGCGCATTCCGGATCGCTTGCGGGGTAACGCCCTGTGCAAAATGCCGGGCAACGAAATCCGGGCTTGCCGTCGCATGGTAGCGGAGGGCGCCGAGGGACATGCGCCGGCATCCCTGGATCGGCTTCTCCAGGCCGGTGACGGCGGCGATGACCCGGCCGCGCTGCAGCCATTCGGCGGTATGATCCTGGTCGTCGATGGCGATATTCAGCAGATAGGGGGAGCGTTTGGCAAAACCCGATATGGCTTCCACGAACCACGTCCCGAGGCTATCGGCGTTCGTGGCGATGTGAAGCGTAACCCTTTGCTTGGGCTCCTCGGGATCGATGAGTGCCGGCAAACGTCCGAAAAGCTCGTCTTCGAGCATGCCGACATTCTCCATATGGCGGCAGAGCCATTCGCCCTTCTCCGTTGCGGTGCAGGGATTACCCCTGACGATCAGGACGATGCCCAGGCGTTCTTCCAGCTGCTTCACCCGCTGCGAGACGGCCGAAGGCGTGACGCTGAGAAGGGTCGCCGCCTTTTCGAAACTGCCTGTCTGGACGACCATGGAGACGGCACGGAGAGCAGAATAATCGAGCATGGATTAGTTTTTCTTAATCAGGATTAGCAACATTAACTAGCCTAAATCTTCTTGTGCCGATACCGGAAATGCTCATTGATTTTGGAGCATTTCGGCTAGGATGAATTTTTCGATCTATATGACGGGCCTGATGATGGGGCTCAGCCTGATTGTCGCGATCGGCGCGCAAAATGCCTTCGTCCTGCGTCAGGGCCTCCGCAACGAGCATGTCTTAGCCGTATGCCTTGCATGCGCGCTCTCCGATGCCGCGCTCATCATCCTCGGGGTGACGAGCTTCCGCCAGATCTCGGCGCTGTTGCCCTGGCTCGATCCTGTCATGCGCTATGCCGGGGCAGCCTTCCTCATCTGGTACGGAGCCAGGAGCCTCTACTCCGCCTTTCGCTCGTCCGCGGTGCTGGCCGCCGGAGAAGCGAAATCATCGAGCTTCCGGCAGACGCTTGCCATGTGCCTGGCGCTCACCTGGCTCAACCCGCACGTCTATCTCGATACCGTCGCGCTGCTCGGCACGATCTCGACCCGATTTCCGGGAAACGAGGCTTCATTTGCGGCGGGGGCCATGACCGGCTCTTTCCTGTTCTTCTTTTCGCTTGGCTTTGGCGCGCGATGGCTAAGGCCGATCTTCGCGAAGCCCGCCTCCTGGCGCGTTCTGGAAACGCTCATCGCGCTTACCATGTGGATGATCGCCACAAAGTTGCTGAGCGGAGTATGATTTTACAACATATTCCATCGACAGCTACACGGTACTCAGCATAGGACGATTTCAGGTTCTGTTTTTCGACCGCTACCGCTGCTCATGGCCTGACAGAGAAGGAAAACAATTGTGACGCTCTTTACAGGACTTTCGGCCTTTCCAATTACTCCGACCGACGCTTCCGGACGCGTGGATGTTGCAGCTCTCACCCACCTGCTTGAACGCATTCAACGGGCGGGCGCGGATTCCATCGGGTTGCTCGGCAGTACGGGCGGTTACGCCTTTCTGTCACGCGACGAGCGCCGGCGGGCAGTACAGGCGGCGATGACAAGTGTCGGCGGCAAGATCCCGGTCATCGTCGGTGTCGGAGCGCTGCGGACCGACGAAGCGCAGGTATTGGCGCGTGATGCCAAGTCGGCCGGCGCGGATGGGCTACTGCTGGCCCCGGTATCCTATACTCCACTCACGGAGGAAGAGGTCTACCAGCACTTCGCAGCCGTCGCGGAGGCCGGCGAGCTGCCACTCTGCATCTACAACAATCCCGGCACAACGAAATTCACATTCAGCGATCGACTGATTGTACGGCTGGCAAAGGTGGCGAACATCGTGGCGGTGAAGATGCCTCTGCCGCAAGATGGCGATTTCAAGGGAGAGATAGCGCGCCTGCGCCAGGAAACGTCAAAGGGTTTCGCCATCGGCTATAGCGGCGATTGGGGGGCCGCAGCCGGGCTACTGGCCGGCGCCGACGCCTGGTACAGCGTGATCGCCGGCCTCCTGCCCGCCGAGGCGCTGGCGCTCACACGGGCCGCCCAGGCCGGCAACGTCGCCGAAGCCGAACGGCTCGATCAAAAATTCCAGCCGCTATGGAGCCTGTTCAAGGAGTTCGGCAGCTTCCGTGTCATGTATGCGATTGCGGAAGCACTCGATCTTTGCCGGATCGATCCACCGCGCCCAATCCTGCCCCTCTCCGCAACCGAAAAGCCAAGAGTGAGAAGCGCGCTCGATCATATCTTAGCGTGATCGAGTTCTATGTGACGCGGCTAGTCCGAGTTTATTGCCGACGAGCTACTTCCGCTTAAACGGCTCCATGCCCTTGCGGGCCAGCTCGTCGGCCCGCTCGTTCTCCGGGTGTCCTGCATGCCCCTTTACCCAGTGCAGCATCACCTTGTGTCTGTTATAGGCCTCGTCCAGCGCCTGCCAGAGCTCGGCATTCTTCACCGGCTTCTTGTCTGCGGTCTTCCAGCCGTTCTTCTTCCAGCCGAAGATCCACTTGGTGATGCCGTCCTTGACGTAGACGCTGTCAGTATAGAGATCGACCTCGCATGGGCTCTTCAGGGCGCCGAGTGCCGAGATCGCGGCCATCAGCTCCATGCGGTTGTTGGTCGTCTCTGCCTCGCCGCCGGAGAGTTCCTTTTCCACCTCGCCGTAACGAAGCACGGCGCCCCAGCCGCCGGGGCCGGGATTGCCGGAGCAGGCGCCGTCGGTAAAAATATCGACGTGCTTCATGCCTTCAGCCCATATTCGGCGGCCGCGGCAATCTGGCGGTGGAAGCGCAGCTTGCGCAGATATTCGATCGGATCTTTCTTGGTGACGAGAGCGCCGGCGGGGGTCGTCAGCCAGTCGTAGAGACGTGTCAGGAAGAAGCGCAACGCCGAGCCGCGGGCCAGCGTCGGCAGGGCGGCGATTTCAGCCTCGCTCAACGGCCGCACGCTCTGATATCCCTCAAGCAGCGCCATTCCCTTGGTGATGTTGTAGGCGTGATCTTTCTCGAAGCACCAGGCATTCAGGCAGATCGCGACATCGTAGGCGAGCTGATCGTTGCAGGCGAAATAGAAATCGATCAAGCCGGACAGGGTGTCGCCGAGGAAGAAGACATTGTCCGGGAAAAGATCGGCGTGGATGACGCCTTCGGACAGACCCTTCGGCCAATGCTTTCCAAGGAAATCGAGTTCGCCGCGGATCTCACCCTGCAGGCCGGCCTCGACTTCGTCGGCGCGGGCCTCTGATTTTTCCCAGAGCGCTTGCCAGCCCTCAAGCGACAGCGCGTTCGGGCGGCGGATCTCGAAACCCTCACCGGCAATATGCATAGCGGCCAGCGCTTTGCCGACTTCGCGGCAGTGATGTGCCTCGGGCTTGCGCAGCCACATGCCCTCGAGGAAGGAGATCAGGGCGGCAGGACGCCCGGAGAGATGACCGAGCAAGGCACCGTCACGGCGCGGCAGGGGTAGCGGGCAGGACAGGCCGCGGCTCGCCAGATGCTGCATCAGCCCCAGGAAGAACGGCAGATCGCCCTTGTCGACGCGCTTCTCATAAAGCGTCAGGATCAGCGGATCGCGGCTCGTATGCAGCAGGAAGTTCGAATTCTCGACGCCTTCGGCAATGCCCTTGTAGGAGAGCAATTCACCGACATCATATTCGGTCAGGAACCACTTCAAATCGTCTTCGGTAATATCGGTATAAACGGCCACGAAACAGTCCCGAACTTGAGCGCCTTAGGTCGGCTATTCGCCGTTGACGAAAGCCATGTCTGCTGTCGTCAGCTCTATACTGCGAAGCTCGCGATTGACGAGGAAATTCTCGGTTTCCTTCACAGTTTCAGCGAGTTCCACCACAGCATTATAGCGGGCGCGGAAAGCTTCGATAATCTCGTTGACGATGACTTCTGGCGCAGATGCACCAGCCGAGAGGCCAACGGTCTTGATATCGCCGATATCGTCCCAATCGATCTCGGCGGCGCGCTGGACGAGAACGGATTTCTTCGCCCCTGCCCTCAGCGCCACTTCGACGAGGCGCTTGGAATTCGACGAATTCGGCGCACCGACGACGATGAAGAGATCGCAGCCCGGCGCCGCCTCCTTTACCACTTCCTGGCGGTTGGTTGTGGCATAGCAGATCGAGTCGGCAGCCGGTGCTGTCAGATTGGGGAAACGCTCCTGCAGCCGCGCGATGACGCCGGCGGTATCGTCAACAGAGAGCGTCGTCTGCGTGACGAAGCCGAGATTGTCGGGATCATCAGGCTGGTAGACGTCGGCATCCTCCACCGTCTCGATCAGCGACACGGCACCTTCCGGCAGCTGGCCCATAGTACCGATCACTTCCGGGTGGCCGGCATGGCCGATCAGGACGACGTGGCGGCCAAGGCGATTGTGGCGCATGGCCTGCTTGTGCACCTTGGAGACAAGCGGACAGGTGGCATCGAGATAGAAGAGATTGCGCGCATCGGCATCGGCCGGCACAGATTTCGGCACGCCATGCGCCGAGAAGACGACGGGCTGGGCGCGATGCTCGGCCGGGATTTCATCCAGCTCCTCGACGAAGATGGCGCCCTTGGCTTCCAGCCCCTCGACGACATAGCGGTTGTGAACGATCTCGTGGCGGACATAAACCGGCGCGCCATAGGCCTTCAGCGCCAGAACGACGATCTGGATGGCGCGGTCGACGCCGGCGCAAAAGCCGCGCGGCCCGCAAAGCCGGATGGTCAGGTCAGGTTTGGAAACAGCTATGTTCATATCTCTTCCGAAATGCGACAGAGGCTCGAGCCATAGATAGGGCTGCCCTGCCGCCTGCTCCATTCAGTCCGCATGATCCCAAAAACCGCTGCGCACTTTTTGGGATCATGCTCTAGCGGAATATTCCATCGAAATGAAGCTATTCTATTGCATGTCTCTATTGTGGGGCCTCTATTGTGAGGGCGCGTCCGGATGGTGTTTGCGCCACCAGGATATGGCGACGATCGCTGCCAGCGCCACCGCCAAGCCATACCAGGTCACCGCATATTGCAGGTGATTGTTCGGCAGATCGATGATGGTGACGCCGCCGATCGGCGCCCCTCCTGGATTGGGTGTCTTGTCGGCGTCGATGAAGAAGGGCAGCACCTTGTCCTTCGGCAGGCCGACGCTGGCAGCCATGGCATCCAGATCCTTCCAGAAGAAGATGTTCTTGCCGAGATCATTGTCCGGCATGCCGTCTGGCCGCTCGGCAAGTTTGGCGCGGGCAAGACCGGTGACAGTCTGTTCGCCCGTCAATTCACCCTGTTTGCGCTTTTCGGGGTCCTTCGCCTCTGTAGGAACGAAGCCTCGATTGACGAAGATAAAGCGACCGTCGCCCAGCTGCAGCGGCGTATAGATGTGGTAGCCGGGATCGCCGTCATAGGTGGCGAGGAAATGCCGCTCCTTGTCGTTGAGGTAATGGCCGGTGGCGGTTACGACGCGATATTCGATATCGCCGCCGGATGCCGCCATCGTCTCGATCGCCGACAAGGGCATAGCCGGTGCGTCCTTGCGGGCCGCGATGTCAGCCAGCAGGCCCTCTTTCCATTGTAGCCGCTCGACCTGCCATGTTCCAAGCCCGATGAGGATGACGAGCGCCGCGAGAAGAAGCAGTGCCTTGGCGATCTGCCACAAGGGATTGGCGCGACGCACGGGCACTGCGGACTCAGTCACGATGGACGCGCCCTTCGGCGGCGTTGTTGCGATATTGCAGGGCGATCAGGATGCCCTTGCACCAGCGTAAAGATAGAAGCGAAAGGATGATCGTAAGCGGCGCGAACAACACGATATAGACCCAGATCGGCGGCGCATAGTTGATCTGCATCCACAGGACCGAGCCGATAATGATAAAGCCGACGATCAGGATGACGAAGACCGCCGGGCCATCGCCCGCATCCGCGAAGGCGTAATCGAGATCGCAGGCCGCACAGCGCGGTTTCAGCGACAATAATCCATCGAAGAGCTTGCCTTGGCCGCAACGCGGGCAACATCCCTGTATGCCGACCTTAAAGGGATCGACGGGCGCAAAGAGGGCGCTGTCGCTGTGGGATGCCTCGTTTGGCGTCTTGTCTTGCTCTGAGCTCAAAGTTCTGTCTCGATCAGCCTAAAATAGCGGGCGATCACATGAACCTCGCCCCTATCATTATAACTAACTGCGAAGCATGCATCCGTCCAATCGAAAAGCTCTCAGCTCCTCCTCATCAGCCTCAAAACAAGCAAAGGGGATCGAATTCATGCCATTCAGCGAAAGCCGGCCGGCTGGCCAGATCGTCATTCTCAACGGTGCGCCGCGATCCGGAAAAAGCAGCATCGTCGAGGCGATACAGGCCGATTTTGAAGGCGTGTGGGTGAATCTCGGCGTCGACGCCTATGTGCGGCATATCACGCCTCCACGCTACCGTCCGGGCATCGGCTTGCGTCCCGGCGGCGAGCGGCCTGATCTCGAGCCGCTGGTTGCGCGCCTTTATGCCGCACTCTATGCCTCCATCGCCGCACATAGCCGCATGGGATTGAATGTCGTCGCCGAGTTCGGTCATCATGAAAGCTATTCGCAGCCGCTCGGCATTCTTGCTGATTGCGCCCGGCTGCTGACGGGGCTGCCCGTTCTGTTCGTCGGCGTGCGCTGCCCACTCGATGTCGTGATGGGGCGGCGGCTGGCCGAAGGGCCGGAAAGACAGGGCACTTACGTGAAGGTCGAGGCTGGCATGACTGTCCCTGCGCCAGTCATTGCCTGGCAGGAACAGGTACATCGGCCCGGAATCTATGATCTGGAGGTCGATACGTCGGTGAAAAGCCCCAAGGCATGCGCCGAGCAAATCAGACAATTGCTCGCTGAAGATCTGCCTCATCCGACGGCATTCGAGAGGATTGCCTCAAGGGATTGAGGCCAAAAAATAAAAGGCGGTCGTCCAGCGCCCGCCTTTTGTTTTCAGAGATCGATACCGATCAGCCCGCCGCGACCGGCGCGCCCCAGCTGCCCCAAACATAAATGCAGAAGAACAGGAAGAGCCAGACCACGTCGACGAAGTGCCAGTACCAGGCGGCCGCTTCGAAGCCGAAATGCTGCTTCGGCGTGAAATCGCCGCGGATGGCGCGGACCAGGCAGACGATCAGGAAGATCGTGCCGACCAACACGTGGAAACCGTGGAAGCCGGTCGCCATGAAGAAGGTCGCGCCGTAGATCGAGTTTCTGAACTCGAACGGCGCATGGGCATATTCATAGGCCTGGACGCAGGAGAACAACGCGCCGAGCAGGACGGTGAGCGTCAGGCCCTGGATCAGGCCCTTGCGATCACCATGCAGCAACGCGTGGTGAGCCCAGGTGACGGTCGTGCCCGACAGCAGCAGGATGATGGTGTTGTAGATCGGCAGGTGCCAGGGGTCGAGAACCTCAACGCCTTTCGGCGGGAACTGGCCGCCAAGGAAGGCCGTGCGCGACGCCTGGATCGCCTCGTTCGGGAACAGGCTGACATCGAAATAGGCCCAGAACCAGGCGACGAAGAACATCACTTCGGAAGCGATGAACATGATCATGCCGTAGCGCAGATGCAGCGACACGACGCGGGTATGCGCGCCCTCATGCGCCTCCTTGATCGTGTCGGCCCACCAGCCGTACATGACGTAGAGGATCACGGCGAGGCCGATGAAGAACAGCCAGGGCTGCGCGAAATTGATCCCGAACAGATGCACCGCGCCGCCATTCAGGTAGCGCATGAAGCAGACGCCGCCGAAGGTGATCACGAAGGCCCCAAGGGCCGCAATGATCGGCCACGGGCTGGGATCGATAATGTGATAATCGTGTTTTCTCTGATGCGCCTCGGCCATATCAGCAATCCCCGAATAACTTTTTCCCATATTGCTTCCGGTCAAACCGAGAAGCACTCTCCATCAAAGTTTCTTTTCCACCGGCTTCGTACCGCCGTCATTGGAAGCCACGGGCTTTGCGCCTTCCCGTGGGTAATAAGTATAGGACAGTGTCAGCGCATTGATCGTCTTGGTTTCCACAGCCTTGGTGATCTCAGGATCGACATAGAAAACCACCGACATCTCGCGCTTTTCGCCGGGCGCAAGATCCGTCTCGTTGAAGCAGAAACACTGGACCTTGTTGAAATAGACCCCGGCTTCCAGCGGCGTGACATTGAAGATCGCCTGGCCGCGCTCCATCTTGTCCGACTTGTTTTCGATCTGGAACTTGACCTCGACCGTCTCGCCGATCTTCGGGTTCACCGACTTCTGCAGCGGCTTGAAATCCCACGGCAGGCCCGGCGCGACATTGGCGTCGAAGGAAACCTGGATCTGCTTGTCGAGAATAACGTTCGAGACCTGCTCGACGCGCTGCGTCGTGCCGTTATAGCCCGTCACCTGGCAGAACATGCGATAGAGCGGCACGGCAGCAGCGCACATGGCGCTCATGCCGACGACGAAGCTCAGGCACATGGCAACGATCATGCCGTTGTTACGGCCGTCGCTTCTCGTGCTCTTTGTGACCTCCCCCTCCATGACGCCTCCTCAAACGTGTCCGGAACCGACCTTGATGATGGTGATTGCGTAAAACAGCACCACCAGACCGGCAAGCACCAGCCCGAGCGCGATATTGCGCCCTCGCCGCGATTTCTTCTGCGCCTCGGTCAGCTTGACGAGTTCGATCATAGCCAGCCTCCGGCACCGCCCGACATCAGCACAGCAACGAGCCGGTCGATCAGCAGCGCGGAAAAGATCGCGAAAAGATAGAAAATGGAGAAGCCGAAGAGCTTCTTTGCCGGCACCATCTTCATGTCGCCATCGGCCATGCGCCAGACGGCGATGGAACAGTGCACGAAGATCACGCCGAGGATCGCGGCAACAACGCCATAGCCAAGGCTCGCAAAGCCCATGAAGGCCGGCACGACGCCGACGATCGCGGTCAGCATCGCATAGACGACGATCTGATTCTTGGTTGTCTGGATGCCTGAGACATTCGGCAGCATCGGCACGTCGACGGCCTCGTAATCACCCATCTTGAAGAGCGCCAACGCCCAGAAATGGGCCGGCGTCCAAAGGAAAATGATGAGGAAGAGCACGATGCTCTCGACCGGCACGCTGCCGGTGACGCAGGCCCAGCCGATCACGGGCGGGAAAGCGCCGGCTGCGCCGCCGATGACGATGTTTTGCGGCGTCGAGCGCTTCAGCCACATCGTGTAGACGACGGCATAGAAGAAAATGGTGAAGGCAAGAATGCCGGCGGAAAGCCAATTGATCGCAAGACCGAGGATCGTCACCGAGAAGCCTGACAGCACCAGGCCGAAGGCCAGGGCTTCCGACGGATTGATACGGCCTGAAGGTATCGGCCGGCTCTTGGTGCGGGTCATGACGGCGTCGATATCGGCGTCGTACCACATGTTCAAGGCACCGGATGCACCGGCACCGACCGCAATGCAGAGGATAGCGATGAAGCCGAGAACGGGATTGATGTGGCCGGGGGCCAGCACCAGGCCGGTGAAGGCAGTAAAGACGACCAGCGACATCACGCGTGGCTTCAGAAGCTCGAAATAATCGCGCGCACCCGCTTCCGACAGGCCGGTTTCGCCTTGCTTTGCGAGCGCTTCGTGATTGTCGATGACCGTCATTCTCTCTTCCAATTATCCGTTGAGCCGGACGCCGCTGATCACGGCGTCCGGAAATGAGCTACTTGATGCGCGGCAGCTCTTCCCACTGGTGGTGGGGTGGCGGCGACGACAGCTGCCATTCCAGCGTGGTCGCACCATCGCCCCAGGGATTATCGCCTGCGACGCGCTTCTTCGCGAATGCATCTATAACGCCCCAGAAGAAGAAGCAAAGGCCTACGGCTGCGACATAGGAGCCGATGGAAGAGACGAAGTTCCAGCCGGCATAGGCATCCGGATAGTCGATATAGCGGCGCGGCATGCCCGCACGGCCCAGGAAGTGCTGCGGGAAGAACACCATGTTGACACCGATGAAGGTGATCCAGAAGTGCCAGTTGCCGATCCGCTCATTGTACATGTAGCCGGTCATCTTCGGGAACCAGTAGTACCAGGCGGCGAAGATGGCAAAGACGGCGCCGAGCGACAGAACGTAGTGGAAGTGAGCCACCACGTAATAGGTCGCATGCAGTTCGCGGTCGAGGCCGGCATTGGCGAGCTGGACGCCAGTGACGCCGCCGAGCGTGAACAGGAAGATGAAGCCGAGCGCCCAGATCATCGGCGTGCGGAACTGGATCGAACCGCCCCACATGGTCGCGATCCACGAGAAGACCTTCACGCCTGTCGGAACCGCGATGACCATCGTCGCGAAGACGAAGTAGCGCTGGGTGTCGAGCGAGAGGCCGGTCACGTACATGTGGTGGGCCCAGACGACGAAGCCGACGGCGCCGATCGCGACCATGGCGTAGGCCATGCCGAGATAGCCGAAGATCGGCTTGCGCGAGAAGGTCGAGATGATGTGGCTGATCATGCCGAAACCGGGCAGGATCAGGATGTAGACTTCCGGATGGCCAAAGAACCAGAAGAGGTGCTGATAGAGCAGCGGGTCGCCGCCGCCTTCCGGCGCGAAGAAGGTCGTGCCGAAGTTGCGATCCGTCAGAACCATGGTGATGGCGCCAGCCAAAACCGGGAGCGACAGCAGCAGCAGGAAGGCGGTGATCAGAACCGACCAGGCAAACAGCGGCATCTTGTGCAGCGTCATGCCGGGAGCGCGCATGTTCAGGATCGTGGTGATGAAGTTGATCGCACCGAGGATCGATGAGGCACCGGCAATGTGCAGCGCGAAGATGACCAGATCGATCGCCGGGCCGGGATGGCCGACGGTGCCGGACAAGGGCACATACATCGTCCAGCCGCCGCCTGCGCCGTAGGCGCCTGCCGGGCCTTCGACGAACATCGAGAGAATGAGCAGCAGGAAGGCCGGAACGAGCAGCCAGAACGAAATGTTGTTCAGGCGCGGGAACGCCATATCGGGCGCGCCGATCATGATCGGCACCATCCAGTTGGCAAAGCCGCCGATCATCGCCGGCATGACCATGAAGAAGATCATGATCAGCGCGTGGGCGGTGACGAAGACGTTGTACATCTGCTTGCCGCCATCAATGGCGGCATCGCCCGAAAAGCCGTAGACCATCGACGCCAGACCGCTGAAGATCTGGATGCCGGGCTCCTGCAATTCCATGCGAATGGCAACGGAGAGGAGGAAGCCGATCACGCCCGCGAAGATCGCGAAGATCAGATAGAGCGTGCCGATGTCCTTGTGATTCGTCGAAAACAGCCAACGTTCGGCGAAGGTCTGCTTGTGTGCGTGATGATCGTCATGCGCGTGAGCGTCGTGAAGCTCATTCGAGTGATCGTCGTGTGCCTTGGATCCAGCCATTGTTCCTACCCCTCTTACTTCGCCGTGTTTTCCGCGACCTTGACGGTCGTCGGTTGATCGACGGCGGCCATCAGAGCCTTGTTCGCCTTGCCGACGTCGGTTGCAGCAGTGGCAAGCCACTGCTTGTACTGATCATCGGAGACGACGCGGATGGCGATCGGCATGAAAGAGTGATCCTTGCCGCAGAGCTCGGAACACTGTCCATAATACAGGCCTTCGCGGTCGGCATTGAACCAGGTTTCGTTCAGACGGCCCGGAATGGCATCGATCCTGATGCCGAAGGCGGGCATGGCGAAGGAATGGATGACGTCGGCCGGTGCGGCGGTGACAAGAAGGCGAACGTTCTTGCCGACAGGTACGACCATTTCATTGTCGACAGCAAGCAGCCGCGGATATTTCGACTTGTCGTCCTTGCCGGCGGCGGTGCGGTCCTGCTCCTTCAGCATGAAGGAATCGAAGGCAACCGGCGTCGCACCACTGCCTTCATATTCATAATTCCACTGCCATTGCGTCGCTGTCGCCTTGACGGTGACATCCGTCTTCTCCGGGAAGGTCAGCTGATCGGTCAGTAGATTGAAGGAGGGAATGGCCAGGAAGAGAAGAATAAGGACCGGTCCGATGGTCCAGATGACTTCGATCAGCGTGTTGTGACTCGTCTTGGACGGAACCGGGTTCTTGGAGGCCCGGAACTTGACCATGACCACCACCAGGAGGGCCAGAACAAGCAGCGTGATCGGAATGATAAACCAAAGCGTGTATGCCTCAAACCAGCGGATTTGATGCATGTTGCCGGTTGCCGCCTGCTGCATACCGGTTTCCCAAGGTCTCGGCTGATCGGCGTAGCTACCTGTCGCAAAAAGCAGACAGATCATAGCCGCCAGAGCCGCGTAAGCTCTCTTAATCACGATGTCTCTCCCTCCAGCGTTTGATCCCAGATCTTCCTCAAACGCAGTATCCCTACAATCCATTGCGCTTCAAACCACAGTTTGGGGTACTCCGCAACAACTCAAGACATTTGTTAGTGCGGCATTTTTGCGCGAATATCCCCCATGCTTGTCCCGGACATGGCAAGCATTTCATCATCATACGAAAAATTGCATCGCGGTCCATGGCGCCGCCGGGACAAAATGGAGTAGACGTCGTATTTCCGCCGTAGTCGGTTGGAATCCAGCAGCCGGGGCTTTTCATTTGCCGGCCTGGGCTTCAACAATAGCGGCACTGATTCGAATCTAGAGGTTTCCATGGGTTTTCGTTCCCTCGCCCGGCTTTTGCTTGTTACCGGCAGCGTCGCTGCCGCAGTTGCCGCACCCGCATGGGCGCAACAGGCACAGCAGACTCAGCCGCCGGCGCAGCAGACCCAACAATTGCAGCCTGACCAGCCGGGCCAACAGCAGCCGCATACACAGCAGGTGCCAACGAGCCAGGTTCCGCAACCGCCGGGTACGGTTCGCTCCAGCCATGGCGCATGGTCCGTCGTCTGCGACAAGCCGGCAGGCGCCTCGACCGAGCAATGCGCGCTGATGCAGAACGTGATTGCAGAGGACCGCCCGGAAATCGGTTTGTCCGTCGTCGTGCTGAAGACGGCTGACCGCAAATCCAAGATCCTGCGCGTGCTGGCGCCGCTCGGCGTGCTGCTGCCCAACGGTCTCGGCCTCAATATTGATGGTAAGGATATCGGCCGCGCCTATTTCGTGCGCTGCTTCTCCGACGGCTGCTACGCCGAAGTCGTGCTGGAGGACCAGTTGCTGAAGACGCTGCGCAGCGGCGCAACGGCAACCTTCATCGTCTTCCAGTCGCCGGAAGAAGGGATCGGCATCCCTGTGGACTTGAAGGGCTTCGCGGACGGCTACGACGCCCTTCCCTGACCGGATGGGCTTGCTCTTGCGCGGTGCGAAGCCTACATCGGCTCTGAACGGAGCACCTGACCCATGAACACCGATCTCCTTACCCTTTTCGATGCCGATGAAGCCAAGCTGCGCGGCATCGTGGCCGAGGCGCTGTCCGGCGCCGACGACGGCGAACTCTTCGTCGAGCATGTCCAGGCGGAATCGCTGACCTTCGACAATGGCCGTATGAAGGGCGGCAGCTTCAACACCGAGCAGGGCTTCGGCCTTCGCGCCGTTGCCGGCGAAGCGGTGGGCTATGCCCATGCGGGCGACCTGTCCGAAGCCGCCCTGAAGCGCGCCGCCGATGCAGTACGTGCGGTGACATCGGGCTATGCCGGCTCCTATGCAGCCGCGCCACAGCGTACCAACAAGGTGCTCTACGGCGACGAGAACCCGATCGGCACGCCGAGCTTCGAGGAAAAGGCAAAGCTCCTGCAGCGGATCGACAGCTATCTGCGCGACAAGAACGACAAGGTGCGCCAGGTGACGGCATCCATCGCCGCGAGCTGGCAGGTGGTCGACATTCTGCGCGCCGATGGTCATCGCGTCCGCGATGTCAGGCCGATGACGCGCGTCAATATCTCTGTCATCGTGGGTGACGGCGACCGGCAGGAATCCGGCTCCTTCGGCACTGGCGGCCGCATCGGCTTCGGCGATTTCGTCACAGAAGACAATTGGCATCACGGCGCCGACGAGGCGCTTCGCCAGGCGCTCGTCAATCTCGAGGCGATCGAGGCACCCGCCGGCACGATGGATGTCGTGCTCGGCTCCGGCTGGCCGGGCGTCATGCTGCACGAAGCCGTCGGCCACGGGCTGGAAGGCGATTTCAACCGCAAGAAGACATCGGCTTTCGCGGGGCTGCTCGGCCAGATGGTCGCCACTCCCGGCGTTACCGTCGTCGATGACGGCACGATCGAGAACCGCCGCGGCTCAATCACCGTCGACGATGAAGGCACGCCTTCGGCCTACAACGTGCTGATCGAGAATGGCAAACTGGTGGGCTACATGCAGGACCGACAGAATGCCCGGCTGATGGGCATGAAGGCGACCGGCAACGGCCGCCGCCAGGGCTATGCCCATACGCCGATGCCGCGCATGACCAACACCTATATGCTTGGCGGCGACAAGACGCCGGACGAAATCATCGCTTCGGTGAAGAAGGGCATCTACGCCGTTTCCTTCGGCGGTGGTCAGGTGGATATCACCTCAGGCAAATTCGTCTTCGGCTGCACCGAAGCCTACCTCATCGAGGATGGCAAGGTCGGCGCTCCTATCAAGGGAGCCATGCTGATCGGCAACGGGCCGGATGCGATGAAGCGCGTTTCGATGATCGGCAACGACATGAAACTCGATACCGGCATCGGCAATTGCGGCAAAGCCGGCCAATGGGTTCCCGTCGGCGTCGGTCAGCCGCATCTGCGCATGGACCAGATCACGGTGGGCGGCACCAAGGCTTAACCGCCCCGGCCTGCTACGCCTGAGGGCGAAAGAGCCACTTGCGCTCGACGGCAGCCGGCAGATCGAGGCCGTTGCGATGCGCGAATAGAAGAATATGGCCGAGCACATCGGCCGTTTCATCGGCAAGCGCCGTCGCAAGATCCGCGTCGCTCATGCCCTTGCGCCGCCCGCGGCCGGTGACCTTGTTCCAGATCTGGACCAACTCGCCCATTTCTTCCTGGAGTTTCAACACGAACCAGTCGTCGTCGCGCTCCATGCCGTTGTCGGCGGCGTAGCGTGCCGAAGCCGTTTCGAATTGCTCCATCAGATCTTTCAGCATCGAAATCGTTCCCTTTATGTTCCATTCAAATGAACGATTCCCGCAAAAAAGTCGAGCCGGCGGAGATTTGCTCCGCCGGCTCGCTTCTATCCAATCAAGATTGTGTTCAGCCCTTGCTCGGCAGGAGCATGCAATCGAAGTCCTTGCGCTTCAGAGCGGAGCAGGCCGAACTTGCATCGTCGCGGCTTGCAAAGCCGGTGAAGCGGGCGCGATAGACCGTGCTGGCGCCCTTGCCGACGGCTTCGGTATAGGGCGAGGCATTGGCGAGCGCATTGCCGGCCTTGGACTTCGCTTCCGAGAGCAAATCCTTGGCAGCCTGAGCGGTTGGCGTCGCCGCGATCTGCACCTGCCAGCTTCCGGATACCATCGGCTTGCTGGCGGCTGCCGCCTGCTTGTTGTCGACGAGGATCTCGTCCATCGCAGCCGGGCGATCCATCGGCACGGTGACGTTCGAGGTGGCGGCGAATGCCATTGGGACAACCTCGGTACGCTTGCGCGCCGGCGCAGGTGTCGTCGTGGCAGTGGTTTGGGCATCGACATCGACGGCAACATCGTCCGATGCAGACGCCACTTCAACCTGCTTGCCCATCTTGCCGCCGCCGACGCTCGCCATCAGGCGCGATGTTGCGATGGGGGCTGCCTTGGGCACATAGCGGTCCAGCAGCGACGCCATCATCGCGTCGCGACCGCGCGCCGTGGCGCCGCCCATGACGACGCCGATCACGCGGCGATTGCCCTGGCGCACGGCGCTGACGAGGTTGAAGCCGGAGGCATTCGTATAGCCGGTCTTGATACCGTCCATGCCCTCATAGCGATACATCAGGTTGTTATGGCCGCGCACGTAGTGGCCGCGGTAGTTGAAGCTCGTCTGCGAGAAGAGCCGGTACTCCTGGGGATAGTTGTTGATGAGCGCGACGGCGAGCGTCGACATATCTCGCGCCGTCGTCCACTGCTGCATGTTCGGAAGACCGGATGCATTCAGGAAGGTGGTGCGGCGCATGCCGAGTTCGCGTGCTTTCTGCGTCATCATCCGCGCAAAACCGCTCTCGCTGCCGCCGAGCGCTTCCGCCATGGCGGTAGCGGCATCGTTGGCGGACTTGATGATCATGCCATCGACGGCTTCGCGGACAGTCACCGTACCACCGGGCTTGAGGCCCAGCTTGGTTGGCGGCTTGGCGGCAGCGAAGCGCGAAACCAGGATCCGCGTGTTCCAGCTCAGCTTGCCGCGATGGATCGCCTCGAAGGTCATGTAAAGGGTCATCATCTTCGTCAGCGATGCCGGATGGTTGAGGTCATCCGCATTGCTCGACGCCAGCACTTTGCCGGTCTTCGCATCCATGATGAAATAGGCGCTGCCGGCGAAGCTCGCTACAGGAGCGCTCAACAGCAAGACGGCCGCAGACAAAGCCATCAGAAGTCGTTTCATAATTGTCCCCAACCGAAAGAATGCCAACACACCGCATCAATCCCTGTATGATTTTGCGACAAAAAGCCTGATACCGGTGCGATATTGAGGCAACAGCCTCGATAGTTCTTCAATTTTGCCTTTCCTGGTAAAATAAGCATTAACGCATTGGAAATTATGACGAAGATTCAGTAAGGTTTAACGGGAATGCGCTACAGCGTTGACATTGGTCAACCGGGTCGAGCCGCATGGAACAGGGCATCAAGGTCCGCCTCAAGCGCACGATGATCTCAAGCGGGCTTGAGGCTGCCGCACTTTTGAAAGGTGCGGGGCTGATGCGCGATGTTGCCGGCCTCGGCACGATCTTCACCCTTCATCACGTCCGCCCTGCCCTCCCCTGCCGTTTTACACCCAATGCGCATCTGGAGGTCTCGCCCGACTTTCTCGATCAGGCGATCGCCCGGCTAAAACGGGACGGTTACGAGTTCATTGCACTCGACGCTCTTCCGTCACGGGCAAAAGAGGCCGGCAAGCCACCCTTCGTCGCCGTCACGCTCGACGATGGCAATCGGGACAATCTTGAACACGCCCTGCCAATCTTCGCACGCCACGATGTGCCCTTCACCGTCTTCGTCGCCCAGGGGCTTTCGGAGCGGACGCATAGTTTATGGTGGGAGACGCTGGGCGAACTGCTTGGCCGGCTTGATCGCCTGACATTCGATTTCGGGTCAGGAGAAGAGTTTCTGCCATTCGGCAAGGATAGCCAGAAGCATGCGGCATTTGCCCGCTTCGCCGCCTTTGTCCATAGTCATGAAGAAAGCGAAGCCGTCGGCCGGATCGATGAGCTTGCCCGGCGTCATGGTCTGGAACCGGTCGATATCGTCCGTGCATCTATCATGGATCGAGATGAATTGCGGCAGCTCGCTCGCCATCCCCTTGCCTCGCTCGGCGCCCATACGGTGAGCCATCGGGCCTTGGCAAGGCTCCCCGAAGCGGAGGCTGTCGCGGAGATGGCGCTTTCGGCCGATTATGTCGCCGACATCACCGGAAAGCGGCCAACCACGATCGCCTACCCCTATGGCACGAACGAGGCAGTCTCGGCGCGCGAGGGACGGCTTGCGGCTGAACTCGGCTTCTCCGTCGGCGTCACGACCCGCCCCGGCACGATCACGGCAGCAAACGGCAACTCCCTGCTATTGCCGCGGCTATCGCTGAACGGCCATTACCAGAAGCCCCGCTATGCGTCGGCGCTTGCATCCGGCATCCCCATGCGGCTGATGGGGCGCCGGGAAACGGCATAGGATTTACGGATACATCCGCACCTTTTGCCAGGCACCCTCCGGTACGTCACGGCGAAATTCGATGCGATCGTGCAGGCGGAACTGGCGGTCGTGCCAGAATTCGATCGACAGTGGCCGGATGCGGAAGCCGGACCAGTAAGGCGGGCGCGGAATATCGCCGATCGCGTAACGGGCGGTATATTCGGCAACGGCCTTTTCCAGCGCGAAGCGGCCTTCCAGTGGTCGCGACTGCTTTGAGGCCCAAGCGCCGATGCGGCTGCCGCGAGGCCTTGTCTTATAATATTCGTCGGCTTCCTTATCGCTCACCACTTCAACCAGGCCACGCAGGCGCACCTGGCGACGCAACGACTTCCAGTGGAAGCACATGGCCGCTTTCTTCTGGGAAAGAATTTCTTGGCCTTTCTGGCTCTCGAAATTTGTATAGAATACGAATCCGTCGCTATCGAAACCTTTCAGAAGAACCATGCGGACATTTGGCAGGCCATCCTTATCCACCGTTGCCAGCGCTACCGCATTCGGATCGTTCGGTTCGGTGGTCTCCGCCTCACGCAGCCAGGACGCAAAGAGACTGAAAGGTTCATTCTGCTCAGTGAAGTCACCGCTTGTTAACTCGTTTTCCGACATATTAATTCAAAAGCTCCGCAATTCCTAATAACCGCCGGCCCCTCTGGCTGGCCAAGACGTTCGGGTGGAAGTCATAGCAAAGTCGATCGTTCATACAAAGCGCAAGCTTGCAAAAGGCGTGACGATGGCTGTCGCCCTAGTCTCCCTTTTCACCCTTGGCGGCTGCGTCGGCGGCGGCATGGACTATCTGAGCTCGGCCAAAGTGGATCGCAGCGTATCGACGGGCACCGTGCCGACGGCCCCCGTAACGACGGACAGCATCTCCGACGAGACCACGGTGCGCAATGCCGTTACCTCGGCGGATCTCCACAAACTCAACGGCCAGCCCATACCCTGGGCAAACACCTCAACCGGCAGTGCCGGTGTCATCGACACGATTGTCGAAAGCAATGCGTCCGGCGTGGTCTGCCGCCAATTCCGCACCAGCCGGCACTCTTATCAGGGCGTCGCCAACTTCTCCGGCAGGACTTGCCTCGTCGGGCTTGGTGAATGGCAGTTGCTCAGCTTCCAGCAGGCGGGCTGATCGCCGCCCTCCTGTTTTTCGGCGCCTCTAAAGCATTTTGGTTCCGCACGCATGATGTTGACATCTGCGCCCACGATTTGGCTGCGAATTTCGGGCATCATCTGTTAGCGATTGGCTAACCATGCCTCAAAATGGGGATCTGCTGCCCCTCTCCCTCGTAACGCCTGATTAGCAACTCCTCCCGCAGGATCGGCTCATCGGCGCACCAGCCTTGCCTCCCATGACGGGGGCAGGATGGCGAAGCGCTATCAATTGGTTCTTTGCTTGGGGTGCTGCGATGGGGCTCGGCACCACCCACGAATGATGGCGGGAAAGATGCGCGATCCGTATAAGGTGCTGGGCGTTAGGAAAGATGCGGGGACGGACGACATCAAATCGGCCTGGCGTAGCTTGGCCAAGACCGCGCATCCCGATCACAATCCTGGCGATCCGACCGCGTCGGAACGGTTTGCCGAAATCGGCCGGGCTTACGAGACGCTGAAGGATCCGCAAAAGCGCAGCCGCTACGACCAGATCGCACGTATGGCCGAGGCAAAGGGTCAGAGCCAGGAACAGACGATCATGCAGCAGCGGCAGGCGGCTCGCGAGGCTGCCGAGCGGGCCAAGGCCGCGCGCGCCAATGCCGACAAGATCATGGAAGAGCTCGCGCGGGCCAACGCCCGCAAAGCGGCAGCCTCTGCTGCATCCGGCCAACAGGGCAATGCCACCGAATCTCCGGAAGACATGGTCGAACGCATTTTCGGAGTGAAGACCGGCCAGGCGCAGCAGGCACCGGCCACGGCGGCAACAGGCGTAAAGCAGGCGGAAAAACCGCAGGAGCAACCCGATACCGCGGCACCGGAAGAGCCGCAGGTGGAAGAGGAGCAGCTTGCCACGGTTTCAGCAGCTGCCGGCTCGCGCTCCGCCTTCGGCATCCTCGGCTCTCTGGTACGACGCATCACGGGCGGCAGTGCGCCCGAAAAGCCGCCGGAGAAAACCCCGGAGGTCGCCGCCGAAGCCACGGTAACGCTCGACGACATGCTGAAGAGCCGCTGGATTGCCGTTCCGCTGCCCGACAACCGGGAGGCGCGCTTTCAGGCGACGACTGATATCTCCAATGGCCAGGTGCTTCACCTCAAGGGCCAGGGACTGAAACTGCAGGGCATGTTGCGCGGCGATGTCGCCGTCACCGTTCACCTATCGACCGACGGACGCTTCACGCTCGACGGAAGCGATGTGCGTACAATATTACCCATTACGATAGAGAATGCCGTTCTAGGTTGCGAAACCACGGTCGAAGGATTGAACGGACCGGTCAGGATCACGGTGCCGGCCTGGTCCGGTTCGGATCAGGTCGTGCGCATTTCCGGCGAGGGATTGCCCGACGGCAATGGCGGAAAAGGCGATCTCATCGTCGAATTGCGGCTGATGCTGTGGGAAAAACCCGACGATAAGGTCACGGATCTCATGCGCAGCATGCGCGAGGGGCTTTTCCTGTGAAATTTTGGTGACAACAGCACCCTTTGTTACGATCCCTAACAGTTGATGATCTTTACGATGCTTGAACAGGGGAACGGCCTATGCCATAGGCAGGGTCATTCGAAAGTTCAAGGGAGCAGAATATGGCTCAATCCACTGGCCTCATGGCAGGCAAACGCGGCGTCATCCTCGGCGTAGCAAACAACCGTTCGATAGCGTGGGGTATTGCCAAGGCCTGTTCGGATGCCGGAGCCGAAATCGCATTGACGTGGCAGGGCGATGCCCTGAAGAAGCGCGTCGAGCCGCTTGCTCAGGAACTCGGCGCATTTATGGCTGGCCATTGCGACGTAACCGAGCCGGCAACGATCGATGCCGTCATGGACACGCTTGAGGCGAAATGGGGCAAGATCGATTTCGTCGTGCATGCCATCGCGTTTTCCGACAAGGACGAGCTGACCGGCCGTTACCTCGATACCAGCCGCGACAACTTCACGAAGACGATGGATATCTCCGTCTATTCCTTCACGGCGGTTGCACAGCGCGCCGAGCGAATCATGAATGACGGCGGCTCGATGATCACCCTCACCTATTACGGTGCGGAAAAGGTCATGCCGCACTACAACGTCATGGGTGTCGCGAAGGCTGCTTTGGAAGCCAGCGTGCGCTACCTCGCAGTCGATCTCGGCAGCCGCGGTATTCGCGTCAACGCGATCTCGGCAGGTCCGATCAAGACGCTCGCAGCGTCCGGCATCGGCGACTTCCGCTACATCCTGAAGTGGAATGAGTACAACGCACCGCTGAAGCGGACCGTCACGATCGACGAAGTCGGCAATTCCGCCCTCTATCTGCTGTCCGATCTGTCGACGGCCGTGACCGGCGAAATCCATCACGTCGATTCGGGCTATCATACGGTCGGCATGAAGGCCGTGGACGCGCCCGACATTTCCGTCGCGAAGGACTGACCAACAGGAAGCTGACCGTGTCGCCCATCCTCTATGTGATACGTCACGGTCAGACCGACTGGAATGCCGAGCGTCGCCTGCAGGGGCAGAAAGACATCGATCTCAACGCCATCGGCCGCGAACAGGCGCGGCAGAACGGCATCGATCTCGCCGAAATCCTCGCATGCGAAAACCGGCCCTTCGATTTCGTCGCCAGCCCCTTGCGGCGCACGCGCGAAACCATGGAAATCGCCAGAGATGCCATGGGCCTGCCGCCCAAGGACTATGCGACCGACGACAGGCTCGTCGAACTGTCCTTCGGAGCCTGGGAAGGCTTTACACTCAAGGAATTGAAGGCAACAGCGCCCGACCGGCTCGCGGAGCGCAAGGCGAATAAATGGGACTTCATCCCGCCTGGCGAAGATGCCGAAAGCTATGAAATCCTCTCCTGGCGCGTCGGCTCATGGCTGGCATCCGTCGACCGCCCGACGGTCTGCGTCACGCATGGCGGCGTCATCCGTACGCTGTTCCGTCTGATCGGCGATGTCGAAAAGGAAGAGGCGGCGGAAATCCCGATCCATCAGGACCAGATCCTGAAGGTCGATCCGCAGATGAAGATCATCGGTTGGATGTAGACGGTTCCCGATTAAAGCATGTCGCGCAGAAGTGTGCAGCGGTTTGGGACAATGACATACCCAAATCAAAGATCTAAAGCGCAAGAAGCGAATCCGAAAGATCGCGATGCGCTTCGGGCGCGGATGGCTGCGTGATTTGGGAGCGAGCGAAGAAGAATAATCACCTTGAAGGCGGGAAAACCGTCCAAGACCGCCGGCTGCCCGGCGGCAGCGCTATCTACTGGACGATATCGAGATCGTTGACGACGCGCTTGCCGTCGACTTCCGTATAGAAGACCACCACCTTCACACCGGCCTGCAGGCCACTGAAATCGAAATCCTCCGGCACCTGATAGCTCTTTCCGTCATCCAGCGTGATGTTGAAGTTCTTCGCGTCGACCTTCTTGATGACGGCTTCGACATCGGCGCTTTCAGCAAAACCGGCGACAGGAGCAAGCAGGCTTGCCGTGGCCAAAAGCGTCGCTACAAAGAAGCGCATCGTCGTCACCCTTCAGGTAAATTGATTATGATTTCTTATGCGGTCTAGAAAACACGTCGAATATGGCGGAAGTTGCCCCCAATAATGACTTCGCCCGCCCAAATGGTGAATGCTTCGTCACAATCCACAATTCGGATTAATCTTTGTTTACCATGCCGGTGCTTGAGTAGGAAAAAGGGCCGGTCGCCGTTTCCGAGGCAAGTGAAAGAAAGATTTTGTCTTGTCGGCATTTTGGCCTATGAGTGGGCCGAAATTGCAAGAGACAAGACGCGGCCTGTCGGTCAGGCTGCGCTAATCCGGTCGTTTTACATGTCGCATAATACATTCGGTCACCTCTTCCGCGTCACCACCTGGGGCGAAAGCCACGGTCCAGCGCTCGGCTGCGTCGTCGACGGCTGCCCTCCAGGCCTCCGTTTCAAGCTGCAGGACATTCAAACCTGGCTCGACAAGCGCAAGCCGGGCCAGTCGCGCTTCGTGACGCAGCGGCGCGAGGACGATCTCGTCAAGGTTCTGTCGGGCGTCATGACGGACGAGGACGGCGAGACGATGATCTCGACCGGCACACCGATCTCGATGCTGATCGAGAATACCGATCAGCGCTCGAAGGATTACGGCGAGATCGCTAGGCGTTACCGCCCCGGCCATGCAGACTACACCTATGACGTCAAATACGGCATTCGCGACTACCGCGGCGGCGGCCGCTCATCAGCCCGCGAAACCGCGGCGCGCGTCGCTGCCGGCGGCATCGCCCGTCTCGTAGTGCCCGGCGTGACGATCCGTGGCGCGCTGGTGCAAATCGGCAAGCACAAGATCAACCGTGCCAACTGGGATTGGGCGCAGGTGGATCAGAACCCGTTCTTTGCGCCTGATCCCGAAATCGTGCCTATTTGGGAAGACTATCTCGACGGTATCCGCAAGGCCGGCTCCTCGATCGGTGCCGTGGTGGAAGTGGTGGCGGAAGGCGTGCCGGCCGGTCTCGGCGCTCCGATCTATGGCAAGCTCGACCAGGATATCGCCTCGCTGCTGATGTCGATCAATGCCGTCAAGGGCGTCGAAATCGGTGAGGGTTTCGCCTCCGCTGAACTCACAGGCGAGGAAAATGCCGATGCCATGCGCATGGGCAATGACGGCAAGCGCATCTTCCTGTCCAATCATGCCGGCGGCATCCTGGGTGGCATTTCCACCGGCGAGCCCATCGTCGCGCGCTTTGCCATCAAGCCGACCTCCTCGATCCTGACGGAACGCCAGTCGATCGATGCCGATGGCAACAATGTCGATGTCCGCACCAAGGGCCGCCACGATCCTTGCGTCGGCATTCGTGCCGTGCCGATCGGCGAGGCGATGGTCGCCTGCGCCGTTGCCGATCATTATCTGAGGGATCGCGGCCAGACGGGCCAGCAGAGGTAGGAACTTCGAGATGTCTTACGACCAGAAGCGTGTTGTCGATGCCATAAGGGCTTTCGAAGCCGGCGAGATCGTCGTCGTCATGGACGACAATGACCGCGAGAACGAAGGCGATCTGATCGTTGCCGCCGTTCACTGCACGCCGGACAAGATGGCTTTCATCGTCCGGCACACGTCCGGCATCGTCTGCACGCCGATGCCGCGCGAAGAAGCCAAGCGGCTCAACCTCAATGCCATGGTCGCAGAAAACGACTCAGCACATACGACGGCCTTCACCGTTTCCGTCGATTTCAAGCATGGCACCACAACAGGCATTTCCGCCGACGACCGGACCCTGACGGTTCGAAACCTCGCCAATCCGAATGTCGGGCCGACGGATTTCGTTCGTCCGGGCCATATCTTCCCGCTGGTTGCGCGCGAAGGCGGCGTGCTCATGCGTTCGGGCCATACGGAAGCCGCCGTCGATCTCTGCAAGCTTGCCGGCCTGCCGCCGATCGGCGTCATCAGCGAGCTCGTCAATGATGACGGTACGGTGACGCGCGGCCAGCAAGTGGTGGAATTCGCCGAGCAGAACGGGCTGAAGCTCGTTTCCGTCGCCGACCTCATCGCCTATCGCCAGCGCAAGGAAACCCTCATCGAGCTCGGCACCAGCTTCGACATCGAAACACCGTTCGGCAAGGCGCGCGCCCATACCTATTCCCTGCCCTGGGACCCGATGCAGCATCTTGCCGTCGTTTTCGGCGATATTCGCGACGGCGTCGATATCCCGGTTCGACTGCATCCGGAAAATGTCGCCGAGGATCTGTTCGGCAAGCGCCGTCCGGTCGATTTCTACATGAAGAAGATCGCCGAGGAAGGCCGGGGCGTCATCGTCTATTTGCGCGAAGGCTCCGTCGGTGTCGGTCATTTCGACAATGGTCGCAAGGCGCGTCAGGCCGAGCGCGAGAGCCACGCCGAGGCACAGGCGCGCGACAGCGAATGGCTGGAAATCGGGCTTGGCGCGCAGATCCTGAAGGATCTCGGCGTCAGCTCGATCAAGTTGCTCACCAGCCGCGAGCGGCACTATGTCGGCTTGGAAGGGTTCGGCATCAAGATTGCCAAGACGGAGATCTGCTGATCTTTGTCCTCCCCTCGAGCAGGAGGGGTCTGGGTGGGGTGATGTCTGACGGCACTCATGGGTCATTCCACCCGCGCGCTCCGTGTGACCGCCCCCCCTCAAAAGCGATGTGATGAAAACTCGCGATCCAACAGGCCCATCATGATGTCGTCGTGCCAGCGGCCATTGACGTAAGCGGTTTCCCGCTCCCTGCCTTCGACGATGAAGCCGCATTTTTCATAGGCGCGGATGGCGCGCTTGTTGTAGGCGAGCACGCGTATTCCGATGCGATGCAGTCTCATCTCGCTGAAGGCATGATCCAGCAGAAGCATGATCGCTTCCGTCCCAAAGCCCTTACCAAGCAACGCCGGATTATAGATCCCGATTGCCATCGTCGCGCGCCGGTCCTGGCGATTGACGTTGTCCAATCGGATTATGCCGGCAAAGACGCCGTCGATTTCGATAACCCAGGCATGAGGGTGATCGGCAAGGCCCTGAACCCATCGCGTTGCGCCCTCCCGGGTGATGGGCTCGATGTCCTCCTTGTTAACGCCATACATCTCCGCGATCTCGGCATTCGTACCTAAAGCGAAGCGCACATCGGCGTCCTCGGCACATGGCGGGCGGAGCCTAACATTGCGGCCTTTTAGAATCAGCGACGACAACGAACTCTCCTCTTCGGGTGTTCTTCTGCCTATTGGACTCTGTTAGTTATGTCCCTTCAAGGGGGGTGACAAAGCTTACGATCGATCCGACCATGTGGCATCGAATAGGCGAAGCCAATTGTCATAGGCGAATTTTCGCAGGGTTAATTCATCGAATCCGCTTTGGCGCATGGCCTCCACGAGCCGCGGCAAGCCGCTTGCGTCTCCGATCTCACGAGGCATGACGGCGCCATCGAAATCCGATCCAAGCGCGACCCCATCCGCGCCGATGCGGGCGCTGAGATAGTCGATCTGGCGAACGACCGCTTCGAGCGGGGTATCCTCGTCAAGATTGGCATCCGCGCGGATATCGTTGACGGCAAGATTCAACCCGACGACGCCACCTGTATCGCGGATGGCGTCCAATTGCCGGTCGGTGAGGTTTCGGGTCGACGGGCATATGGCATGAGCGCAGGCATGCGTGGCGACAAGCGGAGCGGTGCTCAATGCGGCCACGTCCCAAAATCCGCGCTCGTTCAGATGGGAAACATCGATCATGATCCCGAGTTCGTTGCACCTTCTGACCAGACCCTTTCCCAAATCCGTGAGGCCGGGTCCAGTATCTGGCGATCTCGGATAGGCGAACGGAACGCCGTAACCAAAGATATTCGGGCGGCTCCATACGATGCCCAGGGATCGAAGGCCGGCATTGTGGAGGCTATCCAGATAGCCGAGATCGGGGCCGATGGCGTCGGCGCCTTCCATATGGAGTACGATGGCGAATGCGCCGTCATATTCAGCCGCCTTGATCTCCCTTACGCTCGTTGCCACACGGATTTTATCGCCCGAGCGTCCAATCAGCTTCCTTATCGCCGCAAGCTGCCCGTCGATTTGCCGACGGGCATGGTCCTGATGCAAAGCTTCGGCATAGCGAACTTCGTAGCCATTTTGGGTGATCGTCAGATCATCTACCGGCTCATGCTCCGGCGCGGCGTACATCGCAAACAATCCGCCGGCTAAGCCTCCTTCGAGTGCTCGCGGAAGATCGAGATGCCCAGCCTCGGACCGGGCCAAAAAATCACGGCCGTCAGGCTTGTAATCCAGCATGAACTGGACCGCATCATTATGCCCATCGAAGATTCGGATAGTGTTCATGCGATCGCAGTCCCGATAGGTCAGAGGCAGTTTCGCTCTCGCGTCAACGCAATTCGCTGCCGATTCCCCGAAAAAGGAATATCGGTTATCCCCGCCAGCCGTCGAGAAACACGACCTTCTCGACGCCGGTGAAACGGGCAACACGTTCCAGCTCCGCTTCCAGCTTCTCCAGCCGGCCGGCCGATGCCTTGACGCCCGGCTCCAGCCACAGGCGTTTGACATCGAGCGTCCCCGCCTTGCGGTCGGCCTTCATGTCGATCCGTCCGATCAACCGGTCGCCCTCCAGCAATGGGAAGACGTAGTAGCCGTATTCGCGCTTCGGTTCGGGCACGAAAATCTCGATGCGGTAGAAGAAGCCGAAGAGACGTTCGGTCCGATTGCGATCGCGCAGAGTCGGATCGAAGGGGCTCAGCACGCGGATGCGCGCCGGTGCCTCGGCATGACTGTCGAGCGTGTCATGGAAATCGAGGAAGGCGAAGGACGAGCGCGGCTTGCCGCCGGCGGCAGGCTCGACCAGTACTTCGGTCAATTCGTCTCGATGAGTCTCGACCCAGCTCTTGGCTTCCTGCGGCGTGACCAGATCCCAGAAGGCGGCGATTTCGCCCGAGGTGGCAAAGCCGAGGCGCTGCAGCGCGCTTCGGCAAGCCCAGTCGACAAATTCGTCATGCTCCACTTCGGGCTCATGGAAATGGGCCGGAAGGACGCGTTCGACGAGGTCGTAGACCTTTTGAAAATTAGTGCGGCCGGCGATGGCAAACTTGCCGGTGCGCCAGAAATATTCGAGCGCCGTCTTGTTTGGGTGCCAATTCCACCAGCCGCCGGAGACATGATCCTCCGCCTTGACCTCGCGGGCGGTGATCGCGCCGTTCTTCAGCACGCGCTCGTAGGTTTCCTCGAAAGCCGCCTCGAAGCCCTCCCCGCGCCATTTGCGCCAGCGTGCGATGATTGCCTCATCCTCGCGGCGGAAGCGGTGCTTCCAATAGACGAAGAAGGCGCTCGGCAGGATGGAGGCATCATGCGTCCAGTTCTCGAAGAGTGCACCGTCCTTCTCCAAGAGTTCGGTCAGATGTTCACGCCGATAGGTCTGGTTGCGCGAAAACAGGATCTGGTGATGGGCGCGCTCGACGGTGGCGATACTGTCCACCTGCACGAAGCCGATGTCGTGGATGAGCTGCAGCAGCCCCGCCTTGGTCAAGGCGCGGTTCGGCGGATTGGCAAGACCTTGCTTGGCAAGGAACACGCGGCGGGCGTCACGATTCGAAAGCAGATTCGTCATTGCAGGATCATAGGCATAAATTCCCATGCTTTCAAAGAGGCGTCGATTTGATAATTCGATGCAATGCGCTATAGCTCCGCGATCACACTACCGAACAGGAAAGCCGCTTGGACATCCGCTTCGAAACCGCTGGCGTCGATTATGGCAAGCGCACTGCGCTGTTTCCTCTGAATCTCACGCTTCAGGAGCGCCGCATCGGGGTGATCGGCCTCAACGGTTCCGGCAAGACGACCTTCGCGCGGCTGATCAACGGGCTCATCAAGCCAACAACGGGGCGCGTCGTGGTTGATGGGCTCGACACGGTCGGCGATGCTGCCAAGGTGCTCGGCAAGGTCGGTTATATCTTCCAGTCGCCGCAAAACCAGATCATCCTGCCCATTGTGCGCGACGACATCGCCTTCGGCCTCAAGGCGCGCGGATATGACAAGGCGCAGATCGATGCGGCGGTCGAGGGCATTCTTGGCCGCTTCGGCGTCGGTCATCTCGGCGCGCGGCGGGCACATGAGCTCTCCGGGGGCGAATTACAGATGGCTGCCCTTTGCTCGGTGCTGGTGACTGGCCCGGATATCCTCATTCTGGACGAGCCGACGAACCAACTCGACCTCAAGAACCGGGCGCTGGTGCAGAAGACCATGATGGGGCTGCCGGAAAGTGTCATCGTCATCAGCCACGACCTACCCCTGCTCGAAGGTTTCGAGCGGGTGCTTTTGTTCGACCAAGGCCGGCTCGTCGCCGACGCTCCGGCAGCGGAGGCGATTGCACGCTATAGGGAGATGGCGGGCTGATGCAGACGCTGCATGTCGATGTCGATACCTGGCTGCACCGGCTTTCGCCGCGCGTGAAGCTGCTGGTACTGACCGCATTCGGCATATTGCTTTTCCTGACGCAGTCCATCGCGGTGCTTGCCTGCGCAAGCCTTGTCGGCGCCGCCCTTTATCTTCGCAGCGGTCTGCCGGTCGGAGACGCATTGAAGCGGCTGCGGCCGATCCTGATCTCGATTGCCGTGCTCGCAATTTTCGCAGCGCTCGTCGGCCCGCTTCACGCCGCCATCGTCACGGCGCTCAGACTGACAGCGCTGGCAATGTTCGCCGCCACGGTGACGGCCACGACCTCGATGGCCGCCTTTATCGATGAAATCACCGCGCTTGCCATGCCGCTCGAAAAGATCGGCTTGCTCAAGGCCGCCGATATCGGACTTGCGATCGGCCTCGTTATTCGTTTCGTCCCCGAGATCCTCGATCGTTATCATGCGATCCGCGAAGCGCATCAGGCGCGCGGGATCAAGGTTCGCCTGGCAACCACGCTCGCGCCGCTCATCATCCTGACGCTGCGCGATGCGGACAATATTGCGGCGGCGATTGACGCGCGGGGCATTCGGCGTCAATGAACATAGGTCTTTTTCGGAAGGAGCCGCCATGAACACCCGCGATCTCGTCCTCTCGGCGCTGTTTGCCGCCATCATCGTGGCGCTCGGCCTGTTGCCGCCGATCCCCATCGGCATCATTCCGGTTCCGATCACCGCCCAGTCGCTCGGCGTCATGCTCGCCGGCGTCGTCCTCGGCGCCAAGCGCGGGACGATCGCGGTGCTGCTGGTAGTGGTGCTTGTTTCGATCGGCCTGCCGGTCCTTTCCGGCGGCCGCGGCGGCCTTGCCGTCTTTGCCGGCCCGACAGCCGGCTTCTTCGTCGGCTGGATCTTCGCTGCCTTCATCACCGGCTATCTCTCGGAACG
The DNA here is from genome assembly GCF_057784475.1 of Martinezella sp. CNPSo 3795. Lineage (NCBI taxonomy): Bacteria > Pseudomonadati > Pseudomonadota > Alphaproteobacteria > Hyphomicrobiales > Rhizobiaceae > Martinezella > Martinezella sp. CNPSo 3795. Next base: position 216,514 of record NZ_JBXSOQ010000008.1, on the reverse strand, counting down.
ATTGGTGAAGCCGGAACAGAGCGGCCTGGTTCAAGGTGTCGGCTTCTTCATCGCTGCTGTTATCGGTGGGGTGGTGGTGCTGTACGCGTTCGGCATTGCCTGGCTCGCCATCAATATCGGTTTCAGCAAGGCGTTTATCGGGTCCCTGGGCTTCGTGCCGGGCGATGTCATCAAGGCCGTCGTCGCAGCCCTGGTCGGCCGCGCTGTCATGGTCGGCTATCCGCTTCTGCCGCAGCGGAGCTAAATCGAGACTAAGCCAGATATTTGTAGAGCCAGTCGCGCGTGTCTTCCGGCAGTGGCACCGGGTCATGCTCATCGCCACGCACCGCGAGCCAGAGGATTTCCACCTCCGCTGCCAATTCGTTGCCAGTTTCAACCGCGACAACGAAACCGATCGACTTGCCGCCAATCTTGTTGACGCTGATCGAGTAACGGGCAAGGTCGTCATAGTGCAGGGCGCGGTGCAGCGAGCACGATGCCTTCTTGGCGATATAGAGAGGCTCGTCGTCGACCAGCGGCCGCGTGCGCCAAAAGTTGGAGAGTGCGGTCTCGGCTTGCGAGATGTAGGAGGCGATAAACATCTGGCCGTGCCGGTCGACATCACGCGGCGGCACCCTTACCTCGATGACATCGGATCGTTCTACTCTCGCCATCACGCAACAACCCTGGCCGACGCCGTACTGACCTTAATGAAAGCTTAACACCGCGCCTCGATAAGTAAACGGCGCCACTTCAAAGTGGTTAAGATGGATTGTTGACATTGTAGTGACATTGTCCATGTCCTGTAATAGGCGTCATACCTCGTTTATAGATTGGCCCCATGAGCACACGTCTTTACGAACATCCGATCTTTCTTGAACACATCGTTCCTCCTGGCCATCCGGAGCGACCGGACCGGCTTCGCTCGCTGAACATTGCGCTGGAGCATCCAAATTTCGAGAGGCTGGACCGGCGAAAGGCGCCGCCCGCGCATGAGGATGCGATCCTGCTTGCGCATCCCGAGGAGCATCTGGATTTCGTGCTGCGTTCGATGCCGGACAGAGGTGACGAGGGCGAGATCAACCAGATCGAGGCGGATACCTATGCCAGCCCGAAGACGCTGCAGGCGATCATGCATGGCGTCGGCGGCGCCATGGCGGCGGTCGACGACGTCTTCTCCGGTGCGGCCGACAATGTCTTCGTCGCGGCCCGGCCGCCCGGCCACCATGCCGAGAAGACCAAGGCCATGGGTTTCTGCTTCTTCAACAATGCCGCGATCGCCGCCCGCCATGCGCAAAAGGCTCATGGTGCCGAGCGCGTCGCCATCGTCGACTGGGACGTGCATCACGGCAATGGCACGCAGGACATTTTTTGGGACGATCCGTCCGTGCTCTTCTGTTCCACCCACCAGATGCCGCTCTATCCCGGCACGGGCAAGAAGGACGAACGCGGCGCGCACAACACCATCGTCAATGCGCCGCTTTCGCCCAATACTGGCGGCGATCATTTCCGCGAGGCCTTCAAGTCCCGCGTGCTGCCGGCGCTCACCGACTTCCGGCCCGACCTCATCATCATCTCGGCGGGCTTCGATGCCCATCACCGCGATCCCCTGGCGCAGCTGAACTTGACGGGCGAGGATTTCGACTGGGCGACGGGGCGACTGCTCGAGGTTGCCGACCGCAGCGCCAAGAACCGGGTCGTCAGCCTGCTCGAAGGCGGCTATGATCTGGAAGGTCTCGCCGAGTCGGCGGGGATGCATATTCTACGCATGATGAAAGGTTGACGATGAGCGAGAACGCCAAGGCAGATGTATCAGGCTATTCCTTCGAGAAGGCCGTGGCGGAGCTGGAAAGCATCGTTGCCCGGCTCGAACGCGGCGATGTGGCGCTGGATGAATCTATCGCCATCTACGAGCGCGGCGAAGCACTGAAGAAGCATTGCGAGGCTCTGCTCTCGGCTGCGGAAAACCGCATCGAGAAGATCAGACTCGATCGCGCCGGCAAGCCGCAGGGCACGGAAGCGCTGGATGGCGCGTGAAGCGGGCGGCTGCACGCGCCTACCGGAATCGCCATGAGTCTCGCGCAGGCGCTTTGATGCGGATGAACGATTTCGTCAAGGCGACATGAACTGTATGTAACCATCGTGGTTGAGCGAAAACCCGAAGCTGGTCCGCTTTCCGTTTATGGATACGTGATACTCTCTGCCTCTATCGCCAATTTTGAACGCATCCGGATATTTTGTTTTGATGACGTCTGCGAATTGGCGTTCGATCGTCTCATCGTCTGCCATCCCTGGATGACGGCGATACTTCGTATCACATAGTCCGTCTGGATTGATGATAACAATCAGCGATCGATCGTCCGTTGCCCCCTCGAAATATGTATACTTGCCAGAAATCAAACTCGAACCTTGCTTGGTTTGAAACGACTTAACCCCATAGCGGGCTGCAGCCGCCCGAGCCTGCGTATAGGGCGCGCTAGAAGCAAAGCAAATATCTCGAAACGCAGCAACCGCAGGTTCAATTGCCGTCGGATCGGCAGCTTTTTTAGCAAACTGCTGCTCAGGCCGGTCACCCGTCGTGGTGCATGCGGCCAGCATTCCTCCCAAGAGAAAGGCAAACAGTACTTTGCTTCCGCGCATGTCCATGCTTATTCGTCTCCAAAATTACCCCGCTGTTCACATAGCGCGCAATGTTAAACAACCCTTTGAAACAATCCTTATAAACGCCTGGACAGCGGAATTTGAGTTTCCCAACCTTTCTCGCTAGGTTGAGCCCCAACCGAAAGGAGAGCCTTCATGTCCTTCTTCCCAGGAAACGATCCGCAGGCGGGTGACGCCTTCGCCTGCGATGCGATCGAGAATCTGATTATCCCGCGCACCAGCGACCTCGGCGGCTTCTCCGTGCGGCGCGCGCTTCCGAGCAGCCGGCGCCGGCTGGTGGGACCGTTCATCTTCTTCGACCGCATGGGGCCAGCCATTTTGCGGCCGGGCCAAGCGCTCGATGTGCGCCCACATCCGCATATTGGCCTTTCCACCGTCACCTACCTCTTCGACGGCGAGATCCGCCATATGGACAGCCTCGGCACGGCCAAGGTGATCCGTCCCGGCGACATCAACCTGATGACGGCCGGGCGCGGCATCGTGCATTCCGAGCGCACGCCGGAGAACCTGCGCGACCATCCATTTTCCATGTCCGGCCTGCAGACATGGCTGGCGCTGCCCGACGACAAGGAGGAGATCGATCCCTCCTTCACCCACACGGAAAAGGACGAGCTGCCTGTCATCGCCGATGGCGGCGTGAGCGGGCGCGTGGTGATCGGTAATTTCGAGGGCCTGGAATCGCCGGTGAAATCCTTCTCGGACACTCTCTATGTCGATCTTCAGCTGCAGCCGAACACGACGTTTCCTTTCGGAGCAGCCCATGAAGAGCGCGCGGTCTATATTCTCTCTGGTTCGCTCGTCGTCGCCGGCGACCGTTTCGAACAGGATCAGCTTCTCGTCTTCCGCCCCGGTGACGCGATAACGCTGGGGGCCGGCGAAAAAGGCTGTCATCTCATGCTTTTTGGCGGTGCAGCGCTTAATTCGAAGCGCTATATCTGGTGGAATTTCGTCTCGTCCTCGAAGGAGCGTATCGAAAAAGCCAAAGAAGAATGGCGCACGGGCCGCTTCGATATCGTGCCGGGCGACGAGGAAGAGTTCATTCCCCTGCCGGAGGGCTAACGGGTTCATAACACTCCCACATGTTTCTTGTTCGGGAGCACCTTGAATTCGGCGCCTTTTGTCGCAATCTGTTTTGACGTAAAGGCGGACAACCGCCCAAGAATAGCAAGAAAGAGGCATCAGCCTTGACACAAATGCCAGAGACGCCCCTGCTCGACCGGGTCCAATATCCCTCCGACCTGCGAAAGCTGGAGGACCGGGAACTGCCGCAGCTCGCCCGCGAAGTCCGCGACGAGATGATCGACGCGGTATCGCGCACCGGCGGACATCTTGGTGCCGGCCTCGGCGTGGTCGAATTGACCATTGCCATCCACAGCGTCTTCGATACGCCGAACGATCGTTTGATCTTCGATGTCGGGCATCAGTGTTATCCGCACAAGATCCTGACTGGGCGTCGCGACCGCATTCGCACGCTGCGCCAGGAAAACGGTCTTTCCGGCTTCACGCGCCGGGCCGAAAGCGAGTACGATCCTTTCGGCGCAGCGCATTCCTCGACTTCCATTTCCGCCGGCCTCGGCATGGCTGTTGCCGCCGAGCTCGAAAACAGCGACCGCCGGGTGATCGCCGTCATCGGCGACGGTGCCATGTCAGCCGGCATGGCTTATGAGGCGCTGAACAATGCCGGCGCGCTCGATGCCCGGCTGATCGTCATTCTCAACGACAATGACATGTCGATTGCCCCGCCGACGGGAGCGATGAGCGCCTATCTCGCCCGCCTCGCCTCCGGCCGCACCTATATGGGCTTCCGGGATTTTGGAAAGAAACTGACCGCTTATCTCGGCAAGAAGGTCGACCGCGCCATCACGCGGGCAGTCGAACACGCACGGGGCTATGTAACCGGCGGCACCATGTTCGAGGAGATGGGCTTCTACCATATCGGTCCGATCGACGGCCATTCCTTCGAACATCTGCTGCCCGTGCTGCGCAATGTGCGCGACAATGCACAGGGACCGGTGCTGATCCATGTCGTGACGCAGAAGGGCAAGGGCTATCCCCCAGCCGAAGCGGCTGCCGACAAATATCATGGCGTCAACAAGTTCGACGTCATCACCGGCGCTCAGACGAAAGTGAAGCCGAATGCGCCGAGCTACACAAGCGTGTTTGCGGACGCTTTGGTGCAGGAAGCGACGCTCGACGACAAAATCGTCGGTATCACCGCCGCCATGCCGAACGGCACCGGCCTCGACAAGCTGCAGGAGTTCTTCCCGAAGCGCTGTTTCGATGTCGGAATTGCCGAGCAGCATGCCGTGACTTTCGCCGCCGGCCTCGCTGCAGAAGGTTATAAGCCCTTCGCCGCCCTTTATTCCACCTTCCTGCAGCGCGCCTATGACCAGGTGGTGCATGATGTGGCCATTCAAGGGCTGCCGGTCCGTTTCCCGATCGACCGCGCCGGCTTCGTCGGTGCCGATGGCCCGACGCATGCGGGCTCCTTCGACACCGCTTTCCTCGCGACTCTGCCGGGCTTCGTCGTCATGGCCGCGGCAGACGAGGCGGAGCTGAAGCACATGGTGCGCACCGCTGCCGCCTATGATCTGGGTCCGATCTCCTTCCGCTATCCGCGCGGTGAAGGCGTCGGCGTCGATCTGCCGGAACGCGGCCAGATCCTCGAAATCGGCAAGGGTCGCGTCATCAAGCAGGGCACGAAGGTCGCCCTACTCTCCTTCGGCACGCGTCTCGCCGATAGTCTTGCAGCCGCCGAGGATCTCGATGCCGCCGGTCTTTCGACGACAGTTGCGGACGCGCGCTTCGCCAAGCCGCTCGATCACGACCTCATCCGCCAGCTTGCCGCCCATCACGAGATGCTGATCACCATCGAGGAAGGTTCGGTCGGCGGCTTCGGCAGCCAGGTCATGCAGTTCCTTGCCAATGAGGGCCTGCTGGACAACGGCCTGAAAATCCGTTCGCTCGTCATGCCCGATATCTGGATGGAACAGGCAAAGCCTGAAGCCATGAATGCCCGGGCCGGTCTCGACCGTGCCGGCATCGTGCAAACGGTCTTCCGCACGCTCGGCCACGGCCGCATCGTCGAAGCTGCTGGATAGCTTTACCTCCCCTTGTGGGCTGGGCTATCGCATACGGGCGATAGCTCTGCCATCAAAGGGAGGGTTGCTTAATCAGAATTCTTCCCAATCGTCCTGGGGTGCGGCGGCGGAAGCCGTTGCCTTACCGGCAAAGGCCTTGGCGACCGTACGCCCGAGAGCGCGGGCCGGAGACATGGCCGGCTTCGAATGCGCCGTTGCCGCGACTGGCCGTGCCGGCGTTGCCGATATGGGCCGGGCGGGCATTACCCGAGCAGGTGCAGCCTGCACGGAATTGCCGAGACGGAATTGCTGCAGCAGCTCGTTGAGTGCAGCTGCTTCGCGGGCGAGCGCATGGCTTGCCGCCGTCTGCTCCTCGACCATCGCGGCATTCTTCTGGGTGCCCTGGTCCATATTGTTGACGGCCGTGTTGATCTCCTGCAGGCCGGTCGACTGCTCGCGGGTCGCCGTCACGATCGCGCCGACATGGCGGTTGATCTCTTGCACTTCGGATACGATCAATTCCAGCGCCTTGCCGGTCTCGCCGACCAGCGACACACCCGTATTGACCTGATCGCTCGATGTCGTGATGAGCGACTTGATTTCCTTGGCGGCATTAGCCGAACGCTGTGCAAGCTCGCGCACTTCCTGGGCGACGACGGCAAAGCCCTTGCCGGCATCTCCGGCACGTGCTGCCTCGACGCCGGCATTCAGCGCCAGAAGATTGGTCTGGAACGCGATGTCGTCGATGACGCTGATGATGTTGCTGATCTCGCCCGAGGATCTTTCAATCTGCTGCATGGCCGCGACGGCTTTGCGAACCACTTCGCCCGATCGCTCCGCACCGAGGCGGGCGCGTTCGACGAGATGGCCAACATCCTCGGCGCGCTTGGCAGAGTCACGAACGGTCGTCGTGACCTGTTCCAGTGCTGCGGCAGTCTCCTCGACAGCGGCAGCCTGCTGCTCGGTGCGATGCGCCAGATCATCGGCGGCCGCACGGATTTCGTCAGCACCTGCATTGATGGCGCGGGCATTGGAGCCGACAGACTGCAGGGCGGCCTCCAGCTTCTCGACTGCATTATTGAAATCAGCGCGAACGCTGTCGAATTGCGGTGCAAAGCTGTTGTGAAGGCGGGTTGCGACATTACCCGACGATAGAGCCGAGAGGCCGCCGGCGAGCGCTTCCATGGCGAAGCGGATTTCGCCTTCTTCACGCGCCTTCTGCTCGTCATTCATCAGGCGCTGACGTTCGGCATCGTCACGCATGCGCTCGGTCTCGCCGGCAAGACGCAGCTTCTCGATGCCGGCCTCCTTGAAGACGAGGACGGCATCCGCCATACGGCCGATTTCGTCGCCGCGGCCGACAGCCGGGACTTCGATATCGTGCTCGCCGTTTGCCAGACGGCCCATGGCCGCCGTCATGCCGACGATCGGGCGCACGATAATGCGCGAGAGCAGCCAGGCAAGCACAGCGGCGGCTAGCGAGGCGAAGATACTGCCAAGAATGAGGGTCAGGCGAAGATCGCCATTGGCATCATCCTGCATGGCTGCGAGGCTGCTTGCCTTGGAGCGGGCAGCCTGCTTGATCTTGGCGGCAGCTTCACGGAAGCCGTCAAGCTGACCCTTGGTTTCGTTCTGGCCGATCTTGACGATCTGATCGAGCGGCATCTCGGTTTCCTTGCGCGCCTTGGCCTGTGGCTCCGCGAGCTGATGGAAATAGAGATCAGCAGCTTTCTGCATGTTGTCGATCGCCTGCAGCAGATCCGGAGAATCGGCGGCCGCCTCCTTGGCGGCTGCGATGCTCTTCAGCATCCGCTCGCGATTGTTGAAGATATCGCCGTAGGTGCTTTCGCTGCGCAGAAGCAGAAAACCGCGCAGATTGACAGCCTGTTCCAGCATCGACTGCAGGGAGTCGTCGATCAGGCTGACGAGCTGCTGCGATTTTGCCTGCTCGTCGGCGGCTCCGGCCGAGACGTCCTGCTTTGCATAGACGAAAGCGGAAACACAAGCAAAAATGGCGATCAGGGCCGTAAATGTAATGGCAAGCTTGCCATTCAAAGAGAGTTTTTTCGCAAACATGAGCGAGCGCCTCCTGAGCGCCGGTCCTAGCGAGCATCGTCCGGCCGTCATTGGGAGGGAGTACGGCCGATGCTCGAAGAATTCAGGGAGGGCATGATTGGGACGCAGACGCGTGAAGCCTTCATGGCAGGCGGTGATCTGGAAGCGGATCACCGCAATCCTCGGCATGAGTAGAGGTTTCGGCTTTAAATTTATTTAATTTGCGCGGACTGCTCAGCTTAGCGCTAGTTCACCGCCGCCGCGGCCAGGATCAGGATTTCCAGATCGTGCTCCGGGTAAAAATCCTGCGCTGTCATCTGGAACGTCGTCGCGCCGATCTTCTTCACATTCGTACCGCAAAAGCTGATGTAGTTCTCGGGACTGCCCTTATCGACTGTCAGCTCGAAATGCTTGATCGGGCCGGACCAGTTGGCACCTGTCGTCAGCACATAGGAGATCCAGCTTTCGGTATAGCCGCGACCACCCTTGTCGGCCGCTGTGGCAAGCTTGACGGCCGTCTTCAAAAAGGCCTCATCGAGGCAATATTTGGCGCGATAGTTCTGCAGCTGCTGCTTCTGGTAATCTTCGTCGCCGGCAAAGGTGATGGCGACGGTTCCGCCGACGCTCGGCTTGTAGCGATGCTCCACGCCGATCCTGGCCTTGGCCGGAAACTTGGTGCGCCACCAATAGGTCGTGTGCAGCGTCCACATCGGCGTCGGATGATGTTTCATGCCCTGGCCGTCGGCGTCGTATTCATCATCGGCGATCAGTCCGCGGGCTGTCCAATCCTCGAGCACATCGACGGGCAATTTAGCGACAGCATCCGTCGCCGCCTTGCTGAGCGGCAGCAGCGGCACGCCGTGAGCCTTCAGTTCGTCGGTCATGTCGACTCCGGCAACCGATACGCGCTGCTGCAGGATCGGCGTGATGGCCTTGCCGTCCTGTGTGACGGTGAAGCCGAGGAAATTGTCGGAATCGACATTTCCGGCATCAACCATGCTGTCGATGTCGCCCTTGATATCGGGCATCGGAAAGGCGACGACGCTTTCGACGTCCTTGTCGGACGTGTTTTCAAAGACGTAATCGACACGGACCTGTTCTGGCGAAATGAACAACTTTTCCTGATCCATGCTGATATCGCCGGTGCGGACATAGGCGAGACCGCCCGTCTTCAGCTCGGCCATCGTGTCGTTTGCCATAGCCGGAGCCGCTGACATCGCCATCAGCGCAGCATAGCCACCAATCTTCCACATGATGCCCCTCGCCCATTGATCGCGGCGATTATGGCTGGCCGCTATCCGACGTCAACGCCGATTACAGCATAAAAGGCTTGCAACATAATGCATTGCCCGGCAAGGACAGCCCATGTCCGAACCGCAACGCCTCGATCAGCTTCTTGTCACCCTTTCGCTCTTCGCCAGCCGCTCGCGCGCTCGCGATGCGGTCCAGCGCGGTACGGTCACCGTGAACGGCAAGATCGTGACGAAGCCGGGAGCACTTTTTTCCGAAAATGCCAAGATCAGCATCGACGATCCGGCGCAGGATTATGTTTCCCGCGCGGCCTTGAAGCTGGTGGCGGCGCTCGATCATTTCGGTCTCGATCCGCGCGGACAGCATTGCCTCGATGTTGGCGCATCGACAGGCGGCTTTACCGAAGTGCTGCTTCAGCGCGGCGCTACCCATGTCACGGCAATCGATGTCGGCCACGACCAGATGCACCCGCGCATAGCGGACGATCCACGCGTGACCAATATCGAGGGGCTGAACGCGCGCAAGCTGACGGCGGAAGATATCGGCGAACCTTTCTCCTTCGTCGTTTCCGATGTCTCCTTCATTTCGCTGAAGCTGGCTCTCGCGCCGGCGCTCGCGCTCGCCGAACCCGGCGCGCGGGCGGCGTTGCTCGTAAAACCGCAATTCGAGGCGGGCCGCGATGCGATCGGCAAGGCCGGGCTTTTGAAAGACCCCTCCTCCGCTCCGGCTGTGGCCGCCGAACTCGAGCGCTGGTTCACCGAAGACATGGGTTGGCAAAGCCTCGGCCTCATCGCCTCGCCGATCGCAGGCGGCGACGGCAATCAGGAGTTTCTTCTCGCAGGGATCAAGCCATGAGCACCGAAACCATTACCATTCAAAAGCTCGGCGCCCAGGGCGACGGCATCGCGCAGGGCACCGATGGCCCGATCTACGTGCCCTTCACCCTACCGGGCGAAAACGTCGCCATCGCGCGGGTGAAAAGCCAAGGCACGTTGATGTCGATTACGACGGCCTCACCGGATCGCCAGGAGCCGCACTGTCGGCATTTCGGCCCACATGGCGTCAACGGCGCCTGCGGCGGCTGCACCCTGCAACATTATGCCGATGCGCCCTATCGCGCCTTCAAGCGTCAGCTCGTGGTCGATGCCCTGCGCTCCAAGGGCCTCACGCCCGAAGTGGACGATATCGTCGCCGCGCATCCGGGCGAGCGCCGCAGGGTCGTCTTCGCCGCGCGCAAGACTGAAAAGGATATGCTGATCGGCTTCAATCAGGCCGAAAGCCACCACATCGTCGCCATAGAGGAATGTCCCATCGCCTCGGCCGGCATCATGGCCAGGCTGCCCGCCATCAAGACGATTGCAGCGGCAATCGCCATCAATGCCGAAGCCTTCCGCATCTCCGTATTGGAGACGCAGACGGGCCTCGACCTTGCCGTCGACGGCATCAAGTCTCTTTCGGACAAGCAGCGCCGTAGCACGATCGAAACGGTGCTGTCGCTTCGCGGCATCGCCCGCGTCTCGCTAAACGGCGAGATCCTAGTGGAGCCGGTAAAGCCGATGATCGATTTCGGCGGCGTTCAGGTTGCGCCGCCGCCCGGTGCCTTCACACAGGCGACCAAGCAGGCCGAGGACGCCATGGCGGAGCTGGTTGCAATCCACGTCGGCAAGGCCAAGCGTATCGCCGATCTCTTCGCCGGCAGCGGCACATTCTCGCTTCGCCTGGCGCGGATCGGGCGGGTGCATGCGGTCGAAGGTGAGGCCAAGCCGCTTGCCGCTTTGGATCATGCCGCCCGCAACACGCAGGGACTGAAGCCAGTCATCGTGGAACGCCGCGATCTTTTCCGCCGGCCCTTGATGGCGCAGGAATTGAAGGTCTACGATGCCGTTGTCTTCGACCCGCCGCGCGCCGGCGCGGAATTCCAGAGCAAGGAACTGGCGCGCTCCCAGGTCAAGAAGATCGTTGCCGTCTCCTGCAATCCGCTGACCCTCGCCCGCGATCTCGCTATCCTGGTCGAGGGCGGCTACCGCATTACGCGGGTGACGCCGATCGACCAGTTCCTGTGGACCTCGCATGTCGAAGTCGTTGCGGCGCTGGAGAAGTAGCTCTCTTCGCCAGAAGTTTGGTGGTCGGCCCTCGTGGTTCGAGGCTACGCCCTCTGGGCTTCGCACCTCACCATGAGGGCGGAGTCGCTCACGATCGAGATGCGCCAGAGATTAGCCTTCATGCTGAGGAGGCCCGAAGGGCCGTCTCGAAGCACGAGGGCGGGCAGGGCTATCGCATATGGAGGCGGATGAGCACCATAAACTCCTTCTCCCCTTGGGGAGAAGGTGGCCCGAAGGGTCGGATGAGGGGGTTATCGATTTGAATTCATGGATTTTTGTGGTCTTGGCGGGCACCCCCTCATCCGCCTGGCGGCACCTTCTCCCCGCTGGGGAGAAGGGGGACAGCGGCGATCTCCGCTCATATGCGATAGCCCTGCGAGGGCGGGTGAGCTTCACCGCTTCATGAAGGCTTCGAAAGCCGCGCGGGCCTCGGCGCTTTTCAGCTGGGCGGCGAAATGTTCGGCTTCATCCTGGATGCGGTCGAGGACGGCATCGGTTGGGCCTCGCATCAAGTCACGCGCAATCCGCAGAGCCTCGGGCGGCTTGGCGGCGAGTTTTGCAGCCAGCGACAGCGTTTCGGTCTCCACCGTTTCCGGTGATGCCATCTTCCAGATCAGGCCCGCCTCCTTCGCTTCGGCAGCGGAAAAGCCTTCGCCAAGCGCAAGCAGGGCGAAGGCGCGCTGGTGGCCCATGATACGCGGTGCGATCAGGCTCGACGCCGCCTCGGGAACGAGGGCGAGATCGACGAACGGCGTCTTGAACAGACTGCGATCGGAAGCAATCGTCAGATCGCAATGCAGATGGATCGTCGTGCCGATGCCGATCGCCAGACCATCGACGCCGGAGACGACGGGCTTCTTTGTACTCGCCAGCGCGACGAGGAAATCGATGACTTCACGCCCCATATTACCGCTCATGGCGAAGGCGAGGAAATCGGCTAGGTCATTGCCGGCGGAAAAACAGCCTTCGGTGCCGAGGAAGACGTGGACGCGGATATCCGGCGCAGCTTCCGCTGCCTTGAGCGCATCGGTCATGGTCTGATACATGGCGCGCGTGATGGCATTCTTCTTTTCCGGCCGGTTGAAGCGGATGATCTGGACCTGCGGCGCAGTCTCGGGGCGTTCGATCAGGATGTGGTCGGTCATGGCTTTTTCCTTAGGCTAGTGCAGCGCGGGCGGCTTCGAGGCTGGATGCGCCGGCGATGACCCGATCAGAGAGAGCGGCGGTCTCGGCCAGAAGATTTTCGGCAGCGAACCGGCAGAGTGCGATGCGCTTGGCGCCTTCGCCGTCGCCTGCATCGGCAAGGCCACCCTTGGCCAGATACGAGCCGGTCAGCACCAGGCCGAAAAGCCGCTGGTAAGGCGTGGCGCCCGCCAGAGCTTCAGCAACGGCGCCTTCTGCCTGTTTCGACAGGAGCCATTCGCTCGTCTTTTCGAGATCGGCAATGGCCGCCTGCAGCCGCGGCGCCGTTTCACCGAAGCCTTCGAGATTGGATTTCGCGACACTATCGGCAATCTCACGCAGTTCGGCAATGACGCCGCGCACATGATCGCCATTGCCGATTGTCAGCTTGCGCGTCACCAGATCGATCGCCTGGATGCCGTTGGTGCCCTCGTAGATCGGTGCGATGCGCGCATCGCGCAGCAGGCGTGCTGCCCCCGTCTCCTCGATGAAGCCCATGCCGCCATGAACCTGTATGCCAAGCGATGCGGCATCGACGCCGGCATCGGTGGAAAAGGATTTGGCGATCGGCGTCAGCAATGCTGCACGCTCCTGCCAATATTTCGCCTTCTCGGGATCGCGATGCGACATATCGATCGCCTGTGCACAGGCGTAGCAGATCGCGCGCGAGCCCTGCGTCAGGGCTTTCATCGTCAGCAGCATACGCGCGACATCGGGATGTTCGATGATGGGGCTCATGCCTGGTACGGCCGTGCCCGGCGCGCGGCCCTGGGTGCGCTCCCGGCTATAGGCGATGGCCTTCTGGGTGGCCGCTTCGGCAATCGCCACGCCCTGAATGCCGACAGCCAATCTGGCATTGTTCATCATCGTGAACATGCAGGCGAGGCCCTTGTTCTCCTCGCCCACCAGCCAGCCGACGGCGCCCTTTTCCGCACCATATTTGCCATCGCCATAGATCATCGTGCAGGTCGGTGAACCATGGATGCCGAGCTTATGTTCCAGCGAATGCACGAAAAGATCGTTGCGGGCGCCGAGCGAACCATCCTCATTCACAAGGAATTTCGGCACGAGAAACAGCGAAATACCGCGCGTGCCGGCCGGCGCATCCGGAAGGCGGGCGAGAACGAGATGGATGATGTTCTCGGTCGCTTCGTGATCGCCCCAGGTGATGAAAATCTTCTGGCCGAAGATGCGATAGGTGCCGTCATCGCGGCGTTCGGCGCGGGAGCGCAGAGCACCGACATCGGAACCCGCGTGCGGCTCCGTCAGATTCATGGTCCCCGTCCACTCGCCCGAGACGAGCTTTGCCAGATATGTCTTCTTGAGGTCTTCGCTGCCGTGAGCCCGCAGCGCTTCGACCGCTCCCATGGTCAGCGTCGGCGCGAGGCCGAAGGCCATCGAGGCGGAATTCCACATTTCCAGCGTCGCGATGTTCAGCATGTGCGGCAGACCCTGCCCACCGAACTCCTCGGGCGCGGTCAGGCCATTCCAACCGCCAGCGATCCAGTCGCGGTAGAGCTTCTCCCAGCCATCGGGAAGAACCACCTTGCCATCCGCCAGCCTTGCGCCTTGCTTGTCGCCATTCTCGGCAAGCGGCTCCACCTCCTCGCCGGCGAAACGCCCGGCTTCCGACAGGATGGCATCGACAAGATCGGTGCTGAGATCGCCGAGAACGCCCTCTTCCATGGCGCGCTCCATGCCAGCGACATGTTTCAGGGTGAACGCGATTTCTTCGACAGGCGCCTTGTACATGATGATTTCCTCCGGATCGATACTGGCGATGGCCCGCCTCATCCGGACCATTGGCCATTTGTGGTTATAGCTAATTTATTTTTACGTAAACGTCAATTTTCTCAAATTGCAGGAAGCATCGATTTCCATCATCTCGCGAACCCGAACGTGACATGTGTCTTACGCGTGCCGAGCGGCCGTGACATCGCCGCCTATATCCGCGATTATTCCGCCAAAGCAGCGACTTGCATAAACAATCGTCATGAACGAAGACTAAGGCAACTGTTCAGACAATGCGAATGATGCCCCCATGAACACGCTCACGTCAGCCAACACCATACCAGGCTTTATCTGGGCATACCGTCTCCGTCCCGGCGAAACCAAGCCGGAGCGCCTACCTGACGATACCGATCGTTCGAGGCTGTTCGGCGACGACGGCTTTCTCTGGCTGCATCTCAATCTCGTGGATGCCCGGGTGCCGGCCTTCCTCGAGGATGCGCCGGGGCTGAACGAAGCCGCCCGCATAGCGCTGACCACGCATGAGACACATGCAACGATTACGGTCGACGAGCAGATGCTTTTCGGCACATTGGTCGACTTCCAGCGCGACTTTGCCCACAACACCCACGACATCGGCTGGCTGCATTTCGCACTGACCGATCGCCTGCTGATAACAACCCGGCTGCAGCCGCTGCGCAGCCTGGACCGGACCCGGGTGCTGATCGAAAAAAACGCCGCACGATTTTCCAATCCCGTTGATATTTTCGAGCTGATCGTCGTCGAGTTCCAACGAACCCTGATCTCCGTCGTCATCGAAATCAGCGAAGAGCTGAATGGCATCGAGGATTTCGTCCACGGCAATACGTCGCGCGACGAGCGTGCCAAGCTGCCGCCCATCCGCAGGACGATCGTGCGCCTGCATCGCCATCTGCGGACCGTTCTCTCGTTGATGCGCCACGCCGCTGCCTCCGACGACGAGGAAATGCCGCTCGGCTTCGAGGATGTCGCCGGCCGGCTGACGGGACGCCTCGAAGCGGTCGAGCACGACGTCTATGCACTGCAGGAACGGGCGAGGCTGCTGCACGAAGAGATCGATTCGAAGCTTGCCTCCGAGATCAATCGGCATCTCTACATCCTGTCGATCATGACCGCGTTTCTGCTGCCGCCGACGCTGGTGACCGGATTCTTCGGGATGAACACATCAGGGTTGCCGCTGGCGAGCGGTGCAAGTGGCACCGGATATGCGGTTGGCTTCATCATCGCCTCCATGCTGCTGGCATGGTGGCTACTCAAGCGGGTCAATATTCTCTGACGTCGAATTATGCAAAAAGCCGCCCGGCGAAAAACCGGACGGCTGGCATTGGTCGTTCTGGAAACGCTGCTTAGAAATACGGCGAATAGCACTGACGGCGCGGGCCGGAATTCGGCTGGAAGGTATTGTCGTAGGCGCGATAGGAGCGATAGCGTGACTCGCACCAGGCGACATGGCGCGGGTTGATACCCGCGGACGGAGCCGGAGCCGGCTCATAGTAACGCGGCTGGCTGGCGATCGCGCCGCCGATCAGCGCGCCTGCGCCGAAGGCAGCCAGCGGGAACCAATAGCCGTCATGATAGCGATAGCCATGACGATACCCTCGATAACCACGATAGCCGCCATACCAGCCGCGGCGGTAGTAGCCGCCATGGCGCCACTGCACCTTTTCGACATTACCAGGCGCGGCCTGGGTGGGTGCGGACTGTTTTACGATCGGTGCGGCCGGCATCTGCATGGCAAAAGACGGTGTGAAGCTCGTCATGGCGACGGCAGCCGTTAAGGCGACTGTCGCGATTTTTGCACGGAAACCAAGCATTTTCATCTCCATTCCCTGGTTCGACCTGATACTCAAGCCTGTAGCGTTTCATGTCGGGAATGCTTCCCGAGCAAGGTTTCGCCGCCTGCTTCGTCGCATATCCGAATAGACGGCAAGAAACGCGGCAGCGCGTTATTTAGTTCCTCAAATCCCTACCGATTTAAGGAGTTACGAGGGGCTCCACGATGAACTTATAGTGATTGCTTTCTTAACCCAAGATTAACCAGCAATCCTTACTATTATTTCATGAAAGGATACCGAAAGAGTAACCTCCTCATTTACAGCTTGCTGACGATCCTGGCCCTGATGGGGCCGGTCTCCAAGCCGTCGGCCGGCGAAAGCCAGCCCTGGGGCGATCCAAAAAACGCCCTGATTGTCGATGCTTACGAGCTGAACACCATCGACTGGAACGCGTTTCTGCAGGACAAACGGATAGCCGGCTTCATCTCCAAGGCGTCCGACGGACTTCCTGAAAGCTTCAGTTGCACAGGCGATCATGGCGGCGATACGGTGGCCCATTGCAGGACGATGTGGCGAAAATACGCGGTCAGCCGGGAACTGTTTCAAACCCGCCGCATGCTGGCAAAGACGAATGGCCTGTTATGGGGCGCCTATCATCTGGGGCGCCCGGGCAATCCGATCGATCAGGCCAATCATTTTCTCGACTACGCCAATCCCCAGCCCGATGAATTGATGGTGCTCGATATCGACGGCATGGACGCGACGCAGTTCATGTCGCTGGATGACGCGCAGATCTACGTCGCCCACATCAAGGTCAGGACGGGGCGCTACCCCATTCTCTACGTCAATCACAACACGGCCAGATACATAGCCGACCATCGCGGCACCTATCCGCTGCTGTCGCGGCTGCCCTTGTGGTATGCGCGCTACAAGCCTGATGTCAAAGGCACTTTTCCACTCGGCAACTGGGACAATTATGCCATCTGGCAGTTCGCTTCTTCAGACAATTGCTCGGAGAAAAGCTGCCCCTATCGCGTGCCGGGCACGCTCACCGATATCGACGTCAATGTCGTGCCGATGACGAAGATTCAGCTTGCCAAGATCTGGCCGCAAGGTGATCTCCTGCCGGCCAAACCCCTGCCCGCGCCGGACGTGACGATCGCGCTCGCGCAGATGTGCAGCGGGCCGCGGCAGACGCTCGTTTCGCTCATGGCCGACGTCGACCCAGTCGTCACTGCCTCGACCCCGCAATCGAAGCCGGGCGAGATCAACGAGCTGAATTACCAGGATTTCTAGAGTATCTTCGCTTTTCCTCAAATCGCGAAAACGCTCTATCTTCTTGTTTGTTTACGCATTCCGGACGGAAAACCGCTGCGCACCTGGAAATGCTCTACGCCTCGATCTGCACATCCGTCTTCGGACGCGAACAGCAGGCGAGGATATAGCCCTCGTCGATCTCGTCATCGAGGATGCCGCCATTGTGGCTCATCTCGACTTCGCCGGAGAGCTTCATGACCCGGCATGTCCCGCAAAGACCGGATTCGCAGGCGGCACCGATGCGCACGCCGGCGCCACGGGCCGCCTGAAGCACGGTTTGTCCCGCTGCGCAGGCCACATCCTTGCCCGCCATGGTGAAACGGATCGTGGTCGCCGCCTCGCCCGATGCATCATCGGAAACTTCTGCGAGCGGTGTCGCCGCATTGGCCGGCTGGAAGCTTTCCTGATGGTAGCGCGACATGTCGAAGCCATGGGCTTCGAGCATGGAGCGCACGGCGTCCATGAAGACTTCCGGGCCGCAGCAGAAGATCGTCCGGTCCATGAAATCCGGCGCCAGCAGACCGATCTTCGCCTTGTCGATGCGGCCCTTCAAACCCGACCAGAGATCGGTGCGGCCGCAGCCCTCGACGATGAAGCCGAGGTTGAGGCTCGGCATGAAGCGGGCGAGATATTCGAGTTCGGAGCGGAAGATGATATCCGTCGGGCTGCGCGAACAGTTGACAAAGGTAATATCAGACAATGGTGCGATATCGGACATATACCGCGTCATCGACATCATCGGCGTGATCCCGGAGCCGGCCGAGACGAAGAGATATTTCTCGCCGGGATGGCGGATATGGCTGAAATCGCCGAGCGGGCCGAAAGCCTTGATGCGCATGCCGGGCTTCAGGTTCTCGAACATCCAGCGCGTGCCGATGCTGTCCTTCTGCGCCTTCACCGTCACGGCGACCGAGAAGGGCCGCGACGGCGTCGACGACAGCGTATAGGTGCGCATGACCGGCTCCGGAGCCGTCGGCAGCTCCAGCGTCACGAACTGTCCCGGCAGATAGCGGAACCAGTTGTCCTTGTCCGAGCGGAACGTGAAGGTCATCACGTCGGGCGCTTCGGGCGTGACCGAGAGGCATTCGAGCACATGCTGCCTGTCGTTCCAGGGCTGCATCTGGTCGAGGTGTCGATGCGGGTAGGAGACGGTCATGTTCATACTCAGGCAACCGCAGACAGCTTGGCCTGGTCGCCCTGCAGCCGGTTGATCATGAACGTCGTGTACCATTCGACGAACTGCATGACTCCCCCTTCATGGACCTCCGAATAGGGACCGGGCTCATAGGCCGGCGAGCGGATGCCGAAGGCGTTTTCCTCGACGATGCGGCGGTCCTGATCGTTGGTTTCGGTCCAGACGTGGGTCAGCTCTTCCAGATTGTAGTCGACACCTTCGACGGCATCCTTATGGACGAGCCACTTCGTGGTGACGGCGGTTTCCTCGGCGCTGATCGGCAGGACACGGAAGGAAATCGCGTGGTCGCCGAGCATGTGGTTCCACGTCGTCGGGTAGTGGAACAGCAGCATGGTGCCGATGCCGTTGATCGTCACGTCAGATGAAAGCGGCCGCCTGACGGCATTCTGGCCGGACATGGTGTAGCTCTCGGCCCCTTCGATCAGCGGCATGCGGGCGGCGCGGAACTGTCCATCCGGCGAGATCTTGAACTCGCTCGGCAGGCCGGCAGCTTCGCAGCGCTGCCAGTGTTCAGCGATAACGGGGTCGTTCATCGCGCCCTGCACGCCGGTGACGGTCGGAGCCTCCGGGAAGGTGCGGCAAAGTTCCGGGTGATTGGCCGCGCAATGGTAGCATTCGCGGTTGTTTTCCCAGACGAGCTTCCAATTGCCCTTTTCGATAATGGTGCTCTGGAAGGCGACCTTGGCTTCGCTGATGCGGTGCGGCGCCATGTAGGGCTCGATCGTCGCGCGAACCGGGGCAAAATCGGGAGCGTTCTGCGCGAGGCAGATGAAGATGTAGCCGCCGACGCTTTCGCAGTGAACCGGCTTCAGCGAATACTGGCTCTTGTCGAAATCCTCCGCCATCTGGCGGGCAAAGAGCAGCGAGCCGTCAAGTTCGTAGGTCCACTGGTGATAGGGGCAGACGAGCTTTGCCGAGGAGCCGCGCTCCGTCGTGCAGACGCGTGAGCCGCGATGGCGACAGCTATTGTGGAAGGCGCGGATGACCTGATCGCGGCCGCGGACGATGACGACGGGATAATCGCCGATCTGGACGGTGAAGTAATTGCCCGCACGCGGCACTTCGCAATCATGGCCGATGAAGAGCCAATCGCGATAGTAGATCGTCTCCATGTCGAGCATGAAGTAATCCGGATCGGTGTAGAAGGGTTGCTCCAGACTGAAACCCGTCCGGTGGTTCTTCAGTTGCCGCAGAACTTTGCTGCCGATGTCCATTTGCCTATCCTTAGCAGTACCAGGAGGCGGGCAAAGGACATGCACGGCCGATTGGGAGCGGCCAAAAGCAATGTCCCGACCACCCGCCGCGGTCAGTAAACCTATGTGCCCAAGGCTGGTTTCCGGGCTCTGGAGCGGCCCTGTTTCCAGAGCCCCATGGCACCTTCCCAGGTCGATCGACCCAGTGGCTTTATCCGCCATGCCTCACTCCACCACCGTTGCGGGGGCAGCGCCGGATTTTGACCGGCTTCCCAATTCTCCGTCTCCCTAGCGGACGGCACCTTGAGATTGATGGCATCATAGCTCCCGGCTCCGCCAGCCGCTGCGCTGCAATGCGACATCGGCTCCGAAATTGACGACAGGCGAAACGGGACGCCGGGACGGTTGCGTGCCGTGAGAATATTGACTGGCAATTCAATCGCTTGGGCGCTTGCATTGGAGATGCTGCGAGCATCGCATGTGCGTTCGACCAATGACGCTTTATCCTGATTGCGACAGGTCCGCAAACGGCCGATAATCGGAAGACTAGTTGCGCGGCGGAGAGCGCCGCAGAGCCGCCATCGGGGGCCTTCGGTCCAGCGCGCGATCAAGCTCGGCTCAAGCTCCATAGTCCATCATGTCGCGAAGAGTTTTATAGCGAGATCCGGCATGGCCAAACTCAGATATTTCGACGCTGGGAAGCCCGCCGAGCCCGAACCGGCGCCACCGGTATCGACGACGGGCTACAGCGAATTCCTGCGCACCGGCCGCATCAACCGCAACAGGCCACATTGGCTGGCGGAAGAGCGGGAATATCTTACCCATGAGCAGGTGGCTGTGCGCACGGCACAGAAGCTCAGGGATGCCGGCGAAAAGACCCATGACCGGCTCAACAGCTTCCACAAGTCCATTCGCTTTCCGAAGCTCATCTTTCACCACACGCTGAAGGACACGCCGCATCTCGGCTATTGTCACGTCACCGCGGCGCGGACGCAGTTCGCGCATTATGAGGACGTGAACTGGGCTTTCTATATCGCCAATTTCTTTGCCCGCATCGGCCAGGAAGAGAATTTCTTCGAGGACATCAGCCTCAAATATTCGCGGATGTATTTCGCCGTCGCCATCCATCCGGACAGGCAAGCGGAAGACAAGAAGCTGACGATCAATCGCGACGTCAGAGGCAACGGCGTGCTGTTCCATACCCACGATCCGCAGATCGCCATCCGCAATGTTCTTCTCCTCGGCGCGCGCAACGAGCAGCTTCGCGACATTATTCGCCAGCTTTGACGATTGATCCGAAAACTCGAAGAGCATAAGAAACGGCCTGAACTGCAAGCAGGCAGGCCATGGCACGACACATAGACATTCTCGAACATCCGCAAACGGCGATCGAAGTCGCGACAGCGACTCTCGCAGAGGGTCTGCCGATCGGGCTGCCGACGGAGACGGTCTATGGTCTTGCCGCCGATGCCACCAATCCCGCCGCGATTACCCGGATCTACGAGACGAAGGGTCGTCCGCGTTTCAATCCGCTGATCTGCCATATGAGCGATCTCGCCATGGCCGAACGCTATGCGGTCTTCGATCCTATCTCCCGTAAATTGGCGGAAGCTTTCTGGCCCGGCCCGCTGACGCTGGTGCTACCGCTCAAACCCGACAGCGGCATCCATCCGCTGGCGACTGCCGGGCTCGACACGGTCGGCATCCGCGTGCCGCAAGGCTTTGCCGGCGATCTGATCCGCGCCTTCGACAGACCGCTTGCTGCGCCGAGCGCCAATACTTCGGGCAAGATCAGCGCCACAAGCGCCGATCATGTCGATGACGACCTTGGGGAGCGGATCACGCTCATCCTCGATGCCGGGGCCTCGGTCGTCGGCGTGGAGTCGACCATCGTCAAGGTCGAAGATGAAGAGATGCGCCTGCTGCGGCCCGGCGGGCTGGCGGCCAGCGAGATCGAGCGGGTGGCCGGCAAGGCGCTGAAGCGCAAGAAGAAAGCCTCGGCTGCCATCGAGGCTCCGGGGATGATGGCTTCGCATTATGCACCGGGCGCAGCCGTGCGCCTCGACGCGACTGAGGTTTCCGCGAACGAAGCGCTGATCCGCTTTGGGACACCAGATATTCCCGGCAGCGAAAAGGCCATTGCCGTGCTGGACCTGAGCGTCAGCGGCGATCTCGCCGAAGCCGCAGCAAACCTCTTTGACTTCATGAAGCGCGCCGATGCTACGGGTGCTGCGACCATTGCCTTTTCGCATATTCCCGACGAGGGCCTCGGTGAGGCCATCAACGACCGGCTGCGCCGCGCCGCCGCGCCCAGAGAATAAATCAGCCCGACATCATCAGGCAAAGGACACGCCATGAGCAGCTCCGTCCCCTCTTCCGACCTTCTCGATCGCTTCGCCGCCATCGTCGGCGAGAAACACGCCGTACGTGACCCGGCGGAAATTGCGCCGCATCTGGTGGAAAACCGCGGGCTCTATCACGGCGCCTCGCCCATGTTGCTGAAGCCCAGCTCGGTGGAAGAGGTTTCGGCCATCCTCAAGCTTGCTAGTGAAACCGGCACGGCCATCGTTCCCCAGACCGGCAATACCGGCCTTGTCGGCGGGCAGACGCCGCGCGAGGGTGGTTCCGACATCATCCTGTCGCTGGAGCGCATGAACCGCATCCGCGATATCGATCCGGTCGGCAACACCATGATCGTCGACGGTGGCTGCATTCTCGCGGATGTCCATAAGGCTGCGGCCGAGCATGGCCGCATGTTTCCGCTTTCGCTTGGCTCCGAGGGTTCCTGCCGTGTCGCCGGCAATCTTTCCACCAATGCCGGGGGTACGGCCGTTCTCGCCTATGGCAACATGCGCCAGCTTTGCCTCGGCCTCGAAGTCGTGCTGCCCACGGGCGAGATCTGGAACGGCCTGCGCCGTCTTAAGAAGGACAATACCGGCTACGACCTGCGCGATCTTTTTATCGGCGCGGAAGGCACGCTCGGCGTCATCACCGGCGCGGTGCTGAAGCTTTTCCCGCAGCCGCTTGGCCATCAGGTGGCCTTTGCCGGCCTGCAATCGGTCGATGACGCGCTGACTTTATTCAAGAATGCCTCCAGCCTCTGCGGCACGGCACTGACTGGTTTCGAGCTGATGCCGCGCATCGGCGTCGAGTTCACCACGCGGCATATTCCGGGCGTGCGCGACCCGCTCGACACAGCCCATCCCTGGTATGTCCTGATCGATATTTCCACCTCGGATTCGGCTGAGACCGCCGAGCGGATGATGACGGCGCTGCTCGAGCAAGGCTATGAGGCCGGACTGATCCAGGATGCGACCATTGCCAGCTCGGAAGCGCAGCAGAAGGCCATCTGGCATATGCGTGAGAGCATGTCGGACGCACAGAAGCCGGAAGGCGGCTCGATCAAGCACGATGTTTCCGTGCCGGTGGCGCAAATCCCGCAATTCATGGCGGAAGCCGAAAAGGCCGTTGTCGGTGCCATGCCGGGCGCGCGTGTCTGCGCCTTCGGCCATATGGGCGACGGCAATATTCACTACAACATCTCGCAGCCCGTCGGCGCCGACAAGGCGGAGTTCATCGGCCGGTGGCGCGAGATGAACAAGATCGTGCATGGTCTGGTGCTACAGCATGGCGGCTCGATCTCGGCCGAGCACGGCATCGGCCAGCTGAAGCGCGACGAGCTTGCTTCCATCCGCTCGGAGATCGAAATCGACCTGATGCGCCGGATCAAGACGGCTTTCGATCCGGCAGGCATCATGAATCCGGGCAAGGTCCTCAAGGTCTGAGGCTCAAACCGTCACGACGACCCGCTCCGAAGCAAAGCAGCCAATCTGGCAGGAAATCACATTGCCATCGGCATCGATGTCTTCGCCGGCATAGGCAAGCACTGGCGCGAGGCGCGATTGCTGCAGCAGACGGGCTTCCGCTT
Organism: Martinezella sp. CNPSo 3795; assembly: GCF_057784475.1. Taxonomy (NCBI): domain Bacteria; kingdom Pseudomonadati; phylum Pseudomonadota; class Alphaproteobacteria; order Hyphomicrobiales; family Rhizobiaceae; genus Martinezella; species Martinezella sp. CNPSo 3795. Next base: position 193,029 of record NZ_JBXSOQ010000008.1, on the reverse strand, counting down.
CAGTCGGCATGCGCGCGGTGATGTCGGTGGAGCGTCGCCAATAGTCGGCCACGCCATAATCCTTCAGCGCCGCCGTGAATGAGCCCATTACGGTGAATTTCTCTGCCAAACCGGGGAAGCGCTTGGCCGAGCAGCTGCGCATCACGACCGAGACGGGAAGCGCATCGGCATAGGCTACCAGGCACATTTCCAGCACCGCCTCGCCCGGCTGAAGATTGAGCCGCGTGGCGATATCGGCAATTGCCGGAACTTCCCTGGCCGAGACAACCTTGCGCGTGAGGTTCGCATCCGTCGCGGTCAGATCCTTGGTGAACCGTACCTTGTCGCCCAACTGGAAACGAACGGGCATATCGGCACGGACATAGGCGCCGCTGCCGCGCGCCACGCGCAACAAGCCCTCCCCTTCCAGCTCTGCGATCGCGCGCCGCATCGTCACCCGGGAGACACCGAATTGTTCGGACAAAGCGCGCTCGCCCGGCAGCCGGCTGCCGGGCGCATGCGTGCCCGCATCGATGGCATTTCTCAGCTTCGCGGCAACGGCCGCCCAGCCTCCCGCGGCCCTTACGCCTTTGTCCTGTCGATTTTTCTCTTCCATCACCAATCTATTGCCTTGAAATTGGTATATACCAATTTATAAAGATCCAGCTCGTTTATGGAAGGGTTCGGCATGGGCGACAAGCGGATATATGTCACGTCAGTTAGCAGCAGCGGTGTTCACGAGTTCAGCAAGCAGACCAAGGATCATATTCAATTGTTGGCCGGACTTGGCGTGGAAGGCGATGCGCATATGGGGGTGACGGTGAAACACCGCTCTCGCGTCGCGGTCGATCCAACCCAGCCGAATCTGCGCCAGATACACCTCATCCAGGAAGAACTGTTCGACGAGCTCACCGGAAAGGGTTTCTCCGTTTCGCCGGGCGACATGGGCGAGAATATTGCCACCCGAGGGATCGATCTGCTTTCTCTGCCGCAAGGCACGCGCCTGCATATCGGCGCTGAAGCGATCGTCGAGGTGACGGGCTTGCGCAATCCCTGCAAGCAGATCGACAATTTTCAGAAAGGCCTGCTGCATGCGGTGCTCGACAAGGATGCCGATGGTGGGCTGATCCGCAAGGCGGGCATCATGGGCATCGTCGTGCAGGGCGGCCGTGTGCAGCGCGATGACGAGATCCGTATCGAGTTGCCGCCGCTGCCGCATGTGAAGCTTGAGCGGGTTTGATAACAAATCGAGCTGATGCTCCGCACAGCGAGAAGTCGGTTCTGAGTGCGCCGAGCCTATGATACCCCCCTCTGTCACTTACGTGACATCTCCCCCACAAGGGGGGAGATTGTTGGGAGTATGTCGCACCGCTTTGCCAAATCATCGTGCTTTGGTTTCTGCGGGCGGGAGGTTCGTTTGCGGCGACAAAGTGCTACGGGCCGCCAATCTCCCCCCTTGTGGGGGAGATGTCCCGATAGGGACAGAGGGGGGTGCGCACTCTCCGCAACAACCGCGGCAAGCGTCATCCCCCAACTATATCAATCGAAATCCTCATTGCCCGAATTGCCGCCACCATTGCGGTTGCCGGAGATGATCTCGCGTTTGCCGACATGGTTGGCGGGGCCGACGAGACCGTCCTTTTCCATGCGCTCGACCAGCGATGCCGCGCGGTTGTAGCCGATGCCGAGGCGGCGCTGGATGTAAGAGGTCGAGCACTTCTTGTCGCGCATGACCACCTTGATCGCCTGCTCGTAGAGATCGTCGCCGTCTTCCGAGGCAATCGCGCCCTTGTCGAAGACGGCTGTGTCTTCTTCCTCGTCTTCCTCATCCTCGTCGGCGGTCACCGTGTCGAGATATTCCGGACGGCCCTGCAGCTTCAGATGTGCCACGACCTTCTCGACTTCCTCGTCGGAGACGAAGGGACCGTGGACGCGGGAGATGCGGCCGCCGCCTGCCATGTGCAGCATGTCGCCCTGGCCGAGGAGCTGTTCCGCCCCCTGCTCACCGAGAATGGTGCGGCTGTCGATTTTCGACGTCACCTGGAAGGAGATACGCGTCGGGAAGTTCGCCTTGATCGTGCCGGTGATGACGTCGACGGACGGACGCTGCGTCGCCATGATCAGATGGATACCTGCGGCACGCGCCATCTGCGCCAGGCGCTGGATCGCACCTTCGATCTCCTTGCCGGCAACCATCATCAGATCGGCCATTTCGTCGACGATGACCACGATATAGGGCATCGGCGTCAGGTCCATTTCCTGTTGCTCTTCGATCGGGGCACCAGTGCCCTTGTCGAAGCCAGTCTGAACCATGACGTGGATCGTCTCGCCCTTTTCCTTGGCGGAGGCAACGCGGCTGTTGTAGCCGTCGATGTTGCGCACGCCGAGGCGCGACATCTTCTTGTAGCGATCCTCCATTTCGCGCACGGCCCATTTCAGCGCCATGACGGCTTTCTTGGGATCGGTCACGACCGGGGTCAGCAGGTGCGGAATGCCGTCATAGACGGAGAGTTCCAGCATCTTCGGATCGACCATAATCAGGCGGCACTGTTCCGGGGTCATGCGATAGAGCAGCGACAGGATCATGGTGTTGATGGCGACGGACTTGCCCGAGCCGGTGGTGCCGGCCACGAGCAGATGCGGCATCTTCGCGAGTTCTGCGATAACAGGCTCGCCGCCGATCGTCTTGCCGAGGCCGAGCGCCAGCTTGTAGCCGCTCTTCTCGAAATCGGGCGAATCGATCATCTCGCGGAAATAAACCGTCTCGCGGTTGACGTTCGGCAGTTCGATGCCAATGACGTTGCGGCCCGGAACGACAGCAACGCGAGCCGAGAGGGCCGACATCGAACGGGCGATATCGTCCGCAAGGTTGATGACGCGCGAGGATTTGACGCCGGGCGCCGGCTCGAATTCATAAAGGGTGACGACCGGGCCTGGACGAACATGGATGATCTCGCCCTTGACGCCGAAATCCTCCAGCACGCTTTCCAGCAGGCCGGCATTCTGCTCAAGCGTTTCCTGCGTCATGATCACACCGGAACGAGCAACAGGCTCCTGCAGCAATTCACGCGGCGGCAGCTCGTATTCTCCATCGGCGGTGCGGGCAATCGGGCGCCATTCGGGCGGCGTCAGGGAGACGGGACGGCGCGGCGAGATCGGCGAAGGCGGCGCGTCGATCAAACGCTGAGCAGCGGCCTCGACGGCGGGAATGGTGGATATAGCCTTGGCAACTGGTTCAGCAGCAGCCGGAGCGGCGACCTTCGCCGGCATCGGTGCCACGACCATGACGGGAGCGGGGCGCGTTTCGACGGCCGGAGCGCTTTCAGCACCATAAACGGCGGTGACGAAGGCAGGCGGAACGAATGTCTCGGCTGAGGCCTCAACGACAGGCTGCGGCTCCGGCTGCGGCGCTTCCTCAGAAGCTGCCACAACTTCGATGACCGGAGCCAGAATGGCAGCCTCCAGCGCTGCGAGCTCGTCCATGGCAGGGTTGCTCAGATCTGCCGCCGGCTGGCTGGAAATGGTTTCGACTGGTGCTGGGACCTCTACTGACGGAGGCTGCACGGCAACGGGCTGCGGCTCGATGGCCGCTGCCGGGCGGCGGCACTCGACGACGCGGAACTTTGCGATGATCGATTCGGCATCGACTTCCGGCCTGGACGGCGCGGGCTGCTTCGGCTCACCCCTGAGGGCAGAAACGAACTCGCCGTCGAACGGCATCGCGTCCCAGAAAGCGAAATCGGAAAGATGGGCAAGACGCGACTCGACCACAGGCGCGGCTACGGACTCGGGAACACTTGACTGTACAGGGGAAGCATCCAGCGCGATCGCGGGAGCTTTCGAGAATGCGGTAGCGATAACGGTCATCTCCAATGCGTCCGGCTCGGTTGCCGGGGAATTCTGAATTACTGTCGGAATATAGCCTTCCACCACCAGCGGCATGTCTTCGAGCGGTGGCAGATGGAACTCGTCCTGCCGCACGGGCGGGACGACAATGGCTGCAGCAGGTGCTTCGGCCACAACAGGCGGCTCCATCACCCGCATCGCGGCATGCGCGGAAGCTTGCGGCCGGATCTCGGGCTTCGGCTCGGCAGGCGGACGGCGGCTGATGATTTCGTTTTCACGCGTGCGGGTAAAGCGCACGTTCGGCCCCATCAGGAAGGCATTCTGCCAACCTGGAGACGCGAGATCTTCCGCAGAGATCCCCTGCGGCAGAACCGGCATTTCCTGTTCGCTCGTAACCGCAGCGGCTTGCAACGCCTCTACAACGGGCGGTGGCGCAGCGGCGGTGCGCTTCCTCACCTCGTCGGCAAGGCGCTTTTCCTCGGCTTGGCGCTGCTCTTCCGCCTTGCGCTTGGCTTCGCGGGCATTGCGAATCTTCTCTTCCAGAAACGCGCGGCGAGCAGCGATCTGCTCGGCCCGGCGGGCCTCTTCGGCCGCCTGCTCCGGGTCGAGATCCCCCTCCGGCTGGACGCCTTGCGAGGCATTGGAAAGTGTCGTTCGGGAAAGACGCATGAGACCTGCAACCCAGTCATTGATATTGCCGTTGGCTTCTCAAATCGAATAGGGCAAGGATGGTTAATAAGTTCCTTCCTGCCGTTGTGGAAAGCTGCCATTCCACACCCGAAAAACACGTCCGAATATGCTCAGAAACCCTGCGAAAACAAGGGTATGGCAAGCCCCTGCCGCGCGGAAGCGCAACGGGGAGACAGGTTAGATTTTTTGCGGGAACCTTTTACCGCGACGAGGACAGCTGCGCGATGGAAAGCAGCGTATCGGCGCTGATGCCGGAGCTCGACGACGAGCCCGTGAGAATCGATAGCGCCGGCGATGTCGAGGAGGTCGTATTGTTCTCCATGTCATACATCGCGGAGAATCGCTGTAGCAGCTGATTGACCTTATCCGGGTCCTGCAGATCGCTCACATTGACGAACTTGCTCAGCATGCTGGCCTGGGTATCGACATCCATATTGGAGATCGAGCTTGGCAGGTTGTAGGTGGTGGTGATGACCTCATAAAGCGCCGAATCGCCCATGATGTCATAGATCGAGTTGATATCGGGCGCCTTGCGCTGGAAGTAGAGCGCCAGTCGCACGCCGGGATTGGTCTCGCCTTGCTGATCTTCCAACGTTTGATGCAGAAAGAGATCATTGGTCGCCGCAAGGGCGCCCTGGTTTTGCGCGGTGCCGAGCTTGCTGTCGGTCAGGTTGCCGTCGGTGCCGAAATTGAACGCCTCGACGATGCTCTTGAACTTGGCGCCATCGGTCGTGTTGATGAAGCTCTTCGAATCGGACGGATCGGAGGCGAAAGCCTTCTTCAGCGTCGCCGTATCGACCGTCTTCGGATCGATGCCATTGGCCGTCAGGATGAAATTCGTAAGCTTGCTGTCGGCCAGGAGATCCGTGACGCTGGTCACCTTGACGATATTGGTGGCGAAATAGGTGCCTGCGGTCTTGGCATCGCTGGTGGCTTTGGTCAGTTCGGCGCCCGACAGCCCCGCCGTGGTGCGGCTGGAATATTCCGAGATATAGCTGTTGATTTGCGTTTGCGACAAAGACTGCACCGGAGGCTTCAGATTGCCTTTACTGTCGAAATTGAAGGCCTTGGCAAGCGCGGTAAAACGAGAGTCCTTGAGCGAGTTGACATAGCTCTTCGGATCGTAAGGATCGCTTTCGAGAATCTTCGTCAGCTGAGACTTCGTGACTTCGTTCTCGCCGATGCCATAGGCACGCAGCGCCATCTGATAGAGTTCCGGCGCACTGTCGTTGGAGGTATCACTGTCGGACGTATTGCTCGCAAAGAAATCCTTGATGGTCTTCACGTCAGCGATGCGGTTCTTGTAGTTGTTGACCGCATCCGTGGTCAGGGTCGATTGCGACGACTGGTAGTTGTTCATATAGGCCTTTGAGGCCGCGTCGATCTCAGACTGGGACTGCGCCGTCTGACCGGAAGCAAGCGTCCCGTCCGACTGGAAATTGAATTGGGAGACGACGTCGGTCAAACCGAAGATGGCGGCGGTCGTCGAATCGCCGAAGGCGTTCTTGAAGACGACGGCTGGCGTCGTCGGATCGATGCCGTAAGCCGTCTTGATGTAATCGAAAAGGCGCGTGTCCGATGTCAGCTGGTCGACCGACGTGATGGAGCCGATATGATTCTTGTAATAGAGATCGTTGTCGGCTGCGCCGACGCTCGTCGTGAACGAAGGCACGGTGGAATTGTAGGCGCTCATCACATCGGCCTGCTGACTGAGCGTCTGCGGCCCTCCGGGATAGTTCGCGGTATAGCCTCCCGTGGTGGCGCTTATCTGGTCAGATGTCTGTGCTTGTGAACCGGATGCGACGGTGCCGTCGCTCTGGAAGTTGAATTCCGCCATGACGGCGGTCAGCCCGTTCGAACTTGCGGTGCTGGCATCCTTGGCCGAAGCATTGAACTGATCCGCCGTAATATAGGATGGGATATTGAATGCCGTCTTGACGTATTGGAACAGCTGCGGATTGGACGTCAGCTGATCGACCGAGGTGACGCTGCCGATATTGGCCTCGTAATAGGCCGTGTCGCCGTCCGGCGTCGATGTCTTGACCGTGCCATCGGCATTGAAATTGAATTCCGCCACCAGAGCCTTGTCTGCGGTACCGCCATTCTGGTTGACGTAGCTGTTCGGATCGCTGAGATCGCTCGTCAGCATCTGCTTCAGAGCCGAATTCGACACATAGGTCGGGTCGATACCGTACGCCTGCAGCACATAATTACGCAGGCGGGTATTACCGAGGAGATCATCGACCGTCTTAACCGAGCTGATATTCTGGCTGTAATAGGTCGTTTCGGTCGCCGCCGACGTCTCCTCATTCGTAAAGGACTGTTGGTAAAGCCCGATGAGGTCGTCTTCCTGCGTGCTGGTTTGTGCCGTATTCGTCGTACCCGTCGCGCTCGTGCCGAAATTGAACGCCGCAGCGAATTCTTTGTAGCGCGGATCGGTGAGCTTATTGGCGAAACTGCTGGAGTCGCTGAGGTCGCTGGTCAGGACCTGTTTCATAAAGGCCTTGGCATAAGTCATGTCGGAAAGCCCGTAGGCTTCCATTGCGTAACTGTATAATTGATAGTCATTCAGGAAGCTGTCGACGTCAGTTACTTTGCCGATATTGGCGTTGTAATAGTCGATCAAACGCTTGTTTTGCGACTGCTGCGCCACCTGGTTGAGTGAGGTCGCCATATCTCTGGTTGCGATCGTATAACCAAGATAAGTGGAAATCATCAGCAGAATCCCAATAGATCTCTAATAAAGGGGGCGAATCTGGCTGACATTATTTCATACAAACCTTACCTGAGACTTACACGCGCTCACCTTATGCGTGCACTATACTGACGCACCACCCTGCCCTGTGTTCACCTTATGGAAACCCTGATGCATTCGAGTTTGCTAACCATTTGAGGACGCAAAGTTTTCTTAACCTCGATTTTTAAGCTGTCTGGAAGGGACGGCGCCTAATCTGCCCAACAACGAGAGGACAAAAGTTCTCCGAGAGAAGACCGGAACAACCGGCTCTCAGGTAAAGCAAGGGTAGAAAAATCGATGACTAATACCGTCCTGAAGCCCGACTGGGCTGGAACCACACTGCGGCTTGATCCGGCGCGCTTCCCGCAACAGGTCAGCTACGCCATGCGAGGTGCCGAAGGTGATGTCACCATTACGATCGACGAGCGCGGCGCAGTGCTGCGCAAGATCCTGCCGTCCAGCGGCCTGCCGCTGTCCGTTGCCTTGCCCAAGCGTGCATTCCAGGGTGTAGCCGCCCGCGCCATAGATCACGGCGACGGCGAAGTCACCGTCACGCTGGAACTACATCACTCCGATCCGGACCTCTGCATCCCCCTTCTCGTGGCCCACGATTTGAGCGACATCGCCGCCGACTGGCGCTCCTGGTCGGAAGCCTTCCGTATTCCGATGCTGATGATCGAAGCCGACGGCGTGGCCCGTCCGCTGGAAGAACATCTCGGCGGTGTCCGCTCGCAGGACAGCCAGCCGCGTCGCCGCCATTCCTACTTCGCAAATCGCCGCCCACGCTTCCTCGTGCGCCGCACGACCGGCAAGCTCGGCATCAAGATGAAAATTCAGGGTCGCGAGATCATCGCCAGACATTAAGCCGATAAGGCTTGAAATCGAATATCGCCAGAAACCGGCCGCGGGAAAACCGATTCCGCGGCCGAAATCTTATGGTATCAGCGAGCGCTCCATGATGATCGTTCGTTCATCGCCATGGAAACTCTCGCCGACAGCATGGAAGCCGAGCTTTTCGTAAAAGCCCTGCGTAGTGATCGACGAGGGGACGGACAGGGTGGTATTGCCACCTGCCCTCGCCGCCCGTTCGATTGCCGCCATCAGGTAGGCGCCAATGCCACGTCGCTGCGCGGAGGGAGAGACGAACACCGTGCGCACGACGGCGCGGTCAAGGCTCGCGGTGCCGACAATGCTTCCATCTTCGACCGCCACGAAGACCGTTCTGCTGCTCATGAGCCTGCGCACGCCAGCGGGACTAAAGCTTTCGGCAACGCGCGCGATGATATCGGGAGAATAGTCCTGTGCGTTGCTCTCGTGAAGTGCGGTCAGGATTACGCCGCTGATCGCCTCGGTGTCCGCCTCTGAGGCCAGACGGATTTCGCATGCCATGACGCCCTCCTCTGGAACCTGATGCGGCGCATCCCTTCCTTCAGGGAGCAAGAAACAGGAACGACAGGAAAAGACCGGCGAAGATGATCAGCCCGACCCGATTGTTTGATTTGAAGAGGGCCAGGCATTGTGCGCCGTCGTTGATATCGAGCACGGCGATCTGATAGGCGAACATGCCGCCGGCGACGGCCAGGCCGAGATAGGCCAGCCAGCTTGTACCTGCAAGCGCAAAGGATAGCAGCATCAGAAGCAGCGTCGCCCCATAGAGCCCGACCAGCCAGAGGCGCGTCTGATCGCCGAAAAGCCGGGCGGTCGAGCGCACACCAATCAGCTCATCATCCTCTTTGTCCTGATGCGCGTAGATCGTATCGTAACCGATGGTCCAGAGGATGGCGGCGAGATAGAGCACGATCGGGGCAAGCGACAGGCTGCTGAAGAGGCCGGCCCAGCCCATCAGGGCGCCCCAGGAAAAGGCAAGGCCAAGGAAGAATTGCGGCCAGTCGGTAAAGCGCTTTGCAAAGGGATAGAGCGCAACGATGCCGAGCGACAGGACACCGAGCACGACGGCAAACCAATTGAACTGCAGGAGCACCAGCAAGCCGACGAGAGCCTGCAATGCGATGAACACTTTGGCCTGAAGGCGCGTTACGCGGCCCGAGGGCAGCGGGCGCGAGCGGGTGCGCGCCACCGACATGTCGATCTCGTGGTCGACCAGATCGTTGTAGGTACAGCCGGCACCGCGCATCGCGACGGCGCCGATGAAATAGAGGGAGAGATGGTAGATCACCACGAAGCCGGGGGAGCCATGTCCCAGGGCGACGGAGGCATTGGCCGCAAGCGCGACGGACCAGAAACATGGCCACATCAGGAGCTGCCAGCCGATCGGCCTGTCCCAGCGTGCAAGCTGGGCGTATGGCCAAAGCGTCGGGGGCAGAACGCGGTAGACCCAGTTGCCGGATGGCGCGTCAGCGACGCGCCCGTTGATGTCGCCTGTGTTTTGCATAGGCGAGTAGTAGTGATATCCGGCACCCGAGGTCAAGCGGCGAGGCCATAACGAGACATGACCTCGTCCGTTGCTCAGTTCATCGTGAAATTGAACTTGTAGCTGGCGGAAACCCCGATCAGCAGCTGGTTACGGTCGCCACGCTCGCGCACGAGGCTGCTGTCGGCAGCCGGGCCGGTGAGCCGGGTATATTCGAGGAAGGTGCTGGTGGTCCAGTTCTGCGAGGCCTTCCAGGTCAGTGCGCCGCCGAAACCGACCGATTTGACGCCGCCGCCGGGCTTGTAGCCGCTGAGGCCGGAGGCAGCCGATTCGCGCGCATTGACGCCATAATAGGTGTCGAAATAGTCGCTGCTGGCGAGCGTCATGCGTGGACCGGCCGAAGCGCGAAGCTCCGGTGTGATGTCGGTAAAGGCATCCACCGCGGCATCGGCGACGACGCCGCTATGGGCGCGAATGCCCTGGCGAACTTCGACGCGGGCGCGCAGCCAATCCGTGGGATAGGCCTCGGCAAAGCCGCCAGCTTCCACACCCCACTTGACCTTCTTCAATCCCCTCAGCTCGTGCCCATCGCTGCTGTCGCGGCTCGGTACGAACTTGCCGACGATGCCGACGCGGAATGCATCGCTTTCGATCAGGGCGAAGGAGGGATTGTCGTTGCGCGAGGAAAAGCGAGGGCCAGGACCCTGCCGGCCGATGGATACCAACGGCGACCATTGCAGCTTGTTGTGCTTGCCGCCTTCGAATTTCGGTGCAGAGAAACCGGCCGCACCGACGCTTAGGTACCAGTCACCCGACCACAAATGCTGGCCGTCGCCCGCCTCAGCAGCGCCGGCGTAGGCGATAGCGGAGAGGCCGCCAATGAAAAGGAACCTTAACTTTGCAAACACAACGAAACTCCATGATACGCAATACAAAGGGCCTGAGGACCCGAGAGTTGCCTCAAATTATGCGGATCGCGTTACCGCTCCCTTAACCACAAGACGCCGAATCCAGTCAGAACATCAAATTCAGGTTGCTCTAACCGGATGCCATTCGACATGCGCAGGCCTATCGTGCTGATTTAATTTCTGTATAGATACTCAATCGTGGGTAATGGTCGCAATTGCCAAGTGCCTGCCATCTCATAGCCCCCAATTTCAAAAGATGAGAAACGAATGAAGAACATATCCCTGATCTCCTTAGGTCTGATCCTGACTGCCGGCGTGGCGCTTTCCGGCTGCGTCGGCACTCCGATCGGCGGGGCGAAACAAAGTCATTTTTCGGGAAGCGTCGCCCCCGGCAAGAAGACGAAGATTACGAGTACTTCGCTCGTGAAACAGGACTGCACCTTTGCGGGATTTCCCTATACGGGCGTCATCAAGCAGCCTGCCCACGGCAAGGTTGACGTCGAGCATGGCCCGGTCGCGGCAAAGTTCCCGAAAGACAGCAATGCCTATCTGTGCTCGGGCAAGACGGTCCAGGGGAACATTGTCTACTACACGCCGAATCCCGGTTTCTCGGGCACCGACCAATTCACCCTGCGCCTTGCGGGACTGAATACGGATGGTACGGTGCAAGACGGCACCTTCACCGTCCATGTCGGCAAGTAGCAACTTTGATGACGTGCAGGCATGAATAGAAAAGGCCGAACCGTGGCTTTCCGCGGTCCGGCCCCGTCAAACGGCGCGATGACGGAGGCTCAGAACGTCACCTTCTCCAAAGGTGCGCGCCCCGCCTCGAATTCCTTCAGCTTCGCCTCGCGTTCCGCGATGTAATTGCGGTTGTCGGGGACGGCGAACTGGTTCTTGGTGATCTGGAGCTGCATGATGAAGAGCTCATCCCAGCGGAAGCCCATTTCGGAGCCGGCCAGATAGAACTCCCACATGCGGAAGAACTTCTCGTCGTAAAGCGCGACGGCATCGGCCTTGCGCGCCACGAAGCGGTTGCGCCAGTGCCTTAGCGTATAGGCATAGTGCATCGGCAGGGTCTCGACATCCCGCGTGAGCAAGCCGGCCTTTTCCAGCGGCGGCGTGGTCTCGCCGATCGACGGAATGTAGCCGCCGGGGAAAATATACTTTTCGATGAAGGCGTTGGTGGCAAAGCTCGACTTCGGGCGGGCAATGGAGTGCAGCAGCATGACGCCGTTATCATCAAGCAGCTCCGAAACCTTGCGGAAGAACTTGCCGTAATCGCCGATGCCGACATGCTCGAACATGCCAACCGAGACGATACGGTCGAATTTCTTGCCGGACATGTAGCGATAGTCCTGCAGTTCGAAGCGGACGCGATCGGAGAGGCCACGCTTGGCCGCCCGCTCACGCGATACCTTGAGCTGCTCTTCGCTGAGCGTGATACCGGTCACGTCGAGGCCGGGATAGGCCTCGGCGAGATACATGGCCATACCGCCCCAGCCGGAGCCGATTTCCAATACCTTCTGGCCGGGCTCGACCAGCAGTTTGGCAGCGATGTGCCGTTTCTTGGCGACCTGCGCTTCATCCAGGCTGATGCCAGGCGGATTGAAATAGGCGCAGGAATATTGCCAGTCCTCATCGAGGAAGAGGTCGAAGAGCTTCGCTGAGAGATCGTAGTGATGCGCAACATTGTGCTTGTTGCGATTGATCGGCGAGCGGCTCTTGATCTGCTGCCAGGCGATACGACCGATCAGCAGCGCCGCCATGCGGAAGTCGAAGACCTCATTGGTGGTATTCTGCTTCACCAGCGACAGGAATTCGTAAATGTCGCCCTGCTCCAGGATGAAGCGGCCTTCCATATACATTTCGCCGAGCTTGAGCGTCGGATCGCGCGCGACGGCATCTTCAGCCTGCTGATCGGCAAACCGGACGGCTACCGTCTCTCCGGTTCCGTCGCCGACCACATGGGTCTCGCCGGATGCGAGCGTAAGCCTGAGTGAACCTTTACGGATGATTTTCTGGACGAGAGGAAAAAGGGTCGACGCCATGGACGCCTCGAATGTTATGACATGACATTAAGGCAACTTTAACGCCTCACAGCGTTGTGGCAAGCGCACCTTTCCACAGTCATTGGCACTCTGGCAACAACGCTGCCAGAGTGTGACATTCTTGCACGAAGTTCCGCTAAGTCCTTATTTTCGTTTGAGTGCATCGGCCAAGGCGGCGCCAAAACTACCCTGCTGCTCGGCCTTGGGACGGGTATTTCCCTTAACGCCAGCGTTGCGCGCACCACCCTGTTCGCGTGTATCCCGCCCGGACGGGGCCGCCACAGTGCTGCCATTTTTGCGCATGGAGAGGCCGATTCGCTTACGCTTTGCGTCGACTTCCACGACCCTGACCTTGACGACGTCGCCGGCCTTCACGACCTCATGCGGGTCCTTGATGAAACGGTCCGCCAGCTGCGAGACATGCACCAAACCGTCCTGGTGGACGCCTATGTCGACGAAGGCGCCAAAGGCAGCGACATTGGTCACGGTTCCTTCCAGCAGCATTCCCGGCTTGAGGTCGCTGATCTCGTTGACGCCCTCCGCAAAGGTTGCGGTCTTGAAGCTCGGACGCGGGTCTCGGCCCGGCTTTTCCAGCTCGGCGATGATGTCACGCACGGTCGGCAGGCCGAATTTGTCGTCGATGAATTGCCGGGGGTCGATAGCCTTCAGCGTTGCCGTATCGCCCATCAGCGTGCGGAGATCACGGCCGCAGGCAGCGACGATCTTCTTGGCCACACCATAGGCCTCCGGGTGCACCGAGGAAGCGTCGAGCGGCTCCTTACCATTCGGGATGCGCAGGAAGCCGGCGCATTGCTCAAAGGTGCGCTGGCCGAGACGGGCGACCTTCAGGAGATCACGCCGTGTCTCGAATGCGCCTTCGACATCGCGATGCTTAACGATGGCGTCGGCGATCGATGGCCCGAGGCCGGAGACACGGGAAAGCAGCGGCGCCGAGGCCGTGTTCAGGTCGACACCAACGGCATTCACCGCATCTTCGACCACGGCATCCAGCGAACGCGACAGCTTCTGCTGGTCGACATCGTGCTGGTACTGGCCGACGCCGATCGACTTCGGTTCGATCTTCACCAACTCGGCCAGCGGATCCTGCAGGCGGCGGGCGATGGAGACGGCGCCGCGCAGCGAGACGTCGAGACCGGGGAATTCAAGCGCAGCCGTTTCCGAGGCAGAGTAAACCGATGCGCCGGCTTCGGAGACGATGACCTTGGTCGGCTTCGGCGCCGGCAGTTCGGCCAGCATGTCGGCCACCAGCTTTTCGGTTTCGCGGCTGCCGGTGCCGTTGCCGATCGCGATCAGTTCGACCTTGTGCTTGCGGATGAGCGAGGCAAGTGCGGCCTGTGTGCCGCGCACGTCGTTCTTCGGCGGAAAGGGATAGACCGTCGTCGTCTCTAGCAGCTTGCCCGTACCGTCCACCACGGCGACCTTGACGCCGGTGCGGATGCCGGGATCGAGGCCCATGGTGGCGCGGGAACCCGCCGGCGCTGCCAGTAGCAGATCCTTCAAATTGCGGGCGAAGACGTGGATCGCTTCTTCTTCGGCACGTTCGCGCAGTTCGCGCATCAGGTCGAGCGACAGCGACATCGAAAGTTTGACGCGCCAGGTCCAGCTTGCGACTTCCGTCAGCCAGCGGTCGCCGGGCAGGCTGGCGCCGATATCATAGGCCGCAGTTATCATGCGCTCGACCGGCTTGTTGGGCGAGACGGCATCCGTATCAACCTCAATGGTCAGCGTCAGCACCTCTTCGTTCCAGCCGCGCAGCATGGCGAGCGCCCGATGACCGGGCGCTGTCGCCCAACGCTCCTGATGGGCGAAATAGTCGGAGAACTTGGCGCCTGCCTCCTGCTTGCCGTCGACGACAGCGGCCTTCAGCGTGGCATGGGTCTTCATATAATTGCGCAGCTTACCGAGCAGATCGGCATTTTCAGCAATGCCTTCGGCGATGATATCGCGCGCGCCTTCCAGCGCCGTCTTCACGTCAGGCACATCGGCCGTGATAAAGCCCTCGGCCAGCACCGTGGGATCCTTGGAGCGATCACCGAGGATCGTGTCGGCCAAGGGGCCGAGGCCGCGCTCCCTGGCAATCTCGGCGCGCGTGCGGCGCTTCGGCTTGTAGGGCAGATAGAGGTCTTCCAGCTCGGACTTGGTGGCGACGGTGCCGATCTTGGCCATCAACTCGTCGGTCATCTTGCCCTGGCTGGTGATGGATTCAATGATGGCCGCACGGCGAGCCTCGAGTTCACGCAGATAGACGAGACGTTCCGAGAGCGTGCGAAGCTGGGTATCGTCGAGGCCACCGGTTACTTCCTTGCGGTAGCGCGCGATGAAGGGCACGGTCGCGCCTTCGTCCAGGAGTTCGATGGCGGCCTTGGCTTGATCCGGGCGGGCATTGATCTCGGCGGCGATGGTTGCGGCAAGGGAACGGATATCAGCGGCCATGTGTCTCTCTGAACTGAACGAGCGTGATGGGACCATAAGCATGATCCCGCGGACATAAGAAGCGGTTTTCGCCACGCAACACGCTAATCCCGGCGCGGAGATGGCGTGGAGGGCGAAAGCCGTTTCCGCTTTAGCGGGATAAAAAGGCATGGCAATGTTGCCGGCCCTGCCTCCACAGGATTTGCCGCTTGACCTTTGGCTCAACCCCGCTTAACCGCGCAAAAGGACGCAACGAAAGGGCAAGCCATGAGAGTTCTGTTGATCGGATCGGGCGGACGCGAGCACGCACTGGCCTGGAAACTGGCGCAATCGCCCCTGATGACGGAATTCTACGCCGCACCCGGCAATCCCGGCATTGCCGAGCACGCGACGCTTGCGGCGCTCGACATCGACAATCATGACGCCGTTGTCGCCTTCTGCAAGGACAAGGCCATCGACTTCGTCGTGGTCGGCCCGGAAGCGCCTCTGGTCGCCGGCATTGCCGATGCGCTGCGCGCCGCCGGCATAGCCGTCTTCGGCCCTTCCGCGGCGGCAGCCCAGCTCGAAGGGTCCAAGGGTTTCACGAAGGATATCTGCGCCCGCTACGATATTCCCACAGGGGCCTATCAGCGCTTCAACAATGCACCGAAGGCGAAAGCCTATGTCCGCGCGCAAGGGGCGCCGATCGTGGTGAAGGCGGACGGTCTTGCGGCGGGCAAGGGCGTCACTGTCGCCATGACCATCGACGAGGCGCTTGCTGCGATCGACGATTGCTTCGAGGGCGCTTTCGGCGAGGCCGGGGCGGAAGTGGTGATCGAGGCCTATCTCGACGGCGAGGAGGCAAGCTTCTTCTGCCTTTGCGACGGCAAGCATGCGCTGGCGCTTGCGACCGCCCAAGACCACAAGCGCGTCGGCGATGGCGATACCGGCCCGAACACTGGCGGCATGGGCGCGTACTCCCCTGCTCCCGTGATGACGCCAGACATGGTCGAGCGCACCATGAAGGAAATCATCGAGCCGACGATGCGCGGCATGGCGGAAAGCGGCCATCCCTTCAGCGGCGTCTTCTTCGCCGGGCTGATGATCACCGCCAAGGGGCCAGAACTGATCGAATACAATGTCCGCTTCGGCGATCCCGAATGCCAGGTGCTGATGATACGGCTGAAGAGCGATCTGCTGCCGCTGCTTTATGCCTGCGCCAACGGCACCCTGGATCAGATGACGGCCGAATGGAGCGACGACCCGGCGCTGACCGTCGTCATGGCCTCGAAGGGCTATCCCGGTTCCTATGCCAAGAACACGCCGATCACAGCGCTGCCCGCGGATGGTGAAAACGAGAAGGTGTTCCATGCCGGCACAGCCCTGAAGGACGGGGCGCTGGTTGCAACCGGTGGTCGGGTGCTGAATATTACCGCAACGGGCAAGACAGTGGGCGAAGCAAAGGAACGCGCCTATGCCCTGGCCAGCAAGGTGAAATGGGATAACGGCTTCTATCGCAATGATATCGGCTGGCGTGCAGTGGAGCGCGAAAAGTAAACATCCCTGCGGCTCTGCAATTGCAAGTCCATTAAATTTTTACCTAATCTCCTGACGGGATGGAAATAAAGCGACAATAATGTCTTCGTCACTATAGAGCCATTGCGCTTTTCTTCGAAACGCGAAAATGCTCTATCCCTTTGTTTTTACGCAATTCCGGACGGAAAACCGCTGCGCACTTTTCCTGGAATTGCTCAAGGCGGAGTTCTTGGTTATGCGTTCCTTTTTTCTGACCTTGGCGTGCGTACTAGCCGGCGGCTCCGCCATGGCTTCGTCGATTCAGCCGATCAACGGCACGATGATCGGCGGCAAAGGCAGCATTATCGACAAGAGCTGTGCCGAATGCCCTCCGCTGAAGCCGCCGGTCACGGAAAAGGAATATACCGTGCCGGCGCTGGAGCCTGGCACCCAATCCGTGGTCGTGCGCAATATCGATGGTCAGAAAAGGGTCGTCCGCACCGAAGCGTGGATGGGCGGCTCGCCTGTTAACTTCGTCAGCAAACCGACGCCAGAAGCGCTTGCTGCGGCCGGTGAACCTGCCGATGGGATCGACATGACCGCTCAGACGGCGGCTTTGCCCAACTCCTCCGTAGCTCGCGAACCTGCGCCGCTCGATATCTCCGGCTTCCAGCTTCGCCAGTAATCTTCACAAGGCGTTCCCGCGTTTGGGCGCTTGCGAAATGCCGACTATATTCATACTTCGAAATATATCATTTTCATATTCGGCAGAATTAAATAATCCTTCACAAAACCTAAGTTTCACTTGTGTGATCTTCAAATATAATTACGTATTACTTACAATGATTGCGCATATCTGCGGTTTAATTCGAAATTAAATACAACCAAACCCAGCAATTAAAGCTTTTTTAGACATAAACAGCGATTTTACTGTCACCGGACAGCAGCATGTCATTTAAGCGGCGGCAAGCGTATTGGGATTCTCTCAGGCGATCGCACAGGCGGTAGGAAACCGCACCGGTATTCACCCCTGTGGGAGGCACCATGAAGAATCTCAAGATATCGCATCAATTGTTTGCCCTGCTTGGCGTCCTGATGGCCGCCTTCGCGGTGGCCACTTATTTCCAGATCCGGTCCCAGGCCGATTCCATTTACGACGACCGCTTCGACATGCTGCGCACGCAGGTCGAATCCGGCATCTCGGTTTTGAACCAGTATTATCAGCGCGAAAAATCCGGCGAGATGACCCATGAGGCGGCCCAGGCCGAAGCCTTCAAGGTTCTCTCGCATGTGACCTTCGCGCCGGCAGGCTATCTCTTCGGTTTCGATTACAATGTGATCCAGCGCATTCATCCGAGCCCCGTCAATATCGGCAAGGACATGTCCGGCCAAGTCGACAAGAATGGCACCCATTTCAGCAAGGAAATGGTCGAGAAGGGCATCAAGGGCGGCGGCCGCACCATCTATTACTGGAACAAGCCGGGTCACTCCGACAGCGAGTTCTTCCTGAAGGGCAGCTATTCGGCAGCTTTCGCTCCCTGGCAGATCGTGCTCGGCTGCGGTGTCTACATGGATGACCTCGAGGCACAGATCAATGCCACGATGTGGCGTGCTCTCATGATCTGCGGCATCGTCTTCCTGATCGGTATCGGTGCCGCCTTCTACTTCATCCGCGGCATCACGAAGCCGCTGACCGACGTCCACGCAGCCCTGAAGGCCGTCGCGGACGAAGACGTGAAGACCGCCATCCCGCATACCGAGATGCGCAATGAAATCGGCCTGATGGCGAAGGCGACCCAGGCGCTGCAGGAAAAGGTTCGCGAACGTCATGCGCTTGCCGACCGTCAGGCGGCACAGGAGCTGGAAATCAGCAACGAACGCGAACAGAACCTGCGCCAGCAGCAGGACGAGGCCCGCGAACAGGCTCGCGTCGTTGCGGTCATCGGCAAGTCGCTCGAAGAGCTTGCTCGCGGCGATCTGACGG
This sequence comes from Martinezella sp. CNPSo 3795, assembly GCF_057784475.1. NCBI lineage: Bacteria > Pseudomonadati > Pseudomonadota > Alphaproteobacteria > Hyphomicrobiales > Rhizobiaceae > Martinezella > Martinezella sp. CNPSo 3795. The sequence continues at coordinate 174,536 of NZ_JBXSOQ010000008.1, read as the reverse complement.
TGCGCTGCGGCGATCTCGGCGCCAGCTATGCCGGCCTTCGCAACAACTTCAATGAGGCACTGTCGCACCTCGAAGCCGCGATGGGACGCGTCAATGCCAAAGGCAACGACATCGGCCTCAGCAAGGAAGAAATCCGTCGCGCCTCCAACGAGCTGTCGCAGCGCACCGAGCGACAGGCCGCAAGCCTGGAAGAAACCTCGGCAGCGCTCGACGAACTCACTGTCGCCGTCCGTCAGACCGCGGAAGGCGCCGATGAGGCCAGCAAGCGCGTCCATGCCGTCAGCGCCGAAGCATCGCGCAGCGATGCTGTGGTTGCTCAGGCGATCGAAGCGATGAGCGGCATCGAGAAATCTTCGGCCGAAATCGGCAAGATCATCGGCGTCATCGACGAGATCGCCTTCCAGACCAACCTGTTGGCGCTCAACGCCGGTGTGGAAGCGGCTCGTGCCGGCGAATCCGGCAAGGGCTTTGCGGTCGTCGCCCAGGAAGTGCGTGAACTCGCCCAGCGCTCCGCCGCAGCCGCGAAGGAGATCAAGGACCAGATCGCCCGCTCTTCCGGTCAGGTCGATCAGGGCGTTCGCCTTGTCGGTGAGGCAGGCGAAGCGCTGAAACGCATCTCCGGTCAGATCAAGGCAGCCAATGAGATCGTCTCGAAGATCGCCCACAGCGCCTCCGAGCAGGATACGACGCTGCGCTCGATCTCGTCCTCGATGAACCAGCTCGATGCCGCCACGCAGCAGAACGCCGCCATGGCTGAGGAAACCACCGCATCGGCCGAGACGCTCGCCGCCGACACGGAAGATCTTCTTGCCCTCATCCGCGGCTTCCGTGTCAACGAAGGCCGCGCAACCATGGATCATCGCCGCGCCGCCTGATCAGTACAGCTGCAAAAATGGGAAACCGCCGGCCTCGCATCCGGCGGTTTTCTTTTGAGCAAAGCTTTTGCTGCGTCAGTCTGCGACCTTCAACCGCTCGACCAACCTGTCGATCTCGCGATCGGAATAGACCTCGATGCCGGCCTGCTTGAGCAGCGCCGCCGTGACGCCGCGGCCGTTCTGCTTGCCGCCGGAAAATGTACCGTCATAGATGAAGCCCGAGCCGCAGGACGGGCTGCCGTCGATCAGCAGAGCGTAGCGACAGCCGGTTTCCGTTGCGAGCGCCAGCGCATTTTCCGCCGCCTGACGGAATTTCGCCGTGACATCGCCGCCGGTGATTTCCATTACCCGTGCGGTGCCGGCAAGCACATCCTCGCCCGTGGCACCGCCTGCGATTTCGGCGGGAGGTCTTGGAACGGCCATGCCGGCGGACATTTCCGGGCAGATCGTCACAAGCCGCCCCTCCTCGCGCCAGCGATCGATTGCCGGATGGACAAGCGGCTTGGAACGGCCGTCATAGCGGACGGCATGGCCCATGAGGCAGGCGCTGACGAGGATCTTTCCGGTCATCGCGCCCCCATGTCTTATCCCGCGATCTTCGAGAAGTCGGCGACGGTGCCGGTTGCTTCGCGAATCAGGCGCAGCAGCGCCAGCCTGTTAGCGCGAATGGCGGCGTCTTCATCGTTGACGAGCACGTCCTCGAAGAAGCGATCGACTGGCGCGCGCAGCTTGGAAAGAGCTGCCATGGCCGAGCGAAAATCTTCCTTGGCGATCGCAGCGGAAGCCTCGGAGGAGGCGGCCTTCACGGCAGCAAAGAGATCCTTTTCGGCATCGAGCTTCAGCAAGGCTTCCGAAACGCCATCGGCAACGACGGTGCCCTTCTTCTCCTCAGCGGCGAGAAGCTGCGTGGCGCGCTTGGTGCCGGCGAGCAGGTTCTTGCCATCCTCGGAGGTGATGAAAGCGGTCAGCGCCTCGACGCGGCGGGCGATCATCAGCAGATCGTCGGCCTCCGGCGTCAGCACGGCGTCGATGAGATCATGGCGAGCACCGAGATCGCGCAGATAAACCTTCAGGCGGTCATGGAAGAAGGCAAGCAGATCGGCATCCCTGGTGGTCGCCAGCAGCGGCAGGCGCACGCCGCGCTCCAATAGGATACGGACGACACCGAGGGCTGCGCGGCGCAGTGCATAAGGGTCCTTCGAGCCCGTGGGCTTTTCATCGATCGCCCAGAAGCCGACGAGCGTATCCAGCTTGTCGGCAAGCGCAACCGTGATCGCAACCTTGTCCTCGGGGACACGGTCGGACGGACCTTGCGGCTTGTAGTGGTCTTCGATAGCCGTTGCCACAGAAGCGCTCTCGCCCTGTAGCGATGCGTATTTGCGGCCCATGACGCCTTGCAGCTCGGGGAATTCGCCGACGGCTTCGGTGCGCAGATCGGCCTTGGCGAGCACGACGGCGCGGTCGACCAGAGCGGCATCGGCGCCGGTGATCTTGGCGAGGTCAGCGGCCAGCGCGCGGATGCGGGCGACGCGCTCGCCCTGGCTGCCAAGCTTGGCATGGAAGGTGACGTTCAGGGCATCGAGCTTGGCCATGCGCTGATCGAGTGGCTTCTTCAGATCGAGACCGAACTTTTTGGCGGAGGCTTCCAGCGTCTCAAGATCGGGCAGATCGCCCTGGTCGCGCTTCCAGAAGTGCAGCGCGTCGGACAGACGAGCGCGCACGACCTTGCCGTTGCCGTGGACGATTTCCTTGCCGCCATCCGTTGCCTGGATATTGGCGACGAGAATGAAGCGGTTGGACAGCGTCTCGCCGGCCGGTGGCCGCGTGACGAAACACTTCTGATTGGTCTTGATGGTCAGGCGGATGATTTCCGACGGAATCGAGAGATAATCCTCCTCGAAGGAGCCCATCAGCACCTGCGGCCATTCGACGAGGCCGGAAACCTCCTCCAGCAGGCCTTCGTCCTCAACCAGTTCGAGGCCATTGGCAAAGGCGACATCGCGGGCATCATGCAGGATAATGTCCTTGCGGCGCTCAGCATCGAGAACGACATAAGCCTTTTCCAGGCTCGCGACATAATCATCGAAGCGCTTGACCGTGATCGGGCCTGGCGCATGGAAGCGATGGCCATAGGTCACATTCGAGGCGACGATGCCGTCGATCTCGAAGGGGATGACGACGGTTTCCTCATGCTCGGTGCCGTAGACGCAGACGATCGATTGCAGCGGGCGCACCCAGCGCAGCGAGCCGGGCTTTACTGATGCCTTACCCCAGCGCATCGATTTCGGCCAAGGGAAGTTGCGGATGATATCGGGCATCACGGAAGCGACAATCTCTTCCGCGGCGCGGCCGGGCTTGGAAATCACCGCAACGTAGAAATCGCCCTTCTTCGGGTCGCTTTGCACCTGCGCCTCGGCAATGGAGGACAGGCCGGCGCCGCGCAGGAAGCCTTCGATCGCCTTTTCATTGGCATCGGTGCGCGGACCCTTGCGCTCCTCGCGCACGTCGGCGGAGCGCGCCGTCAGCCCGCGAATGTCGAGCGTGAGGCGCCGCGGCGTCCAATATTCCCTGGCGCCCTCATAGGACAGACCAGCCTCGACCAGCGCATCGGTCACCAGCTTCTTCAGGTCGCCGGCAGCCTTGCGCTGCATACGGGCGGGAATTTCCTCGGAGCGGAGTTCGAGAAGGAGATCGGGCATGGGAGCTGTCTTTACGTTGAGGCAGAAATGATCCGGGCGGACTTAGCAAGCCCGGCGGCAAAAGTCACCAAGGCAAACGGCGAATTTACCACCCTCCTCCGCCTCCACCGCCTCCTCCACCACCGGAAGATCCACCATCGCCGCCTCCACCGCCGAAAGCGGAGGATGAATTCGATGCCGGTGCAGGAATCGTCGAGGCTATGGTCGACGCCATGGAAGAGGAAAAGTCGCCGATCGTGCCGCCGATATTACCAGGGCGGAAATCGCCGGAATACCAGACCGGTGCGTAGGCTGCCGCGGCTGCACCTGCGGCGGTCGCAAGCCAGGTCTCGAAAGCGCTCGACCAGGGCTTTTCGACACCGAGCGCGACCGCATAGGGCAGCAGTTTTTCGAAATGCTGCGGCGACATCTGCGGCGCGCCCTGCATGTTCATCCGGTCTCGTTCGGCGAGCGTCAGATATTGCCGGAGGCCGGCGATGCCATCCATCATCTTGCGTCCAAGCGGTGTCGGCGCGCCCATCAGGAAATAGAAGACGACGTTGAGCGCAAAAATGCCGACGATGCCCGCCACTAGCGGCAGCAAGCCCGCTTCCCACAGCGGCACGACCGCGGCGGCAAAGCCGTTGACCGCGACGGATACCAATACGAAGCCGAAGAAGGCGCAGATCAGAACGGAAAGAATTCGCTGGCCGAGACTGGCGTTGGGACGCCGGAATCTTCGACCGATGATATTGGTAAAGATGGTCACGAAAATCGACAGGACACCGGGCATGACGATCAGCGGCACCGCATTTTCATGCAACCGCCCGAAGATGATGATGGATGCCAGGATCAAAACCGAGAGAGCAACACCGACCACGACATAGAGCGAGTTGGCCTTGTAATACTCGCCGCGATGATCGCGCTCGATCGCGCTGCGAAACTTCGCACCCAAACCCTGCACCGCCTCGCCGTTTTCCTTGTCTATGACGAGCGGAGAAAATGGTCCGACGGCCTGCATCAGCACCTTGTCGCCGCCGCTGAGATCGCCGCCGGCCTTGCCGGTCGGGCGGACAACGACCTTTTCCTTCAGATCATCGAGAATGACATAGCCGCGCACGGCAAGGTCGATTGCCGTCGCAGAGAATGCCGTCCAGCCGGAACTGGCGAAGCCCCTGTTATCGATATAGTTCACGAGCGCTGGCGAAATGCCGTCAGGCGGATCCCAGCGCGGGACCATGACACCTGCAGGTGGATCTCGGCCGACCGCGATCCAGCTTCGCATGTAATAGGCAAACAGCAGGATCAACCCGCCGATGGCTATGATCGTATCGAGATGATCCCGAAGGAACCAGCCCCATTGCTGGCTGTCGCTCGGCGGCGCAATCGCTCCTTTGGCCAGCTTGATGGCGATCGTCAGGCCCTCGGCGGTGGCGAGCGGCCTGGTTGTCGCGAAGGTAACAATATTGCCCTGTTGGCTCGCACTTGCGTTCTTGCCCGTAGCGCCGAGCGGCCCCGTAAAGAAGGCAAGCTGCTGCGGCTGCACGCCGTCGGGCAAGGTGACGATTGCCTTCGCGTTGATGATCGGGAACAGCCAGCCGTTGCCCGTCACGTTCCAGTAAAGCTGGTCGTGATCACCGAAATAGCGCATCTGCCTGTTGGTGTCATACGTCAGGCGAAATGTATGCGGGCCTGGGTTCAGGATACGATCGGCCTTGCCGATATAGATGCGTTCGCCGCCGCTGATACGCTCGCTGCGCCAATCCTCCGGCTGGCCGTCACGCTCGACGGAGACCACCTTGAAATCCACCTCGATTTCGCGGCCGTTGGCATCTGTCATCGTCAGCGGGAAATCCCGGAAGATGCCGCGGCGGATATCACGCCCCTCTGCATTTACGGAGATCGTCTCGACAACGCGCATGGAGCCGTCACGATGCAGCGCGATTGCCTGATCGAAATTGGTGATGAGCTCGGCTGCCGTCACCGCCGTCGCACAGAGCAGCAGGCACAGGGCCAGAAAGAATCCGCAAAGCCGTGTCATCACTCCCCCAAAGGATGGCCGCGGCGCCGCTGCTACCGGCACCGCTTTGCGTCATGATTATTCCGCGCTCAGCCTCCCTTGAGATGGCGGAGCGTCAGTCTTCGTAGGTGACCCCCAGCGAAGCCAGCACGTTCCAATAGGACGGGAAGGTCTTGGCGACACAATCGGGGTCGAGAATGGTGATGCCGCCGATCTTCAGGCCGGCAAGCGCGAAGCTCATGGCAATGCGATGATCGGCGAAACTGTCGATCTCCGCCGGCAGCACTTTGCCCGCCAGGCTTGGGTCGGATGCCACGATCAGATCGTCGCCCTCTTCGGTGCCGAGGTTCGGAACGATGCGCGACAGGCCGCTCGACAATGCGCGGATGCGATCGCATTCCTTGACGCGCAGGTTTTCAATGCCGACGAAGCGCACCGGCGTTTCATTGAAGGCAGCGAGAACGGCAAGCGTCGGGATGGCATCCTGCATCTGCGAGCCGTCGATGACGGCCGGAAGATGCGGAAACTTCGAGATCAGGTCATACGCCTTCGCATCCGGCTGCGAGAACTGTTCCGCCGGCGTGCCGAGATCGATCTTGCCGCCGCTGAGAACTTCGGCCGCCCAGAGATAGGTTGCGGCGGACGCATCCGGCTCGATCAGGAAATCGGCCGCATGATAGCCTGTCGGCTCGACGCGCCAAGCGACCGGGCTCACGCGCTCCACCTTGGCGCCGAAAGCGCGCATGGCCGCAACCGTGAGATCGATATAGCCGAGGGCACCGATATGTTCGCCGAGCAGCTCGACATCGACGGCGCGGTCGCCGCCGGCGGCCATCATCAGAAGCGCAGAGACATACTGGCTGGACAGGCCGCCATCGATCTGCACACGGCTTGCTTCGAAGCGGCCGGTGCCGTTGATGGTGACAGGCGGGCAGCCGGTTTCCGTGGAGGCATCGATGCCGAGCGAGCGCAGCGCGTCGACGAGCGGGCCGATCGGCCGCTTGCGCATGTGAGCGTCGCCGTCGACGACGACCTTGCCCTCGACCAGCGCGGCAGCGGCCGTCAGGAAGCGCGTCGCGGTGCCGGCATTGCCGAGAAAGAGAGGGGCAGCAGGCGCCTTCAGCTTGCCGCTACCGGTCACGATGAAGGTCGTGTCGTCGGGCTCGTCGATGACAACGTCCATGGCGCGCAACGCTTCGGCCATATAGCGGGTATCGTCGCTCTTTAGCGCGCCGGTCAGCCGGCTCGTGCCCTTGGCAAGGCCAGCCAGCAGCAGTGCGCGATTGGTAATCGACTTCGATCCGGGCGGCATGGCGCGTCCGGTCAAAGGCTTGCCCGGCGGGATAATCGTGAGTTTGGCTCTACCCATCATCATTCTCTTTGGTCAGTCAGGAAGCCGGCCGATGGCCGGCGGTCGGCATCCTTTACCGCCTCGCATGAAAAACCGATAGCGGGAATCTCAGAACTTTACCGTAGGAACGGCGCGGTCGGCTTCGTTGGTGATCTCGAAATAGGCCTTCTTGGTAAATCCGAAGGGGCCGGCGATGAGATTGTTTGGGAAGGTCTCGACCTTGACGTTCAGATCGCGCGCAGCGCCATTGTAATAGCGGCGGGACATCTGGATCTCGCCTTCCACGCCCTCGAGTGAGCGCTGCAGTTCCAGGAAGTTGGTATTGGCCTTGAGATCGGGATAGGCTTCGGCGAGCGCGATCACCCGGCCAAGCGCCTGCGACAACAAACCTTCCACTTGACCACGTGCCGCGACATCCCCTGCTGGCACCGCCTGCGCCTTGTTCCGCAGTTCAACAACCTCTTCCAAGGTTTGGCGCTCATGCCCGGCATAGCCTTTGACCGTCTCGACCAGATTGGGGATGAGATCGGCGCGGCGCTTCAACTGCACATCGATGCCGGACCATGCCTCTTCCGCGACCTGGCGTGCGCGGACGAGCCCGTTGTAGATGAAGACGACATAGAGTGCGGCCAACACTATGATCGCGAGAAGAACAAGCATCTGAAATCCCCCGTGGCGACTGCAACCCAAGGGACACTAGGCAGATTTCACGCCAATGTCACCCGGCTTTAACGGTAGCGCAGAGCCAAGATAGGGCCGCAATGCCCAATCCTGGGGAAGCTTGCCTCAAGCGGCCTGCTGGTTCCAGTTGACGCCGCCGGCATCTGTCAGCAGGAAAGCTTCGCCGCAAGCCTTGGCGAGCGTGCGCACGCGCAGGATGTAGCTCTGGCGTTCCGTCACCGAGATGACGCCACGGGCGTCGAGCAGGTTGAAGACGTGGCTCGCCTTGATGCACTGGTCGTAAGCCGGGAAGACGCATTTGTGCAGGCGATGGTTTTCGCTGTCGCCGGGGGCACCGGCTGCCAGCAACGCCTGGCATTCCTTTTCGGCATCGATGAAGTGGCGATGCAGCATCTCGGTATTGGCATATTCGAAATTATGCCGGGAATATTCCTGCTCGGCCTGGAGGAAGACATCGCCGTAGGTGATCTTGTCCTCGCCTTCGAGGCCGTTGAAGTTCAGGTCATAGACGCTGTCGACGCCCTGAACATAGGTCGCAAGACGCTCCAGGCCGTAGGTCAGCTCACCGGCGACGGGAGCGCATTCGATGCCACAGACCTGCTGGAAATAGGTGAACTGCGAGACTTCCATGCCATCGCACCAGCATTCCCAGCCCAAACCCCAAGCGCCGAGCGTCGGGCTTTCCCAATCGTCTTCGACGAAGCGGATATCGTGCAGAAGCGGGTCGAGGCCGATTGCCTTCAGCGAACCGAGATAGAGCTCCTGCAAGTTCGGCGGATTGGGTTTCAGGATGACCTGATATTGGTAATAATGCTGCAGGCGGTTGGGATTCTCACCGTAACGGCCGTCGGACGGACGGCGTGACGGCTGGACATAGGCAGCACGCCAAGGCTTCGGACCCAGCGAACGCAACGTGGTGGCCGGATGGAACGTGCCGGCACCGACTTCCATGTCGTAGGGCTGCAGAACCGCGCAACCCTTGTCGGCCCAATAATTGTGCAGCGTCAGGATCAGCGCCTGAAAGGAGCGCTTCGGGTTCATATGGTCGGGCACGTTGGCAGTCATGGGAACTGATTTCTTCCGCTAGCGAATTGTTTGGCGGACAGGTGCCACGGCGTGGCGAATGGGTCAAGGCTTTGCAGCACAAACGGCGCTGCAGCCTATCTCACCGAGGCATATGAGTCTTATTCATCCTCGCGCTTCACATGATACTCGCCGGTTTTCGGGTCCTTGACCAAGGTTCCCATCGCGCCGGTACGGCGTTCCGTTTCGGCGCGGCGGGATTTTTCGGCGAGCTTCTGGGCATCGCGCACGAAACGCCGATAGAGCAGCCAGAGGCCGCCGACGGCGACGACAAAGAAGATGATCTGGGGCATTACCCAGCGCTCCCGCTTACAATCCGTACCGGCTCCACAATGCCCTTTCCTCTGCCGCTTCCGCAAGCCCGGATGCAAGCCCGGCGCCGAGGCCATCCATGCTCCCAAGCGAGATGCCCGGAGCCTTGCGGCCGAAAAGGCTGCGCGGCGTGGTGATCAACATAGGCTTGACCTTGTCGCCGAAGCGCTTCCTCAGCTCCTGGCGCATGTCGCCGAGACCATCGATCAGGCCGAGCTCCAGCCCGCGGCTGCCGGTCCAAAACAGGCCGGAGAACACCGTTTCGTCAGCCGAGAGTTTTCCTGTACGACGCTCGAGCACCATTTCGATGAAGACCTTGTGGATCTCCTGCTGCAGGCTCTTTAGATATTCAATGTCCTTTTCCTTCTCCGGCTTGAAGGGATCGAGGATCACCTTGTTCTCGCCGGCGGTATAGACGCGGCGCTCGACGCCGATCTTCTTCAGGAGCTCCGGAAATCCGAACCCGCCGGAAACGACGCCGATCGAGCCGACGATCGAGGTGGCATCGGCAATGATCTCGTCGCCGGCCAACGCGATCATGTAACCCCCGGAGGCCGCAACGTCCTCGACGAAGACAAGGACCTTCTTGTTTTTCTCGGCGGCCAGATCGCGGATGCGATTGTAGATCATCCGCGACTGCACCGGAGAACCGCCCGGCGAATTGACGATAATGGCGACAGCCGGCGCCGGCTTCATACCGAAGGCTTTTTCAAGAGCCTGGGATGAGCCTGCCAGATTCAGCGATTGCCGCAGCGGCCCTCCCCCGGAAGAGATGACGCCGCTCAGGCGGACGACGGGGATGATCACCTCCTCCTTGCGGAAGCGCTTCGGAAGCATGCGTCTCAAGAACCCAACCATTCGTCATCCCTGTTTCATGATGTTTGTTGCCCGTGATGTATGCATGGAAATGGCAAACGCAATATTGCGGATTGTATTTGATGCTCTGACGCTGAGGGCAGCCGAATGGCTATCGGCGCGGATACGAAGCGCGGCCGTTGTTCATATCATCGACGAAATCGGTGAATTTATGCGTCCCTTCGCCATGCATGATCAGAGGTGCGCGCAGCGCCAGCCTCGCCCTCGAACCCTTGATCGCCGTCACCAGGATGCGCACCGCACTCTCGCCTTCGCGGGGATGGATCGGTGTGATTTCAATGCCGCCGAAGCGGCGACCGCAGGCGGCGATGATCTCGCCGATCGACTCCGGCCGGGCGATCAGCGACAGCTGCCCACCAGGGATCATGATCGCACCTGCCGTGCGAATCCATTTCTCGAACAGTCCGTCCGTCATGGCATGTGCCTCTGCCTTCAAGGCGTCGGGCGTCAACCGGTCGCTGGCATCGTTGAAAGGCGGGTTCATGATGACATGGTGGAAGCTGTCGTCGACAAGCCCCGCCTCGTTGCGATCCTTGCCGGTCAGCGTCACGTCGGCCTCGATAACGGACACGCGGCCGGCAAAACGGGCATTTTCCGGCAACGAAAGGCTCCTGCGCGCGAACTCGGCCATGTCGGACGAGCGCTCGAACAGCACGACCTCCGCCCGGTCGAGTCTCGAGGCCACGGCCATTCCGGCTGCTCCAGCACCTGCGCCGAGATCCGCCACCCGGATCGTCCGCTCATCTGCGACGAGGGCCGCCAGCAACATGGCATCCATACCGGAGCGGTGCCCCCTGCCTTTCGGCTGCACGACATGGAAAGCGCCGCGGTGGAAGGCATCGATGGTTTCGGAGGGCTTGCCGGTCATGGCCGACCTCAGGTCCGCACCGGGCGCAGTTCGTCACCGAGACCGGCATCAATGAGGATGCGGCGGGCCAGATCGGCACGCTCTTCTTCCACCAGAAAGCGGCGGGGCAGCATGCCGAGCGAACCCTCCAGAACGCTCATCGCCTGATCCGCCACCAGGCAATGGATTCCTGCATCCTTCATCAGACTCTCCGCAAATGAGAGAAGGACCGGGTCGTTGGTGCGGATCAGCTCGTGCATAAGCCTTAGAATTCCTGTCAAATTTACGCGACGAGACAATTCGCCTCTTGCCGCCTCTTTCGCCCCTTCTTATTGTGCTTTGCAGGAAATGAACAGGAGTCCGGATCGTTGGGCGTCGTGATACCGCTGGAAGAAAGCAAGAATAAACTGGCATCCATCAAGCCTTTGGTGGACCTGACCAAGGCGGACATGGAACGCGTCAATCAGCTCATCCTGTCCAAGGCCGGCTCCGATGTGCAGATGATCCCCGAGGTTGCGGAGCACCTCATCTCCTCCGGCGGCAAGCGTTTGCGGCCGATGCTGACGATCGCGTCCGCCGCACTTTACGGCTATCAGGGCGACAATCACATCAAGCTCGCGACATCGGTCGAATTCCTGCATACGGCGACGCTGCTGCACGACGACGTCGTCGATGAAAGCGATCTGCGCCGCGGCAAATCCACGGCCCGGATGATCTGGGGCAACCAGGCGAGCGTTCTGGTCGGCGATTTCCTGCTCGGCCAGGCTTTCCGCATGATGGTGGAAGTCGGCTCGCTCGAAGCGCTCGACGTACTCTCTTCGGCAGCCTGCGTTATCGCGGAAGGCGAAGTGCTGCAGCTTTCCGTTTCCAAGAACATGGAGACGACGGAAGACGATTATCTCTCGGTCATCCGCGCCAAGACCGCGGCGCTCTTTGCCGCCGCGGCCGAAGTCGGCCCGATCGTCGCCAATGCCGGCAAGGCGGAGCGCAATGCGCTGAAATCCTACGGCACCAATCTCGGCCTAGCCTTCCAGCTCGTCGACGATGCGCTCGATTACGGCGGCAAGGCTGCCGACCTCGGCAAGAATGTCGGCGACGATTTCCGCGAGGGCAAGATCACGCTTCCGGTGATCCTCGCCTATCGCCGCGGCACCGAGAAGGAACGCGCCTTCTGGCGTGAGGCCATCGAAACCGGCGATAACAGCGACGAGAATCTCGAAAAGGCCCTCGGCCTGATCACGAAATACGGCGCGTTGGCTGACACAATTGCCCGCGCCGTACACTACGGCACGATTGCCCGCGACGCCTTGGCGCCATTGCCGGAAACGCCCTGGAAATCGGCACTTCTGGAAGTGATCGATTTCTGCATCGAACGCGTTAATTGATGGCGGTGGCCTGAATTTGTTGCAGGGCCGCTTCAAAAAAGCCATCCTGTTGTGAATCAGTTGACACGAATGCGTTGTGCCGCCGGCGAAGTCGCCGGCCATTCCCTTGATGAAAGGCTTTCTAATGCGGCAGAGACTTGCCATCCGTTTCCTTTCGGGCGTAGCCTTGGCGGCAATCCTTTCGGTGTCCGCCCTGACTGGCGCGCGCGCAGAGGATAAGCCGGCAGCGCCGGAGGCCAGTGCTCCGGTCACTTCTTTCGATCCGGATAGCGTCGATACGTTCGCAGGCGCGTTCCTCGCCGCCCGTACCGCAGATGTCGATCATGACTACGATACTGCCATTGCGCTCTACAAAAAGGCACTGATGATCGATCCGAGCAATCCGGAAATTCGCCAGCGGCTGATGATCTCGCTGCTGCTGAACGGCAATCTGGAAGAAGGCGTCAAATACGCCAACGAGTTGAAGAGCGATCCTTCGGTCGAGCGTGTCACGACGATCGTGCGTGGCATGGATGCCATCCGCCGCCATGAATACCGCACCGCGCAGGAAATCCTCAAATATAACGGTCCGAACGATCTCGACCGGATGATGACCAACCTGCTCGCCGCCTGGGCGCGTGCCGGATCCGGCCGCGGCAAGGAAGCAATCTCGATGATCGACAAGATGAAGGGCCCGGATTGGTTCAACATCTTCAAGAACTATCATGCCGGCGCCATTGCGCTGACGCTGGGCGACCTGAAGTCGGCACGCTCTCACCTTAACGATGCCATCCTCGACAAGACCGGCGGCGCGACCGCACCTGACACCTTCATGCGCGCCGTCATGGCGCTCGCACGCCTCGAAGCCAAGGCCGGAGACAAGCAGAAGGCCCTGGATGCGATTTCCGTCGGCGACAATCTCGTCAGCAATTATGCGCCGCTGAATGCACTGCGCGACAGCATCAGCAAGGGCGATACGCCGGATCAGCAGGTGACGAACGCCAGCGAGGGTGCGGCCGCCGTTCTCTTCACCATCGGTGCCGCGCTGAACCGCGACGGGGCCGAAGATGTCGTCTCGCTCTATCTACAGATTGCCAATTCTCTCGACCCGAAGGCGGCCGATACGCTGGTCCTGCTCGGCGGGCTGGCCGAAAAACAGGAGCAGACCGATCGCGCGATCGCCTTCTACAAGAAGGTGCCCGATAATTCGCCGATGGCCCGCATCTCCGAGCTGCAGCTCGGCCTCGCACTCGCCCAGGCAGGTAAAATCGACGATGCACGCAAACATCTGAAGGCACTGATCGATTCCGATCCCAACGATGTCCGCAGCTATCTCGCCTACGGCAGCGTGCTTTCCGACGCCAAGGACTTCCAGTCCATGGCCGATAATTACGACAAGGCCGTGCAGATCATCGGCCCAGTGCCGAAGCGCAGCGACTGGGCGGTTTTCTTCCAGCGCGGCATTGCCTATGAGCGGCTGAAGAAATGGGCGGATGCCGAGCCGAACTTCAAGAAGGCCCTCGAACTCAATCCGGACCAACCGCAGGTGCTGAATTATCTGGGCTATTCCTGGGTCGACATGAACATGAACCTCGACCAGGGTTTGGACATGATCAAGAAGGCCGTCGATCTGAGGCCGGATGACGGCTATATCGTCGATTCCCTTGGCTGGGCCTATTTCCGCCTCAACCGTTTCGATGATGCGGTGAGCGAATTGGAGCGGGCAGCGCAGCTCAAGGCCGGCGATCCGACGATCAACGACCATCTCGGCGACGCCTACTGGCGCGTCAATCGCAAGCTCGAAGCCGTCTATCAGTGGAACCGGGCGCTCGCCTCGAAGCCGGAAGAGGCCGATATTCCGAAGATCAAGGAGAAGGTCGAGAAGGGCTTGCCGCCGCTCGACAACGACCCGAAGACTGTTGACAAAAGCAAGCTGCCCGATCCAGCACCCGCGCCCTCGCCCGACACGAACGCTCCGGCGCCGGTCGACAAGAAGTCCTAAGATTTCCATGAGCACGATCTTGGCTGCGGGCGATTTCGACCTCACGGAAGAAGCGCCCGCAAAGATCAATCTTGCACTGCATGTCACGGGCCGCCGAGCCGATGGCTATCATTTGCTCGATATGCTCGTCAGCTTTGCCCGCCATGGCGACCGTCTTTTCTTTCGCGCAAGTGCGGATGACGATTTCAGTCTCTCTGGACGTTTTGGCCCGTTGCTTTCGGCCGATGCCGAGGCCGGCGACAATCTCGTTCTCAAGGCGCGCGATCTCTTGCGGCAGGCAGTCAACTCGGCCGGCTTCGATGCCCCCCCTGCCCATATTCATCTGGAAAAGAATCTACCGATCGCATCCGGCATCGGCGGCGGCTCGGCGGACGCGGCGGCGACCTTGCGCGGGCTGATGCGGCTATGGCGCGTTACCCTGCCGGAGGCGACGGTCAAAACCATCGCCTTGAAACTCGGCGCCGATGTGCCGATGTGCCTTGCCAGCCAACCACTGGTCGCGCGCGGGATTGGCGAGGCGATAGACCTGCTGCGGGGATTTCCCGCCTTTGCCGTGGTTCTCGGCAATCCGCTTGTCGGCGTCTCGACATCGGATGTGTTTCGGCAGCTCACCCGCAAGGACAATCCGCCGCTCTTGTTTCCATCACAGATGCCGCAGGGACACGGCGAATGGATCGACACGATCAAGACCCTGCGCAACGATCTGGAACCGCCGGCACGCTCGATCTGCGGTGAGATTTCAGCGCTCTCCGGCCTGATCGAAAGCCAGGGGCCGATCATGACGCGCATGTCCGGTTCCGGTGCGACGTGCTTCGGTATTTTCAACGATATCGAACAGGCGACGGCCGCCGCCGCTTCGCTTCACAGGCAGCGGCCGGACTGGTATTTCCAGGTAACCGAAACGATCGCGGGAGAGGCATGATGGCAGCGTTAGGCAACGAAAGATCCTTCATTCCCGTCGGCATCGCCGTGCTGACCGTTTCCGATACACGCACGCTCGCTGACGATAAATCCGGCGATACGCTGGTTGCCCGCATTGCAGAGGCGGGTCACAGGCTTGCCGCCCGCGCCATCGTGCCAGACGACAAGGAGCGCATCCGCGCGCAGGTGGAAGCCTGGACGAAGGACGATGCGATTGATGTGGTGATTACCACCGGCGGGACTGGCTTTACCGGCCGCGATGTCACGCCCGAGGCGCTGGAGCCGCTGTTCGAGAAGCGGATGGATGGGTTTTCCGAGGTCTTCCATCGCATTTCCTACGACAAGATCGGCACGGCGACGATCCAGTCACGGGCGACCGGCGGTGTGGTCAATGCCACCTTCATTTTCGTACTGCCGGGTTCGCCTGGCGCCTGCAAGGATGCATGGGACGGCATCTTGAAGGCGCAACTCGACTATCGCCACATGCCCTGCAATTTCGTGGAGATCATGCCGCGCCTCGACGAGCATCTAAAGCGCGGCGCCGGCTCGAGATAGGTCTTCTGCTCAACGCGATATTGCGCGTCGATCATGCCTTCGGCAGAACAGGAATTGATTCCCAAGAATCGCCGGTGAGAATGATGCAGCTCCGGCCGGATACGTCGCTCATCAGCAGTGTCCAGTTGCCGCTCTCGGCGGCGTAGATCTCAACAATCGTGCTCTGATCGAGCTTGCCGACGGCCGAAAGCTTTTCCGAAAGATGGTCGCCAAGAAACGCGACGATATCGACGCGTTGAGCGCAGGCCAAGGTCACCTGAGCGGCGGCAATGCCGGGGAAAAGAGTTGCACTTGCAACGAAGATCGTTGCCATGAGGCGGTAGAGCATCGTGCGTTTCATAACGCACCTCCTTTCGCCGAAATCCCGGCAGAAAAGGAGAGTTCCGCTGACCAGTTCCGCCTGATATCGGCATCTTCATGGTCGGCCGCCTGACGCGACACGCATAAGGTGCCGCCACATGCAAATTATCGCAGCTATTCGCGCGTTTACAAATGGAATCTGCGGAACGCTAGAGCAGTTCCAGCAAAAGTGCGAAGCGATTTTGCGTCCGGAGCTGCGTAAAAACAAAAAGATGGAGCGTTTTTGCAATTCGAAGAAATGCGGAAATGCTCTAGGCCCTATCGCGCCGCGCGTGCCACCCAGGACGGAATGAGCTCGCTTGAAAGCCGTCGGCCCTTCTGTCCCTTGGCGAACTCCGCCAGCCCCATGCCCGACCTGGCGACGGCGATCGCCTGGTGCTTGGAAAGCAGTAAACCCAGTTCCAGCGGCGCCGTACGACGGCCGATTCGCTTCAGAAACGGGCGACGATAGCCGCGCGATGCTGTAAAGCGCGCCGGCACCTTGTTCAGCGAGACATATTCGGCGATCTCATCGATCCAGCCGGCTTGCGGCCGTGCGCCCGGCTCGATCAGCAGCAACCATTCGCCCCTCGCAGACCGCAATATATCCTTGATATCCCACTGCGAATAAAAGCGGCAGCCGGCGGCATCGGCCACCTTCGATGTGCCGTCCCTGGAACCGTGATCAAGCACGACCACGTCGCTGACCAGCCCTTCGACCGCTCCTGCCACCAATGCCGCCAATGTCTGCGCCAGCTCGGGTTCGTGATCCTGGCATTCGATGATGACCGTCAACATTGCCCATTTATAGAGCGGCGCATAATTTATTGCCAGCACCTAACCCTCAGGCTCGAGCGTTTAAGAAAAGCATCATAAGCGGCCGAAATTCTCACGGCCGGCGCCGCCGAATACCTCCCGTGAATGAGATGGAAAATGACGGTCGCGGATTTTTGTTCTTGCAATGTTCTCATTTGTCGGATAGGAATTTAATCATCTTAGACGCGGCATGCGATGGCATGAGCCGCCCTGGAGCTACCGATGAACGAGCAGTCCCTTGCAGGGCAGGCCGCTTTCGCGCCTGCCAACACGGCAGATGTTGCCAATGCTTTGATCGCCGATGCCGGTCTCAGGGTCGACGTCGAGCGCCGGCGTGGGCGCGGCGCCGGATTGAACCCGAGCGGCCGGTTCGAGCCGCAGCAGCGCGAAGCTTTCGACGACGGCTGGCAAAGCTGGGAAGAGTTGCCGCCATTCAAAACCGAAGTGCAGGTGGAGAAGCCGCGCACGGCCATTACCCGCAACGAATCCCCCGATATTCCCTTCGACCGATCAATCAATCCTTATCGCGGCTGCGAGCACGGCTGCATCTATTGCTTCGCACGGCCGACGCATGCCTATATGGGACTGTCGGCGGGGCTGGATTTCGAATCGAAGCTCTTTGCCAAGCCGGATGCCGCCAAACTTCTGGAGCGTGAGCTGGCAAAGCCCGGCTACAAGCCGCGGGTGATTGCCATCGGCACCAATACCGACCCCTATCAGCCGATCGAGAAGGAATGGCGGATCATGCGCCAGATTCTCGAAGTGCTGAACCGGGCGAACCATCCGGTTGCCATCGTCACCAAGTCGGCGCTGATCATGCGCGATATCGACATTCTGAAAGAGATGGCCGCCAAGAACCTGGTGCGCGTAGGCCTGTCGGTGACGACACTCGACCGCAAGCTCGCGCGCACCATGGAGCCGCGAGCCGCGACGCCGCCGCGGCGGCTGGAGGCGATCCAGGCTTTGAGCGAGGCGGGGATCCGCACCTCGATCATGGTGGCACCAATCATTCCAGCGCTCAACGACCATGAGATCGAGCGTATCCTCGACGCCGGCAAGGCGGCCGGTGCGCTGGAGGCAAGCTATGTCATCCTGCGGCTGCCGCTGGAAGTAAGCCCGCTCTTCCGCGACTGGCTGCTGCAGCATTATCCGGATCGCTATCGTCACGTCATGTCGCTGATCCGCTCGATGCGCGGTGGCAAGGATTACGATGCCGAATTCGGCAAGCGCATGAAGGGTGCCGGACCCTATGCCTGGCAGATCAGCCGCCGTTTCGAGATGGCGACCCGCCGGCTCGCGCTCACACGCCGCAATATTGCGCTACGCGACGACCTGTTCGTGCCGCCGGATGGCAGCGGCGTGCAGCTGTCGCTGCTCTGACGATCCCTGCGGGTTTTCCCTGTACCCGCTGGAAAAGCCCCTGGCTTCGCCGCCATGATCCACCGGGGGCTTGCAGGAGATCGGGTGGTGTGCGAGCTTCGCCGCATGTCACGCCGTGCACCACCCGATTCTCCAATGCTGTTCGAGGATGTTCCGCTCGTCCCCACTTTCGAGCTGGAACTGATTGCGCGCCGTGCCGGCCATTGGCCGGTTGCCGGGGCCGATGAGGCAGGCCGAGGCCCACTTGCCGGACCGGTCGTGGCGGCCGCCGTCATTCTCGATCCAGAGCGTATCCCGAACGGGCTAAACGATTCCAAACAGCTGACAGCCGCTAGACGTGAGGAACTGTTCGTCGAAATCCTGGCGACGGCAACCGTGTCCATCGCCTCGTCGAGTGCCGGCCGTATCGACACGACCGATATTCGCAAGGCAAGCCTCGATGCGATGCGCCGTGCCATTTGCGGGCTTGCCGTGCCGGCGAGCTATGTGTTGACCGATGGGCTCGACGTGCCTGTTGGGCTCGCCTGCCCAGGAAAAGCCGTGGTCAAAGGTGATGCGCGCTCCTTCTCCATTGCTGCCGCTTCGATCGTGGCCAAGGTGACACGCGACAGAATGATGGCGCGTGCTGGTGTCGTTTTTCCGGCCTATGGTTTCGCGGCCCATGCCGGCTATGGCACGGCGCAGCATCGTGCAGGTATCGAGGAGCATGGTCCCTGCCCGCTGCACCGCATGAGCTTTCGCCCCTTGCGCAAAGAGGTCATCTAAGCACTCAGCCCGTCAGCCCCGCGGCGATTTCAGCCGACCGCTTTCTGATATATGCAACATCTTCTCTGTAGACGCGGTCATGTCCCTCGTGGAGATTCCGACGATATCTCTCGATGCCGCGGGCAGCTTCCCGTTCCATGAAGGCCAAAAGAGCCTCGAGCCGCTCGACGATGACGTCAGGCAATGAGGGACGCTCGGCAATGGACAGGCCATAGGCATCGACAAAGACGCGGGCGCGACCAACTTGGGCGGCAAGTGTGTCCATTCCGTCGACGGCGACGCTGGAGGACAGCGGCGCCCAGCGATAGACGGCATAGGCCAGATCCCACATTCGCGAACCGGGATGCGCAGCCTCGAAATCGATGATACCGGTCACTTCGCCATCGTTCAGGACGACATTGTAGGGAGCAAAATCCCCATGGCAGATGACCTCGCAAGGCGAGCGGGCCGGCAGTTGCCAGGTGTGATCGGCCTCAAGGTCCTTTGCGAACAAGCGGGAACAATCGTGATAGCGACGCAGCAGCGATGCAGCCGACCGCAGCGCCATTTCGCCGCGCATATCAATGCAGTCATCGAGATCGCCCGTATCCCCGAGCAGATAGGTTACCCGCTCCCAGGCCTCGTCATATCCAGCCGAAATCGGAGCTGCATCGAATCCGTGCCGATGCAGCGCAGCCAGCAAGGCGTGGACGCCGGGTGTCCATGCCGCAGCCGGTCTCACGATGAGATCGCCTTGACGAAACGGTTCGCCGCCTGTCGCTGCCTGCATCCATCCCTCCTCAATCTCATGATTTTGCTGTTGGTTCCGGCAATGATCAAGCCAGCAGGAGGGAAATAAAAAACCCCGCCGAAGCGGGGCTCTTTCGAATTTCGATATTCCCAGGGCTTAGTTCAGCCGCGTCTTCACTTCCTTGACGGCATCGCTGAAGAGACCGGACTGGACGTTCCCATCGGCCTTCTTGGCAAGCACCGATTCAGCAGCGGCGATCGCGAGGTCGACAGCAGCGGAGCGGACCGCCTTCATCGCATCGGCTTCAGCCTGCTTGATCTTCTGCTCGGACAAAGCCGTGCGGTTGGCAACGAATTCCTCGGTCTTCTTGCGAGCCTCGGTCGTCAGCATTTCCGCTTCGCGCTCAGCTGCGGCAACGATGTGTGCTGCCTCAGCCTCGGCTTCCTTGCGCTTGCGCTGATATTCGGCCAGCAGATGCTGGGCCTCTTCACGCAGGCGCTTGGCTTCCGCCAGCTCGTTGCGGATCTGATCTGCGCGGTCGTCCAGCGACTTTGCCATCATGCCCGGAACCTTCAGGTAAACGATCAGGCCGAGGAAGATGAGAAGGCTGACAAAGGCGAAGAAGGTGTTGTCTAAAGCGAACTCCATGGATCACCCCTCCTGCTTGGCGGCGGCGGCTGCAACCGCAGAGGCGACATCGGCCTTGCCGGCGACATTGCCGACCAGCTGCTCGACGACAGCGCTAGCCGTCTCCTCGGCAATCGCACCGACATCACCGAAGGCTTTCGCCTTGATTTCAGCAATGCGGCCTTCTGCGGCCTTGAGCTTCTCAGCCAGGCTTGCCTCGATCGCCTTGCGATCCTCTTCGGCCTTGGCCTTGGCGGCATCGCGGGCAGTGGCGCCGATGGAATTCGCCTTGGCGCGCGCAGCGGCCAATTCGCTTTCATAGGTCGCGACGGCGGCATCGGCTTCAGCCTTCAGACGCGAGGCCTCTTCGATATCCTGGGCGATCCGGTCGTGCCGGCTTTCCAGAATGCTGCCGACGCGCGGAATAACGATCTTCTGCATGGCCACGTAGAAGATGACGAAGGTGATCACCAGCCAAAACAGCTGTGACGGATACGTCGTATGGTCAAACGGCGGGAATACGCCGCCGTGATGGCCTTCATTCGGCGCACCCGTTTCCGTGTGCACCGCTCCGGCGGCCGGCGGTGCTTCTTCAGCATATGCCGGGGTCACAAACATGCTCACCTCCAGGTGGTCTGCAAATACAAAGAATCACGGCTCGCTGCCCGCGAACCGTGATCTATGACGCCGCTGATATCAGACGGCGAAGAGCAGGAGGAGAGCGACGAGCAGCGAGAAGATGCCCAGAGCTTCCGTAACGGCGAAGCCGAATACCAGACGGCCGAACTGGCTGTCAGCAGCCGACGGGTTGCGCAGTGCGCCGGACAGGTAGCTGCCGAAGATATTGCCGAGGCCGAGAGCCGTGCCGGCCATACCAAAGCAAGCCAAACCTGCGCCGATGAACTTTGCTGCTTCCGCGTCCATGTTGAACTCCTTTGAAATGGTTGTGCGGTGAATGACTGACGCCGTTAGACGCCAATGTCTTTATCCTTAGTGGCCGCCCGGATGGATTGCGTCGTTGAGGTACATGCAAGTCAGCACCGCAAAGACGTAAGCCTGAAGGAAGGCGACAAGGAACTCGAGACCGGTGAGGGCGACGGTCATGATAAGAGGGAGAACAGCCCCGCCGATACCAAGCGCGCCGAGTGCTCCGAGCGAGGCGACGAAGCCCGCGAACACCTTAAGCGTGATATGACCGGCCAGCATGTTGGCGAAAAGACGAACGGAGAGCGAAACCGGACGGGACAGGAAGGAGATGATCTCAATCGCCACTACCAGCGGCAGAAGAACACCCGGAACACCCTGCGGGACGAAGATCTTGAAGAAGCCGAAACCATGCTTGATCAAGCCGTAGAAGATAACGGTGAAGATGACAAGCAGCGCAAGCGCCAGTGTCACGATGATCTGGCTGGTGACGGTGTAGAAGTAAGGAACAAGGCCGAGCAGGTTTGCCGTCAGGACGAACATGAAGAGAGAGAAGACCAGCGGGAAGAACTTCATTCCCTTTGTCCCCGCCCCCTCTTTCAACATCGAGGCAATGAACTCATAGGCCATTTCCGCCACCGACTGCGAGCGCGTCGGGATGACGCCGCGCGGCGCACTGGCGAAATAAAGGAAGCCAGCGGAGAGAACTGCGGAGGCAACCATGAACAGCGAGGCGTTGGTGAACGAAAAATCAATTCCGCCGATATCGATCGGGATAATCTTGAAGATCAGGAACTGATGGGTAGGATCGTTTGCCACCGCTTGTTCTCTTTCATTTTTCCGCTCCACCGAGCGGATGCTTCTCATCTGGAAACAGCGCCGCAGCGTTGCCTCCGCTCATTTCTTATCAGGCCTACCCTCGCCCGGCACCGGTGTCGCCACCTTGCCCGCAGAGCGCAGCACATTCAAAACGCCGGCACAAAATCCGAGAAGCAGCAAGATAATCATGCCCCACGGCGTCGTACCGACAAAACGGTCGAAGACATAGCCCAGAACGGCGCCAACGATGATTGCGGCTATGAACTCGCTGGAAAGCTTCATCGCCTGAGCGTAGCCCTTACGGCTTTCCTCGGCGCGAACCTCCCCGCGTTCATCCTCTCTCACCGCAGCGCGCTTGGTCGCCAATTCGGCTTCCAGCTGCGCCCGCCGCTGTTCCAGACCTTCGTCGCGGTCATCCGTCATGGTGGCATCCTCCCCATTTTCGTTGCGCGTAATCCCTGTACCCCGGTCAACGCGTAAACGAACAGCAGGTTTCGCCACCTTTCGGCCCGTTTTGAAGTCGCGCGCAACATAGTTTTAGGAAAAAGCATAGTCAAGGCGTAGGCGTCATCTGTCCAGCCATAAATTAGCCCAATTAAATCATGATCTTAGAGCGAAAGAGCCATATTGACCGAAAACTGAGCCGAAGAATCCTCTTCAGCCCGCGCTTTCCTGTGGCTTTTTTGCCAGGAGAAGCGACCTCGCCCGCGGTGTCAATCTGCCGGAACCGGGCGCATCAGCTCCAGCCGCCGCCATAGGTCCTGTAAAAGATGTGCATGCCTATGCGGCCGACCTTCACCATTTCGGCAGCCCATTTCGGCCGGACATAGACAGCATGGTAATGAGTGGCGGAACCGACTTCCGGCAGCCAGATCTTGCCGGCGGTCACGGCCATGGCGACCTGACGGGCAATGCGCCAGTGTTCGGGAGAATTGACGCGCTCCTTGACGTTGTCGCAGGCGAAGGAAAACTGGCAAGCGTTGGTCCAATCCTCGTTCTGATAGACGACGCCGCAAATGGTCTTCGGGTAGGCCGGGTTGCGGACACGATTGAGGATGACCTGGGCAACGGCCGCCTGTCCTTTCACGGACTCGCCCCTCGCCTCGAAATAGATGCCAGTGGCAAGGCACTGCTGCTCGTCGGGCGAGAAAACCGATGGCGGCAGGACATTGGCGGCCCAGGCATGATCCTTCGGGCCGATCTGCGGCACGAAGCGGCCTTCACCGTCCTGATCCCTGGCGAGAATGGAATCGAAGGGCGAGACACGGGCATAGTCCGGCGCCGGCGAGGCATAGGCCGCGGCCAGAACATCGGCATTCTGATTGGTGACCAGATTGGCGATATAGGCCGGCACGCTATCATCAGGCTTTGGCGGCTCTTTCTTGTAGAAGGCGGTGGCAATCTGGATTTCCTTGCCGCCGAGCTTCGGCTTCAGGAAGGCGGTGCGCTCGCCAGTCGCAGATTCCGGCCGAAGCAGCATGCTCTGGCGCTGCAGCACCGAGCCTGCGGAAAAATCCTTCGGCGGCTGCATCGGCGTGATGGCCACCACCCTGCCTTTCTTGTCCTGCCGGTTGATGCGGTCTTCATCGGGCCGGGGATCGCTGCCCTTGGCTTCGGATTGGAACGCGACGCGGCGCCCGTCCGGCAACACCAGACCGCCATCTCCAATGGCGGCAGAAGCCTTGACATCACCGAAGGCCAGTTCCGCCTGATGGGTGGAGCCGGCCGGCGAGTCCGTCATCACCATGCGCCAATTGGCCCCTTCCCTGTCGATCCCGGCAAGCAGGCCGGCAAGGTCGCCATAGGCTGCTGTCGATGGAAAAATAAGCCAGGCGCAAAGCCCGAAGACGGCTGGAGAGGTCCAATTTTGTGGCAGGAACCGCGACTTGCGGCTAACGGAACGCGAGCGAGACAACACCGGACTCCAAACGGCACTCGAAACTAGGAGCCGGAATAATCTCCCATTAACCTTGATGGATGGTTAATTCGGACGAATCTATGGTTATGCAGGTGGTGAACCGAAAACAAAAAAGGCCTGGCGGAGATCCGCCAGGCCTTTTGAACGAACAGCACGAATATCTGCGTCAGATGATGACGTGCGAACCCAGTTCCACAACGCGGTTGGCAGGCAGGCGGAAGTAGTCGGAGGGGTCGGTCGCGGCGTTGGCGAGCGCGATATAGAGCCGGTCCTGCCAGTGCGGCATACCGGATTTCGCATCCGGCACCAGCTTGCGGCGGCCGAGATAGAAGGAGGTCGACATGATGTCGAACTTCAGGCCCGTCTTGCGCAGGGTTGCGAGCGCCTGCGAGACATTCTGCGATTCCATGAAGCCGAAGCGCAGCTCGACGCGCGAGAAGCGCTCCGAGACCTTCTCGACCGAATAGCGATCCTCCTGGGCGACGCGCGGCTTGTTGATGGTGCGGATCGTCAGGATGACGTTCTTGTCGTGCAGGACGTGATTGTGCTTCAGATTGTGCAGCAGCGCGGCGGGCGCAGATTCCGGATCGCTGGTCAGGAAGATTGCCGTACCGGGCACATGCGCGGGCGAATGATCGCTCTTGCGCTCGATGGAGCTGACGAAGGACGACAGCGGGATATCGGTGTGCCGCGTCTTTTCCATCAAGATCGAGGTGCCGCGGCGCCAGGTCCACATGATCACCGTGAAGGCCGTTGCGATCATGACGGGAACATAGCCGCCGTCGTGGATCTTCAGGAGGTTGGCGCCGAGGAAGACGAATTCCAGCAGCAAAAGCGGTGTGAGCACGGCAACCGCCATCGGCAGCGTCCAGTTCCAGCGGACTCGGACGAATTCAAATGCCATGATCGAGGTGACGACCATCGCGCCAGTCACCGAAATACCATAGGCCGTTGCCAACGCATCCGAGGTCTTGAAGGCCAATACGAGGAAGATGACGCCGAAGAACAGGACCGTATTGACCGATGGCAGGAAGATCTGCCCGGTATTGGTCTCGGAGGTAAAGAGGATTTCCATACGCGGCAGGAAGCCGAGGTGAATCGCCTGACGCGTGAGCGAGAAAGCACCCGTGATGACGGCCTGGCTCGCAATGATCGTCGCCATCGTGGCGAGAATGACCACCGGCAGAATCGCCCAATGCGGATACATCAGGAAGAACGGGTCCGACATGGCCATGGGCTCGCGCAGCACCAGCGCGCCCTGACCGAAGTAGTTCAAGGTCAGCGACGGAAACACCAGTACGAACCAGGCCCACTGAATCGGGCGGCGGCCGAAATGGCCGAGGTCGGCATAGAGCGCTTCCGCGCCCGTCACCGTCAGGAACACAGCACCGAGAACGACGACGCCGAGGAAGCCCTCGCGCATCAGAAAGCTCACCGCATACCAGGGATTCAGCGCTGCCAGAATGCTGTAATCATCGGAAATATGCATGATGCCGGCAAGACCCATGACGATGAACCAAAGCGCCGTGATCGGACCGAAGAAACGGGCGACGGCACCGGTACCATGCGACTGGATCGCGAAAAGCAATGCCAGGATCGCCACCGATATCGGGACGATATAATCCGACAATTGCGGGGTCACCAGCTTCAGACCCTCGACAGCGGAAAGAACGGAAAGCGCCGGAGTGATCATCGCATCACCGAGGAAGAGCGCGGCACCCAAAAGGCCCAGCAGCATCAGGATGGCCGTGTGGCCATTCGCCGTCTTCATCAACAGCGCCAGCAGCGACAAGGTGCCGCCTTCGCCGTCGTTGTCCGCACGCAGCAGAAAAAGGACATATTTGATCGTGACGATGATGGTCAGCGTCCAGAACATCAGCGACACGACGCTGATGACTTCGCCGCGCGTCAGACCATCGGCGGCCACCGGCTTCAATGCTTCGCGAAAGGCATAAAGCGGGCTCGTACCAATGTCGCCATAAACAACGCCGATCGAGCCGAGGGCGAGGTATGCGAGCTTACGAGCGTTCATTTTCCCGTCGGGAGAATGATGGGTTTCGTTAGACATTCAGGATCACTAGACTCTCAGAGCCAGCCTTTCCAGCGAAAAAAGAAAAACGGAACGATGGCGGAAACCACCATCAGCAACAACGATGTCGGGTAACCGTAGGCAAAGTGCAGTTCGGGCATATGCTCGAAATTC
Organism: Martinezella sp. CNPSo 3795; assembly: GCF_057784475.1. Taxonomy (NCBI): domain Bacteria; kingdom Pseudomonadati; phylum Pseudomonadota; class Alphaproteobacteria; order Hyphomicrobiales; family Rhizobiaceae; genus Martinezella; species Martinezella sp. CNPSo 3795. Next base: position 148,450 of record NZ_JBXSOQ010000008.1, on the reverse strand, counting down.
ATGCCGTAGACGGACGCCACGAGCGTCGGCGGCAGAAATACCACCGAAGCGATCGAAAAGATCTTGATGATGGCATTCTGCTCGATATTGATCAGCCCAAGCGATGCATCCAGCAGGAAGGTGATGTTTCCAGCGACGAAGGATGCATGCTCCGACAGTGACTGCACATCCCGCGAGACGTTGCGACACAGTTCCCTGGCCTCGTGGTCCTGCTGCATGGCGGGGATGGTATGAAGAAAGGTCAGCAGCCGGGACAGCGAACTCAGACTGTCACGCACCTTGCTGAGCGTACGGTGATAGCCTGCGATGTCCTTGAGCTTTTCTTCCAGATAGTTCGCCGGGCGGCGGATCTTCTTTACGCGATCGCCGAACACGTGCACCGACAATATATCGATACCCGCCACGGTCTGTTCAAGGACCTCGGCGGTACGGTCGACGATGGTTTCGAGAAGCTTGGCAAGAAGCGCGACACCCGTGCGCCGCTCCTGCGGAATACGCTGCAGCGCTGCGATGAAGAGTGCGAAGGACTTCGGCTGCGCATAGCGGATGGTGACCAGCCGATGTCCCGTCAGGATGAAGGCGACATCGGTGAGCATCGGCAGATTGGTGTCGGCCTTCCACAGCAGCGAGGCCGTGAGAAAGACAGAGCCGTTTTCGACATAGAGGCGGCTCGACGGCTCGATGTCCTTCATGTCCTCGCGCGTGGGCACCTCGAGCCCAAGCAGGCGCTCGATATTGGCCTCTTCCTCACGCGTGGGATCGACCATATCGATCCAGACGGCATTGTCAGGCAAGCGGTCGGCGGCCGAAAGATCGGGCAGCTGAAGCGGCTTGGAATCTGAGCAATAGGCAGTTATCAACTGCTTGCTCCCACAGCAGCGGAGAGGAAGCCGCCATCAAGGCGCCTTGCGCGCTCTTGCCGCGATCCCACCAATGGCCAATGAAAAAAGCTCATAAAACCCCGGTCGTATCCCGCCGGTCCGGCCGGGAATCCGTGTCCATGTTCCATTGCGCTGCTGTACCAATCCTTCGCCCGTCCTGGCGAAGCCGCCTGCTCGGACGAAATAAAACCACCATGCGGCGGAGGGCGGTCATCGGAAATGCCCGACCAGTTCCACGCCGGCGGCGCATATGCAGCAAAGCTCGCAAAGAATCAAGTCACAACCTCTTCATTGCGCGATTTCACCGCAGTTTGGCTAAACTTGCGAAGTCATAGCACAGGACGCCGACAAGACAATCCGTCACTATACGGAAAGCAGACATGTCTTTGTGAATTATTCAAATACGATCGATGGCGCCGCGCGCTGCGGTGCGCCTGCCACTTGCTTCCAGACATTGGCTGCGATCTCGCGATAAATATTCGCAACCACCCCATTTGGCTCGGCAGCGACGAGCGGCGTGCCGGCATCCGAAGTTTCGCGGATGCCCATGGTCAGAGGCACCTCCCCCAGGAAAGGCACGCCGATGCGTTCTGCCTCCTTGCGGGCGCCACCATGGCCAAAGATATCGTAGCGCGCACCGGTATCCGGCGCGATGAAATAGCTCATGTTCTCGACAATGCCGAGGACAGGAACCTCGACCTTGCGGAACATGTTCAGGCCCTTGCGCGCATCGATCAAGGCCAGATCCTGCGGCGTAGACACGATAACGGCACCGGCAAGCGGCACCTGCTGCGCCATGGTGAGCTGCACGTCCCCGGTGCCGGGCGGCATGTCCACCACGAGCACGTCAAGCTCGCCCCAGGCGACCTCGCGCAGCATCTGCAGCAGAGCGGACTGCACCATCGGCCCGCGCCAGATCATCGCCGTTTCCTCTTCGACGAGGAAGCCCATCGACATGACCTTGAGGCCGTAGTTCTCCATGGGATTGATGATGCGCCCATCGATCTGGGTGGGCCGTCCGGAAATCTTCAGGAGGCGCGGCATCGAAGGACCGTAGATATCGGCATCCAGGATGCCGACCTTCAGGCCGTTGGCAAGCAGCCCCAGCGCCAGATTGACCGCCGTCGTCGATTTGCCGACACCGCCCTTGCCCGAGGCGACCGCGATGATGGCCTTGACGCCCGGAACACCGATCTTGGCGGCGCGGGGCGGCTGTTGCGGCGCGTGCTGATGAGGATGCGAATGGGAATGGCCTCGCGGGGCAGCTTGCGCAGGCGCGGCCCGGGGCGCCGGAGCGCCAGCCTTCTTGTCGGCCGTCAGCGCGACCAGGGCGCCTTTGACACCGGGCATATCCTTGACGACACGCTCGGCGGCAAGACGCATCGGCTCCAGATCCTTGGCGCGCTCGGCGGGTACGGTGATGGAGAAATAGACCTTACCATCGGAGATGAAGACATCCGACACCATGCCGAGTTCGACGATGTTGTGCTCCAGGTCCGGGCCGCGAACCGTCTTCAACGTTTCCAGCACCTGTTCCTTGGTGATGTCTGCCATTTCATCCTCACTGCAGAATCCTTTTCGGCAGCGCCGCAGGGAGCGCACGCTTTCCGAAATCATTCTGGCTTAGATAGTAGAGAGGCGGGACTTCGCCAAACGAAATTCGGAACGCCGTCGATAAAATGCGTCTTCGTTGCGGCCGGCAGGTCCGCCGGGTCCATAAAGAACCCTTACCAGCCGCAACGCGCTCCCAATTCGGGAAGACATGATCGCGGGCCGAGATAGAACACTCGTCTGAAAGGAATAGGGCAAAGGCGCGAAAATCGTCCCACAAGCGCGCCCGAAATTGCTAAGCGTGTTAAATAAGCAACAACCGCCGCCGACCCCCTCGCCGGGAGAAGCTATGGCGACGGGGCATCGGCGACGGTCGTTTGATCCGCGCACGTTTCATCGGCGCTGTTATCAAAGTCCCCTCTGGACCTCTGTCTTTTTATAAGCAGGAAGCGTGCCAGTTTTCAGAAAACCAGGGAAATAACGGTATTTCAATTTGTTAGTCGCTGTCCGCCTGGATCGGCATGATCGATCATCGCCATAGGGTTCGTCATATTTTATTCGCAGCGCACAAAATTCATTCACACGCTGCTCGAATCTCGATCATCACGTGGAGACGACAACGTCATTATTTGATCAATCCAACGCGCAAAGCCTTGGCGACGGCCTGAGTGCGGTTGACGGTGTCAAGCTTCTTGGTGGCGCGGTTGAGGTAGTGATTGACCGTATGTTCGGACAGAGACAGGATTTCGGCGATCTCGGCGCTGGTCTTTCCGGCCGCTGTCCAGTTCAGGCAATCGATCTCCCGGTCGGTCAGGGCATCGACGACGCGAACATCGAGATTGCGGATTTCCGCAAGCCGGTCATAGACGTGAACTGCTATATAGAAAAGGTCCTTGACCTCCTCCATCGAAAAGAGCTCGCGATCGCCAGCCAAACAAACCGCGCCGCGAAGACCGGAGGCATCGTGCGTCGGGAAATAGACGAAGCGCGTCATGCGGAAACGTTCGAACAGAGCCACCACGAGCTGCGACTTGCTCTCCTCGCGATTGGGGCTTGTTGTCACCTCATAAAGAAAGGGCAGCGTGGAGCCGCGCAGACGCTGCAGCGGGGGGCTGGTCGACAACAGGTTTTCCTGATCGTAGATCGACAGCAGCTCTGCCGGCCAATTGTTGATGACTGAATTGCTCTGCAGGTCCGAGGACGTAATAGGCGGCAGATTGAGCACCATGAAGGCCCGGCAACGATAGGCCTCCGTCAGGCCCTTCATGAAACGGAACACATCGAACTGCGTCTTAAGCCTGCTGATTTCCTCGATAAAGTCCTCGCCACGAGGGGACATGCCCGCCTGTATCAATGCCGCCATCATCAGTCTTCTTTATGTAAAAGAGGAAGAAAATACGAAACTTCCGTCTCTTGTCCCTCACGATTATCGTACGGCAGCCGGTCTCAGCCGCTCGGCAAAATATAAGTTTTCCAAAATCACGACTGCATCAACGCCCGTTACTATTATGTCCGCCCAACACCTCGCCAAATCCTGTATGGTTCCAATAATCACTTGCGGATAATGGCAGTTCTTCCGCATATCTCAACAGTAAAATTCAAGATAAACGAGCAATTTCGCTAAGATCAGGCACCGACAGCATTAAATCCGCGAGTTTCCGACAGCCGTTGCGCGAAATTTATGGAGTCAGCGCTTAGGCCCCATGCGGTTGCGCATGTCCGTCATGATCGAATCAGCAGCAGCAACCACCAAAGGCGCCCATGCCTTCAACTTTTCCAGTGTGACGCGATAGGCCGGGCCGGTCACCGAGACGCCGGCCAGCATATGCCCATCGTCGGAACGGATCGGGGCGGCAACGCAGCAAATGCCGCTTTCATGCTCCTCGAGATCGAAGGCATAGCCTCGCTTCCTGATTTCCGAAACATCGAAAAGCAGCTCCGAGACATTGCGAAGCGTATGCTCGGTATAAGGGCGATATTCGAGGCATGAGATTCTCGCATCCAGCTCGGCATCGTCGAGCGCGGAAAGCGCCGCCTTGCCTACACCGGTACAATAGGCCGGAGATGCATTGCCGACCTGCGAATACATGCGTACGGATTGGCGACCCTCGACCTTGTCGAGATAGATGACCTCCGTGCCACGCAGGACGCCAAGATGGACGGTTTCGCCGGTCACCTCCTGCAGGCGGTGCAGATGTGGCTCAGCAACCGCGCGAAACTCGTTGCGCGCCCAGCTGCGCGAGGCAAGCGTCAAGAGCCGCAATCCAATCAGATAACGACCATCGCGGTCGACCTCCAGCAGCCCTTCCTCGACAAGGTGCGACAATTGGCGATGCAATGTGCCGCGCGGCTGATCGGAGAGCGAAAGGATGTCGGTAAAGCGCATCGGGCCATCGGCGAGCGCGACAAGATCGAGCAGGGAGACGAGCTTTCCCAGCGTTCCGGTTTCCCGGTCGCGATGCCCTTTATTTTTTCCACCCTCTGAACCCAGATCCACGTTCATTCATTTATCTCTGGCAGAGCCGCACTATCCTTGACACCGCGCAAGGGTAGATCGATAATTCCATATAGTCAAATTATGTTCCGAATAATGGAACTTTCGATTGATCCGGGAGGAGACATTTGGTGGATACTCAGGCGCAATTTCCCGATCTGAAAGATCGCACCGTCCTCATCACCGGCGGCGGCTCCGGCATCGGCGCAAGCCTTGTGGAGGCCTTTGCCAATCAGGGCGCAAAGGTTGCCTTCATCGATATCATCGAAGAAGCGAGCAAGGCACTGGCGGCCAAGCTTTCGACGCAATCCGCCCATCCTGTTTCCTTCTATCACGCTGACCTGCGTGATATCGGCGCGATCAAAAGCGCGATTGCTGCGGTTGAGTCCGATCTCGGGGCGATCCGTGTCCTCGTCAACAATGCAGCCTGGGACGACCGGCACGATATCGACACCACGACCGAAGAATACTGGGACAACAATCAGGCAATCAACCTGAAGCAGGTCTTCTTCGTCTCGCAGGCGGCTGCACCCGGCATGCGCGCCGCCGGCGGCGGGGCCATCATCAATTTCTCCTCGATCGTCTTCAAGATGAACCCGCCGCTGCTGTCCTCCTACGCGACCGCGAAGTCCGGTATCATCGGGTTGACCAAGAGCTTTGCCGGGCGCTTCGGTCCCGAGAACATCCGCGTCAATGCCGTCCTGCCGGGAATGATCGTCACCAAGCGACAGCTCGACCTCTGGCTGACCGAAGAGGGCATGGCGAAGACGATAGACCGGCAATGCCTGAAGCGCGTGCTGAGCGCCGACGATCTGGTCGGGCCGGTGCTCTTCCTGGCTTCGGACTGCTCCGGCGCCATGACCGGACAAGCTATCACCGTCGACGGCGGTATTTTCTAATCTCAAGAGTTCTGACGTAAGACTTGGAGCATTTCTCATGACGAAACCCGCATATGTCGCGGTGGACTGGGGCACCAGCAGTTTCCGGCTGTGGCTGATCGGCGAAGACGGCAGCATACTGGCAGAGCGCCGCAGCGGCGAAGGCATGACCACGGCGGCCCAGATCGGCTTTGCCAAGGTCTTGCAATCGCATCTCGATGCCATATCCGCACCGGACGCCCTTCCCGTCATCGTCTGCGGCATGGCCGGAGCGCGCCAGGGCTGGGTGGAAGCCGGATATATCGACACGCCGACCTCACTTGCCGCCATCCTGACAGGCGCCGTTTCCGTGCCCGGACAATCCCGCGACGTGCGCATCCTGCCGGGTCTCGCACAGCGCAGCCAGCAGATGCCCGATGTCATGCGCGGCGAGGAAACGCAGCTGCTCGGCGCGATTGCCGCCGATGCGAAGGGCGAACAGCTCGTGTGCATGCCGGGAACGCATTCGAAATGGGTGCGCGTGCTGGATGGCCAGGTGACAGGTTTTTCCACCTTCATGACGGGCGAGCTTTTCGACGTCATTACCAAGCACAGCATCCTGTCGCATGCCGTTGCCGGCGCTGCGGACATGCCGCCCGACACGAAGGCGTTCGAGGCTGCCCTCAAGACGGCCCTCGACAAGCCGGCCCTCGTCACCAACCTGCTGTTCACGGCCCGCTCCGGCCAGCTCCTGAACGGGCTTACGGCCGCCGGCGCCCAGGCACTGATCTCGAGCACCCTGATCGGTGCGGAAATCGCCGGCGCGCTCGATTCGGCGGGGCAGAATGCGGCCATCACGCTGGTCGCTTCCGGCCGCCTCCAGGCTCTCTATGAAGACGCCTTCCGCACCCTTTCCCTCAATTACAAGACCATCGATGCCGATGCCGCCGTCCGTCGCGGACTGTCCGCTGCGGCCGAAGCGATCTGGTTCAAGAAAGAAAGCAAAAGCTGATGACGACCCGCATTCCCTTCCCGCCCATGAAGCGCCCGCTCATTGCCATTCTTCGCGGCATCAAGCCGGAGGAGACGGCCGATATCGTCGGCACGCTGATCGAGACAGGTTTCACGGCAATCGAAATTCCGCTGAATTCGCCGGAACCGTTCCGCTCTATCGAGATCGCCGCCAAGATGGCGCCTGCGGATTGCCTGATCGGCGCAGGCACGGTGCTGACGGTGGAAGACGTCGACCGGCTGGATGGCGCCGGCGGCAAGCTCTTGGTGACACCGAATGTCGAGCCCACGGTCATCAGCCGCGCCCGCGACAAGGGCATGGTGACGATGCCCGGCGTCTTCACCGCCACGGAAGCGCTTTCGGCCGCCCGCGCCGGTGCCACCGGTCTCAAATTCTTCCCCGCCGGCGTGCTCGGCGCCTCCGGTATCACAGCCATTCGCGCCGTCTTGCCGCCCGAGCTCGTCATTGCGGCGGTCGGCGGCGTTTCGGACAAGAATTTCGCCGATTACACCAAGGCCGGCGTGCTCGCCTTCGGCCTCGGCACCAGTCTTTACAAGCCGGGAATGACGGCTGCAGAGGTTGCCGAACGCGCCAAGGTCACCATTTACGCCTATGATGCAGCCGTAGGAGCCTGATCTATGACCGATATTCATGATTTCCAGGGCAATATTCTCTGCAACACGTCCTCCGTCCTGGGAGAAGGCCCGACCTACGACCCCGATACAGACACCGTATGGTGGTTCAACATCCTCGGCAAGGAACTGCACGAACTGCACCTGCCGACCGGAAAGAAACAGGTTCACGAGCTGCCGATGATGGCAAGCGTGCTGGCTCGCGTCGATGCGGAGCGGCAGATGATCGCCACCGAGCAGGGACTGTTCCTGCGCGATATCGCAACCGGCGAATTGAGCTTCTATACGGCCATTGAAGCAGACAAGCCTGAAAACCGTTCCAATGACGGGCGCACGCATGTTTCCGGATCGCTCTGGATCGGCACCATGGGCAAGCGCGCCGAGATGCAGGCAGGCGCGATCTATCATGTCGCCGGCGGCAAGGTTACGAAGATCTTCGACCAGATCAGCATTCCGAATTCCATCTGCTTTTCTCCCGATGGCACGATCGGCTATTTCACCGATACCCGCGTCAGTCAGCTGATGCGCGTGCTCGTCGACCCCGAGACGGGACTCCCGACCGGCGAGCCGATCGTCATGGTCGACAGCATGGAAGATCCTGGCGGCCTTGATGGTTCGGTCTGCGACGCGGACGGCTATATCTGGAATGCGCGCTGGGGTTCCGGCTTCGTCGACAAATACAGCCCGGACGGCCTGCGCATCGAGCGCTATCGCGTGCCCGCCATGCAGCCCTCCTGCCCCGCCTTCATCGGCAAGAATGCGGACCGGCTGGCCGTGACGACCGCCTGGGAAGGCTTGGATGAGGAAGCGCGCTCCATGCAGCCGCAGGCGGGTGCTCTTCTGGAACTCGGCCTGACGGTGAAGGGCGTTTTCGACCCTCCATACAAGCTTTGATTGAAATCCCTCCTCAGCCGTTCGATGCGGAAGAGGAGATTACTTCTATGATCGATGCGATATCCAGCTTTTCCGGCTTGCGAAAAAACCGCGATCCGCATCGATCCATTCTCTAATTCGGCCAATCCCCAGGTTGTTTCTCAAAACGTCGACCCGCTGTTTTCATGCTATATTCCGTCCGTTTTCAACTTCCGCCTGTTGGCTTCTGCAACTTTTGACGGAACCAAAACCTCACTAATCCATTTGCCCTTATGACCGGTACGATGAAGGCCGGCAAACGGAGGTTTCACCGCGCTGGTCAGCATGCGCGCCCGATAAAGCATGCCCATCGGAATGAAAGGTAGGTTCACGATGACTGGGAAACTCTTCACTTCTGTCGCTGCAGGCGCAATCTTCGCCACGGCCTCGGTACTTTCGCCGATGGCGTTCGCTCAAGCGCAACAACCGTCGAACGGGGGAGCCGGCAATACCGGCAACAATGCGCCAATGACGCAATCCGCCCCGGCGACACCGGATGCCACAAAGCCGAGTAACCCGACGCCGCAAACCAAGGCTCAGGCACCCGCACCGTCGCCAGGCGCCGAACAGGCCGGCGGCTATATGACCACGCAGTCGGCCGATCAGATCAGTGCCAGGACCTATATGGGTCAGTCTGTCTATAACGGCCAGAATGAAAGCATTGGCAGCATCAACGACCTGATCCTGCAGAAGCAGGGCGGTGTTATCGCCGCGGTCGTCGGCGTCGGCGGTTTCCTTGGCCTCGGCCAGAAAAACGTCGCCGTACCGTTCGACAAGATCAACGCCACGCAGAATCCGCAGGACGGCACCGTCAAGCTCACGACGACCGAAACGGCCGACTCGCTGAAGGCTGCCCCAGAATTCAAGACCCTGTCGATGCAGGCTTCCGAAAAGGCGGCTCAATCGTCCGGTACGTCGACAATGCCGGCCACCGACAACACCACGACTTCGTCGACCACCAACAAGTAACTATCGACAAAGGTTGGACGAAATACAGAAGCGGCGGCCTTATGGGCCGCCGTTTTCTTTGACCATCTTTCACCCTGCTTTTTAGGATTAGGCAATTTCGCGTTCGTGGCTGAGATCGAAATAATGGGTCTGCAGGTAGCGAAGCGTCGCAGCGCTATCGACCGGCTTTCCAAAATAGTAGCCCTGCCCCATGGCGCAGCCCAGTGCCTTCAGCTTCGCCGCTTCAGCATGGTCCTCGATACCTTCCGCGACCACACGCAGGTCAAGCCCTTCGCACATGGCAAGAACAGCCTTGATGATGTGCTCGGAGGCCCTGTCCGAATTCATGCGCGAGACGAAGGCCCGATCGATCTTGACCTTATCGAAGATGAATTCGCGCAAGCGTCCAAGGCTGGACTGACCGGTGCCGAAATCATCGAGAGAGATGCGCACGCCGACCGCTCGAAGATCGGCGATGATGCGATGGGCGGTATCGGCCGAGCTCATGACGGCCGTTTCCGTGATTTCAAGTTCGAGGCGGTGCGGGTCCAGACCGGCGCGTGTCAGGATGGCGAGAATGCTGCTGCTGGTGCCGGGATCCATCAGCTGCGCCGAGGAGAGATTGAAGGACAGAAACAGTTCGCGCGGCCACGAGAGCGCCGCCTCCGCCGCTTTTCGCAGCAGCGTTTCGGATAGCGCATCGATAAAGCCTCGTTCCTCGGCAAGCGGCACGAAGACAGCCGGTGAGACAAAGCCGAGATCCGGATCGTTCCAACGCGCCAGGGCCTCGAAACCGAGAACCATGTTGTTGGCAAGCGAGACGATCGGCTGGAAATGCACATCGATGGAGTCGGAAATGATGGCGTTGCGCAGCGCCTGCTCCAGCTGCGTCGCACGCTTCATCTCCTGCGCAATCTCTCTGGAATAGACGGTGATCTGGCCGCGGCCGCGACGCTTGGAGCGATAGAGCGCCGTATCCGCATTTTTCAGGAGATCGTCGAATTCTTCTCCGGCGAAAGGATGAATGGCAAAGCCGAAGGATGCGGAAAGGCGGACATTGCGATCGCCAAGATCATAGGGCGCTGACAGCACTTCGCGGATCATCTGCCCGAATTTCTCGGCGCCGACGCGTTCGAAGACAAGCGGCAGTACAAAGGCGAATTCATCGCCGTCGTGACGCGTCACCAGTGCGCCGTCGGGTATGCAGGCCTTCAGACGGTGAGCAACCTGGCAGAGGATCTCATCGCCCGCGTCGACGCCGAACAGGTCATTGATCGGCTTGAAGGCATCGAGATTGACGATGCCGATCGTAAAGGGTGCAGGATCGCCGGCACGCTCAAGCGAAAGCGCGCGCGCACGCTCGCGCATGCGATGGCGATTGCCCAACCCGGTGAGCGGATCGGTATAAGCGATTGCCTGCGGCTGCTGATTGACTGGCCCCGGCAGCATCTCAGTCGATTTCATATTTGGTTCCGGCCTTTTCTCCACCCGGGGGAAGAGCATGCCGAGGAAGTCTTAACAAAGGATGCCAAGATGACAGTCATTCGGCGTCGGCGATAAGTTGCCGTCGGGGGTGATATCATTGTAACATTTATCTATTTTGCGCCTTCAGGGCACCGCGCATATGCTTCTGAAATACCGTTTCGATGATATCGGGACTAACCGGTTTCAGGATGACGTCGTCCATGCCGACATCGGCGCACTCCTTGCGGTCGCGCTCGAAAGCCTGCGTCAGAACACCGATGATCGGCGTATAGGAGCCGGTACCCTTTTCCGCGCCGCGGATCAGCCGGGTGGATTCAAAGCCGTTCAGTCCCGGCAACGAAATGTCCATCAGGATCAGTTCCGGACGATGCTCCTGCCACAGGCGCACCGCCTCGTCACCACTTGCGGCGATCACATAGCTGTATCCCAAGCCCTCGAGGATCTGCGAGAAGACGATCTGGTTGATATCATTGTCTTCAGCGACCAGAATCTGCGCCCGGCGCTCCTCGCCGGTCGCACGCCGCCATTCGGGCGCGAGCCCCGGCTCCATGCTCTCGCCAGGCTCGCCACGGATGTTGCGATTGAAATGGCGCGCGATCAGGAAGGCAAGCTCGGTTGCCAGCTGCGATCCGTTCAGCGACAACGCGGCTAGGTTCTGCCGCTCGGCCAGCTCAATTCCGCGCTTGCCGAGCTGGTTGTCGACGATGACCAGATCGATCTTGACGCCATGCGCGCTTGCCACGTCCAGAAATGCCGCCTCTTCATTCTCGTTGTGCACGACGCAGGCTTCGAAGCCGTATTTCTCGAGCGTCTTCAGAGCCGCCGTTTCGGCAGCGAAATCCGGCGTCACGACGAGCACCTTGCGGCCGCTGAAATTCTCCGGAACGAAGGTCTCCATCGCCGCCGGACGGCGCGAAATGGTCTGTAGCGCGACCATCGGAACATAGGCGCGGCGATAGGAGCGATCGCCGTTTTCCCGAATGCTCGACGCGAGCGCGAACTCGTCGAAGTCGCCGCCATCCTTGGGCAGGTCCTGCATGGTGCAGACCAGGAAATAGCGGCCCGGCTTGCCGATGCGCTGCTTGCGGGTGACGATGTCGCGCTCGACACCGTCGCGGGCGATCTGACGCTGCCGCGAGATCGACATTTCACCGGTCTCGATCACATGCCGATCGCTCTCATAGAAGCGATTGGCAAGGTCGGTGGAAAAGATATCGATGCTCTTGCGACCGCGCACTTCGTCAGCCGCCGTCTGGTACTTGTCGCAGAACGCCCGGTTGACTGCGACGTAGACGAGATTCTGGTCCTTGACGAAAACCGGAAAGGGCAAGTTGTCGAGAATATCCTCGGTCAGCTGCACGCGCTCCATGTCGACGCGCCATTGATCTTCGCGTTTCCTGGCTTCGGAAACATCGGAAATGATGCAGAAGCCGATGCCCGAGGATAGTCGTCGGTTGAGGATGCGCACCCAGCGGTCGTCGGCAAAATGCTCGGTGGTCTCGTAGCGTTCACGCCAATGGGTGGCTATGCGCTGCGATATCCAATCGTCGCGGCTCGCAGCTGTTTTGGTCTGATGCCGCTGATAGGCTACTCCAGTATCGAAGACGGCGCCTAGAAAATCGCGCAGCCGCGTGGAAGGTTGCAGGAAATCAGGCGTGATTGGGAAGAAGTTCAGAACCTGACGGCTGGCAAACAGCAAGAGGTCGTTCTTGTCGTAGGCGAAAAAGGCGCTGGAAAGACCATCGCAAAAGGCATCGAAGAACATCGTCTGCAGACTGCCGCCGAAAGGGGCATCAGCCGTCATCATTGCCAAAGCTGCCTTTTCAGTCTCGGCAGTCATTCGTCGGATTCCTACGCTCAACCAGTTTCACAACACGGCAAATCGACAGGGCGGCATTCGCTCTGCAAGGCAAGTTCATGGGAGTTGCATGCTGGCCTTGGCACTTGAAGCAGATGGCACCTGGCTCCATTTTGACTGATGGCCACCAACCTGCCATCGAGAGCCGTCAGCATGCACGAAACGCGCCACCTGCGGTCATTTCAAGTTCTGTCTCCGCAACCTGTCATCATTCCCTTAAACATTGATTAAATTTCTTAACAAAGTCCCCATGTAAACGGGTGGATCAAGGCCGTAAAATCGCCTTTCCTCTTCCCTCGCCGCCGCGAATCCACGAGAATGCAGCCATGGCCATCAAGCAACTTTCCGAGACCCTGATCAATCAGATCGCCGCCGGCGAAGTCATCGAACGCCCGGCGAGCGCCGCCAAGGAACTGATCGAAAACGCGCTCGATGCCGGTGCAACCCGCATCGAGATCGCGACCGCTGGCGGCGGCAAGGCTCTGCTAAGGGTGACCGATAACGGCTCGGGCATGGAGGAAACCGACCTCGAACTCGCGGTACGGCGCCACTGCACCTCGAAGATTTCCGATACGCTGGAAGACATTCGCACCCTCGGTTTTCGCGGCGAGGCCTTGCCCTCCATCGGCTCGGTGGCGAAGCTTTCGATCGCAAGCCGCAGAGTGGGTGCGGCCGGCGGCGCCGAGATCGCGGTTGCAGGCGGCAAGGTTCTGCATCTGCGCCCGGTGGCCGCCAATCCGGGCACGATCGTCGAGGTACGCGACCTGTTTTTTGCGACGCCGGCGCGCCTGAAATTCCTGAAGACCGAAAAGGCGGAGGCGGCCGCGATCACCGAAGTCGTCAAGCGCATGGCAATTGCCTTTCCGCGCGTGCGCTTCGTTCTGTCGGGCACCGACCGCTCGACGCTGGAATTTCCCGCGACGGGCGATGATCATCTCGCCCGCATGGCACAGATACTGGGTGCCGATTTCAAGGACAATGCTATCGCGCTCGATGCCGTGCGTGAGGATGTGAGCCTTACCGGTTTTGCCGGCGTGCCGACCTTCAACCGCGGCAACTCCGCGCATCAATATGCTTTCGTCAATGGCCGGCCGGTGCAGGACAAGCTGATCCTCTCGGCGATCCGCGGCGCCTATGCCGAAACCATCCCCGCCGGACGTTATCCTGTCGCGGTCCTTTCCCTGCGGCTCGATCCGGCGCTGGTCGACGTCAACGTACATCCGGCGAAATCCGACGTGCGCTTCCGCGATCCAGGGCTGGTGCGCGGCCTGATCGTCGGCGCCGTGCGCGAAGCGCTGGCGCGCGAGGGCGACCGCGCGGCTACCACCGGCGCAGACGGCATGTTGCGCGCCTTCACCGCCGGACGATCCGCCTTTCAGCAGGGTTGGCGACCCTCGCCAGCGCCGACCCCTTGGACGGCCGAAACGTCGCCATCCCGTCCCTACGAAAGAGCGGCGGCAGCGGCAGGCTACGGATTTGCCGAAAGACCGCAGGCTGCCTTCGACGGCCTTGCCATGCCGACCGCACGTGCCGAAGTCGCCCCGCCGCTGCAATCAGCACGTGCCGAGGAACCCGCTCGCTTTCCGCTGGGTGCTGCCCGGGCTCAGCTGCATGAAAATTATATCGTCGCCCAGACGGAAAACGGCCTTGTCATAGTCGATCAGCATGCGGCGCATGAGCGGCTGGTGTTCGAGGCCATGCGTAAGGCGCTGCATTCGAAGCGGCTGTCCTCGCAGGTACTGCTGATTCCGGAAATCGTCGACCTGCCCGAAGAAGATTGCGACCGGTTGATGGTATTTGCTGAAGAACTCGGCGAACTCGGGCTCGCGATCGAACGCTTCGGCCCCGGCGCAGTCGCCGTACGGGAGACGCCGGCGATGCTCGGCGAAGTCGATGCGCAGGGCCTGATCCGACAGCTGGCCGACGAGATCGCCGAATGGGATACAGCCTCTGGCCTTGCCGCCAAGCTGGAATACGTGGCCGCGACCATGGCCTGCCACGGTTCGGTGCGATCCGGCCGGCGCCTGCGCCCGGAAGAGATGAATGCGCTTTTGCGCCAGATGGAGGCAACGCCAGGCTCCGGGCAGTGCAATCACGGCAGGCCGACCTATATAGAGTTGAAGCTTACAGACATCGAACGACTGTTCGGGCGCAGCTAACCTCAGCCATTTCCAAAAGGAACTTTTCCGGGAAATAGTCTGGAAAAGTCGCGTCTGCTGCGTAATTTTAAAGTGTCACAGCGACCTTTGCGCGTCATATTTGACGTGCGGCGCTGTAGTGCGGTATGGCAAATAGATGACAGAGATCAAGGACGGCATCAGATGAATCTTTTCGAAGGACATGGAAACCGCGAGGCGAAAGTTCGCTATCTCGACGGCGATTTCCAGATCCTGATGCCGGGCTCCTATGTCGTCTGCGCCATGACTGGCAAACATATCGCTCTCGATGAGCTGCGCTACTGGAGCGTTGCCCGGCAGGAACCCTATGCCGATGTCATCACCTCGCTCGAGGCCGAAAAGCGCGCTGGCGCCCTTCCCAATCAAAAGCGCTGACTTTTCGCCGCTGAATAGTCAGACCTGTTTTAAGCCGCCTTGCTGCCGCGCTTTTCCTTCAAGCGTCGCTCGCGCGCGGCGGCAATAGCCCTGTCGATGATCAGCGCCGGCGCTTGCGGATCGGCAAAGACCATGTCGATCTCGACCACCCTGCAGCGCTGCAGCAATTCCTCGGTGCGGCCATGATGGCCAATGAGGCGGACATAATCTTTCGAGGTTGTGACGATCTCGAGCCCTTCGCGCGAGGCGATGTCGAGCATGTCGGAGACGTCGTCTTCGCCAGGATGTTCGTGATCTCCGAAGCTGCGCCGGACGGCGATCTCAGCCCCTAGCGTCTCCACTGTGCGGAAGAACTTGGCGGGATCGGCGATGCCGGCGAAGGCAAGTACCTTGCGGCCGCGCATATCCTCCTGCCCGCGCACCCTGACGCTTGCGGAAAAGAAGGGCTTCCCCGCCCTTGCCGCAAGGCGAACGACGCGATCGGCGGCAGTACCCTCGCCGACTTTCAGCAGGCCGGATGCAAAGAGGAGTTGCGTGCGCAGCGGCGCGCGCACAGGACCGCCTGGAACGAGGTGCCCGTTGCCGATACCTCTGCCGGCATCGATCACCACAAGGGCATAGTCGATGGCGAGCTGCGCGCTCTGGAAACCGTCATCCATGATGATGATGTCGGCGCCCTCGCGCACCAGCCTTTCCGCGCCATCGGCCCGACGACGGGCAATGACCGTCAGCGCCTCGCGGGCAAGCAGCAGCGGCTCGTCGCCAACAGCCGTGGCATGATGGTGCGAGGGATCAACGATCGTGGTGACATCGAGCGAGCCGCCATAACCGCGGCTCAGGAAACCAGGCTTCAGCCCCTTCGCCTTCACCGCCTGGGCAAGTGCAAGCGCCGTCGGCGTCTTGCCGGCGCCGCCAACCGTGAAATTACCGACGCAGATAACAGGCACCGGCACGGAAGCCCGTTTGCCATTCACCATGCGATGCCCGGCGATACGGCCATACAGGAACGAAAAGGGTAAGAGCCCCCAGGCACGCCAATCCGGCTTTCGCCACCAGAAAGGTGGGGCTTCCGATACCATGCGTCTAATCCAGCCCTATTCTTGTGCCCGCGACAAAGCGGCAAGAAAGGCCAGATTGCGTGAAAAAGCAAGCCATTGCCAGGATCAGGCCGATTGTGCCACAGGCAGGAGCAGGCTTTCCAGCTCGGTAATGTCGTTGAGGCAATAGTCCGATGCCGCCGTCAGCGTTTCGCGCGAGCCGGTGCCCGTCAACACGCCGACGGTCAGGCCCACACCGGCATTGCGGCCCATGTGGAGATCATGATTATTGTCGCCGACGACGGCGACCTGTGCCGGCGAAAGGCCGGTCGCGGCGTAAAAGCCGAGTACCATTCCCGGCTCCGGCTTGGTGCCGAAGCCGCTGTCGTAGCCGGCGATATAATCGACATAGTCGATGAAGCCGAAGCGGCGCGCCGTCTGGCGGATGGAGCGCTCATTATCGCTGGAGGCAACGCCGAGTTTGTAGCCGCGCTCATGCAGGCGCCGGAAGAAGGCGGCGAGATCTGTCACGGGCGAAGAGAAATCGGCTGCATGTGCAAAAAGCGCGTCGAGTTTTTCCACCAGCTCCGCGACATCCACTTTCGAGCCGGCGGCCACCAGGCCCTCGGAAATCTGCCTGGTATTGCCGGCGGCAAGCAGGCTGTCGGGCACAATGTGACCGGAAATCGGGTCCATGCCGCAGGCGGAGAGAAGGTGATCGGCGAGGATAGGATCGTCTTGAGCAGCGATGCGTGCGAGCTCACGATTGACCGGCAGCCAGCTCTGGTCATAGTCGAGCAACGTGCCGTCCTTGTCAAAAAGAATGCCCGCAATCGCTCCCAGCTTGGCCGCTGTCATGCCCTTCCCTTCTTATCCGTTCGCCATCGTCTTCGGCATCAGCCGTGCCTTGACCGAAAGCGGATTGATATAAGGCTCCAGCCCCTTCACCGTTGCTGCCAGTGCACCACGCATTTCATGCACGGCTGCGAAGCCGGCATCGATCATGCTGCGTCGTGCCGTGTCGTTGGTGAGCAAATAATGGACGCCCCGCGCCAGCATCTCGGTATCGCGCACCATGCGGGCGCTGCCGCGGCGGGCGAGCAGCTGATAGGAATCGCGGAAATTCTGGACATGACCGCCGGTCAGGATCGCGCAACCGAGCATGGCCGGCTCAAGCGGATTCTGGCCTCCTTCATTGAACAGCGACTTGCCCATGAAGGCGACTTCGGTCATCCGCAGATAAAGCCCCATCTCGCCGATGGTATCGCCAAGGAAGACATCGACATCGGACGAAAGGATATCGTTGCGAGTGCGGCGCGCCACTTTGAGACCCTGTTCAGCGAGCATAGCCTCGATCGCGTCGCTGCGCTCGGGATGGCGCGGCACGATGATGGTAAGCTGGCCGTTATGCTCCTTGAGCATCGAATGGACGGAGGCTGCAGCACCCTCCTCGCCCTCGAAAGTGGAGACCGCGGCCCAGGTCTTGCGGTCGCCGATCTGCTTCATGTAGCCGGCGAGCGTCGGTGCATCATATGACGGTGCATCCGTATCCACTTTGAGATTGCCCGATTTCAGAACCTGCAAAGCGCCGAGATCGCGGAAGCGTTCGGCATCGAGGTCGGACTGGGCCACGACCAGGGCCAGATTTTCAAACAACGCCTCGGCAAGCGAGAGATGCCGGCTCCAGCGTTCAAAGGATCGATCCGACATGCGGGCGTTGACGAGGATCTGCGGAATGCGCTTGCGGCCAAGCTCCATGATCGTCGTCGGCCAGATCTCGGATTCGGCAAAAATGGCGCAATCGGGCTGCCAGTAGTCGAGGAAGCGCTTGATGGCGGGCTTGAGATCGAGCGGCACGTATTGATGGATGACCTCTTCGCCAAGACGTTGCTGTGCAACCTTGGCCGAGGTCATCGTGCCCGTCGTCAGGATAACGTGAATGTCGCGGCGACGGATCTCGCGGATCAACGGAATGACGGCCGAGGTTTCCCCCACGCTCGCGGCATGGAACCAGATCAACGGCCCCTGCGGGCGGTTGGCGCTCGCATAACCCGAGCGCTCCAGTTTGCGGGAACTATCTTCCTTGCCCTTGGCCGCGCGAACCGCGAGATAAGGCCCGATGAATGGATAGACTGCGATTCCGCCAAAGCGATAGGCGCTCAAGGCAAGACGCGCCCTGAGGCTACTCATTTCGTTCGCCTCCTATCCCAGCTGATCACCATCAATGCCAAATCCCGATTATCAACCGGCCGAATAAACAGCCGAATTTTCGTTCTTATTGTGTCAAAGATACTGCTTCATGACCGGATTTAAAGCGACGGGGCTGTACCGGATAGAGATATCAAATGCAAAATTCGGTGCGAGGCGCTTAGGATGCCGCTTTTTCCTGCGGATCGAGCAAACGATGCAGGTGGACAATGAAATAACGCATATGGGCATTGTCAACGGTCTGCTGCGCCTTGGACTTCCATGCCACCAGCGCGCTCGCATAGTCGGGATACATGCCGACGATATCGAGCTCGTTGAGATTGCGGAACTGGACCTCTTCGAGGTTTTCCAATTCACCGCCGAAGACAAGGTGCAGGAGCTGCTTTTTGCCGCTGGTATCAGTCATTTTCGTCTCTTTCTACTGTCGTCCCCCTCCGTCCTTCATCTGCGGGATTTTGACGGAAAGGTCAACCGTCTCGTCGGTTCGATAGTTGACGAAGAAACTCCGGTAATTGCGCTGCCGATGCACCGCAAAGCTCGTCATGCGATACTTCGGCGCGATTGTAGCTGAGGGCATTGCCCGAAAGGTCCACGAGCGCGCCGCCGGCCCGCTCCAGAATAAGATCGGCGGCGGCCAGATCCCAGTCATGCGAGTTGCGCTTGACGATCGTTCCTTCGAGGCGCCCGTCCGCCACCATGGCGAGGCGATAGGCGAGCGACGGCACGTGCTTCACCCGCTCGACCGTCTTGCGGAAATCCGGATCGACGCCCTTCAGCATATCCTCGCCGGTCGCCAGCCGATGGATGTCATCACCGACTCTCTGAGACACGCGGATCGGCTTGCCGTTCTTCAGGGCCTCCCCACCAGCCGTCGCCACGAAGAGCTCGTCAAGCGCTGGCGCGTAGAGCACGCCCGCCACAGGCCGCCCATCGGTGACGACGGCGACGCTGACGCACCAAAGATCCAGGCCCGCAAGAAATCCCCTGGTGCCGTCGATGGGGTCGACGACGAAGACGGTCGCGTGCTTCAGACGCTCGGCATCGTCGTCGGTTTCCTCGGAAAGCCAACCATAGTCCGGGCGCGCCGAGCGCAATGTGACGGCAAGGCTTTCGTTCGCCGCAAAATCGGCAGCACTGACCGGGGACTGGCCGTTGTTCTTCCACCAGACCTCTGGCGATTGCCGGAAGAAACCGAGAGCGATCTTGCCCGCCTCGAGCGCGGCACCCACGATCAGGTTCACGTCGCTCAATTGGCCGGCCTTGCTATCGATCATTGATTAATTCCAATCTCCGCTCGTTTCTCAGCGGCCTGCCAGCGTTATGCCCTCAATGGCAAGCGTCGGAGCAGCGATGCCGAAATCGCGGTCGATGTCGTTTGCCGGCGTCACGCGCATGAACATGTCCTTCAGGTTGGAGGCGATCGTCACCTCTGAAACCGGGAAGGTCAATTCGCCGTTCTCGATCCAGAAACCGGTGGCGCCGCGGCTGTACTCGCCTGTTATCATGTTGACGCCCTGGCCGATCAACTCGGTAACATAGAAGCCGGTTCCGACGTTGCGGATCAGGTCCTCCGGCGAAATATCGCCCGGCTCCAGCGCCAGGTTGGTGGACGCGGGTGATACGGACGTACCGCCGCGCACGCCGCGGCCGTTGGTCTTCAGTCCGCCGCCGATTTCCCGCGCGGTTGCCGTGGACAGGAACCAGGACTGCAGCACGCCGTCCTCGATCATGACGAGCCGCTTGCCCGATACGCCCTCGCCGTCGAAGGGGCGCGAGGATGGGCCACGCACGATCAGCGGATCGTCCGTGATCGAGAGGCCCGATTTCAGCACCTGCTGGCCCATCTTGTCGCGCAGGAAGCTGGTCTTGCGGGCGACGGAAGCGCCATTGATCGCGCCGGCAATATGGCCGACGAAGCCGCGGGCGACGCGCGGGTCGAAAACGACGGTGACGTTCTTGCCCGTCGGAACCTGGCGCGGATTGAGCCGTTTGACGACTCGTTCGCCGGCGCGGCGGCCGATCTCCTCGGCCGCATCAAGATCGGCGAAATAAAGGCGGCTGTCGAAATCATAGTCGCGCTCCATGCCGGTGCCTTCGCCAGCAATGACGCTGACCGAGCGCCCGAAGCGCGAGCCCATATAGTGGCCGGCAAAACCATGTGAGGTGACGAGCACGAGGCCGCCCATGCCGGCCGAAGCGCCGGCACCGGAGGAGTTGGTGACGCCAGGAACAGCGAGTGCCGCAGCTTCGGTCGCAAGGGCCGCTTCACGCAGCTGCTCCGTGGAGACCTCGGTCGGATCGAACAGTTCGAGATCGGGATAGCTCTTGGCGAGGTCCGCTTCGTCAGCGAGGCAGGCAAAGGGATCTTCCGGAGAAACCTTGGCCATGGCGACCGCGCGTTCGGCAAGAGCGTTGAGATCGAAGCCGGGATTGGCCGAAACGCTCGCCACGCGATTGCCGACGAAGACCCTCAGCGAGAAGTCGTCGCTCTCGGAGGATTCCGTGCCTTCGACCTTGCCGAGACGGACGCTGACGGAATGGGCTCTCGACCGCACCACGACGGCATCGGCGGCATCCGCACCGGCTTTCCGGGCGAGGTCGATCAACTGGCTGGCACGGGAAAGCAGAGTGGCGGAATCGATTTCAGAGGTCATGACTTGGCCTTTCCTTCGCGTTCCATTTATTGTGCACTACATAAAGCATCAAGGGCGGCAAAGCCGATTCTTGTTCTAATCCCTTCACGCATGGTTGTTTATCATGACCAAGCGTCGCAACACCGCCTGCCCCACCGAAAGAAACAGACGATGTCCGCCCCCAATACGCTTTTCACTGAAACCCTGCTGCTGCTCGGCGGTGCCGTCGTCACGGCGCCTATCTTCAAGAAACTGGGGCTTGGCACCGTGCTCGGCTATCTCGCCGCCGGCGTTGTGATCGGGCCGATTCTCCACAGCATCAGCGACAGCGAGGCCGTGCTGGCCGTGGCCGAACTCGGCGTCGTCTTCCTGCTCTTCATCATCGGCCTGGAACTGAAGCCGTCCCGCCTCTGGCAGATGCGCCGGGATATTTTCGGCCTCGGCACGGCACAGGTGGTTCTCAGCGGACTTGCGCTGATGGTGGCCGCCTATTTCGGGGGCATTGCCGGCTGGAAGGGCAGCATCATCATCGGTTTCGGCCTGGCGCTTTCCTCGACCGCCTTCGCGATGCAGATCCTCGAACAGCAGGGCGACGTCAACACGAAATACGGCCAGCGCTCCTTCTCGATGCTGCTGCTGCAGGATCTTGCCATCGTGCCGCTGCTGGCGCTGATCACCGTTCTCGGCGGCGTGCAGGAAACCGCCAATCCACTGCCAAGTCTCGCCATTGCCATCGGCGCAGTGGCAGCGATGATCATCGCAGGGCGCTATCTGCTGACGCCGCTGTTTCAGGTGATCGCACGCACCGGCGCACGGGAAGCGATGATTGCCGCCGCCCTATTCGTCGTCATGGGATCGGCAACGCTGATGCAGCTTGCCGGCCTCTCCATGGCGATGGGTGCCTTCCTCTCCGGTGTGATGCTGGCCGAATCCTCCTATCGGCATGAGCTGGAAGCAGATATCGAGCCCTTCCGCGGCGTATTGCTCGCCATTTTCTTCATCGCAGTCGGCCTATCGCTGAAACTCGACGTCATCCTCGACAACTGGGTGATGATCGTGCTCGCCGTCCCGGTAATGATGGTCATCAAGGCGGTCGTGATCTATGCGCTCTGCCGGGTCGCAGGCTCGCCGCACAATGATGCCGTCCGTATCGCGGGGCTGCTGCCGCAAGGCGGCGAATTCGGTTTCGTGCTCTTCAGCGCGGCCAGCGCCAACGGCAATCTTTTCTCGGCGAACACGGCATCGATGCTGATCGCCATCGTGACGCTGTCGATGGCGCTGACACCGCTCAGTTCCGCGCTGGCGAAACGGCTTGTGAAGGGCGATACGCAGGAAGAACTGGACGAGGATTTCGAGGGCGCCGGTTCCGATGTGCTGATGATCGGCTTTTCGCGTTTCGGCCAGATTGCCGCACAGATCCTGCTTGCCAGCGGCCGCGACGTGACCGTGATCGATTTCTCCGCCGACCGCATCCGCCAGGCATCGAGCTTCGGCTTCCGGATCTATTTCGGCGACGGCACTCGCAAGGACGTACTGCGCGCGGCCGGCATTGACCGCGCCAAGATCGTCGTCGTCAGCACGCATCTGCGCGAGGTGACGGACAAGATCGTCGAACTTGTGCAGACGGACTATCCGCATGCGCGCCTTTTCGTCCGCTCTTATGATCGTATTCACTCGATCGAGCTGCGTCACAAAGGCGTGGATTATGAGCTGCGCGAGACGCTGGAATCCGGCCTGCTCTTCGGCCGCCGCACCCTGGAAGCACTTGGCGTCAGCGAAGCCGAGGCCTATGAAATCGGCGAGGATATCCGCAAGCGCGACGAGCAAAGGCTCGTACTACAGGTGAGCGAGGGCCTGCAGGCCGGGACAGACATGCTCTATTCGCGCCCGGTCAAGCCCGAACCGCTGGTCAAGCCGAAGCGTGCCGCCGACACTTACAGCGACGCCGACGATCTGGTGGCATTGCCACAAGAAGAGCCGGAGCGGGTTTAGTCGCTTCGTTTGCATAATCCTGGCGAAACACAGCCAGCGGCTTATTGGCGGATACTAATTCTTCGCGGTCATCACCCGGTCGAGCGCGAATTTCAGCTCGTCCTTGATGCCGGCCGACATGGCGAGAATGTCGCGTGCCTTCAGGAAATCGAGGACGCCGGTGCGGCCGACGGCGGGGCGCAGGAAGATTTGAGGTGCCTGCAGGCGCAGCTTCAGGGCAATATTGGACTGCATGGTGAGCTGGCCGGCACCGAACAGGCTCTCGATACGGTTCGGAACCTGTCGACCGCTGCCTTCCGGCCCGCCGACGACGTCGATGCCGATGATGATATCGGCAAGACCGGCCAAATGTTCATAGGGAACCGGATTCATGATACCGCCATCGATCATTACGCGGTCTCCGAGCTTGACCGGCATGAACACGGCGGGAATGGCCGCAGAAGCGGCGAGCACGGGGAAGAGTTCGCCCTTCTCGATGACGACCTCCGCCTGGTCGTAATAATCGGTCGTGACCACCTTCAGCGGGATGTGCAGCTCGGAAAAGCTTTCCGGGATGGCCGGCGGCAGGAAGGTGCGCAGAATGCGTTCGAGATTGAATTGACCGAAGCGGATGCTGCGCATGCTGACCGGCCGCAGGCTCCAGATCTTGTTGAGAACGGCCGGGCGATTACCGACGGTTGCCAGGGTATAATCGCGGATCTCAGCACCGCTCATGCCGACGGCCATGGCCGCGCCCATAATCGAACCGATGGAGGAGCCTGCTATGGCGACGGGGCGAATGCCGAGTTCGTCCAGCGCCTCTATGATATGAATATGGGCGAGACCGCGCGCACCGCCGCAGCCGAAGGCGACTGCGACGCTCGGCGTGCCGGAGGCGGCGAGCGGATAGTCGCTGCCGACGAAATCAGCATAATCGCCCATAGTGTTCTCCTTCCTCCGTCAGGCCGCCAGCGGCTGGTAACGGAAGAAATGCATCTTGCTGTCGCCGAAGATTCGCTCCTCCAGAAACAGGAAATCAGACGGCGCGGCAACTGTGACATCGGCGCGCTCCTCGAGGATCGCCAGAGCGCCCGGTACCAGCCAGCCACCGGCGGCAGCGGCCGCGAAAGCCTTCTCGCCCAGCCCCTTGCCGTATGGCGGGTCGGCGAAGAGAAAATCGAAGGGTTCGAGATTGCCGACGCTGCCGAGGTCCGTCGCATCACGACGCAGCATGCGCGTGCGGCCATGCAGGCCGAGCGCATCGATGTTCTCCCAGAGAAGGCCCCTGCCCTCGACGCTGCTTTCCACGAAGAGCACGTGACGGCAGCCCCGCGAGGCTGCCTCCAGCCCGACGGCGCCGGTGCCGGCAAAAACGTCCATCATCCGCGTGCCATCGATGGCCTCGGGATAGGCGTGGTTCAGGATGTTGAACAGGCTTTCGCGCGTGCGATCCGCCGTCGGACGAATATCGTTCGACTTCGGCGTTGCAAGCGAGCGACCGCGAAACTCACCGCCGACGATCCTCACCGCGCGTCAGCCCCTGCCGCCCTTGGGGCCGCCCCTGCCGGGGCCACCCCGACCGGAACCGCCGCGCGGACCGCCGGATGGGCGACCTGCGCCACCCGGCTTGCCGCCAAAGCCACGCGAGCCACCGGGCTTTCCGCCCGGCTTACCGCCAAAGGATTTGCCGCCAGGCTTCTTGCCGAAGGGCTTGCCGGCCGGCCGATCGCCGAAGGGTCGGTCACCACGGGGCGGACGATCACCAAACGGGCGATCGCCGCGGGGGCGTTCGGAGCGCTGTTCACCGCCGAAAGACTTGTTGCGCGGACGCTCGTCTCCCTCGGCACGCGGACGCCGGTCGCCACGAGGCTTGTCGCCGAAAGGCCGGTCGCCGCGCGCAGGTCGATCTCCGAAGGACCGTTCGGAGCGGGCTTCACCCTGGAAGGACTTCGCACGAGGACGGTCACCACTCTCCGACCGAGAACTGCGTTCGCCGCGCGGACGATCGCCAAACGCCCGATCGCCGCGGGGACGATCACCAAACGGTCGTTCCCCACGGGCGGGACGATCACCCTGGGGGCGATCGCCGCGCGAGCGCTTGCGATCAAAGCCCTCGTCGTCGCCACGCGACCTGCGCGGCGCTTCCTCGCTCGAACGAATCCATTCGCCATCGCCTTCGTCGACGCGATTGATGCGGACGCGCGGGCCTTCATCCGCACGGTCGAAGCCGCTGCGCTGTGGGCGTTCAATCTCGCCACGGCGGAAGGCGGTCTTTGCATTCTTGGCGGCCTTCGCTGCCGCCTTTTCACCGAGCGGGCGGGCGCCTGGCGCCATCCAGACGTTGGCGCTGCGGCGCGGGCCGAGCGGCTGGCGCTTCGCCCGGTCGTCGTCCTTGTGGCCGCCTTCGCGGCGATCATCACGCTTGGCATCGCGCTTGGTGTCCAGACGGCTCAAGGCGCGCTCGCGCTTATCCTCGGGACGCTCGCGACGCGGGCGCTCTTCCTTGGCCGTGCGAGCCGGCTTCCCAGCATCCGCCTCTTCCGGCTCGGCCACGGCCGGGGCGTTATAGAGCGGCGCATCGAAATTCGCCTTGGCATCTTCGACTAGGCGCGGACCGAGCTGATCGCGCAGCGTGCGGCCGCGCACCTCGAGCACATGGCCTTCCGGCAACTCGCCGAGCTGGAACGGGCCATAGGAGATGCGGATCAGGCGATTGACCTCGAGGCCGAGCGCGCCGAGCACGTTCTTGATTTCGCGGTTCTTGCCTTCGCGCAGGCCCATGGTGATCCAGACGTTGGACCCCTGCGTGCGGTCGAGCGTTGCGTCGATCGAGCCGTAAAGCACGCCATCGACGGCAATGCCCTCCTTCAGCTTGTCGAGCGCTTCCTGATCGATCTCGCCATGGGCGCGCACGCGATAGCGGCGCAGCCAGCCGGTGGTCGGCAATTCCAGAACACGGGCAAGGCCGCCGTCATTGGTCAGCAGCAGCAAACCTTCGGTGTTGATGTCGAGACGGCCGATCGACATGACGCGCGGCAGCTCGTCCGGCAGGTTGTCGAAAACGGTCGGACGCCCTTCCGGATCGGCATTGGTGGTCACCAGGCCTGCCGGCTTGTGATAGAGCCACAGACGGGTGCGCTCGATGCCACGGATCGGCACGCCGTCGACCTCGATCTTGTCGGCGAGCGTCACATTGACCACGGGCGTATCGAGGAGCACGCCGTTGAGCTTGACGCGGCCATCCAGGATCATGCGCTCGATATCGCGGCGAGACGCTACGCCGGCGCGCGCCATCACCTTGGAAATGCGCTCGGCCTTTCCATCCTCGACCGCGGTCGCTTCCGCAGCTTTGACGGCTGCTACCTTCGCAGGCTTCGCGCCATCCCGTTTTACCGTCTTCTTGTCGCCAGCAAAGGGTTTAGACCCAGGCCGCTTGGGCTTGTCATTCATCGTCATTTGTTGTTTGCCTGAATTTTTAACGCGTGTTCCTATCAGGTCACGCCCTTGCGGTTAAGTGGAAAAACTTGAATGGCGGCTACAAATCAATTCATGGAGCTTGCTTTGGTCGAAGCGCGCCGCGCTGGAGAACGTGGCGAAGTGCCGATCGGCGCCGTCGTCGTGCTCGACAACAAGGTCATCGCGGCGGCCGGCAACCGCACTCGCGAGTTCAATGACGTCACCGCCCATGCCGAAATCGTCGCCATCCGCCTGGCCTGCGAGGAACTGGGCCAGGAACGTCTTGCGGGCGCCGATCTCTATGTGACGCTGGAACCCTGCACCATGTGCGCCGCCGCCATTTCGTTCGCGCGCATCCGCCGTCTCTATTATGGTGCCGAAGATCCGAAGGGCGGCGGTGTCGACAATGGCGTGCGCTTCTATCGTCAACCAACCTGTCACCATGCGCCGGAGGTCTATTCCGGCCTCGGCGAAACCGCATCCGCCGACATCCTCAGAGCTTTCTTCCAAGCGAAACGCTCCGAAGACTGAAAAGCGGCGCTGTAACACTTTAAAATTCTGCATAATCTTCCCTTAAATCGATTCCGATTCAAGGATTATGCAGCTGCCGCCGCCTTGAAATCTTTTTACTGGAAAGGCTTCCACCAGCTGCTGTTGTTGGTCTGCTGCGCAGCCTCGGCATCCTTCTTGCGCTTCTTTTCCTTCTTCGACTCGGGCGTGCCGAGATCGTTCAAAGCAGCCTGATCGGATACCTGGCGATATTGCTGCGGCGGGTCGATCAGATAGCGACGCTGATCGATATAGGTGCCGGCCTGGTCCTGACGGGCAGCGCGATAGGCAGCCGTCTGCTGCGCTTCGCTCAGATGGTTCTTGGCGCTGTCGGCCTGAGCCAGCGGCGAGCGATAGTTGACGTCGTTCTTCTTCTCGTCGGCTTCTGCGGCAAGGCGCTTGCGGGCATCTTCCGGCGATTCCAGCCAGGCCGGGTTGTCCTTGCTGGCCAGCGACTGCTGCGGCTGAGTCAGGGTGTTCTTGTCGCCACCAATAACCAGGCCTGGTCTGTTCGGGTATTTTACACCCTTGTCTTTCGGCGTTGCGGCAGAAACGGAGGCGATATCGCCGAGGTCATCGAGGAGCTGGACGCCGGCCGTCTTGTCGGTGCCGTAAGTCGGGCTGCTAAGGCAACCGGACATGGCGCCGCAGCCAACCACAAGTGCCGCCAAGCTGACGCCGACACGAACCTTATGCATCGCTCTCATGAAAACCCTTCCCAGCCATGCCGGAATAAACGCAATAGGACCCCATTCAACGGCAACTGCCGTAAAATTCAGGCCATTTTCAGGCAGCTTTTACCGGATGAATGCCGCAAAGGCAATTCATCCGGCAACTTTCTTCAGTTGACAGCCATCAGCTCGCGCAGTGCCGCCGCATCGCGAGCCGACACATCCGGGTATTCCGGATCCGAGCCGACATCCGTGGTGATGCGCCACGAACGGGCGCATTTGCGGCCTTCGGCAAGCTTGGGCACGACGCTGACCTTCGCGGCGTCGTCGAGACGGAAGGCATCCGCAGGCCCCTGTTCGCCAAGGATGGTGATACCGGAGGTGATGCAGATTTCGGAGAAGTCCTGCCCTTCGAGCACCTTCAACAGCTCGGGATCGGCGACGTAGACCACCGGGGCAGCCTCCAGCGAGGAGCCGATGCGCTTGTCCTTGCGCTCGATTTCCAGCGCGCCGGTGACGACGCTGCGCACAGCGCGGATCTTCTTCCACTTCTCGGCCAGCGCCTCGTTCTTCCATTCGGCCGGAACGGTGACGAACTGCTCGAGATGAACGGAAACCGCCGACGGATTGCGCGAGAGCCAAGCCTCTTCCGTGGTGAAGGGCAGCATCGGCGCCAGCCACGTCACCATGCAATCGAAGATCGTGCGGATAACGGCGAGAGCGGCACGGCGGCGCAGGCTCGACGGCGCATCGCAGTAGAGCGCATCCTTGCGAACGTCGAAGTAGAAGGCCGACAGCTCGACATTGGCGAAATCGATCAAGGCGCGGGCGATGCGCTTGAAGTCGAAGGCGTCGTAGCTTTCGCGCACCAGCTCGTCGAGCTCGGCGAGACGGTGCAGCATCAGCTGCTCAAGCTCCGGCATGTCGGCATAGGCGATCACTTCGCCCTTATCGTGCGCCAGCGTGCCGAGCATCCAGCGGATGGTGTTGCGCAGCTTGCGATAGGCATCGACATTGGTCTGGATGATAGCCTTGCCAAGGCGCTGATCTTCCCAGTAGTCCGTGGTCATGACCCAGAGGCGCAGGATATCGGCGCCAGCGTCCTTCATCACGTCCTGCGGGGCAACGACGTTGCCGAGCGACTTCGACTGTTTGCGGCCCTGTTCGTCCATGGTGAAGCCATGCGTGACGACTGTATCGTAAGGCGCACGGCCGCGGGTCGCGGCACTTTCGAGCAGCGACGAGTGGAACCAGCCGCGATGCTGGTCGGAGCCTTCGAGATAGACATCCGCCGGCCACTTCAGGTCCGGGCGGTCTTCCAGCGTGAAGGTGTGGGTCGAACCGGAATCGAACCACACGTCGAGGATGTCCATGACCTGCGTCCAGGGCTCGTTGGCCTTCTCGCCAAGGAAGCGCTCGCGCGCACCTTTGGCAAACCAGGCATCAGCACCTTCCTGCTCGAAAGCCTCGAGGATGCGGGCGTTGACGCCGTCATCCTGCAGGATGTTGCCCTGCTCGTCGACGAAGATCGCGATCGGCACGCCCCAGGCCCGCTGGCGCGACAGCACCCAATCCGGGCGCTGCTCGATCATGGCGCGCAGACGGTTCTGGCCGGCAGCCGGCACGAAGCGGGTGTCGTCGATCGCCTTCAAGGCGCGCGAACGCAGCGTCGAACCATCCGCAAAGTCCTTGTCCATATAGACGAACCATTGCGGCGTGTTGCGGAAGATGACCGGCTTCTTCGAGCGCCAGGAATGCGGATAGGAATGCTTCAGCCTGCCGCGGGCGAAAAGCGTGTTCGTCTCGATCAGCGCCTTGATGACGAGATCGTTGGCATTGCCCTTCTTGCCGTTGTCGTCCATGACGCGGCCGCCTTCGAAGCCCGGGGCGTCGGCGGTGTAGAAGCCGGCATCATCGACCGGGAACGGGATGGCGGAGGAGATGCCACGCTTTTCAAGATCGCGTGCATGCGACATCCAGGCGTCAAAGTCTTCGCGGCCGTGGCTGGGTGCGGTGTGCACAAAGCCCGTACCGGCATCATCGGTGACGTGATCGCCATCGAGCAGCGGCACCTTGAAGCCATAACCGAGCGAGACAAGCGGGTGCGCGCAGGTGACTGCGGCCAGATCGGCAGCGGTCACATCCGCCAGTCGCTTGTATTGCAGCTTTGCCTTGGCGAAGGACTCTTCTGCCAGCTTGTCGGCGAAAACAAGCTTCTCGCCGGGACGCGGGCCGAAATCATTGGCGGCTTCCGTGACCTCATAGAGGCCATAGGAGACGCGCGAGGAGTATGCGATCGCGCGATTGCCGGGGATCGTCCAGGGGGTGGTCGTCCAGATGACGACGAAGGCACCTGCAAGATGCGCCGGGCCTTCAGCCACCGGGAACTTCACCCAGATCGTGTCACTCTCGACATCGGCATATTCGACTTCGGCTTCGGCAAGCGCCGTGCGCTCGACCACCGACCACATGACCGGCTTGGAGCCGCGATAAAGCTGACCGGTGCGGGCGATCTTCAACAGTTCGCCGGCGATGCGGGATTCCGCATGGAAATTCATGGTCAGATAGGGATTGTCGAAATCGCCCGTGATGCCCAAGCGCTTGAACTCCTCAGACTGGATCTTGATCCAGCCGGCGGCAAAGTCGCGGCATTCCTGGCGAAACTCGTTCACCGGGACCTCGTCCTTGTTCTTGCCCTTCTCGCGGTACTTTTCCTCGATCTTCCATTCGATCGGCAGACCGTGGCAATCCCAGCCGGGAACGTAGTTGCTGTCATAGCCGCGCATCTGGAACGAGCGGGTGATGACGTCCTTCAGGATCTTGTTCAGCGCATGGCCGATGTGGATATGGCCATTGGCGTAGGGCGGGCCGTCGTGCAGCACGAACTTTTCGCGGCCGGCGGCGGAAGCGCGCAGCTTCTTATAAAGGTTCATCTCCTCCCAGCGCTTCACCAGTTCCGGCTCCTTCTGCGGCAGCCCGGCGCGCATCGGAAAATCGGTTTCCGGCAGGTAAAGGGTCTTGGAGTAATCCATCTTTTCAGCGGTATCGGTCATAGTCGTGACAATTGCCTTGGTGTCTCGGGCGTCTTGCGCCTGAACTGGCGCAGCCATATGGGGATTTTTCGGCGGCGGAAAGCGCCTCTTGAACGAGACGCCAAAAACCCGGACCTTCCGGCAGCTTAGAGCGCGCGGAAGGCCGGGCCAATAATTCGTATCGATAGGCTCAGCCGAAATTGGGTCATGGTCGCCGGTTCATAGGCGTTTTTTCCAAGGAAAGGAAGAGGAAACAACGCAGCCGGCATAGAGAATGGCCGCGAACGTTTCCATCCGCGGCCATAAGGGCATTGTTCGGATCAGGCCCGTGCTTCCGCCCGCGCCGGCATCACCGCATTGACGATGATCGCCACGACGATATTGGCAAGAAGCGCCAGCAGTCCGGTGTAGACAGTGAAACCCGCTTCGCCGAGGGGGACCATATGCAGCGGCTTCCAGCCGGCATCCCAGACGAGATAGGTGCCGCCAAAGAAGCCGACGAACCAGCCGACAAGCAGAGCCGGCGCACGGAACCACTTGGTATAGAGGCCGAAGACCAGGGCCGGCAGCGTCTGCAATATCCAGATGCCGCCCAAAAGCTGCAGATCGAGCGCGAACTGCGTCGGCAGGAAAATGATGACGAGAAGCGCGCCGACCTTGACGACGAGCGAGGTCATCTTGGCAACCTTTGCCTCGCCGGCATCGGAAACCTGCGGATCGACATAGGCCTTCCAGAAGTTGCGGGTGAAGAGATTGGCAGCGCCAATGCTCATCACGGCCGCGGGAACGAGCGCGCCGATGGCGATGGCCGCGAAGGCGAAACCTGCAAACCAGCTCGAGAACAGCGTCTGGAATAGCGCCGGAACGACATCGTTCGGGCTATCCAGCTTCAGTTGCGCCGCATGGCCCATATAGCCGAGCAGTGCCAGGAGACCGAGCAGCAGCGTATAGGCCGGCAGCAGCACCGCATTCTTGCGGATGGTATTACCGCTGTTGGAGGCGAAGATGCCGGTCAGCGTATGCGGATACATGAAGGCCGCCAGCGCGGAGCCGAGCGCCAAAGTCGCGTAGGCGACGTACTGGTTGCCACCGAGCAGGAGGCTGCCCGCGCCCTTGGCCTTGAAATCCGCATCGGCGGCCGCAAAGACATTGGCATAACCGCCGAGCTTGGCTGGAATAAGCGCAATCGCCGCGATCACCACGATATAAATCATGATGTCCTTGACGAAGGCGATCAGCGCCGGGGCGCGAAGGCCAGCCGAATAGGTATAGAGCGCCAGGATGATGAAGGCGACGGCAAGCGGCAATTCGCCATGAAGTCCGAGCGCCTTGAACACCGCCGTCATGCCGACGAGCTGCAGGGCAATGTAGGGCATGGTGGCGATGACGCCCGTCAGAGCGACCGCCAGTTCCAGCGCCCGCGAGCCATATTGCCCGTGGACGACATCGCCCGCCGTGACATAGCCGTGGTCCTTCGCACGCCTCCAGAGAAGCGGCATGACCATGAAGACGAACGGGTAGACGACGATCGTATAGGGCAACGCGAAGAAGCCATAGGCACCGACAGTGTAGACCAGGGCTGGAACTGCGATGACCGTATAGGCGGTGTAAAAGTCGCCGCCGACGAGGAACCAGGTGATCCAGGTGCCGAAGGTGCGGCCGCCAAGACCCCATTCATCAATATGGGCAAGAGTCTTCGGTCGGCGCCAGCGGGCAGCGACAAAGCCCATGACGGTCACGAGGGCCAGGAAGAAGATGAAGACGGCAAGAGCTGTCGGATCGATATCAGTCATCATGGCGCATGCTCCGATAGGCGATCCAGGTCAGGAAGGCGGTGATCGGCACCCAGGCCAGCTGATACCAGTAGAAGAAGGGGAAACCCAACAGCACCGGATCGTGGCTGTTGTAGAAGGGGACCCAAAGCAAGCCTATGTAGGGAATGACGAGCAGCCAGCAGGCCGCCGTCCCGAAACGTTTGTCCATGTCCGATACCTCTCACGCGGTGTCTGCGCGCCACCTTGTTGCAGTTGTCAGAGTGGAAGGGGTGCATCAGTCTGCGATTGCAATGTGCGCCCTAGGGCCGAAGCCGAGGAGCTTTGGCCATGCAGGGCCAGACCAACGGATGTGAATTCCTCCCAACGGCCCGCCTGCGGGCAGCCGCTGATAAAGTCCTACGGCGAGTCTACCGTCCGAACAAGATATTAGCTGATGCGAAATCGTCAAACCTACCCAGAAGTGGGTAGGCGGACGTCAGCCCGCCGCGGTTGCGATGCCGTGGTCAAGCGCGTAGCGGATCAGACCGGCGGTCGTTGCGATGCCAAGCTTCTTCTTCAAATTCTTGCGATGCGTTTCCGCCGTCGCGGGCGTGATCTGAAGCTCTTCGGCAATCTCGCGATTACTCCTGCCTGTAACGATCAAGCCCAGAATGCGCCGCTCGCGCGGGGTCAGAGGATCAGCCTCATTTTGCGCCGTGTCTGCCACCAGTATGTCGCGAACGCCGGACGAGAAATAAGTCCCGCCGGCTGCTACCGTCTCGATGGCGCAGACGACTTCATCCGTCGAAACATCCTTGAGGATATATCCGACCGCACCGCGCATGATCGACGAGGAGATGTATTCGCGGCTGTCATGCATGGACAGCATCACGATCCGCGTCTCCGGAAGCTCCCGGCGAAAGAGCTCGATCGCCTCGATACCGCTCAGCTTCGGCATATTGATATCCATCAAGGTAACCTGCGGGAGCGTCCGTCGTCCGACCTCCAGGCCGATCTGCGCAAGGTTTGCCGTCCCGACCACCTCTATGTGGTCAAACGTCTCCAGCACGGCTTTCAATCCGTCCAACACCACGGGATGATTGTCGATCAACAGAACACTGATCCTGTCGCTTTTCATGCCGCATCCACCTTTGCTCTTGGCGAGGCATTGGCCGATTTCGGCAGCATCGCAATCAGTGTCGTACCATCGGCCTTGCTCTGGACGAGAAGCAGGCCGCGGAAATGTGCCATCCGCTCCTGCATGTTCCTCAGCCCAAGTCCGCCTTTGCCGTCGCCAGTGCCGTCAAAACCAATGCCGTTGTCCGAAATTCTCAAGCGTGCACGCCCGCGATCACTCCAAAGTTTGATCGCAAGAACCGTCGCCCCGGAATGGCGCTCCACATTGTTCAAGGCCTCCTGCGCGACACGGTAGAGCGCGGTATTGGCTTCCGGCTTCAGCATGCTGGTGAAGCCGGAAGCCTCGATCTCGGTTGCGATCCCGGTCCGCTCGGCGAAATTGTTCGCGAGCGCGGTCAGCGCCGCCGTCAAGCCAAGATCATCGAGCACGCGGGGACGCAGATCATGCGAGAGCCGCCTGATGTCCTTGATTGCGCTGTTCAGGGTATCGATACCCTTCTCGATCGTCGTGGCGGCATCATCGACCTGGTTTCGTACCTTGCGGTTGGCAAGGTCCATGACATAGCGCACGCCGAGGAGATTCTGCGACACGCCATCGTGCAGTTCACGCGCAAGGCGGGCGCGTTCCTCCTCCTGCGTATCAATCACTCTTTGCGTCAGCTCCTTCAGCCGACCATCGGCCATGCGTCGCTCACGGAAGGTCAAGAGCATGCAAGTCGTGAAGACGACCAGAACAGCAGGGACGGCAATGAGTGTGACGACGACAAAGGTTCCTTTTATGTTTGCCCGCATGGCGGCATTGGCCGCAGCAGTCTGGGTAAAAATATCATCCAGATAGACGCCGGTTCCGACAACCCAGTGCCATTTATCAAGGCCGACAGCGAATGAGAGCTTATCGGCGACACGGCCGGTGGAAGGCTTCTCCCATTTGTACTGGTGCAGGCCCCCGCCGGCTTTTGCGGTCTTGATGAGCTCCGCGATGACCTTGTCGCCGTCCGGATCGGTCAAATCGATCCAATTGCGCCCGTTACGAAATCTCTCGCGCGGATGAACGATGTTGTTGCCATCATAGTCGTAGACGAAGAAGTATCCGTCCGGTCCATAATCAAGCGACGTCAGGATCGCGGCTACCTTGTCCTTAGCGGCTTGATCGTCCGGGGCTGCGTCCCGATAGATCGCCTGAATGGCCGACACGGCAAGATTTGTAAGGTTGACGATCTCCGTTTCCTTCGCCCTCAGCATGTTCTGTTCGAAGGTTTCGATATTGCTCTTGGTAAGATTGGTCGACTGCCAAGTAATGAAGGCAGTGATTGCCAGGATCGAGATGACGAGAGGCGCGAGCGCGAGCGCAATAATCTGGTTGCGTAGTGTCAACGATTGCTCCTCCCAAAAACCGGCGCGGAACAATGATCCTTGTCGGGCATGAATTCAACAGTCTCTTGGCGGCGTTGATGTCAGCCCGAAATCGGAGCGATGATACGAGGCGGAAAACCTTTTCCACCCCATCACTTCGCGAATATCAGTCGAAGGCGATGGCGCGATCAAGCTCGCTGAGCGGCTGGACGCCGGCAAGCAGCGCGCGTGCTTCGTCCTCATCCTTGCGGATCTGCGCGACCAGCGGGTCGAGACCTTCGAACTTCAGTTCGGGGCGGAGATAGCCGAAGAAAGAGACCGAACAGACCTGTCCGTAGAGATCGCCGCTGAAATCGAAGACAAAGGTCTCCAGCAGCGGCGCGCCGTTATCCGTTACCGTCGGACGCCGGCCGTAGCTGGCGACCCCATCGCGGACGACGCCATCGGCCGTTCGGAAGCGAACCGCATAGATGCCTGCCCTCAGCGATGACTCCGGCGGCAGCTGCATATTTGCCGTCGGGAAGCCGAGCGTGCGGCCGAGCTTCTCGCCGCCGATAACGGGCGCCTGAACGGTATAGCGATAGCCAAGCAGACCGGCGGCTTGGGCGACATCGCCTTCCGCGAGCAGCGCACGAATGCGGCTCGACGAGATGACCTCCGTGTTTTCGTCGCGGAAGGCATCGATCAGCGTCACGCCGAAACCATTGTGACTACCGGCATTCATGAGGAAGGCGGGGCCTCCCTGGCGATCATGGCCGAAATGGAAATCGAAGCCAGTGACGACTTCCGACGCGTGCAGCCAGTCGATCAGGATCGAGTGGACGAACTCGTCCGCCGAACGCTGCGAGAAGGTGCGATCGAAGGGATATTCGATGACGGCGTTGAAGCCGAGCGCTTCGAGGAGACGTGCTCGGAGCGGCGCAGGCGTCAGACGGAAAACAGGCTGATCGGGCTTGAAGACGGTGCGCGGATGCGGCTCGAAGGTGAGCACCAGCGCCGGCACGCCGCGCTCCCTGGCGATCTCCAGCGCACGTGTCAGCACAGACTGATGGCCGCGGTGCACACCGTCGAAATTGCCGATGGCGACCACCCCGCCCTTCAGGGCATCGGGAAGCGGCTCGCGGGTTTCGTTGCGATGGAAAACGGTCATCGACTGCCACTCTCCTCAGACAAGGCGCGGCATCCACCACTTCGGCGAGGCCTGCTCGCGCGCCAGGAAGGCGCCGAGCGCGGCCTCATCCGTATGCCCCTCGACGACATATTCGCGGGCGTGGATGCCATGGCTGATATAAAGAAGATCGAGGCCGTAATCGAGTGCGCCGCGCACGTCGGTCGGCATGCCGTCGCCGATCGCCACGACACGCGACAGCGGAAACTCGCTTTTCACCTCGCGGGCCGCCGCGATCGCGGCATCGTAGATCGGCTGGTGCGGCTTGCCGGCGATGCGCGTCTGGCCACCAAGCCGCTCATAATAGGCGGCCATAGCGCCGGCGCAGGGGATCATGCGGTGGCCGCGCTCGACCACAAGATCCGGATTGGCGCAGATCAGCGGCACCTTGCGAGCCGACCAGGCCGTCAGCATGTCGGTATAATCGTCAGGTGTTTCGGTCTCGTCGTCAAAGAAACCGGTGCAGACGATGCTTTCGGCCTCGCCAGCGTCGACGCGCTGAACGTCAAGGTCTTCCAGGATGCCGATGTCACGCTCGGGGCCGAGCAGAAACACCTTTTTCGGTCCCTCGGCAATCAGCCTGCGGGTGACATCGCCCGAGGTGATGATGCGATCGTAAACGCTGTCGGGAACCCCGATCGCACGCAGCTGCTCGACGACCTTCGGAGCGACGCGTGGAGAGTTGGTGATGAGGACGACAGCAAGGCCTTCGCCGCGGGCCGCTTCGAGCGCGATGGAGGCCTCCTTGTAGGCGGTGACGCCGTTATGGAGCACGCCCCAGACATCGCAGAGCGCAACATCATAAAGTCCGCCGATGTCGCGAAAGCTCTCGATCCGTTTGCCCATGCCATCCTCGCATCAAATAAATCACGGGCTGACATCGCAAACCGGCCGGCAAATTACAAGAGCGGCATGCAAGGTTTTTGCGGCGCACAAGGCCTGAGAAGCAGACATGTGCAAGCTCGGCGAGCTGCAAGATTGCGCAGCGGAAGCAACAGCATGACGCTCTCGAAAAGGTGCGACCTGACCCTTTCTGAAGAGGGGAAAATGAGAGGAACTTCGCAACGACGTGCTACACGCCACTGCCATGGGCGTTAATCATCCTCAAAACAAGCCGTTACGCGCCGCAAAAAATTCACAGTGCTGTCCTTGACTCGTCCGGAAGCCACCCCTAAATCACCGTCGCTAGCACTCTCCAAGGATGAGTGCTAACAAAATCCATACGGATCTCCGCTGATCCGTGAATGTCATTTGATCGAGGGATTAGACAATGGCAAGCACCAATTTCCGCCCCCTTCATGACCGCGTCGTCGTTCGCCGCGTCGAGTCGGAAGAAAAGACCAAGGGTGGCATCATCATTCCCGATACCGCCAAGGAAAAGCCGCAGGAAGGCGAAATCGTCGCCGTCGGCTCCGGCGCTCGCGATGAATCCGGCAAGGTCGTAGCACTCGACGTCAAGGTTGGCGATCGCGTTCTGTTCGGCAAGTGGTCCGGCACCGAAGTCAAGCTCAACGGCGAAGACCTTCTGATCATGAAGGAAGCCGACATCATGGGCATCATCGGCTAATCCGGCCGGTTCCCTTTTCCGATACAGCTGACGGGCCTTAAAGCCCGGAAAACGCGAATTCAGGAGTTTCAAACATGGCAGCTAAAGAAGTAAAATTCGGCCGCAGCGCCCGCGAAAAGATGCTTCGTGGCGTCGACATCCTCGCTGACGCAGTGAAGGTCACGCTCGGCCCGAAGGGTCGTAACGTCGTTATCGACAAGTCCTTCGGCGCTCCGCGCATCACCAAGGACGGCGTTTCCGTCGCCAAGGAAATCGAACTCGAAGACAAGTTCGAGAACATGGGCGCCCAGATGGTGCGCGAAGTCGCTTCGAAGACCAACGATGTTGCCGGTGACGGCACCACCACCGCAACCGTTCTTGCCCAGGCAATCGTACGCGAAGGCGCCAAGGCTGTTGCAGCCGGCATGAACCCGATGGATCTGAAGCGCGGCATCGACCTCGCTGTTGCAGAAGTCGTCAAGGACCTGCTCGCCAAGGCCAAGAAGATCAACACTTCGGAAGAAGTTGCCCAGGTCGGCACGATCTCCGCAAACGGCGAAAAGCAGATCGGTCTCGATATTGCTGAAGCCATGCAGAAGGTCGGCAACGAAGGCGTCATCACGGTTGAAGAAGCCAAGACCGCCGAAACCGAACTCGAAGTCGTCGAAGGCATGCAGTTCGACCGCGGCTACCTCAGCCCCTATTTCGTAACCAACCCGGAAAAGATGGTGGCCGACCTCGAAGACGCCTTCATCCTCCTGCACGAGAAGAAGCTCTCGAACCTGCAGGCCATGCTCCCGGTTCTCGAAGCCGTCGTTCAGACCGGCAAGCCGCTCCTCATCATCGCTGAAGACGTCGAAGGCGAAGCTCTTGCAACCCTCGTCGTTAACAAGCTGCGTGGTGGTCTGAAGATCGCTGCTGTCAAGGCTCCGGGCTTCGGCGACCGCCGCAAGGCCATGCTGGAAGACATCGCCATCCTGACGGGCGGCACTGTCATCTCCGAAGATCTCGGCATCAAGCTCGAGTCTGTCACCCTCGACATGCTCGGCCGCGCCAAGAAGGTTTCGATCTCCAAGGAAAACACCACGATCGTCGACGGCGCTGGCGCCAAGTCTGACATCGAAGGCCGTGTTGCCCAGATCAAGGCCCAGATCGAAGAAACCACCTCTGACTACGACCGCGAAAAGCTGCAGGAACGCCTTGCAAAGCTCGCTGGCGGCGTTGCCGTTATCCGCGTTGGCGGCTCGACGGAAATCGAAGTCAAGGAAAAGAAGGACCGCATCGACGACGCTCTGAACGCGACGCGCGCTGCCGTTCAGGAAGGCATCGTACCGGGCGGCGGTACCGCTCTGCTGCGTTCTTCCGTCAAGATCTCGGTCAAGGGCGAAAACGAAGACCAGGAAGCTGGCATCAACATCGTTCGCCGCGCTCTGCAGTCCCCGGCTCGCCAGATCGCTGAAAACGCTGGTGACGAAGCTTCGATCGTTGTCGGCAAGATCCTCGACAAGAACGAAGACAACTGGGGCTACAACGCTCAGACGGGTGTTTACGGCGACATGATCGCCATGGGCATCGTCGACCCGGTCAAGGTCGTTCGCACGGCTCTGCAGGACGCAGCTTCGGTTGCTTCGCTGCTGATCACCACTGAAGCCATGATCGCCGAACTGCCGAAGAAGGATGCCCCTGCTGGCATGCCGGGCGGCATGGGTGGCATGGGCGGCATGGACATGATGTGATAGGCCAACAGGCCTAATCGCAGGAATGTCCATAAAGCTTCGCCCATGCACTTTAGTGCTTCAGGCCGCCAAGCGGCCTGAAGTGGCGGCATGGACATGATGTGATAGGCCAACGGCCTGTTGCGATTGTTCAATCCGACATCCAGAATTGATGAAGGGCGGCCCTCGGGTCGCCCTTTTTAATTGTGCCGAAACTGTACAACTGCAATTCCTGCAAGATTCTGTCGTATTGCAAATTTTGCAACTTGCCCATTGCTGTTTTCGAAAAAGCCCCTATAACTCGCAGCGCAGCGATTTTGGAGAGTTAGCTGCAATACACGTAATTTTTACTTCTTTTGGACAGGCTTAACCTGCGGCTTGGTATGATCATGACCTTGAGCGCTGGCACTGTCCGGATTTATTACTTGAAATGACTTCATAAACTGGAACGCCATCCCGAAAAGCATTGTCAACAGCGAAGCAGCGGAGGCACGCCTCGACCATAAGCTGCGGCGCAAAATGCAAGGGGACCTTCCATCCGGGGAAATACGGAATTGAAGTGAGGCGCGGGGAACCATGCGCTCTTGTGGGGATCATCTTGTTCAAGATTGCCAAAGCCAATTTTTCCGCACCGTTTGCTCCCGGCTCGCTGGAGTTCGAAGGCCATGACCCCGATCTTCTGGCACAATTCTGTGTTTCCGAGGGATGGACGGGCGATCTTTCAAGCGGCATCATCAAACTTGGGCAGTGGAGCACGATGCTGCACGGGCTGAGCTTCTCGGAATGTGGCTTGCTGAGCCTCATGCATTGCTATGATCCGCACGATCGAGCGCGTATCCTCGATCTCTTCGAGCAGGCGGCAACCGCAAACTCTTCTTTCTGTTATTCCACGACAACGCTCGGCACCGGCGGCCATCGCCAGCCGGTCTTGTGCGTTGGCGAATCCGTTGCTGCCGACAAGCAACGTGCCGGCAGCATGGTCGGCGTCTTCCTGTTTCCACGCTTCAAGCTGGAACCGGGCAGCCAGCTCGCCACCCGGCAGTAAACGGCTGTCGATGATGGTCGGGTGAGTTCACCTGACCAATTACTTGGTTCAACCTGATCAATCCCGCTTGGGAATGCTGAGACCACGCTGGCTTGCCGGGCGCGCAAGGGCTCGCTCCAGCCAGGCCATGACCGAAGGGAAACTTTCGAACTCCAGAACCTCGCGGCCGCCATAGAAGACGTCGACGCCGCGAACCCAGGGGAAAGTGGTGATGTCGGCGATGGTGTATTCATCACCCATGATCCATTCGCGCCCCTGCAGGCGGCTCTCCAGCACGCCGAGAAGGCGCTTGGCCTCGTCGCGATAACGCTCGACCGGATAGGGGTTATTGGCGACCTTTTCGGCAGCGAATTTGAAGAAATGGCCGAACTGCCCGAACATCGGACCGACGCCGGCCATCTGGAAGAAAACCCATTCCAGCGTTTCGTAACGCCTAGCTGCGTCGCTTGGCATGAGCTTGCCGGTCTTCTCCGCCAGATAGACCAGGATCGCGCCGGATTCGAACAGACCGATCGGCTTGCCGCCGGGACCATTGGGATCGATGATTGCCGGAATGCGGCCATTCGGATTCAGCGAAACGAATTCAGGAGACTTCTGGTCGTTGGTGCCGAAGGAGATCAGATGCGGCTCATAGGGCAGACCAAGCTCTTCCAGCGCGATCGACACCTTGACGCCGTTCGGCGTCGGCAGCGAGTAGAGCTGGATAATATCCGGATTGCTGGCAGGCCAGCGTTTCGTGATCGGAAAGGACGACAGATCGGCCATGGGCTTGCTCCTGAAGGCTATGATTTGACAACTGATTTGCCGCCACAATAGCCGATAGGGCTTGTATGGGAAGTGTTATCTCAGCGGCCCATTGTTCAATGATTGTGAACTAATTGTGCGCAGTTGTTTATCTTTCCAACCTCCC
This sequence comes from Martinezella sp. CNPSo 3795, assembly GCF_057784475.1. NCBI lineage: Bacteria > Pseudomonadati > Pseudomonadota > Alphaproteobacteria > Hyphomicrobiales > Rhizobiaceae > Martinezella > Martinezella sp. CNPSo 3795. The sequence continues at coordinate 107,083 of NZ_JBXSOQ010000008.1, read as the reverse complement.
AAAAATCACGAATATCTGTCTCCAGAAATTGTCGCCACCCGATCCCGAGTGAATTTACTGGAGACTGTCATGTCCAATACCAACAACGTCATCATTCTTGTGGCGCGCATCCTGCTCGCCTTCATGTTCATCTTTGCCGGCTTCGGCAAGCTGACCGATCCTGCAGGTACCGCCGGCATGATTGCCGGCGCCGGTATGCCTGCCGCAACGCTGCTTACCTATCTTGCCGGCGCGTTTGAATTCGTCACCGGCGTCTGCGTCCTCATCGGCTTCCAGGTCCGTATCGTCGGCTGGCTTCTTGCCCTCTTCTGTGTCTTCACCGGCGTCGTCTTCCACCTGCCGACCGTCAATGTTCCGGACTTCCCGGCTGCCGCCAACGGCTGGATCAACGGCCTAAACTTCGTGAACTTCCTGAAGAACATCACGCTCGCCGGCGCCTACATCATGCTCGCCACCAACGGCGCAGGCGTCTACTCGGTCGACGCACGCCGCGGTGCCTACGCAGCCGCCTGATTGCTGCATATTTCCCAAGAAAAAAGGCCCGCCGGAATTCCGGCGGGCCTTTTCGCATGAATAGGAAATTGGAAAATCAGAGCGCGCTGCGCACGGCAGATATGATGCGCTCAACCATCGGATCGCCATTGTGGCTCTCCTTGCGGGCACGCACCAGACACGCCTCAGAGCGCAGGATGACGCCATCCGACAGGACCTTCAGATGGTTCGCCTTAAGCGTCGAGCCGGTGGAGGTGATGTCGACGATGATGTCGGCCGAGCCGGCAGCGGGTGCCCCTTCCGTCGCACCGAGACTTTCGACGATGCGATAGAGCTGAATGCCATGCTGGCTGGAGAAGAACTGCTGCGTCAGCCGCCAGTATTTGGTCGCGACCGTCAGCCTGCGGCCGTGACGAGCGCGGAAATCGGCGGCGACATCGCCGAGATCGGCCATCGTGTCGACATCGAGCCAGATATCCGGCACGGCGACGACGACATCGGCATGGCCGAAGCCCAGCCTGGCGCAGAATTCGACGCGGCGATCAGCCTCCGCCATGCCCTCGCGCACGAGGTCTTCGCCGGTGATGCCGAAATCGACGCTGCCATTGCCGATCTCTCGCGAGATTTCCGAGGCCGACAGGAAGGCGATCTCGACACCTTCAAAGCCTTCGACACGGCCGCGATAGGAACGGTCATTGCCGACGGCGACGATCGGCATGCCGGCGCGCTCGAAGATCGCGGCGCAATCGTCCTTCATCCGGCCCTTTGAAGGAATCGCTATCGTAATGGTCATCAGGCTGCCCTCACGGTTTCGATACGGTCGAGCCAGAGCGCGAAGCCGACAGCCGGGATATGGTCCTTGGCACCGAGCAGGGTCATCAACCGGTCGAAGCGGCCGCCGCCGGCCAGCACCGCGCTCGACCCTTCCACCGTCACCTCGAAGACGAGACCGGTATAGTAGTCGAGCGGGCGACCGAAGGCGGCACGATAGTCGATCTTGGAAGCATCGACACCGGCGCGGGCCAATGCCGCGACGCGGGCGTCGAAGCTTTCCAGGGCCTTCCCCAGCTTCAGACCTGCCGCGTCGGCAAAACCCGCTAGTGCGACGGAAGCATCCGAGAGCGGTACGCTCAGGGACAAGAACTCCTCCAGCACGCGGAAGGCCGCATCGTCGAGCCGCGTTTCCGATAGGACCAGCTTCTCACGAAGGCGGCGAGCGATCTCCTGCGGCGAGCGGCTGGCATTGGTGGAATAGCCGGTTGCGTGCATGGTGGCATCGATATGCCTGACCAGCCCCTGTTCGTCGCCACGGCTCAGGAAATCGAGCACATGGGCATCGAGCCCGGTGACCGGCTGCGGGCTTGCAAGATGCGCCAGCAAGGTTTCGAGCTGCATCATGTTGCCAAAAGCGTGGATCAGGCGCTTCTGCCAGCCGGATGGCAGGCCGAGCGCCTGCACAACGGCCTCGAACACGGCCTGATCGCCAAGCGTCACGGAGAGCGGTTTACCGGGCACCACGCGATCGAGGATACCGATGGCATCGCTGATGGCGCGAGCATCGGCGCTCGCCGTATTGCCATCACCCAAATCCTCTATGCCGGCCTGATAGAACTCATGGCCGCCTTCGCGGCGCTGGCGAAAGATCTCGCCGAGATAGGAGTAACGCTTCGGGGTGCCGGTGGCGGTCTCGATATGGCGCAGACAGACGGGAATGGTGAACTCCGGGCGCAGGCAAAGGCTGGCACCGGTTTCGCTTTCGGTCATGAAGATGCGCCGGCGGAGATCCTCGCCGGCCATATCGAGAAAGGGCTCGGCCGGCTGGATGATGGGCGTATCCACCCTCTCCGTCCCACGAACGGAAAATTCGTCCAGCAGGTCGCTGGCAAAATTCGGGAGGTTGATCAGAGGCATGGGGCTATTCTCCCCTTCTCCCCGGCGGGGAGAAGGTGCCCGACAGGGCGGATGAGGGGGCCGAGGAACGAAGTGACGAGGATTCTGAGCGCCAACGTACGAATAGCTCGCGTGAGCCCAGAGCCCCCCTCATCCGACCCTTCGGGCCACCTTCTCCCCGAGGGGAGAAGGGGAAAGCGAGACTGCTCGATCCACTCAGACATTGCCGAGCGCCCTCTTCCGGTCTTCCGCCTGTGCCGCCAAGATAGCTTTGACCTTCTCGATCAGCTCGGCTTCCGGCACGGTTTCCTGGGCCACGCGGGCTTCGCGCCAGCTGGCATTGTCCTCGATCTCGCCGGAAAGGCGCTTGCCTTCAATCAGATCCTTGATCTGGACGACGCCCTGGGCACGCTCGTCGCCGCCCTGGATGATGGCGATCGGGCAGCCGCGGCGATCGGCATATTTCAGCTGATTGCCGAACTTCTTCCAGTTGCCCTGGAACATCTCAGCGCGGATGCCGGCGGCGCGCAGATGCTGCGTGAAGCGCTGGTAGCGTCCCATGGCATCGACATCGCCGTCCATGACGGTGACAAGCACGGGCTCGATCACCTCGTCCATGCCGAGCTTGCCGAGATTCTTCAGCGCCGTCATCAGGCGCGACACGCCGATGGAAAAGCCTGTGGCCGGCACCGGCTGGCCCATGAAGCGCGAGACGAGCCCGTCGTAACGACCGCCCCCACCCACCGAGCCGAAGACGACCTTCTCGCCCTTCTCGTTGGTGACGTCGAACAGCAACTCGGCTTCGTAGACGGGGCCGGTATAATATTCGAGACCACGCACGACGGACGGATCGATCTTGATGCGATCCGCTCCATAGCCGGCGCTTGTCACAAGGCTGCCGATGAAATTCAGCTCCTCGACGCCTTCGCCGCCTTTGGACGTGCCGGCGACAAGCGCGGCAAGCTGGGCGGCACTTTCGGCATAGTCCTTGATGCCAACAAAGAAGAGCACCTTCTCGATCTGGTCGCTGTTGAGGCCTGCACCCTTGGTGAAGTCGCCGGACTCATCCTTGCGGCCGGGGCCGAGCAGCAGCGCCACGCCTTCCGGACCGAACTTGTCGAGCTTGTCGATGGCGCGCAGCACGTTCAGCCGCTGGGCAGCCTTGTCATCGCCACCGAGGCCGATGGCTTCCAATACACCATCGAGAACCTTGCGGTTGTTGACGCGAACCACATAGTCGCCCCGCTTGATACCCAAGGCTTCCAGAGTGTCCGCCATCATCATGCACATTTCGGCATCGGCCTGTACGCCCGGCGCGCCGACGGTATCAGCGTCAAACTGCATGAACTGGCGGAAGCGGCCCGGGCCCGGCTTCTCGTTGCGGAAGACATAGCCGGCGCGATAGGTGCGGTAGGGAAGCTGGATCTCGTTGAAATTCTCAGCGACATGACGGGCGAGCGGCGCCGTCAGATCATAGCGCAGCGACATCCACTGTTCGTCGTCATCCTGTAGCGAGAAAACGCCCTCGTTCGGCCGGTCGCTATCGGGCAGGAACTTGCCCAGCGCATCGGTATATTCGAACAGCGGCGTTTCGACGGGATCGAAGCCATAATGCTCGTAAACTGCCCGGATCTTGGAGGTCATCTCGTTAACGGCGCGAATGTCGCTGGCCGAACGATCGACAAAGCCGCGCGGCAGGCGGGCCTTGAGCTTCTGCAGTTTCTTTTGTTTGTCGCTCATCTCTAGGGTAATCCGGTATGGGAACAGTCGCGGTTAACTAGCGGATTGGGCTGAATGCGGCAAGGATTGTTATATGTTAGCGGCCGACAAAACCGAGAAAAGCCGGAGAAGGCAGCATAGGGAACCATGCCACACGCAATCGTTTTGAAATGCACGGATAACAGCGCCGGTCCGGTTCTCGATCTCTGGCGGGAGGCGAGCCGGTTCGAAACCTCTCCATCGATGCTGGCACTCAACTATCCGCCGCATCTGACATTTGCAGTCTATGAAGACATTGCCGTTTCCTCCCTCGTCGCCGCCGCTCAAAAGGCCTTCGCGAACGTGCCGCCGCTATCGGTCGAGTTTTCGGGGATCAGCCATTTTCCGGACGAGATGCTGGTGCTTTGGGCGCGCCCAGCCGACGATCGCGTGCTGAGATGCATACACCGCGCCATTCACGACGAGATCGACCCTAGCCTTTGTCATGAGCATTCCCGCCCGGATCGCTGGCAGCCGCACTGCACCATTGCGATGAAGATCCCGGCGAACGCGGCGGAAGAGGCTCTGAGATGGTCGGCCGCAAGGCCAGCCCAGTTTACGCTCACCTTCGATGTGGTGGATTGCATCCGCTTTCCGCCGATCGAAATCATCAGGGAAGTCAAACTGCTGCCTTGATCGCCTTCCAGTGTCCGGGGAATGCAATTCATGCTTGCTTTCACGGATTGCACGGCTAGGTTTCTGTTTATGCGCGCGCTTGCGATCCTGACAATGCTGATTGCCTGGTTGCTTTACGGTGCCATGCCGGCGCTGGCGAATTGCCCTGTCTGCGCTTCCGCCATGTCCCTGTCGGCGACCATGAGCATACATGATGGCATCACCGATATGCCTGGCATGGCCGGTCACGGCAACATGGGCAAGCCCCAGCAAACGAAGCCGGAAAATCCTTGCGCCGGCGGCATGGCGCATGTGGCGTCTTGCGCTGCCTGCCTTGCCTTGATGCCGACCCTTGCAGTCGAAGACGGCAAACACGCCATCTCCTATCCAGTGCCGGCGCCCGGCCAGCGCCTTGCCGGTTCCCTGCCGCAGCCGACAGCGCCCCCTCCCCGTTTCACCTGACGATCTCCTGCATTCAATCGACGAGCGCTGCCGCTCAAATCCAGATACCGTTCAGAAACGGAGAGAATCCCTATGTCTACTTCAAAATCGCTGATGCTTGCCGGCGTATTCGCCTTTGCGATCGCCCTTCCTGCCCTTGCCGACGACATGAAGAGCATGGACATGAGCAAGCCGATGGGCGACCAGAGCGCTTCCAGCAAGGCGTTCAACGACGCCATGGGCAAGATGCACAAGGACATGATGATCCACTATAGCGGCGATGCCGATGCGGATTTCGTCCGCGGCATGATCCCGCACCATCAGGGCGCGATCGACATGGCGAAGATCGAGCTGAAATACGGCAAGGATCCCGAACTGCGCAAACTGGCGGAAGCCGTCATTACCGCGCAGGAAGCCGAGATCAAGGAAATGAAAGCCTGGCTGCAGAAGCACGGCAAGTAATTCACCCGATCACGAGAGGCGGCATCCCTGCCGCCTCTCTTACCGCTCCGAATGCGGACGGCGGAATATCCCATCCAACCAACCGGAAACGGCGCGAATGCGCACGAGTGGACGAAGCTCGGCATGCATCAGCAGCCACATCTCTCGCACCGGCAGATTGCTGTCGCCGCTATTGACGCGGCAAAGACCTCCCACATTCCCGGCCAGGATTTTCGGCAGCAGTGCGCGCCCCAATCCTGAAGCTGCGGCCTGCAGCAGAGCCTCGGCATCGTTGACCGCAAGCTGGCTGGAACGACCTGACTTTTCTGCCTGTGCGGCAATCCAGCGGGCATGCGGCAGATGCGCCATTGCCTCTTCATAGATGATCCACGGCAAATCTTCTGCATGCCTCTCCTGCCCGGCAGCGACGTAGACAGCATAGTCAAGCGTCGCGATCCGCCTGGCGACGACTTTGCCGTTTGTCATATCGGCAGGTCTTGCAAGGCGCAGCGCCATGTCTGCCTCGCGCCGCGTCAGGTTGAGATTTCTGGAATCGCCGATGAGTTCCAATTGCAGGCCGGAATGCTGCGCCAACAGGCTGGGTAGCGCGGGGATCAACAGCCGGCTGATGAAGGATGGCGCCGCCGTGAGGCGTACCTTGCCGAGTGCCATGGGATCGGCTGCATCCAACGCACCCGACAGCGCCATGACTTCGGCCTCGATCGTCTCGGCCTTCGCGACCGCGATCTCGCCCGCTGGTGTCGGCAATAGGGCGCCACCTCCATCGCGCGCAAACAGCGTCGTGCCGAGGCGTTTTTCCAGAATGCGCAGGCGGCGACCGACCGTCGTCGCATCAGTGCCAAGCACTCTGCCGGCGGCGGCAAAGGATCCACCCCGCGCGAGCGCCAGAATATGGCGCAGGTCATTCCAATCGACGTCGTGCAATTTTGCAGCTCCTTACGGCAAACTTACCGCGTGTATCGGCATTATTGCAGTCATAGACTGGAAATATCCAGTAAGGAGATAACGATGACCCTGTTCGCTGTCCTGTTCGAGGATGATCAACAAAACGCCGCCGCGATCCGCAAGGAATATCTGCCTCGTCACTTCGCTTTCCTGGAGGCGAATGCCGCTTCCATCAGGACGGCGGGACCACTCAGCCGGGAGGGCGATGCTTTTGCCGGCGGCCTGTGGCTCGTCGAAGTGGAGACCGCCGATGCCATCGATCGTCTGGTGAAGGAAGATCCATTCTGGGCGGCAGGCCTGCGCAAATCCGTCAAGGTCTTTCGTTGGAACCAGGTATTTGCGGAGGGCGCACTCCTTTAACCGGAGGCATCGTCACATGCTCAGTCCATGATTGCAGGCAGGCGCGCGGCGAGCAGGTCGATGACCACGCGCATCTTCAGCGAAAGCTGTGGCACCTGCGGCCAGACGGCATAGACGTTGACGGGCCGGCTGGAGACATTGAGCACCTGCATGAGCTTACCGGCGCGCACATAGTCCCGCACCAGCCAACAGGGCAGCCACGCAATGCCCATCCCCGCGGCAGCCGCATCCGCAATGACCTCCAGGTCATCGAGACGCAACCGCGTCTGCGGAAAATAGTCGACGGCCGCTCCATCTTCCTGCAGGAAGGTCCATCTCTTGGCTTCTCCCGATCTGGCATAGACGACGAGATCGTGGCTATCGAGATCGGCAATGGTCTGGGGCGTACCTCTGGCGACTAGATAATCCGGCGAGGCGCATAGCGTCATGCGATGGAGGGCGATCTTGCGCGCGGCAAGGCCGGCTTCGTCCCGCAACACGCCGTTGCGAATGGCGAGATCGAAACCCTCGTCGAAGAGATCGACCACGCGATCGCTGAAGGAAAGGTCGAGCTCAAGTTTGGGGTGGATACGCGCCAATTCCAGCAACAGCGGAGCAGCGCAGCGACGACCGAAAAGGACAGGCATGGAGATACGAAGACGTCCGGTAACCTCCCGCTTGCCCGATTCCAGCATAGCCTCGCCAGACTGTATCTCATCCAGCGCCCGGCGGCAGCGCTCATAAAAAGCTTGGCCTTCGTCCGTCAGGCTCTGCATGCGGGTGGTGCGGTGAAAGAGGCGCACATTCAGGCGCCGCTCCAGTCTGGCGATGGTCTTGCCGATCGCCGAGCGGGAGAGATTCATGCGCGCCGCCGCGGCCGAAAAGCCGCCGGCTTCGACCGCCTCCACGAATTCGGGAATGCCGTTGAGCATGTCATTCATGATGATTGCTTCCCTTAAGGAACCAGTAAGCGGAAATAATATCGCCACTGGCGATCAGAAAGCAACGATATGCTCGGTCCATTGCTTCCAATTTCTCTCAGGAGATCATGATGACGAAGACTATGAAGCGCTGGACTCTTGATACGATTGCCGTCGGTGCTCCCTTGAACCTCACGGAAACGGCAGTATCCAAACCCGCGCGCGGCGAAGTGCTTGTGCGAGTCAAAGCCGTTTCACTGAACTATCGCGACAAGCTCGTGCGTGAGACCGGCATGGGCCTACCGATCCAATTTCCCTTCGTGCCGGCCTCCGATATGGCGGGCGTCGTCGAAGCGGTGGGAGACGACGTAACCAGATTCTCCGTCGGCGACCGGGTCATTTCGACCTTCCACCCCGGCTGGATCGACGGCAAGCCGCTCGGCGATGCACGTACACCGCCCTACAAGACGCTTGGCGGCTTCTATCCCGGCGTGCTCTCCGAATATATCTCCATGCCGGAAGGATGGTTCGTATCGGCACCCAAGAGCCTCGATTATGCCGAGGCAAGCACCTTGCCCTGCGCCGGCCTTACGGCCTGGTTCGCGCTGGTGGAACGCGGCAAGGTCAAGCCCGGTGACAGCGTATTGGTGCAGGGAACGGGCGGCGTGGCGCTGTTTGGTCTGCAGATCGCCGCGGCCCAGGGCGCCGAGGTCTTCGTAACCTCCTCTGGACCGGAAAAGCTTGAGCGGGTCAAGGCTTTGGGCGCTCATCATGGCATCGACCGCAACAAAGCCGATTGGGTGGAAGAGGTCTATCGCCTCACCAACGATCGTGGCATCGACCATATCATCGAAATTGCCGGTGGCCCGAATTTCGGCCAGTCCCTGAAGGCGGTGGCGCCTCATGGCCAGATCTCCGTTATCGGTGTCCTCGAGGGCTTCGACATCTCCGGTCCGGTGGCACCGCTGCTGCTAAAGTCTCCCACCGTGCAGGGCATCGGCGTCGGCCATCGCCGCTCGCTTGAAGACTTCGTGCTCGCGGTCGACAGCATCGGCCTGAAGCCCGTCATCGGCCATCGCTATGCACTCAGCGAGGTGCCGGCCGCCTTCGACCAGCTCGATCGCGGCCCCTTCGGCAAGATCGTCATCGAGCTTTGACGTGGAGCCGGGCCGCCGCGAGAAGCTGCGGCCCGGCTTTGAACGATATCAGGCCTTCGGTTCGAAGGGCTGCGGCACGCGTTGGGCACCCTGACGGGCCAGCATCCAGCCGGGATATTCGGGCGCAAGCGCGCTGACCTCATCGAGCTTGGCCATATCGTCGGCATCGAGCTTCAGCTTGACGGCCGCCAAATTCTGATCGAGCTGATCGAGGCGCTTGGCGCCGATGATGATGCTCGTGACGAAGGGCTTCGCCAGGATCCAGGCAAGTGCCACCGTGGCGACGCTTGCACCATGCTTCTCGGCAACTTCGCGCATGGCGGCGACGCAGGCCCAGGCTCGATCCTTGTCGACGGGCGGGAAATCGAAGCTCGCACGCCGGCCCTCGCCGTTGCCCGGGGCGCCCGGGCCATACTTGCCCGAGAGCAGACCACCGGCGAGCGGCGACCAGACCATGAGCCCGAGCTTTTCCTCAGCCATGACAGGCACGATTTCACGCTCCAGATCGCGGCCGGCGATGGAATAATAGGCCTGCACCGTCTCGAAGCGGGCGAAACCGCAGCGCTCGGAAATGCCGAGCGCCTTCGCGATGCGCCAGGCCTGCCAGTTGGAGACGCCGACATAACGCACAAGACCGCGCGAAACGAGATCGTCCAGCGCCCGCAGCGTCTCGTCGATCGGTGTCACGATATCGGTGCCGTGGATCTGATAGAGATCGATATGATCGGTCTGCAGCCGGTCAAGACTTGCTTGCACCGAGTCCATGATATGGCCGCGCGAGGCGCCGCGATCGTTCGGTTTGTCGCCCATGACGCCATAGACCTTGGTGGCGATGACGACATCCTTGCGGGGAACGCCGAGATTCTTCAGGGCTTGGCCGAGCAGCTTTTCGGAATTGCCGAAGGAGTAGACGTCGGCGGTGTCGATGAAGTTGACGCCGGCGGCAAGCGAGCCTTCGACGATCTTGTCGGCCAGAGCCTGGTCGACATCTGCGATCGAGCCCCAGGGCGTGTTGGGATTGGCTTCACCGAAGGTCATCGTCCCCAGGCAGAGTTCGGAGACGAAAAGGCCGGTATTGCCGAGTTGATTGTAACGCATAGGAGAAATTCCCTTGTGGTCAGCCGGAAGACTCTTCCGGCCGGTGAACGCTATCTTTTCGCTATGAATTGGCCTCGGCACGGCAGCCGCTGTCGGCACTGCCCTGGGAGGTCATAAGACAGTCGTCGAGGCCGGGCTCTGGCTCCGCGGCGATCGAGACAACAAGGACATAATGCACCGGAAACCGATTTCAACGCGAGACCTCGGACCGATCACGATGCGGTGACCGACGCTTGCTCTTGCGTCCGACCGGGCGCGGATTAGACTCCAGCCTTCATATCATGCGCAGAACGGATAGATCGATGACGCAACGTCCCCTAACGACAATCGGCTTCGACGCCGATGACACGCTCTGGCAGAACGAACAATTCTATCGGCTGACGGAACTGCAGTTTACCGAGTTACTCGCCGATCACGCCGCAAGCGACGTCATTTCCGCGCGCCTGCTGGAGGCGGAAAAGCGCAATCTTCGTCACTACGGCTTCGGCATCAAAGGTTTCACCCTCTCGATGATCGAAACAGCCATCGAGATCACGGAGGGCGAAGTGCCATCGACCGTCATCGCCCAAATCCTCGATATCGGCCGCGATCTCCTCGCCCACCCGGTCGAGACATTGCCGCATGTGCGTCAAACGCTGGAGGCCCTCTCGGGAAAGTATCTGTTGGTGCTGATTACCAAGGGCGATCTTTTCGATCAGGAGCGCAAGCTTGCGCAATCCGGACTCGGCGACCTCTTCGATGCGGTCGAGATCGTCTCGGACAAGAATGCGTCCACCTATCGCCGCATCTTTTCCAAGGTGGGCGACGGGCCGGAACGGGCCATGATGATCGGCAATTCACTGAAATCGGACATCGTGCCGGCGCTTGCTGCCGGCAGCTACGGCGTCTTCGTGCCCCACGAACTTACATGGTCGTTCGAGCATGTCGAGGAACCGACCGACGCACCACGTTTCCGCAAGATCGGCCATCTCGGCGAATTGCATGGCGTGATCGAAGCGTTGCAATAACCCTTACTGTCCCTGCTTCGAACGCGGCGGAAACAGCATCGGTCCCTGATCCTTCTGCTGATCAGCCGGCGCCTGCTGCGCGGCCGGCGGATTGGGGTCGATGAGGATCTCGTATGGCGCACCGAGACCGCGCCGGCGCGTGACGCGCGAATAATAGGGCTTGATCAGCCAGGTCGTATCCTCATTGACGGTGACGTCGGCGGTGTTGCCGTCTTCATCCGTGCCGAAGAAGGATTCATCCTCGCTCGACGAGAGGTCGAAGATCGCCATATAGGCATATTTGCTCTTCGAGCTGAAGGTAATCCGCACATGCTGGCCCTTCTTCAGCGGCAGCATGTAGACCTTGCCCTTGCCGAATTTCGTCCAGCCCGTCAGCCGCTCGAGGACGGCCGGCAGGGCGATCTTTTCAAGCTTTTCGCCACGATCGAGCTGCGGCAGCTGCTGTTGCTGGGTATTGCTTTGCGCATGGGCCACTGCGGCGTTGAACAGCGCAACCATCGTCAGCGAAAGACCAAGAAGCACAGCTCTCACGGTCGCACCAATGCGCAACGCATCGCCTCCACCTCTTTCCGGCAATAGCAGCCCTCGATGTGGTCGTTGACCAGGCCCATGGCCTGCATGAAGGCATAAACTGTGGTCGGGCCGACAAAGGTCCAGCCGCGTTTCTTCAGATCCTTCGAAATCCGCACCGAAGCCGCTGTGGTCGGATTGGCGCGCAGATGGGCAAGGTCAAAGATCTCCGGGCGCTCGGCGGCGGTCGGCTCATGGCTCCAGAAATAGCGGGCGAGCGAACCGAATTCGTCGCGCATCTCAATGGCGCGGCGAGCATTGTTGATGGTGGAAACGATCTTGCCGCGATGGCGGATGATGCCGGCATCGCCGAGGCAGCGCTCGATATCAGCCTCGCCAAACTTGGCGACTTTCTCGAAATCGAAGCCCGCAAAAGCGGCGCGAAAATTCTCGCGCTTGCGCAGTATCGTCAGCCAGGACAGGCCCGACTGGAAGCCTTCGAGGCAGATCTTCTCGAAGAGTCTGATGTCATTGACAACAGGCCGACCCCATTCCTCGTCATGATAGCGCTGATATTCCGGCAGATTGCCGTGCCAGAAGCAGCGGTCCTTGCCATCTTCGCCGGTGATAATGCCTGTTTCGGCCATTTTCGCGTTTCGTCCCCTATTTCAGCAGGCGCTACCGGGAGCCGGTATGCAACTATCGGATAAATTGAGATCAATCAAACGCTTAAATTCATAGACTGACTTCGACGACCGCGCATTCCGATTCATGATTTACCACTTGCAAACCATCTGTCCAAACCAAGCGGTAACCCTGACAAAGCTTTATCGGCTTCGCGGCATTTTGATGAATAGATGTTTACCATTCGCTCGCGTGCAAGTGGCACCATGGTTTCGACCGGGTGCTTTCGCGCCCATCTTCGGCCCATGTGTAGAGAGTTTGTCCGATGATGAAACATGCCGTCCTGTTTGCCGCGGGCGCTCTAAGCCTGCTTGCCTCCACCGCCTTTGCCGACGATCGCTATCAGTCGCGCCCGCCCGTCATCGTCAGTCCCGATCTGACCGCCCCCTGGGTGATGCAGCTTGGCGGCGGCAACGTGCAGCCGGTCGTCTATCCCCGCCCGATGGCGCGCCGCGCCGCCGATCCCAGAATGGAGCAGCAGGCCAATCCGCAGGTGCGCCAAGTCGTGCAGCCGCGCGGGCTGTTTGCACGTCCCGCCGTGCAGCAGGTCGCCATGGCTCGTCCGCAATATCCGGCAATCCGTGGCCAGATCGATCCGCAGTTCCTGCCGCAGATCGTCGACTATCAGACGAAGGAAAAGCCCGGCAGCATCGTCATCGATACCAATAACCGTTTCCTTTATCTGGTGATGGATGGCGGCAAGGCGCGACGCTACGGCGTCGGCGTCGGCAAGCCGGGCTTCGAATGGGCCGGCGCTCACACCGTGACCCGCAAGCAGGAATGGCCGGACTGGACGCCGCCGGCCGAAATGATCTCCCGCGAAGCAGCCAAGGGCCATTATCTGCCGGCGCACATGGAAGGCGGTGAAGGCAATCCGCTCGGCGCCCGCGCCATGTATCTCGGCTCCACCCTCTATCGCATCCATGGCACCAACGCGCCCTGGACGATCGGCAGTGCCGTCTCCTCCGGCTGCATCCGGCTTCGCAACGAGGATGTCATCGACCTCTACAACCGCGTCAAGGTCGGCACCCGCGTCACCGTCATGTAATCTTGAACGACGGGGGACCTGTGCGGCGATACTATCCCATCGAAGGGGCAGTATTCGCCGCACCGGAAAGCCCTCCACTATAGTTCAGACTATAGTCTGATCCGCGATAGAAGAGAGGCCGGTTCTTCCAGGCCATTCTCCTCATCGGGCATTTTGATCTTGATCCCTTCGTCGGTTCCGGTAGTTTCCTAGCGAATTCAACGAGGGGAATGCCATTATGAAAGCAGCATTGTCGATCGTGACGACAGGTGTCGTTGCGGCGTGTCTTCTTGCAGCATCGAACGCAGCAGCCTTCACCGCTTCAGCACCCATTGCGACGTCGGCCACGCGCGCCGACGTAATCAAGGTGGCGATGGAACCACAGGGCCAGGTGAAGCCGCAGTTTCAGCGGCGCATGGTGCGGCTGGCAACGAACGAGGAGCCGGGCACAGTCATCGTCGACACCAACAACAAGTATCTCTACCTCGTCGAAGGCAATAATCGCGCAAGACGCTACGGCATCGGCGTCGGCCGCGATGGCTTCGGCTGGTCGGGCGTGGTCAAGGTCGGCCGCAAGGCGGAATGGCCCGGCTGGACTCCGCCGCCGGAAATGATCGTTCGCGAAGCCAAAAAGGGCCACAAGCTGCCGGCCTATCAGGAAGGCGGCGAAGATAACCCGCTCGGCGCGCGCGCCATGTACCTCTATCGCAACGGTAACGACACCGCCTTCCGAATCCATGGGACCAACCAGCCATGGAGCATCGGCCTCAACATGTCCTCCGGCTGCATCCGCATGATGAACAAGGATGTGATCGATCTCTATGACCGCGTTCCGGTCGGCACGAAGGTCATCGTCGTCGGTCCCGGCAACAAGCAGGGCGAGGTCAGCTACCAGGATCGCGGCGTCGATGTGCTGAGAACCCTGTTCGGCGGCTGATAGACTCCGCCCGAATCAGGCATCAAGATAACGGGCGTCCTTTCCTGGCATGGCATCATTCACGCCACGGAAGGATGCCCGTATCACTTGTAATAGCCTATTGCATGCAGGCGCGGATGGAGACACTGTTGCGCCGGTGTTACAGCCTGAAACTTATCACGCTGCACCGCTGAAAAACGGAGCGTCGCCTTCAGTTTGACGTCAGTTTTCCCGCCTAAGCCGTACTTGCCGACCCATGACTGCAATAGAAGTGTCATGGAAGCGCGTTTAGATGGCGGCACTTTGGCATTCGGGGATTTCATATGCATCGTGCATTTCGCATCAAGCAGCCGGCATTCGCCGCGCTTGCGACTTCCGCATTCGTATTTGCCGCAAGCTCTGCCTCGGCAGAGATGCAATTTTCCGCTTACGGCGGCATACAGGGCGCGACAGGCAGCAATGTGACCACGTCGGACGGCGCCGATTTCGACCCGAACTGGTCGGGCAAATCCTTCAAGATGCCGCCCTATTTCGGCTTCCGCGGCATCTGGTGGCTCGATGAGTTCGACAAGCCGAACTGGGGCGTGTCGCTCGATTATACCCATGCGAAGGTCTATGGCGATCTCGGCAATACGCCCGGCTGGTCGCATTTCGAATTCACAGACGGCCTGAACATGCTGACGCTGAACGCGCTCTACCGCTTCCAGGATCCGAGCCGCAACTGGACGCCCTATGTGGGCTTGGGTGCCGGTATCAACGTGCCGCACGTCGAAGTCACCCGCGCATCGGGCACAACCTTCGACTACCAGTTCGGCGGTGCTTCGCTGCAGGCACAGGCGGGCGTCAGCTATCAGTTCGCCAAGCACTGGTCGACCTTCGTCGAATATAAGGGCAACTACAACTTCGTGAACAACGTCTCGATCGACAGCGGCGATACGCTGAAGACCAGGGTCTTTACGCACGCGCTCGACTTCGGCGTTTCGTTCAACTTCTGACGTCCTTCCGGCTGAAGTCGCAATCGATCCCTTAAACCGGTTCAGGCTTGGGGGATCTTGTGCTATGTTTCAGCCATGAGCTTTTTCTACTACCGATGTGACTGGATCCATCCGGAAAGCGAGGAGCCAGTCATCGTTTATTATGAAGTCGATGTCGCCGGCGATGTTCCGCGACTGATCGACGTGTTCGCGGACGGCCGCCGGCATTGTATGTCGGTTGCCGACTATGCTGCATTGGGCCGTGAGAGGCCGCGAGTCACCAGCCTTGTGGAAGGCTCGTTCTATGACGGCATCGCCGGCCTGGTGGATGGCCTCTTCTTCGAGGAAGGACAGGATCGCATCAGCATGACGCAGATTGCCGCCGACCGGTTCGAGGTCGAATGGCAGGCTCATCGCCTGCCCACGCCGGACAAGCTGCATTAGGACGCAATTCCAGACGAAAAACCGCTCTGCACTTTTCCTGGAATTGCTCTAAGCAGCAGCCGGCTGCAGGCCCTTCAGTTTCGCCGGTATCTCGCCGCCATAGGCCCAATCCAGCAATTCCACCGTATGCAGGATGGGAATGCCGGTTCCGGTGGCGATCTGGGTGATGCAGCCGATGTTGCCCGTTGCGATGATATCGGCTTTCGTCGCCTCGATGTTCCTGACCTTGCGCGCTTTCAGCTCGGCCGAAATTTCCGGCTGCATGATGTTGTAGGTGCCGGCCGAGCCGCAACAAAGATGTCCCTCCGCCGGGTCGCGCACCGTGAAGCCGGCCGCCTTCAAAAGCAGCTTCGGCGCCATTGTGATCTTCTGCCCATGCTGCATGGAGCAGGCGGAATGATAGGCGACCGCGATGCCGCGCGGCATATGTGACGGAAGGTCGAGACTTGCGAGATATTCCGTGACGTCCTTGGCAAGCGCCGAGACCCTTGCCGCCTTGTCGGCATAGGCCGGATCGAGGCGCAGCATATGACCATAATCCTTAATCGTCGTGCCGCAACCTGAAGCGGTGACGATGATGGCATCAAGTCCTCCGGCCTCGATCTCGCGCAGCCACACATC
Organism: Martinezella sp. CNPSo 3795; assembly: GCF_057784475.1. Lineage (NCBI taxonomy): Bacteria > Pseudomonadati > Pseudomonadota > Alphaproteobacteria > Hyphomicrobiales > Rhizobiaceae > Martinezella > Martinezella sp. CNPSo 3795. The sequence continues at coordinate 90,783 of NZ_JBXSOQ010000008.1, read as the reverse complement.
GACATTGGCGCGGGCGGCGGCGAGCGCCTGTTCCTCGCGGCCCATGTGATGAACCAGCGAACCGCAGCACGCTTCCCCCTCCGGCACGACGACCTCGACACCGAGGCGCGTCAGCAGGCGGATGGTGGCCGCGTTGATTTCGGGATCGAGCACCGGCTGGGCGCAGCCCGTCAGGATCGCCACGCGACCGCGCCGCTCCGCTTGCGGCTCGTAGCGGGCGGGCTTGGCAAAGGCAGATGGCGCTGGGATGCTGCGCGGCGCAAGATCGAGCATGGCAGCGAAAGCCTTCAATGCTGGAACGCGCTTCAACAGCCCCTTGAACGGTCGGCCAAAGTTCGCAAGCTGCAGGGCCAGCCGGAAGCGGCGGGGATAGGGCAAAACAGCGGCCAGCACATTGCGGGTCAGCCGGTCCATCAGCGGACGTTTGTAGGTATTCTCGACATGGACGCGCGCGTGGTCGATCAGGCGCATGTAATCGACACCGGAAGGACAGGTCGTGGTGCAGGCAAGGCAGGAAAGGCAGCGGTCGATATGTGTCACCACTTCGGCATCGGCTGGCCGGCCGTTTTCCAGCATATCCTTGATGAGATAGATGCGGCCGCGCGGGCTGTCGAGCTCATTGCCGAGCGTCACGTAGGTCGGACAGGTGGCGGTGCAGAAGCCGCAATGGACGCATTTGCGCAGGATCGCCTCGGATTCGGCCACATGCGGATCGGCAAGCTGTTCGGGCGTGAAATTGGTTTGCATCAGCCGAGCCCTCGATTCTTGCCTACCAGAACAAAGGCGCCCATCATATCCCGTCGAGCCCCCTCATCCGCGCTGTCGGGCACCTTCTCCCCAGGGGGAGAAGGAGGAATCCATCTTCCTCCTCCCCTGCCGGAAAGAAAATCGTGGAATCGCGGCAAACAAGGTCATTCCCTCTCCGCCGCAGGGAGAGGGCTAGGGTGAGGGGGTAACCAGCCAAAGACTCCATCCGCATCACCCCATCTTCCCCGGATTGAAAATCCCGGCCGGATCAAATTTTTCCTTCACGCGCACAGACAGCAGCGCCACCGCTTCGGGCTGCGGCTGGAAAGCCGCTGTCGTCGCGCGGTGGGCCGGGGTGGCGCGCATCAAGGTGGCATGCCCACCGCCTAAAGCATGAATGTAGCGCCTGAGCATATCGCCTTCGGGTTCTGCTTCCATGCGCATCCAGACAAGACCACCCTGCCAGTCATAATAGGCATCCACGCCTTCTTCCAGACGAAGTGCCGCGACGAGCTGGTGGCCGATGCTGGGTGCCACGGACACACGCCAAACGGGGCGCGTCGTGCCATCCGCATAGGGCTTTACATCGCGGATCTCGCGCCAGAGCCTGCGGCTGTCATCTTCTGCAAGGCGCTTCACCGACCCGAGCCGGGCCATCGCGGCGGTAAGCTTTTCGCCGCGGACCGAGACGGAGCCCGGAAGCCCCTCAATGCGCAGCACAGTCGCCTCCCCTTGCGGCAGCTTGCCGTCGAGAAAGAACCAGGCGACGGTCAGCGGCAGATGGGCGGCGCCCGATACCTCGAGCGGCAGAGCCATGGCCGCAGCCATGGCATTGGCGGCTTCCGCATCGTTGAGGCCGGAGACGACGATCGTTTCCTCCGTCTTCGGCTTTGGCGGCACGCGGAACGTTACTTCGGTCAGAAGGCCGAGCGTACCGTGCGAGCCGGCCATCAGCTTGACCAGATCGAGGCCGGTGACATTCTTCATCACCCTCCCCCCGGCCTTGACGATTTCACCCCTGCCATTGACGAAGCGGACGCCGAGCAGGCTGTCGCGCGCGGCACCGCTGACGAAACGGCGCGGCCCGGAGACATTGGCCGCGAAGATGCCGCCGATCGTCGGCTCACCTTCAGTCGCCATCAGCGGCCTATGATCCATGGGCTCGAAGGCCATCATCTGGCCGGCCTCGGCAAGAGCGGCCTCGATCTCCGCGGCCGGGGTGCCGGCGCGAGCCGTCATCACCATCTCACCTGGATTGTAGGCGACAATACCGGTCAGGTCACTTGACGAGAGCACCGCTTCGGACGCGACCGCATTGCCGAAGCCGGATCGCGTGTTGCCGCCGACGACTGCAAGAGCCGCAGCGCGCGCGGCATGATCACTGATGATGGAGGCCGCTTCCTCCTCAGTCCTGGGGTGAAATTCCGTCATGCGGCATTGCGTCCATCGAGGGGGAAGACCTTGGATGGGTTGAGGATCCAGCCCGGGTCGAAAGCGGCGCGGACCGACATCATCTGGGCAAGATCGACATCGGCATATTGATGACGCATCAGGTCGCGCTTCTCGATGCCCACACCATGCTCGCCGGTGAGGCAACCGCCGGCATCGACGCAGAGCCGCAGGATATCGTTGCCGGCCGCTTCCGCCCTGGCTGCCTCATCGGGGTCATTGGCATTGAAGAGGATCAGTGGATGCATATTGCCATCGCCTGCGTGGAAAACATTGGCGACGCGCAAGCCATAGCGATCGACGATCTCCGTCGTCTTCTGCAGGACATAGGAGAGCTGGCTGAGCGGCACGGTGCCGTCCATGCAGATATAGTCGGCAATGCGGCCAGTGGCACCGAAGGCGGATTTCCGGCCTTTCCAGATCAGCGCCGCCTCGGTCGCCGACTGGCATTCGCGCACGGTCTTGACCTTGTGGGTGCGGGCAATGGCGACGATGCTAGTCAGCATATCGTCCATTTCGGCTTCCGAGCCTTCAACCTCGACGATCAGCAGGGCCCCTACATCAAGGGGATAGCCGGCTTTGGCAAAGGCTTCACAGATCTCGATCGCCGGCTTGTCCATGAATTCAATGGCAACAGGGATGATCCCGGCGGCAATCACATCGGCCACACAGGCGCCGGCCTCCTCGGAACTGTCGAAGCCGAAGAGCACCGGCCGGGCGCCTTCTGGCTTGGCGATGAGCCGCACCGTCGCCTCTGTGACAATGCCGAGCTGGCCTTCGGAGCCGCAGACAAGGCCGAGCAGATCGTAGCCCGCCGCATCCAGCGCCTTGCCGCCGAGATCGATGACGGTGCCGTCGGTCAACACCAGCTTGACGCCGAGCAGATTGTTCGTCGTGACACCGTATTTCAAGCAGTGGGCGCCGCCGGAATTCATGCCGATATTGCCGCCGATGGTGCAGGCGAGCTGCGAACTCGGATCGGGCGCATAGAAGAAGCCGTCAGCCGAAACGCTTTCGGAGACGTGCAGGTTCGTCACCCCCGCCTGCACGGTCGCAGTGCGGTTGGCATAATCGATATCGAGGATGCGGTTCATCTTGGAGAGGCCGAGAACGACGGCATCCTCCTGCGGGATGGCGCCGCCGGAGAGCGATGTGCCGGCACCGCGCGGCACGACGGGAATGCCGTAGCGGTGACAATATTTCATGACGGCCGCCACTTCCGCCGTCGAGCGTGGCAAGGCGACGGCGAGCGGCAGGCGGCGATAGGACACGAAGGCATCAGTTTCGAAGGGCACGAGTTCGCGCTGCTCGTGGATCAGGCATTCCGGCGCGAGAAGATCCGCGAGGTCTGCAACGATCGCGCTGCGCCGCGCCAGAACATCCGCACGCGGCTCCAGAAATGAAATGGCCTCGGCCATGCGGTCCTCCTTCTGCATCCCATTACGGACGCAGCCCCTTTTAGCGCATTACAGGCTTAGCGCTTTCCCAAGTTTGGAGCAAATGATAAGCACTTATTCCAAAACAGGAAATAATTCTGCATGACCAATTTAGGGGATCTCGAAATCTTCGCCAGCGTAGTTGCGACCGGCAGCATGTCCCTGACAGGCCGCGCACTCGGCTTTTCGCCGGCCGTCATTTCCAAGCGGATCAAGCGCCTTGAAGACAGGCTCGGCACGCGGCTTCTGCAGCGTACCACGCGGCAGATTTCGCTGACGGAAGCGGGTCAGGGGTTCTACGATCGGGTGCTTGCCATTCTTGCCGGGCTGGAAGAAGCGGAAGCCTATATTGCCGGGCGCTCTTCGCAGATGCACGGCACCCTGAAAATCTCCGCTCCGACATCTTTCGGCCGGCTGCATATCGCGCCACATCTGAAATCCTTCATGCAGGCCCATCCCGAACTGGCGCTCAATCTGGTGCTCAGCGACGAATTCGTCGATATCGTCGGCGGCGGCTTCGATCTTGCCATCCGCATTGCCGAGCTCACGGATTCCAGTCTCGTCGCGCGCAGGCTCGCGCCGGTGCGTCGTGTGCTCTGCGCCTCCCCTGCCTATATCGACGCCCATGGCATGCCCGAGGATATCGACGATCTGCGCCGGCATATCTGCCTACCTGCGCACAATCTCGATCCGTGGCGGCTGGAGGGACCGAAAGGCAGCCTGATCTTCCGCCCCGAGGGCAGGCTCATCACCAATTCCAGCGAGGTCGTGCGCGAAGCCGTCATCGCCGGCCTCGGCATTGCGCTGCGTTCCACCTGGGATATCGGGCCGGAATTGCGGGACGGCCGCCTCGTTCAGGTGCTGCCAGCCTATGAAGGCTCGCACAATGTGACGCTATCAGCCGTTTACCCCAGCCGGCAGTTCCTGCCGGCGAAAGTGCGCGTCTTCATCGACTTTCTGGCGGAACTTTACGGCCCTGTTCCCTATTGGGAGCGATGAGAACCCTTATAGGATCGAGGAGACCGTCATGTCCGCGCCCGAGACCATCCGTTCCGATCTTGATCTCAACTCGAAGACGCGCCTCACCGTGATGCTTGGCGATATCACCAAGCTTTCGGTCGATGCCATCGTCAATGCGGCCAATAGCAGCCTGCTCGGCGGCGGTGGCGTGGACGGGGCGATCCATCGCGCCGCCGGGCCGGATCTCCTGGCGGAATGCCGGACACTGAATGGTTGCAAGACCGGCCAGGCAAAGATGACCGGCGGATATCGTCTGCCTGCAACGCATGTGATCCATACTGTCGGCCCCGTCTGGAATGGCGGAAACCATGGCGAAGAGGAGCTGCTTGCCGACTGCTATCGCAACAGTCTCAACCTTGCCCGGCAACACGATCTGAAGACCATCGCCTTTCCTGCCATTTCCACCGGCGTCTATCGCTTTCCCGCCGAGCCGGCAGCGGGAATCGCGATCCGTGCTACCCTTGCCGAAAGCGAGGATGGCGCGTTCGATGAGATCATCTTCTGCTGCTTCGGCGACGAAATGGCGGCACTCTACGAACGATTGCTGCCGCAGGCGCTGTCCGGAACCTGATGCCTATCGCGCCAGGTCGAGATAGGCGGAGGCGACTAGGGCATCGATGTCAGTGGGAACGGGGATGACGCAGGCTTCCTTGCCAAGGCTGCCCTTGGCGACCCTCTCCAGGCATCGCGCCTGCAGGGCAAAGCCGAGATCCATGGATTCGACGGTATTCCCCAGCGGACGCGGGCCGGCCAGATTGGCCATGTGGCCGCCGCCGAGAATGTGGAAGGCACGGCCATCTCGCATGCGGACGGTCTCGATCTGCTCAGCTTCGTACTGATCGACGCCGGCGACATCGGGACTGTCGCGGAAGCCTTCGACATCAATCTCATGCGGGAAGTGGCCGCCGTTCATCAAGATCGCGCCATCCTTGATCAAGGGCAGATCGGCAACCGTGATGATGCCTGGATAGCCTGTCACAGTGATCAGGATATCGGCAGAGCGGATCGCCGATTCACGTAGCGGCGTCGTGAAGCCGTCGAGATGTGCTTCAAGCGTCGTGACCGGATCGATATCGACAACGCTGACGGTGGAGAATGCATTGCGGAAGCATGTAGCGGTGCCCTTGCCACAGGCACCGTAACCAAAGACGGTCACATGTTTGCCATTGGTGGAGCGGTTGGTGAAGCGCAGATAGCTCTCGAAGAGGCTTTGCCCGACAGCATGCCGGTTTTCGGCGAACTGCTTGATCGGGCTGTCGTTGATAATGAGGATCGGCATGTTGAGCTTGTCGCGCATCGGCATCAGCCGGGTGCGGCCGGATGTGGTTTCCTCGGTGCCGCCAAGCAGATTAGCATAGGGCCTGTCGGCCGCGCGGGCGAAGAGATCGCCGCCATTGTCGAGCAGCAGGTCCGGCTTTTCCGCCAGGATCGCGTCGAGACTCGCACCATGCTCCTCAGCGTCGCGGGTCTGTGTCGCAAAGACCTTGATGCCCTGAGCGCGCAGATAGTCCACCGTTTCCGGCTGGGTGCTGTTGAGATTGCCGGTGCAGACGAGATCCGCGCCGCCGGCACGCAGCGTCATCAGCAGCGCAACGGTCTTCGGCTCGAGGTGAATGCCGGTGCCGATTGTGAGGCCGGCAAAGGGTTTTGTGTCACGAAATTCCGCTGTTGTGGCCGCCAGCAGACGGCAGCTGCGCGCCACCCAGTCGATACGCGAAAGAGAAGAAGGCTGATCCATGATGCGCTCCTGCCGGTTGGTTCGATGCCGCGATCTGGCATGATCCCGAAGGAGGTGTCGATGGACATTGCACTGCGTTGCATGGCAGAAAATCTGCCATATGAATGCGTCTCTCTTTGATGTTGTGCTAAGCTGGTTCGGCCCCCGCCTTGCTTAGCCAATCCGCCAATCGCACCAACGCCGGGTCCTTCACATCGCTGCTGCGAAGGCTGAGGCTATAGCCCGCCGGCCTACGGATGAAGCCGAATGGCGCGACCAAAGTACCGCGATCGAAATCCTCGCCAATGGCGGTGCGCGGGGCGATGGCGACCCCGAGACCCGAGCGGGCGGCGCCGAGCGCAAGCAGCAGGTCTTCAAATTCGCGACTGCCGGCAAAGCGGATGGGGGCGTGACCGCTTTCGGCAAACCAATCCTCCCACAGGCTCGGGGCGGAACGGCTTGCAAGGGCAACAGCTCCGGCAAGTGCCGGAACACCGTTGGCAAGTCCGAGGCGATCGGCGACATCGGGCGTTGCGATGGGACCGAACTCATCCTCCATGAAGCGGATAGCGGTGATATCGCGCATCGGCCGGTATTCGCCGCCCATGATGACCGCTTCCAGGTCGGGGCGCTTGGCAAGCGGCTCGACTGTCGCCATCGGCACGATGTCGATATCGATATCCTGAAGTACCGTCTGAAGCGCGGCGACGCGCGGCATCAGCCACCAGACGGCAAAAGCCGAGGGAACGCCGAGTCGAATCGACCGCGGTTCGCCAACGGAAAGTTCGGCGGAGGCCCGCGTGAGGATGCCAAAGGCGACACCAACGGAATCGGCGAATGCCCTGCCCTTCGCCGTCAACACCAGCCTGCCATTCTCCCGGTCGAACAGGGGTACGCCAAAATGTGCCTCCAGCAGGTTCAGCTGTTGCCTGATAGCCCCGCGCACGACGCCAAGCTCATCGGCCGCCTTCAGGATGCTGCCGCAGCGCGCAACCGCATCGAAGGCACGCAGCGCGTTCAAGGGCGGCAGGCGTCGAGGCGGGATGCGTTCGGACATAATAAGTTTTTTCTTTCTTTCCAAAACGATAGCAGCCACATCCATACGATTGCGCCATCTGCGGCACGAAAATGCTGTTGAATGTCGCTTTCAGCACAATCGCTGGCGAATATCAGAAGACAAATCTTTGCATTTTTCTCTACGCAACACTCAATAATTTTGTGGGGAAATACCATATAGCCTTATATGGAGCGCAAAATTTTTCCGCACCGTGATAATATAGATTCCAGCCTTCACTCCAACTCTCAAAGGTGAACCGACAATTGGCCTTTCTCAGCCGCATAGCAAATGATGTGCAACTCATGTTTCGGCGTCCGCCGCGACAGCAATATGCTGCGCTTTGTTATCGGGTGAAAAAGAAAACCGGTCATCTTGAGATTTTGTTGCTGACCAGCCGCGACACCGGTCGCTGGGTCATCCCCAAGGGATGGCCTATGCCCGGCAAGCTCTCCCATGAAGTTGCTGCTCGCGAAGCCTATGAAGAGGCAGGCGTGCGCGGCGTGGTGGAAACTGAGCCGCTCGGCTCGTTCGGCTACGACAAGGTGCTCAAGGACGGCATCCAGGTGCCATGCCGCGTGCAGGTCTACGCTCTCGAAGTCAACGAACTCGTCAAGAACTTCAAGGAAAAGGGCGAGCGCTCCATGGAGTGGGTCTCCTGCGAGGAAGCAGCCGAACGCGTTCGCGAACCGGAACTGCACGATCTCATTCTCGCCTTCGCCCGCCGGATGCCGGCCGCTCCGGTGGTTTCGCAGGCCGAGTAAGCCACATTACTCACAAAAAACTGTGCCAGTATGCTTGGTGGATATTGCGCGCCTTATCGGTCAGCGCAATAGGAGAGTTTTGATTCAGAGAATCGCATGCCCGACCGACCGGCCACACCTGTAAAAAGGACGCTCGACAAGGACCTCGACAAATTCACCTATGTCGAGGACGCGACGCATCACGTCACGAGGCGTCTGGTGGCGCCGGGTATCGGCCTAATCTTCCTCGGTCTCGCCATGGTCTTCGCCGGCATCTACGTTTTCAACCAGCCGCGCGCGACGCTGATCTTTGCCGCCGTAGCCCTTGCCGGCTACATGGCCATGAACATCGGCGCGAAAGACGTCGCCAACAATGTCGGTGCGGCGGTCGGTGCGCGCGCGATCACCATGACGCAGGCCCTCGTCATGGCCGCCATCTTCGAGATCCTCGGCGCGACGATTGCCGGCGGCCCAGTCATCAATACGATCTCGACGCATATCGTCGATACCAATCGCATCGTCAGCATCGGCAAACTTGCCTGGCTGATGATGGCGGCCCTGCTTGCCGCAGCACTCTGGATCAATTTCGCCACCTGGCTGAAAGCGCCGGTTTCGACGACACATACGATCGTCGGCGCCGTCGTGGGTGCAGGCTTTGCCGCTGTCGGCCCGGAACTCGTGAACTGGAACACGCTGGCGGCCATCTCGGCCGGCTGGGTGATAACACCCTTTCTCGGCGGCACCATCGCGGCCAGCATCCTCTACTTCATCGAGACCTTCATCATCTATCGCGACGACAAGATTGCCGCCGCCAGATATTGGATTCCGATCCTGATCGGACTGATGGCCGGCGCCTTCTCGGGCTATCTCGTGGTCCAGCTCGAACCCAAAGGTACGATACCCAATATCCTCAATCTTGCGATCGGCCTCAGTGTCGGCATCATCGCGTGGCTCGGCGCATGGCCGCTTGTGGCGGCGCAATCGGCGGGATTGGAAAACAAGAACAGCTCGTTGCGCAAGCTTTTCCGCCTGCCGTTGATCTGCTCTGCAGCCCTGATGTCCTTCGCGCATGGCGCCAACGACGTCGCCAACGCCATCGGCCCGCTCGCTGCGATCGTTCGCGATGTCGGGCTTGGCGGCTCGCTCACCGTGCTGGCCGAGACAAGCACGCAGAAGGCGCCCTTCTGGGTCGTCATGATCGGCGGCTGCGGCATCTCCGTTGGCGTTCTGCTCTATGGGCCGCGGCTCATCCGTCTGCTTGGCGAACAGATCACCAAGCTCAATCCGATGCGTGCCTATTGCGTCGCCGTGTCTGCGGCCCTCACCGTCATCGTCGCCGCCTGGTTCGGTTTCCCCGTGAGTTCGACCCACATTACCGTTGGCGCGGTCTTCGGCGTCGGCTTCTTTCGCGAGTGGTCCACCGTCCGTTCCAAGCGGCGATTTGACTATATGCGTAAAAAGGCCGAGGCGGCGGGCATACCCTGGAGCGAGCCGGAAGCCACCGATGAGCGCAATCCCGATGAGGTTCATCGCCGCCGGCTCGTGCGCCGCTCGCATTTCATGACCATCATCGCCGCCTGGGCGATCACCGTGCCGGTCGCTGCCCTGCTTGCCGCCGCCGTATATTGGGTTATGGTCGCGCTCTTCATTTAGAGCGGTTCGGCTTCTCGCCGGATCTTCGAGCCGCTCCATCTCAGTGTTCCAGTTAATTCCGGGGGTAATCCATGCGCGCCAATTTCCGCATGCAGCGGCTGTACGTGACGGCAGACATCAAGGCTGGTACCGCCATCGAGGTTGACCAGGATCAGTTCAACTATCTCGCCAACGTGCTGCGCATGGAGGATGGTGCTGAACTTCTTGTCTTCAACGGCCGCGACGGAGAGTGGAAAGTCCGTGTCTCCTTCCCCACCCGCAAGCGCATCCTGCTGACGCCGGTCGAGGAGACACGCCCGCAGCCGGCCCCCTCCGACCTGCACTACCTTTTCGCGCCTCTGAAAGTCGGGCGATTGGATTATCTCGTGCAGAAGGCGGTCGAAATGGGCGCCGGCCTCTTGCAGCCGGTGATGACACAGCATGTGCAAGGCAAGATCACCAACCTCGACAAGGTCAGGGCCAATGTCATCGAGGCGGCAGAGCAGTGCGGCATCCTCGGCATTCCCGACGTAGCCGAACCTGTGAAGCTTGCCGATCTGCTCGCCCGCTGGCCGCGCGAGCGCCGCATCATCTATTGCGACGAGGGCGATGCCGGCCAAAATCCGCTGCCGCTTTTGACGCGGGTAAAGGAGAAGCATCTGGCGCTGCTGGTCGGCCCCGAAGGCGGTTTTTCCGAAGAAGAGCGCTCCCTCTTGCGCAGCCTCGATTTCGTCACCGCCATTCCGCTTGGCCCGCGTATCCTGCGTGCCGATACGGCGGCTGTTGCGGCCATGGCGGTGATCCAGGCCGCGATCGGCGACTGGAACTGAGACGTCACTCCAGTATAGCAGCGACGGTTGCAACGATCAGCAGGATTGCCAGCGAGATGTTGACGATCCGCGAGATCTTCGGATCTTGAAGGAAACGGGATAGTGAAGCACCAACGAGAAGCCAGGCCATATGGATGGCGACGATCATGGCTGTGAGCAGCGCGATCTTGGCGGCGGCGTCGAGCAGCCTCTGATCCTGAAACAGGCTGACACCGGCAAAGACGGCTGCGATCGCGAGATAGGCCTTGGGATTGGCGACGGCCAGCAGGAACCCACCGGAAAAGGCAGGCGCCGCGATCTGATCGTCGCGGCGAGACAGCGGCGGCGCGGTGGCGATCTTGAAGGCGAGATAAAGGATATAGAGCGCCGAGACCACAGTCAGCAGGAGGGCACCATGCGGCACCGACAGCAGGACGGCAACGACGCCAGCCGCTACCGCGAGCAGAACAGCCACGGTGCCCGCAATAAGGCCGGAGACGTAACCGAGCGACCGTCGGAAGCCGTAGGCCGCTCCCATCGCCGTCGCGCTGATGGTCGAGGGACCGGGACTTCCCATGATGACGAGCGAAGCCAGAAGCAGCGTCAGTATAGGATAGTAAAGGTCGTTCGGACCGTTCATCGATATGCTCCGCCTGATGTCAGTGGAAGCAAAGCTATCGGCGTGACTAGCGGGATGTCTTGAACGCTTGTGCAAATATGCCGGTGGCTGACACGGCTGTGATGCAGTTGCGAGACATAAAATCCTATTTTTTTGAACGACCCTTGAAAGAAATTCACTTGCACCGTACCTCAATCCGCGTCAATCACCCTCCTATTGACCTGCGGCTTGCGCGGGTTCTTCTCCGAGATCTAAGGTAATACCATGGCGCGCGATACTACCGACCAGACTCCGCTCTCCTCGGTCTCGGAAATGACGGCCTATCTGGCCGCAGGCTGCAAACCGCAGGAGAAATTTCGCATCGGCACCGAGCACGAGAAATTCGTGTTCTTCCGCGCCGACAACAGCCCTGTGCCCTATTTCGGCGAGGCCAGCATTTCCGCGCTCCTCACGGGGCTGCAGAAGAAGAGCGGCTGGGATCCCATCATGGACGGTGACAACATCATCGGGCTCGGTGAACCCTCGGGCATGGGCGCCATCTCGATCGAGCCGGGCGGGCAGTTCGAACTCTCCGGCGCGCCGCTCGAAACCATTCACCAAACCTGTAAAGAATCGAATGCCCATCTCGCGACGGTGCGCGAAATTGCCGAGCCGATGGGCATCCGCTTCCTCGGCATCGGCGGCAGCCCGAAATGGACGCTCGCCGAAACGCCGCGCATGCCGAAATCGCGTTATGAGATCATGACCCGCTACATGCCGAAGGTCGGCACCATGGGTCTCGACATGATGTACCGCACCTGCACCATCCAGGTGAACCTCGACTTTTCGTCGGAAGCCGACATGCGCCGCAAGATGCGCGTGTCGATGAAACTGCAGTCGCTGGCAACGGCGCTCTTCGCCTCCTCCCCTTTCACCGATGGCAAGCCAAACGGGCTTTCCTCCTGGCGCGGCGAAATATGGAAAGATACAGACAACCGCCGCGGCGGCCTGCTCGATTTCACCTTCAGGGATGATTTCGGCTTCGAAGACTATGTGAAGTGGGCGCTCGATGTGCCTATGTATTTCGTCGTTCGCGACGGCCGCTATCACGACTGTACGCACGTCACCTTCCGCCAGTTCATGGACGGTGCGCTGAAGGGTGAGATCGCCGATTGGGAGCCGACGATGGGCGACTGGACGAACCATCTCTCGACGCTGTTCCCCGATGTCCGCCTCAAGCGCTTCCTTGAGATGCGCGGCGCGGACGGCGGCCCCTGGCGCCGCATCTGTGCGCTGCCGGCCTTCTGGGTCGGCCTGCTCTATGACGACGAGGCACTGACAGCCGCCGACGAGCTGACCAAGGACTGGAACTTCCAAGAGGTCAATGCGCTGCGGAACGTCGTACCGGCACAGGGCCTGAAGGCGGCGATCAAGGGCCATGGCCTCCTCGAAATCGCTCGCGAAGTGGTCGGCATTTCCCGTCTCGGGCTGAAGAACCGCAATCGCTTGAATGGCGACGGGCAGGATGAAACCGTCTTCCTCGCACCGCTCGACGAAGTGCTCGCCAAGAAGGGCACGCTCGCCGACGATCTCTTGATGCTCTACAACGGCCGCTGGAACCAGTCGGTCGAGCCGATCTTCGAGGAATATCAGTACTGATAGGCGCTTATCTGCCGTCGCTGCCCGGCGACCCCACGGCAGAAACCGGTATGCGCCCTCCCTTTTCCGCTATACTATCGGAATCAAGCGCCGCCTGATTCCGAAGCGGCCTCCTAGAGCCGGATGATTTTAGGTCTGTTCGACCTAAAATCTGAATCCGCTCTAGAATCAAAGAAATAGAGCGTGATGTCATCCGAAAACCGCCTACACTTTTCGGCATCACGCTCTAGCGGGGAAAGGGACTTCGATGCTGCCACTCTTCGACATGATGATGCAGGCACAGAATGGCGCCGCCACGGACGCCATGGCCAAGCAGTTCAATCTGGCGCAGGAGCAGGCGACGAAGGCCATGGCCGCTCTGATGCCGGCCTTTTCCTCCGGCTTCAAGCGCAGCGCCACCGATCCCTATAATTTCGTCGGCGTGATGAGGGATATCTCGTCCGGCAATTATGCCAAATATTTCGAGGACATGACCAAGGCCTTTACGCCCGAGGGCATTGCCGACGGCAATGCCGTGCTCGGACGGCTGTTCGGCTCGAAGGAGGTTTCCCGCGCGGTCGCTGCCCAGGCCGCACAGATGACCGGCATCGGCCAGGAGATTTACAAGCGCATGCTGCCGGCCATGGCGGATACGCTGATGGGCGGTCTCTTCAAGGAAACCAGCGGCCAGATCCCGCAGATGGCCAATCCCTTCCTCAACACCGATATGGGCGAGATGATGCAGGGCTGGCTGCAGAGCATCGGCTTTGCGCCCAAGCAGCAGCCGACGCCGCAGGCGAGCATCTTCGACAATCCTTTCACCCAGGCAATGGAGCTGATGTTCGGCGCCGATTCGGTCAAGCGCGAGAAGCCGGCGCCGACCAATCCTTTCCTCGACAATCCCTTCGCCAAGGCGTTTCAGGACATGATGAAGAACTTCCCGATGCCGTCAGAGCCGCCGAAGGAAGAGCCGAAGGCCAAGCCCGCCGTCGGCGTCGACATGGCGGCCTATACCGAGATGTTCAACGCCATGTTCGACAGCGGCCTCGAAGTGCAGAAGACCTATCAGAAAAACATGGAAGCGATCTTCGACAGCTATTTGAAGAGCGAGGACAAGCCTGCTCCGAAACAGAAGTGATGCTTGGCTACTCGCTTTCGATTCCTGCTCACTGTTCACAATTCCGCACAGCCCGTACGCATTGCGCCCGGTTATCATACACTGCGACTGAGCCTATTTCTGTTTTCATCTTGAAAAGGAGATAGCCATGTCCAGCATCGATCAATCCGGAAGCTTCATCCTCGGCAACCTCAAGGTCAAACGGCTCGGCTACGGCGCCATGCAGCTTGCAGGCCCCGGCGTCTTCGGGCCGCCGAAGGACCACGAGACGGCACTCGCGGTTCTGCGCGAAGCCATCGCCTCCGGCGTCGACCATATCGATACCAGCGATTTCTACGGTCCGCATGTGACCAACCGGCTGATCCGGGAAGCGCTCCATCCCTATCGAGACGATCTCGTCATCGTCACAAAAATCGGCGCACGGCGCGGCACGGATGCCTCCTGGCTCCCGGCCTTCTCCGCCGATGAGCTGAAGCAGGCGGTGCACGATAATCTAAGCAATCTGGGGCTGGATGTACTCGACGTCGTCAATCTCCGCGTCATGATCAACCCGCATCATCCGACAGAGGGCTCCATCGAGGCGCCGCTGACCGCCCTTGCCGAGCTCAAGCGGCAGGGTCTGGTGCGCCATATCGGGCTCAGCAACGTCACGCGCAACCAGATCGCAGAGGGTCGCAAGATCACCGAGATCGTCTGCGTCCAGAACCTCTACAATCTGGCGCAGCGTACGGATGACGCGCTGGTTGATGAGCTTGAGCGCGACGGGATCGCCTATGTGCCCTTCTTCCCGCTCGGCGGCTTCACGCCGCTGCAGTCCTCAGCGCTTTCCGATGTCGCTGCCCGGCTGAACGCGACGCCCATGCAGGTGGCTCTTGCCTGGCTGCTGCAGCGTGCCCCCAATATCCTGCTCATTCCCGGTACGTCGTCGCTTACGCATCTCAAGCAGAATATCGCGGCTGCGGAACTCAAGCTGCCGGAGGATGCGATTGCCGAACTCGATCGCATCGCCAGCACCAGCCACGCCTGACGCCCCTTCACCGATCCGAGGGGAATCGAGCAGGCAACTCGAGCCGCCTCTCTATGCCGATATTGTCGAGAAACACCTCATCGTGGCTGACGACCAGAAGCGAGCCGTCATAGGCCCGCAGCCCGGCCTCGACCGCCGCGATCGAATCGATATCGAGATGGTTGGTCGGTTCGTCGAGGATCAACAGCGATGGCGGCACCGTGCCGCCGAGCACGCAGGCAAGCCCGGCGCGCAGAAGCTGGCCGCCGCTCAGACTGGAGGCGGTCTGCAACGCGGCATTAGCCCGGAACATGAAGCGCGCCAGGGCAGCCCGGCAGGCATTTTCATCCGCATCAGGGTTGATCCTGCGGAAATTGTCGCGGATCGAAATCGATGGATCGAGAAGGCTGACCCTTTGGTCCAGTAAAGCGGAATGGACGACCCGCACCGTGCCGCTCCAGGGTTTTAGCGCGCCGGAGACCAGCGCCAGCAGTGTCGTCTTGCCCGAGCCGTTCGGCCCGGTGACGGCAACGCGTTCCGGCCCCGTCATGATGAAATTGAAGTCGCGCAGGATTGGCCGCTCTGGCTCGTAGCCAGCAGTGACGCCTTCCATCTTGAGGACGATCCTGTTTGCTGGCAATCCTGATGTCGGCAGCTTCACGGTCAGCGGCTGTAGAACCTCTATCTTCTCGCGGGCGGCAGCGGCATCCTGCAGAGCCTGGGCGCGGCGGCGTTCGGCGAGCCGCGTATTCTCCGCGCTTGTCATTTCAGCCCGCTCCTTCAAGCCGCCGAGCATGATGCGCGGAATACCGCCCTTGGCCGCCATCTTCCGGCCCGCCTTGTCTCGCCGTGCCTGCCGTTCGACGGCCGCTTGGGCGCTTCTTTCTACTTCGGCTACACGCTTCTCTGCCTCGGTAAAATCATGTTCGGCGGCGGAAAGCTCCAGCGCCTTGCGTTCGCGATACTGCGTCCAGTTGCCGCCATAACGGGAGGCGCCGAGCGATGTCAGTTCGACAATCGCATCCATGATGTCGAGCAACTCGCGATCGTGGCTGATGACGATGGCACCTGCCCTCCAGCCCGCAAGCAGATCGATGACAGCTGCGCGGCCGTCGCGATCGAGATTGTTTGTGGGTTCGTCGAGGATCAGGAAATCAGGATCGTCGACGATAAGGGCAGCAAGACCGCAACGGGTGCGCTGTCCCCCCGACAGGGTCGCGAGAGGCGTTTCCGGGACGACGTCCAGCCCGACACGATCAAGAGCCGCGGCGATGCGTGACTCGAGAGTCCAGTCAGCCAATGCGAGTTCATCATTGGTCGCCTCGCCGGCTTCCGCCCGCTTCAGGACAGCAAGGGCTTCGCTTGCACCGAAGAGATCGGCGACGGTTTCGTCCGCCTCCACCTGCACGCTCTGGCGCAGGATTCCCAATCGGCCGTTGAACGAGATGCTGCCGGATTGCGGCTGCAGCTCGCCGGAGATCAGCTTGGTCAGCGTCGTCTTGCCGACGCCGTTGCGTCCGACAAGGCCGGTGCGCTCGGCGCCGAAGCTCAGATCGAGATGGGAAAGAAGCGGCCGGCCGTCAGGCGTGGACCACGAGAGATTGGATAGAACGATGGATATGGGCATGAGCAAGAATGTCCTCGATGGCAAGGCTGAACGGCATTGCGGTCGAGATGGAATCCATTGCTGCACACATCCTGTTGGTATCAACTATGCTCATAAATTAGGCGAGCGGCATCATCAGTTCAAGTCCTACGAGTGAAGATGCAGGCATTTCACGTATTGGCATCGATGGCGCCAAGGAAGTCGATGACACGCTTCCAGGTGAGATCGGCGGCCTGGGCGTTATAATCCGGCAGGCTGGCATCGGTGTATAGGTGGCCGCCGCCCGGATACCGAAAGATTTCTGCCGCGATGCCGGACTTGGTGACGCCTTGCCGCCAGGTGGCAACGTCTTCCTCCGGTTCGAACGGATCGGGATCTGCCAGATGAAGCTGCAGGGGCAGACCCTTGCGGGCATTTTCGGCGATGGAGGCAATGCCATGCAGGAACAGGATGCCGGCGGTCTTTTCCCGCTTCGGCCAGAGGCTGGCGGCGACGGCGGCGCCCATCGAAAAGCCCGCCAGCACGGTCGAGGCCGGCAGACCGGCCAACGCCCATTCGGCGCGCTCGCAGATCGTTGCCCAGCCGATCTCGTCCTTGAATTCGAACCCTTCTTCGATCGATCGGGCGATCAGGCCGTCATAGAGATCCGGCGCGAAAGCCTTGTGGCCTGCCGCCTGCACACGCTCGACCGCCTCATGCTCGAGCGAGCGCAGACCATAGACGGAGTGGAAGAAGATCACGGTTGCCATCGTTGCTTCCCTATTGTTCGGATCTGGTCGTTAGATAAGACGGTTGCCGCCGTAGGCAACTTGCCCGCGCATCATCTATGACAGAAACCGGTCTTCAGAAAGAAAAAACCCGGTGTTGGCCCTTGGGCCGAACACCGGGAAAGAGGCAGGGCTTATTGGCTATCACCCTGCGGGGAAACTATTGTCCGCCATCAGCCTCTTAAGCTGCTGGAGGCAGAGAGGCGCGTGCAGCGACGCGCGGAATTGGTGAGATGGCCGGACGGATCCCCGAAGAAGGTCGAGGTGGTCAGCGCAGCGTTCAGATCCTGCCTGGTGAGGCCGATATCGTGCAGCTGACTGTCGTTCAGCTCATTCAGATATTCGATTTCCTTGCCATTTCGGATTGCGCGCCAGATCGATGCGACATTGCTCAAAGCAAGCATACCCCGTGCCGTCAGCGACAGCGATGGCGTTGCTAGGCCGAGGTCAAGGGTCCGATCTGTCGTGCGCATTTCCGTATTCCTTTTCTTTGGGCACACGCGAGCCCAGCCCCTTTTCGGCGATCCGGAAAAGGGGTGTAGGCCGGGAGGAGTTCGACAGGTGTTTCTGTTCGATTGGTATGCTGAATTACATTCAGAAGATGCCAAAGGCCTATTGATCAGTCCAACGAATGTTTCTAATGATAACTATCAAACTCCTTTATAGGTGAGCCCATGTCCGCGCCGCTTGATATCGATCAGTTGCAGACCTTCATCGCAATCGTGGATTCCGGAAGCTTCACCAAGGCGGCCGACCGCGTGTTCAAGACGCAATCGGCCGTCTCCATGCAGATGCGGCGACTGGAAGAGCGCGTCGGCAAGCAGCTTTTCATCAAGGACGGCCGCGGCAACCGCCTGACGGCGGAAGGCGACAAGCTGCTGAACTATGCCCGCCGCATCATTCGCCTGAACAACGAAGCCATCGCCGCTTTCGATGACAACCGTCTCGAAGGCACGCTGCGCATCGGCACACCGGACGATTATGCCGACCGCTACATGCCCGAAATCATCGGCCGCTTCGCCAAGACGCATCCGAATGTCGAGCTCTACATCGTCTGCGAACCCTCGGTCGACCTTGCCGAGCGCATGCATCGCGGCGAGCTCGATATCGCGCTCGTCACCCACAATCCGCGCGAACGCATGTCGGACGTCGTTCGAACGGAACCGCTCTGCTGGGTCGGCTCGGCCAACCATCCGCTGCGCGACGATGCGCCCATTCCGCTCGCCGTCGGCCGTCGTGATTGTCAGTGGCGCCAGCTCGCCTGCTCGGCGCTTGATGCCGGCGGCCGCGACTATCAGATCCTGTTCACCAGCTGGTCCTGCACTGTCGTTGCCGCGGCCGTGCTGGCCGGCATGGCGGTTTCGGTCATGCCGGAATCGGCGCTCAGGACCGGCATGAAGGTACTGACCCAAGCCGATGGCTTCCCACCGCTGCCGCCGGTGCAGATCGGCATCATGAAGCGGGCCGGCCTTTCCGTATCGCTGATGAACGCCATCACAGCGCATATCTCGGCCTGCCTCGACAACATCACGCCGGCTGCGGTGGATGACGATCTTGATGGCGAGGTGAAAACCTACACGCGCTTCTATCCGCGACTGCGCGCCGGGCACATTCTACCGGGCTGGTGAGCTCGAAGCGCACCAGCCTGTTACTTTCGAGTGGTTACTGCTCCGGCTCCGCCAGCAGGGTGGCGCGGATCACCTGCTTCCATTCGTGCAACATGCGCTTTGCCATCTCGTCGTCGCTCATGATGGCAAAACGGACGGATGCGCCGATCAGATGGCTGAACAGCTGCGTGCGCGCCTCGAGGTCGATGCGGCTTTCAGCCGGCAGAAAAGGCCGAATGCTGTCCAGGAAAATTTCGGCGACACGATTGCTGTGTTGAATGTTGAGCTGAAGGATATCCCTGTCGATGTCCGTACCTAGCCAGACGCCGAGATAGGCGGGATCGCTGCGAAACTCGTGATAATACCAATCGATCATGGTGCAGACGAGCTCGATGGCGTGATCGAGCGATGTCACGAAGGCAAAAGCCTCTCCCACCTTTAGCCTGATGCGGCTGGAATGCCGTTCGAGCAAGGCACGGACGATCGCCGCCTTGTCCGGAAAATACTGATAGACGGAGCCGATCGGGATCGCGGCAACCGCAGCCAGCTCGGTCATCTTCATTGCGCTCACCCCCTTCTCGGCGATCAGCGCGGCCGCGACCGACAGAATGGCATCGACACGCTGGATGCTTCGCTCCTGCTGTGGCCTCTTTCGGAACGTAATGCGGTCGGGACTATCCGGATTCATGCTCTTCCCGTTTCATTCTCACACTGAACGGCGCTCAAGCGCGCAGACGCTATGACACCAGACGCGTTCAATGCGCGTAAACGGGAAAAGCTCAATTTTAATCATCACTTAGGAGCCGTAATCAGACTCCGGAAAACGAGGCCGAAACATGGTTTCGCCCTCGTAACCAACCGATCGCCGACACGTCGACATCGGCGATTTGTGTCGTTCTAGGACACGTATTTCTTCAAGAATTCCACCGTCCTTCCCCAGGCGAGATCGGCTGCCTTCTTGTCGTAACGGGCGGCCGACGTGTCATTGTTGAAAGCATGATTGACGCCTTCATAGACGAAGATTTCGAAGGTCTTACCGCCTGCCTGCAGCTCCTTGCGATAGGCATCGATACCGGCGTTGATACGATCGTCGAGGCCGGCATAGTGTAGCAATAGGGCCGCCTTGATTTTCGGAACCTCGCCCGCAGGCGGCTGCGCGCCGTAATAGGCAACGCCTGCCTTCAGCTCCGGCGAGATGGTCGCAAAACGGTTGACTAGGCCACCACCCCAGCAGAAGCCGACGGCACCGACCTTGCCGTTGGCGCCATCCGTCTTTGCGAGGTAAGTCAGGCTCGCTTCGGCATTGGCGGCCGTCAATGCCGGATCGAGATTGGTGAACATGTCGCGTGCCTTGTCCTCATCCTCGGGCGTGCCGCCGAGCGGAGACAAGAAATCCGGCGCCAGCGCCACGAAACCTTCCAGCGCCACGCGGCGGGCGACATCGCGGATATGCGGGTTGAGGCCTCGGTTCTCGTGGATGACGATGACACCACCGAGCTTGTCGGCCGCATCTTTCGGGCGGGCGAGATACCCCTTCATCTCGCCCTTGCTGCCGGCAAAGGTCACGTCCTTCGTGTCCAGCCTGCTATCGTCGGCGGCAATGATCTCGGCACTCGCCTTGTTGGCGGCAAGCAGCGGCGCGATGGCGGCGGCGGCCCCGGCCGAGCCTGCGAGCTTGGTCAGCTTTTCCATGAAACCCCGACGATCGAGCGTCAGATGCGTGTATTCGTCATAGGCGTTGATCATCGCCTGCGTCACAACCGGCTTTTCCGTGCTCATGATCCTGTTCTCCCTGTTTCCCCGGCAGCAGGCAACAAACGACCGGCCACCCGCTGACAAGATAGGTCAGCGGATCTCACCGCAATGGGAAAGGAAAAACACAAACGCGTTACCGCAGGTTGCGGCTGCGGTCGTCATCCTGCATCAGGAGAAGGTGAGCCAGATGCCGAGCCAGCCCCACATGCAGACCAGGGCTGCAAAACCAAGGGCGAAGAGCGGACTGCGATAGCGCAGATCGTTGCTGGTCACATGCACGAAGGCATGAGCGTAGCGTGCCGCGACAAAAATCCAGGCGAGGATCACGGCCGCCAGATTATCGGCCTGTGTGGTGTAGAGTACGATGCAGCAGGCATGGAAGAGCAAGGGAAGTTCGAACTGATTGGCGAGGCTGTTTCGCACTACCAAGCTTTCCGCTGGCTCATCGGCTGCATGATTTTCGCGGAATTGCTCTGGCTGAATGCGGCCGGCCTTCACCAGCACACGGCGGCGCCATCCCAGGAGCGCATAGAGGATGAAAACCAGTACCGCATGCGCCACCATGGGCCAGAACATTTCATAGCCTGTCACGCGGCCAACTCCTTTGGAACTTCCGAAAGCTATACAGTAGATCTGAAATGCTGCAGCGACCTTTGCGCGTCGCATATGACGCGCGGCACTGTAGTCGATCAGGACGGTTTGGAACTGTCGCGCGATAGGTAGCGAAAAATCGCAAAACGGACCAGCAGAATCACTGTCACAACCAGCGTCAGAAATTTCAGCCTGATGATGATGGGCAGGAGGGTCGCAAGCAGCGATACCGTGGCATCGGAGGGCATTGCCGGCGGATAGAGCATCAGGCCGGCGATATTCTCGGCATAATCGACAAGCGTATAAAAGATCGGCAGGCAGAAAATGACCGTGGTCCCACCCGGTGGGATCGGCCGGCCGAAGAAAAAACCGCCGGGGCCGACCAGCCGCATCAGGCAAAACAGCAACCCGCCCAGCACCAGCGGGAAGATCAGCTCCGGCCCGAGATACATAGAATGCAGGATCGCGGCCGGATCGGGATGCTCCTTGAGATAGCGCAGCATGGCGATGACATCTTCGCTCTCATAGCCGCCGATGCGCACATCGAGCATCGACTGGCCGGCGGCGGCATCGCTGAATGCTCTTGCGAAGCCGGCATAGATCCAGGCGAAGAGTGCCAGCGAAAGAGCCGCAAGGATCGCCGCCAGGCCCTGTAAGGACCTGGCGTTGCCCGAAGCGCGATCTGCCATCAATCAGCCGCCTGCGCCCGGATAGTTCGGGCTTTCGCGGGTGATCGTGACGTCATGGGCATGGCTTTCGCGCAGGCCCGCGCCGGAGATGCGCACGAAGGTCGCGCGCTCCTGGAAATCCTTGAGGTCGGCACCGCCGACATAGCCCATGGCCGCTTTGAGGCCGCCTGCGAGCTGATGCAGCACGCCGGAGACAGGCCCCTTATAGGGAACCTGGCCTTCGATGCCTTCCGGCACGAGCTTCAACGTGTCGCGGACCTCGGCCTGGAAGTAGCGGTCGGCCGAGCCGCGCGCCATGGCGCCGACGGAGCCCATGCCGCGATAGGCCTTGAAGGAGCGGCCCTGGTAGAGATAAACCTCGCCCGGGCTTTCATCCGTACCGGCAAGCAGCGAGCCGATCATCGCTGCGGAAGCGCCGGCGGCGATCGCCTTTGCCAGGTCGCCGGAGAACTTGATGCCGCCATCGGCGATGACGGGAATGTTCTGAGCCTGCGCAGCCTCGACCGCCGACATGATGGCTGCGAGCTGCGGCACACCAACACCAGCGACGATACGGGTCGTGCAGATGGAGCCGGGGCCGATACCGACCTTGACGGCGTCAGCGCCGGCATCGATCAACGCCCGCGTGCCGTCATAGGTGGCGACATTGCCGGCCATGATGCGGACGGAGTTGGACAGCTTCTTGACGCGGGTGACGGCATCGAGAACGCGCTGCGAGTGACCATGGGCGGTATCGACGACCAGAAAGTCGACGCCAGCCTCAATCAGGCGTTCGGCACGTTCGAAACCGTCATCGCCGACGCTGATGGCGGCGGCAGCGCGCAGGCGGCCCTGAGCATCCTTCGAAGCGTTCGGGTTCAGCTGCGACTTCTCGATATCCTTGACGGTGATCAAACCGACCAGACGGCTGTCAGCGTCAACGACAAGCAGCTTTTCGATGCGGTGCTTGTGCAGCAGGCGCTTGGCTTCCTGTTGCTGGACGCTTTCTGCGACCGTGACCAGATTTTCGCGGGTCATCAGCTCGAAGATCTTCTGGGAGGGGTCGGAGGCGAAGCGGACGTCGCGATTGGTGAGGATGCCGACGAGGCGGTGCGACTTTTCGACGACCGGGATTCCGGAAATGCCGTGGGCCTTCATCAGAGCAAGCGCTTCGGCAAGCGTGGCGTCGGGGCCGATGGTGACCGGATTGACCACCATGCCGCTTTCGAACTTCTTGACCTGGCGGACCTCTTCGGCCTGCTGCACCGGTGTCAGATTGCGGTGGATAACACCCATGCCGCCGGCTTGGGCCATGGCGATCGCAAGACGGCTTTCCGTGACCGTATCCATGGCGGCGGAGAGGATCGGCAGGTTGAGCTCGATGTCCTGGGCGATGCGGGTGGCGATATTCGTCTGGCCCGGCATGACCTCCGAGTGTCCCGGCTGCAGGAGCACGTCGTCGAATGTGAGGGCATCCAACCCGGTTGACGTTTCAATAATGCGTGCCATGGCCAATTCCTTCGTCTGTGAAAAACAGGAAAGCCCGGAACGAATCGTCTACCGGGCGATCTTGCAAGTGTTGCTTGGAAGTTGGCGAGGGCTGGTAACACGTTCATGACAGGAAGGGAATAGCAAAAAGCGAGGGGCAGATATGCTAAGCCTTGGCTTCAGCGCGGGATTCGGCTCCACGTCATCGTCAGGCGCTTCCGACAGGGGCAACGGCGGCAGTCTATTCCGGAAAATTGTGCCATGACATACTGTGCCATGGCATAAGGTATCACGGTCGGCCGGACGCAGGAGCCCTTGGGCCTGCTGGTTAAAGAAATGGTCTTTCAATGCACAAAAGCCCGGTTACATGCGAAGTTCGCTACCGCATCGATCACCATAGAATTTCGGAATTCGAAGCCTATGGTCGGATTTGGATCGAACTCATCGAACGCCATGGCGGAACGCATCACGGCTACTTCATACCCAGAGACAAGCCGGCAGAGGCGGGAGTGAGCTTTCCGGGCATAGGTGAAGAAGGCTCCGGCGACATTGCGGTCGCATTATTCACATTTCCAGATGAGACAACCTACCTGCAATACCGCGAGCGTGTTGCAGCCGATCCGGACGGAATTGCCGCAAACGAACGCTTCGGTAGGAGTCCACCATTCATCAGCTACGAGCGAACTTTCTTGCGGCCGGTGCTACGGGTAAAGTCTTAAACAGAGGTGACACTCATGGGTTTCTGGATAGCAAGCGTCGCGGGATTGGCGATCGCCTATCTCTTCGGCTCCATACCCACGGGCTATCTGGCGGGGAGACTGCTCAAGGGCGTTGATATTCGGGACCTCGGTTCCAAATCGACTGGCGCAACGAACGTATTGCGGACCCTTGGGAAGTGGCCAGCCTTGGCGGTGCTCCTGGTCGATGTGCTGAAAGGGGCCGCGGCGATCGTCTTTGCCCGTTGGTTCTATCCTTGGCTCCAAACATTGCCGTCCGTGTCGCCGCCAACTGCGCTTGATCAGCAAAACTTCGTTTTGTGGGCGGTTTGCTTAGCGGGACTCGCAGTCTTGCTGGGGCATAGCCGCCCGATCTGGCTGAATTTTAAGGGCGGCAAATCCGTCGCAACGGGACTTGGCCTGTTGCTGGCGATAGCCTGGCCGGTGGGATTAGGTGCAGTGACCGTTTTTGGCATTACGCTGGCTATTTTTCGGATTGTTTCTCTCGGCTCAATCCTGGCAGCTTTGACGGCGATTGCCCTTGTCTGCGGCTTGGAGCAGCCGTTGCCATATCGATTGCTGGTGATTGCCGGTAGCCTTTATGTGATCGTGCGCCATCGTATGAATATTCAGCGACTGCTGGCAGGAACGGAACCTCGTCTCGGGCGAAGTGCCGTGATCCGGAATTGAATGCGCGGAGCTTTTGCGAATTTCGGTTGTGACCTGGAGCCGGTTTTGCCATGCTGAAATGCCTCTCGGATGCACCATTGATCGGTAGAGGAATGCCACATGAAGACAGTCACAGCCGGCGTTCTGGAAATCGCTTATCGGGAAAGCGGGCCGCCCGACGGCCAGCCGGTGATCCTTTTGCACGGCTTCCCGTATGACATTCATGCTTACGATCAGGTGGCCGAGCGACTCGCTTGAGATGGATGGCATTGCTTCGTGCCGTTCCTGCGTGGATTCGGCTCGACGCGATTCCTTTCCGACGAAACCTTCCGGTCAGGAGAGCAAGCCGCTCTCGGTTCGGACCTTCTGGCTTTCATGGACGCGCTTGGTATTTCTTCGGCGACGCTTGGCGGCTATGATTGGGGTGGCCGGGCAGCCTGTATTGTCGCTGCCCTTTGGCCCGAGCGTGTTCGCGGTTTGGTAAGCTGCGGGACGGGATACAACATCCAGAACATCACCGCCGCCGGCCAACCCGCGTCGCCCGAAGAGGAATATCGCTATTGGTATCAATATTACTTCCATTCGGAGCGTGGCCGAAGAGGACTGAGCGAGAAACGCTGCGAGCTTTGCCGTTTCATCTGGAAGCTATGGTCTCCCACATGGAGTTTTGTTGACGCAACTTACGAACAGAGCTTTGCGGCATTTGAAAATCCGGATTTTGTGGATGTCGTCATTCATTCCTATCGACATCGGTTCGGCGGTACTCCCGGAGATCCAGAGCTCCAGTCCATAGAGGCAGAACTAGCCAAGCAACCTGATATCGTCGTGCCAACCTTTGTTCTGCAAGGTGCCGACGACGGTGTCGATCCACCTGATGCAATCGACCATGCCGCGCCGCATTTCAAGGCCGCGTTTTACCAACGACGTATTATTGCAGGGGTTGGACACAATCTGCCGCAGGAGGCGCCTGCTGCTTTTGCAGGCGCCATCCGTGCCGTTACGCATCAAGATAATGGTCTCTTTCGCGACCGTTCTTGAGCTTACATCCCGCCATCAAGTCGCTGTCTTCAAACATCGAACTGGTAGCTTTTCGGAATGTAGCGAAAACCTTCCGACTGTTTTTCGACGAAGCCAACGGCGGGGAAAGGCATGTGGAAGCCGAGGAAGGGAATGCGGTCGGCGGCGATCATATCGAAGATGCGGCGGCGGGTTTTCGCGGCCTGCGCCTTGTCCGCATCGAAGCGGACTTCCCAATCCGGGCGGCCGAGCGATAGGACATAATGGTTGGCGGTATCGCCGGTCATGACGAGTTGGCTGCCGCCGGATTCCAGGTGGAAGACGAGATGGCCGGGCGTGTGGCCGGGCGCCAGCATGGCGGTCATGCCGCTGACGATCTGGTCGCCATCCCTAAGGAAGGTCATCTTTTCGGCGAAGGGCACGACATTGGCGAGGACGGCCTTATGGCCGCCTTCCGCCGGTGTTCCCTCACGCGCCGTATCGGTCCAGAACCCATATTCGATCTCGCCGGCAACGTAGCGAGCATTCGGAAAGGCCGGGCCATCCTCCTCCATCAATCCATTGATATGATCGCCGTGTAGATGCGTGAGAGCGACGACCGTGACCTGCTCAGGCGTGTAGCCGACCGCCTTCAGCCCTTCGCGAAAGCGGCCGAGGCCACGAGCGCGACCGGCGGCACCAAAGCCGGTATCGACGACGATCACGTCGGAGCCGGTGTCGATGATGGCGGGCGCGTAGCTGTTGACGAATTTTTCCGTCGGCAGGAAATTCTGCTCCAGCAGTTTGCGAACGGTGTCCGGCGCCTGGTTCGAGCCGAAAGTTTCCCAGGGGTTGTCCATGATGTTAGCGCCGTCCTTGACGACGGTGACGGTGCAGGATCCCAATTTGAACCGATGCGTATCCGGGGGCAGGACGGCAGTCATGAACTCACTCCTTATGTTGATGCGCAGCGTAAGCTGCGCCTATCGCAGCCTCCGGTGACGGCGGCCTGGAAGTTGCGCGTCTACGACCGAAAATTTGGTCATGACAACACAATCCAAATCCGCTAATAGACCGGACGACGTTTTATGCGTTTAGCATTTCCATGCTCTTAGCATATGTCAAATCCTGCGTCCCACCCGATGCGGCAGTGGATATCACGAAGACGTGATCCCCAGGCGCTGATGGAGCAAAATCCAGGATTGGCAGCAGCCTCGCATAGGACTACAGAGCGGCTGATCGCACCCTGAGCGGCGGCTTTCCGAAGACAGACCTATCAAGGCGGATGCCCATGAATCGCATCGTTCCATTGATCCTCGCCGTAGCCCTTTTCATGGAACAGATGGATTCCACCGTCATCGCGACAGCGCTGCCGGCCATCGCCAATGATCTGCATGTCGGCCCGATCACGCTAAAGCTGGCGCTGACCTCCTACATGGTATCGCTGGCCGTCTTCATCCCGATCAGCGGCTGGATGGCGGATCGCTTTGGCGCGAAGAACATTTTCCGCGTGGCCATCTGTGTCTTCGTTATCGGCTCCATCATGTGCGCCTTCTCGGGCGGCCTCGTGGAATTCGTCTTCGCCCGCTTCCTGCAGGGCGTCGGCGGCTCGATGATGACGCCGGTCGGGCGCCTTGTGCTGGTGCGCACCACGCAGAAGAGCGATCTCGTTTCGGCGATGGCGCTGCTCTCCATTCCCGCGCTCGTGGGCCCGCTTGCCGGTCCTCCGCTCGGCGGCTTCATCACCACCTACGCTTCCTGGCACTGGATCTTCCTGATCAACGTGCCCGTCGGCATCCTCGGCGTGATCTTGGCGTCAATCTTCCTGCCCGATGTGGAAGCGACAATGCCGCCGAAGCTCGATGTCATCGGTTTCCTGCTGACCTCTTTCGCCGCATCCGGCATAGTCTTCGGCATGTCCGTCATCAGCCTGCCGGCTCTACCGCCCTATATCGGCATCTCCGCCGTCGTCATCGGCTTCGTCTGCGGCTTTCTCTATATCGGCCATGCGCGCCGTCACCCGGCCCCGATCCTCGATCTCACGCTGCTGAAGAACGCCACCTTCCGCGCCTCGGTCACCGGCGGCACGCTGTTCCGCATCTGCATCGGCGCCATGCCCTTCCTGACACCCTTGATGCTGCAGCTCGGCTTCGGCCTCAATCCATTCCAGTCCGGCCTCATCACCTTTGCCGGTGCCATCGGCGCGATCTCGACGAAATTCATCGCCCGCCGGGTCTTTACCGCCGTGGGCTTCAAGACAGCGCTGCTTTCGGCCGCGGCCATCACCACCCTGACGACGATCTGCACGGGCTTCTTCCAGCCCTGGACGCCGCACCTCATCATTGTCGGCATCCTGCTGATTGGCGGCTTCTCGCGCTCCTTCTTCTTCACCGGCATCAATGCGCTTGCCTTCGCCGATATCAACGACAAGCAGGCAAGCCAGGCGACATCGATGAGCTCGGTCATGCAGCAGATCAGCCTGGCGCTCGGTGTTGCCGTCGCCGCCATGATCCTGGAAACCTCGACCTTCTTCAGCGGGACGGAACTGCAGGTCCGCGATTTCCATATCGCCTTCTTCTGCATCTCGGTTCTGACCGTACTTGCGACCATCCCCTTCATCCGGATGGATCGCAGTGCCGGTGCCATGGTCTCCGGCCATAAGGCCGGTCTCAAGCGCGTCGCCGCCCTTCAGCCGCAGGTGCAGCAGCCGGCCGCAAAATGACAACACGATCCCTACGCTTGGGCAACGCCGTAGCGTAATCGAGATCTCGCCGATTCATGGATCGAGAGCCGCCGAACTTAACGCACGGCGGCGGCTTCCGCCTCTTCTGTCTCGCCTTCCGGCTTCCGGCCCTTGAAACCCTTCGCCAGCAGGAACATTTCCACCGACTCGGCTCTGGATGCGCCGGGCTTCACATGGATGACCTGACGGAAATTCTGCTTCAGGAAGGTCAAGAGGTCACGCTCGGTACCCCCCTGGAAGGTCTTGGCAAGGAAATGGCCACCTTCGGCCAGCACCTCGACGGCGAAATGCGCAGCCACTTCGCAAAGATGCATCGTGCGCAGATGGTCGGTGCGGTGATGGCCCGTCGTCGGCGCCGCCATATCGGATATCACGAGATCCGGTGTGCCGCCGACGGCATCGATCAGCCGCTGCGGCGCTGCCGGATCGAGGAAATCGAGCTGCAGGATACTGACGCCGGGTATCGGCGCCATTTCGAGGAAATCGATGGCGGCGACGCGGATATCCTCCTCGGTCGAGTCGGTCACCTTGGCGGCGATCTGTGACCAGCTGCCCGGAGCGGCACCCAGATCGATGATGCGTCGCGCGCCCTTGAGGATCTGATGCTTCTCGTCGATCTCCAGCAGCTTGAAAGCGGCGCGGGCACGATAGCCTTCCAGCTGGGCGCGCTGCACATAGGGATCGTTGATATGGCGCTGCAGCCATTGCCGCGACGAGGCCTTCAGCTTCTTTTTCTTGACGCGCTGGCCGAGCTTGCGGCCCGTGCGGTTGCCGGCGATGGTTGGCTTGGTCACGTCTGCGGCCCCTTCATATCCCTCGGTCGATGACCCCGGCGCGAGCGGCCTCGCCGCCAAACGCCGTCGTCTGCCATCATGTCGGTCAGCAGTCCCTCGCGCAGGCCGCGATCAGCAACGCGCATGCGCGGGCTCGGCCAGCGGCGGCGGATCGCCTCTAGAATGGCGCAACCCGCCAGCACCAGATCGGCACGATCCGGCCCGATGCAGGGATTGGCGGCGCGGCCGGCAAAATCCCAGGACAGGAGCTTCGCCTGCATCGCACTCACTTCATCATCCGACAGCCAGACGCCATCGACCCGGCGCCGATCGTAGCGCGGCAGATCAAGATGGACGCCTGCAAGCGTTGTCACCGTGCCTGAAGTCCCGATCAAGTGGAAGTCGCCGCTGTCACGTGCGGCGCCATGAACCGGCGGGCAATCGAAACGCTCGAGCATGCGCTGAACCTCACACACCATCGTCTCGAACAGCTCCGGCGTTACATCGCGCCCGCCATGCCGTTCCGAGAGGGTGACGACACCGACCGGCAGCGAAGTCCAATGGGTGATGTGATTGGCCAGCCGGCTGGAGCGATTCTCGCCGATGCGGATAACGGCAATTTCCGAAGAGCCGCCGCCAATATCGAACAGCACGACCGAGCGCGCCTCCGGTCCCACGAGCGACGAGCAACCGGAAACGGCAAGCCGCGCCTCGGTTTCGCGGTCGATGATTTCGAGCTGCAATCCGGTCTCTTCGGTCACCCTTGCTAGAAACGCTTCGCCGTTGTCAGCGGCGCGGCAGGCCTCGGTCGCGATCAGCCGCATGCGCCGGATCTCGCGGGTCTTCAGCTTGGCCGCGCAGATGCGCAGCGCTTCCACGGCGCGGTCCATGGCATCGCTGGAGAGACGGCCACTGGCGCCGAGCCCTTCGCCAAGACGCACGATGCGGGAAAATGCATCAACCACTCGGAACTGACCCGGACGTGTCGGCTGCGCGATCAGCAGACGGCAATTGTTGGTGCCGAGATCGAGAGCGGCATAGAGATCGAGCGGACGAGAATCAGCCTCGGCATAATGGTGCTGCCCCTGGCCTTCACGTCGCGGCTGAGGCTGCCGGTTCTGACGGTGATCGTCGTGGGTCGGAGCGTGGACATTCGCCTGCGTATTCGCTGGAGCGACGATCTGCGCCGTCTTCTCATGCACGAGAGGCCGACCCTGCAGGCCGCGCTTGCTGCGATGCTTGCGCCGATTCTTGCCGCTCTTATGCGAGGAGGGATGGCCATGCTCAGTCGAAGCGCGATGCTCCGCCTGTGATGAAAACTGCTGTGTTGACGAAGAAGGCTGCGCGCCACCCTGGGCTGCGCCGCGTGCACGGCGGCGGCGCTTGCGCTTTCTAGCCGGCGAGCCGGCCTCATCCTCTGCTGGGCGCTGCGCCACCTGGCTGGACTTACCTGCCTGGCTAGCCTCCGCAGAATGAGCGTTCGGGCGGCCATGACCGCGCTTACGCTTCGCGCGCCGGGAGGATTTACCCTTCCTGCGCTCTGCTGCCGGCGCCCCGTCTGCCTGCGGCGCTAGGCCGCTTTCGGGGTCACTCACGTATCTTTTCCACCGCACCGCGCAAGGCCTTGGGGGCATGCTGCTGGCGCTCGTTCGATTTTCGTTGGGCAAAGAATACCAGCAGGATGGGTTTTCGCCAAATTCTTTTTGAATCACGCCATTTTAGTCGCACCGGAAACAGCCCTCAGGCGATGAGGTGCGCCCTGACATCAGCTGCAAGTTGCTGCATCCGATCGATCGGCGCGTGACCGATCAGCATGAAGGCGTGTGTGGCGCTCGACCAATAGACGACATTCATGCCGCGACGATTTTCCATGTCCGGCGCGGCCATACCCCTGGTGGACCGAACGATGCAGAGTGCCATCGGGCCGCTTTCCGGATCGAGATAGGCGATCTGGGCGAGTGGCTTGCTGTCATAATTCAGGATCTGAGCACGCTTGAACTCTATGCCCGGCATGGCAATCGCCTCGGGCGCCAGCGGCAAATCCAACTTGGCACCGACCTCATTCAACTGCGCGACCTGCTGCGCATGGTCTCCGGCCGGAGCACTCAGCGTATCCGCCGTATAGAGCGAAAGATATTCCGCCACGACGGCACGCCATTCGGCATCCTCGTCCGGCTTCGAAAGCTTACGGCCGATGCCGATCACAGCGCGGTCGATGGCGATGGCGGCTACGAAACTCGCAGCCATTGCGGCCAGGAAACCGCGGCGGCCAATGCCAGCGGCGCGGACCTTGCTTTCCTTTGACGAGGGAATGGCGGCAAGCATGGCATCAAGCTTCGCAGCCGGCGCCTTGGCGAGCATCGGCTGAAACGCTTCAGAAAAGGGCAGCGTGCTGCGCGACAAAAAATCGAAACGCTCCGCCACGTGCTCGTCGCTGGCGATTAGCCCCTCGATCCTATCGCGGTCGGCAGCATCCAGCTCGCCATCGATGAAGGCGGTGAGCTGTTCGTCCGTAACCGTCGGTCCTTTGTTCAATTCACTCATTTCCATTCCCCAGTCGCCCACCTCCGGATGCATTTCCGTCAGCCGCCACCCCCATGCCATCAGCGAGCTTCGCCCGCGCTGCCGCCAATCGGCTCATGACGGTTCCGATCGGCACATCGAGAATTTCAGCCACTTCACGATAGGAAAGCCCCTCGACATAGGCCAGGAACACGGCAGTGCGCTGTGCTTCCGGCAATGCCTGCACGCGCTGCAAGACCTGCCCGGCGAGAACACGCGTTTCGGTTTCCTGTGCGCCGTCAAATACGAGCGTCTCGTCGGCATCGACGAAGCCCTGCCCCATACGCACACGGCGCGAACGGACCTCGTTCAGCCAGATCGAATGAAGGATGGCAAACAGCCAGCGGTCGAGCCTCGTGCCGGCGGTAAACTGCGCCGCCCGCTCCAAAGCTCTGACGCAGGTCGCCTGCACGAGATCATCCGCCACGTCGCGCTGGCGCGACAGCACCACGCCGTAGCGCCACAACCGCGTCAGATGCTGGGACAGGCCTGCCCTGATATCCTCTTCGCTCGCTATGACATCCTCCGCGGCATTCGCAGGTCCGGAAACCGCCGACCTTTTCGGCGGCTCCGTTGCTGTCAGACTATAAGCAGAAATAGCACCACGAGCGACCGGCATCACTCCCATATCTCTCGCAAGGCTCCCTGCTTGCCGTCTTTATCACTGACCCGGACCTGCGATCACAGGCTGGACGGATTCATGATCGCGGCGTGGAGATCGCGATACTCCTCGCAGCTCGTATTGCCGCAGAGCGTCTTGATCGTGTTCAGCTGATCCTTGGCGAGGTCCATCTGACCCTTGATGACGTAGGCTTCGCCGAGATATTCACGAACCAGCGTGTACTTCGGATCCATGGCGACGGACTTCTGGTAATAGGAAATGCCTTCGTCAGTGCGGCCGAGCTTGCGGGTAACATAGCCGCGATAGTTCAGCGCTTCTGCCGTATTCGGGTTCTTCATCGTGTCGAGAACCGCCAGGGCTTCCTCGTAACGATGATCCTTCTTGGCGAGCGAATAGGCGTAGTCGGCGCGGTTTTCGTCGGTGACATTGGCGCTCTGCTGCTTGACGCACTTCTTCGCCTTCTGATCGTAGATCTCGCCCTTCTTGCAGGTCGGCGTCGTGCTGGAATCGTCGCCGGCGGCGAAGACGGGAACGGCGAAAGCGCCGAGGGTCAGGCCTGCACCGAGGGCGATGGAAGCCAGGCGAAATGCTTTGGTCGTCATGGAATGTCTCCTTGGCAAAATGAACGTTGCGAGGGGAGAACACACCGTCTGCATATTTTATTCGAACGACCCGAGAATTTTTTCGACGCATCCTATGTCGAGACGCCGTCACTGTTTCGTGACTGCTCTGGCATCGAATAGACCACCGCTATCGCGTGTTTCAGCCGACATGCCCCTCAAGGGCACAGGAGAAACTCGTGACCGATACCGTCAAACTTCTAAGCCTTGCCGTCGCAACGCCCGACAACATCATCCTCCAGACCGAAGCCGCCGAGACGGCGGGCCGTCTGTTCTCGGACCGTTTTCAGGATTTCAAATATCTCGCCCGCGTGTTCGAGAGCACCGGCATTCGCCAGCGCCATCTGGCGCGGCCGCTTTCCTGGTTCGAACAGCCGCATGGCTGGCAGGACCGCATGGCCGCCTATGCGGACGAGGCCTCCGAACTTTTCCGCCGTTCCGCAACAGCAGCGCTGCAGCGGGCCGGTCTCGAGGCCAGAGAGGTCGACTGCATCGTCACGGCTTCGTCCACAGGGCTTGCGACGCCGAGCCTCGAGGCACGGCTTGCGAGCGAGATGGGCTTCCGCCTGGATATCGAGCGCGTGCCGATCTTCGGGCTCGGCTGTGCTGCCGGCGTATCCGGCCTTGCCGTTGCGACGAAGATGGCAAGAAGCCGGCCGGGCGCCGTCGTGCTCTTCGTCGCGATCGAGCTCTGCTCGCTCGCCTTCCGCCTAGACGAACTGACACGGCCCAACATTATAGCCACCGCGCTGTTCGGCGATGGAGCAGCAGCCTGTGTGCTGCGAGCCGGCGAAGGCGGCATTGCGGAAATCGAAGCGACAGGCGAACATCTTTTCCCCGACAGCCTCGGCATCATGGGCTGGAAGATCGACGATACCGGTTTTGGCATCATCCTCGAACAATCACTGCCGGTCTTCGCCGAAACGCATCTGAGGCGGGCGGTTGCCGGGATTCTGGAGCGATCCAGGCTTTTGATCTCCGATGTCGACCGCTTCATTTGCCATCCCGGCGGCGCCAAGGTGCTGTCGGCCCTCGAGAAGTCGCTCGGCCTTGAAGAAGGTTCGCTCGATATCGAGCGCGAGGTGATCGGCGACTATGGCAACATGTCCTCTCCCACCGTGCTGTTCGTGCTGGAGCGGGTGATTGCGGCCGGATTGCCAGAGCGTTCCGCCCTACTCGCCATGGGGCCGGGATTTTCGGCAAGCTGCATTACCCTGAGGAGGGTTGCGTGATGCTGTGGCCATCGATCGCGCTTCTGACCTTCGTGACGCTGCAGCGGCTGGCAGAGCTCGTCTATGCCAGGCACAATACCGCGGCGCTCCTTGCCCGCGGCGCTCGGGAACATGCGCCGGAGCATTATCCCTTCATGGTGGCGATGCATACGACATGGCTGATAGGATTGTGGTTGCTCGCCATCGGCCGGTCGGTCGATCCCGCCTGGTTTGTGCTCTTCATGGTGCTGCAGGGACTGCGTCTCTGGGTGCTGGTGACACTCAAGGATCGTTGGACGACACGCATCATCATCCTGCCCCGCGCGGCGCTGGTGACCAAAGGACCCTATCGCTTCCTCAGCCATCCGAACTATGCCGTTGTCGTCGGCGAGATCGCCGTCTTGCCGCTCGCTTTCGGCATGCCGCTTTATGCCGCGATCTTTTCTCTGCTCAACGGCATCATTCTTGCTATCCGCATCCGCGCCGAAAACGCCTGCCTGCGACAGACTGCAAGCTGATCCGCATTTTTCAATTGCGCCACTGAAATTTGGCAGGCATTTTCGATGCTTAGAGCGCGGTCAGGCAATGCGGAGCGACCGGGCGCAATGCGATGAGCATGCGGATAGCAGGGTGAGATGACAAAGAACGCAATCGTTCTCGGTGCTGGTATCGTCGGGGTTTCGACGGCAATCCATCTGCAGCGGCGGGGACGGCAAGTCGTCCTCGTCGATCGCCAGCCACCGGGTCAGGGAACGTCCTTCGGCAATGCCGGCCTCATCCAGCGCGAGGGCGTGGTGCCCTATGGCTTCCCCCAGCAGTTCGGCCTGCTGCTGCGCTATGCCTTCAATAACCGCATCGACGCGCATTACCATCTGCGCGCGCTGCCGGCGCAGATCGCCTTTCTTGCCCGCTATTGGTGGAACTCCAATACCAAGCGCCATGAGATGATTTCGCGCGCCTATGCGCCGCTCATCGAACATTCCGTCAGCGAACACAACGATCTCATCCAAGCCTCGCATGCCGAGGAGCTCATTCGCAAGAATGGCTGGATGGAGCTCTTCCGCTCGAACGAGAAGCGGGATGCCGAGTTTGCCGAAGCGGAGCGCCTCAGCCGCGAATTCGGCATCGGCTATGACGCGCTGAACAGCGCAGAGATCGCAAGTGCCGAGCCGCATCTGAGAGGCAGCTTTGCCGGAGCACTTCGCTGGCGCGATCCCTGGTCGGTGCTGGACCCGCACGGATTGACGGCCGCCTATCGGCGATATTTCGAAAGCATTGGCGGCCGTGTGACGACCGGAGACGCGGTTTCGCTCGGCATGGCAGGTTCGGCCTGGAGAATGGTGACGGCGGAGGGATCGATCGAGGCGGAGGATGTCGTCGTCGCACTCGGCCCCTGGGCTGATATCGTCACGAAACGCTTCGGCTATGCTTTCCCGCTCGGCGTCAAGCGCGGCTACCACATGCATTACGCCGCCGAGGGCAATGCCATCCTCAACAACTGGATGCTGGATGCCGAGCGTGGCTATCTGCTGGCGCCGATGAGCCGGGGCATCCGGCTGACGACCGGCGCC
Organism: Martinezella sp. CNPSo 3795; assembly: GCF_057784475.1. Taxonomy (NCBI): domain Bacteria; kingdom Pseudomonadati; phylum Pseudomonadota; class Alphaproteobacteria; order Hyphomicrobiales; family Rhizobiaceae; genus Martinezella; species Martinezella sp. CNPSo 3795. The sequence goes on along the minus strand of NZ_JBXSOQ010000008.1, from coordinate 54,852 downwards.
GAATTCGCCCTGCGCGATGCACCGAAGACCCCGGTGCAGCTCGATCGCGCGGAGGCCGTCGCCCGCACCGCCTTCCCGCTCGGCGAACGGCTCGATCCGGAACCCTGGATGGGTGCGCGGCCCTGCACGCCCGACATGATGCCGATCATCGGCAAGGCACCGCGCCACAACGGCCTATGGTTCGCCTTCGGCCATGCTCATCATGGATTGACGCTCGGGCCGGTGACCGGTCGCGTGCTTGCCGAGCTCATCACCGGCGAGACGCCGTTCATCGATATTTCGGCTTATGCTCCTAGCCGATTTGCGCCCTGAGCTTTTGATTTAGAGAATAGCCTTGAGACTTTTGACGGAGGCATCGACGATCTCCCCGATCGTGGCGTCGATATCGACGGTGACGACGCCGGGCTCGCTGGTCGGCACTTCCAAAGTCTGCAGCTGGCTTTCGAGCAGTGACGCCGGCATGAAATGCCCCTTGCGCTCGCCCATGCGCTTCGTCAGCAGCTCCTTCGAGCCTTCGAGATAGATGAAATAGAGATGGCCGCCGGCAGACGCCCGCAGGCGTTCGCGATAGACACGCTTGAGCGCCGAGCAGGTAACGACAACGCCCTCGTTTTTCGCGAGGCTTGCCGATATTTCCTGACCGATCTTTTCGAGCCAGGGCCAACGATCCTCGTCCGTCAGGGGGATGCCCTTGCTCATCTTCTCGACATTGGCGGCCGGATGCAGCGCGTCGCCTTCGATAAAATGGATGCCAAGCTTGGCCGCGACACCCTCACCGATTGAGGATTTGCCACTGCCGCTCACACCCATGACGATGATGGCAAGGGGAATGTCTTGATTATCGCGCATAAGGCCTGTCCGGAATGATTGACTTGAACGGGGCACGACTGGTCTCGCCAGCCGTGCCCGACTCACAACTTGGATCAATCCAGCGGAAAGAAACAGGAAAATTTATGCGTACCCTCGCCCGCGAGTTCCGGTTCGACCTGCCGGCACTTGTCCTGGGCACGCCAGCAGCGCGGATTGAAGTGACATCCCTTCGGCGGATTGAGCGGGGACGGCAATTCGCCCTGAAGGCGGATACGGTTCTTCTCGCGATCCGGATCGGCGATCGGCGTTGCCGACAGAAGGGCTGCGGTATAGGGATGGCGCGGCCGGCTGAAGACCTCGTCCGCCGTGCCGGTTTCCACCGGGCGTCCGAGATACATAACCATCACGTCGTCTGCGATGTGACGGACGACGGAAAGGCCATGCGAGATAAAGAGGTAGGCAAGGCCCATCTCTTTCTGCAGGTCCATCAGCAAGTTCAGGACCTGCGCCTGAATCGACAGATCGAGTGCGGACACCGGCTCATCGAGCACCAGCACCTTCGGCCGCAGCATCAGGGCGCGTGCGATGGCGATGCGCTGGCGCTGGCCGCCCGAGAACATATGCGGATAACGATCGTAGTGTTCCGGGCGCAGACCGACGCGCGCCATCATCTCCTCCACCTTGCGGCGGCGCGTCGCGGCATCATCATCCGTGTTGATCTTCAGTGGCTCTTCCAGGATGGAGCCGACCTTCTGACGCGGGTTCAGCGAGCCATAGGGGTTCTGAAACACGATCTGCACGGCGCTGCGCAGGCTGCGATCGCCGAGCCTGGCGGGCTTGCCGTCGATCAGCAATTCGCCGGCCGTCGGATTTTCGATCATCGTCACCAGGCGAGCGAGCGTCGACTTACCGCAGCCGGATTCGCCGACGACAGCGAGCGTGCGGCCCGACTGCAGGCTGAAGCTGACACCGTTCAGCGCCTTGACGGTCGCTTCCGGTTTGAAGGTGCCGCGCTTGACGGTGTAGAAACGGGCGAGATCGCGCCCTTCGAGAACAGCGCCGGTCATGCGGCACCTCCTGCTTTTTGCGTGGCGGCAATCCCGGGGTGGCCGAGCGGCTTGCCATGTTGCAGCGGATAATTGCATAGGGCTACGCCCAGTTCAGGCCCCTGACGCTTGACGCCCTTGTCGCATTCCGGCGTTGCAAAGGAGCAGCGCGGCGCAAAGAGACAGCCCCTGGGACGATCGTGCTGGCCGGGAACGACGCCGGCGATCGACGGCAGACGCTCGCCGACTTCGGCACGTTCCGGCAGAGCCGAAAGAAGGGCTGCCGTATAGGGATGATGCGGATCGCGGAACAGTTCCTTGACCGGCTGCTCCTCGACCTTCTGGCCGGCATATTGCACCTGGACGCGCTCCGCCGTTTCGGCGACGACGCCCATGTCATGGGTAATGAGCACGAGCGCCATGCCCTGCTCCCGCTGCAGGCGCACGAGCAGGTCGAGGATCTGCGCCTGGATCGTCACGTCGAGCGCGGTCGTGGGCTCATCGGCGATCAGAAGCTTCGGATTGCAGGCGAGCGCCATGGCGATCATGACGCGCTGGCTCATGCCACCAGACATCTGATGCGGAAAGTTCGACAGACGATCCTCGGGAGCTGGAATGCCGACGAGATTCAGCAGTTCGATCGAACGCTGGCGGCGCGCTTTACGGTCGAGGCCCATGTGGATGCGCAGTGTCTCGCCGAGCTGGAAGCCGACCGTGAAGCACGGATTGAGGCTCGACATGGGTTCCTGGAAGATCATTGCCATGTCCTTGCCGATGATCTTACGGCGCTGGCGCGAGGAGATGCCGCGCAGATCCTTGCCATCGAACATCATGCGGTCGGCGGTGATCTTCGCCGTCCAGGGCAGAAGGCCCATCATGGCCAGCATGGAGACGGATTTGCCGGAACCGGATTCGCCGACGATCGAGAGGATTTCTCCCTTGTCGCAGGTGAGCGAAACGCCATCGACCGCCCGGAACAGGCCGGACGAAGTCTGGAATTCAACGGATAGGTTTTCAATATCGAGGAGTGCCATTACGACCTCTTCAGCTTCGGGTCGAACGCATCGCGCAGGCCGTCGCCCATCAGGTTGATGGCGAGAACGGTAATCAGGATACAGAGACCGGGGAAAGTAACGAGCCAAGGGTTGCTCTGGAAGAATTCGCGCGAGTCGGCGAGCATCGTGCCCCATTCCGGCGTCGGCGGCTGGGCGCCCTGGCCGAGAAAGCCGAGGGCTGCGGCATCGAGAATGGCGGCCGAAAAGGCAAGCGTCGCCTGCACGATCAGCGGACCGAGGCAATTCGGCAGGATCGTCTTGAACATCAGCCGCAGAGGACCGGCGCCGGCAACACGCGAGGCGATGACATATTCCTTGTCGCGCTCGGCCATGACGGAAGCGCGGGTCAGACGAACGAAATGCGGCTGGTTGACGATGGAGATCGCGATCATCGCATTGGTCAGGCCCGGTCCGAGGATTGCCACCAGCACCAGGGCAAGCAGCAATGACGGGATGGCAAGAATGATGTCCATGATACGCATTATGATCGTATCGATGCGGCCACGGGCGTAGCCGGCGACAAGGCCGATCAAGATGCCGGCGATCGCCGAAAGCGAGGCAACGACGAGGCCGATAAACAGCGAGAAGCGCGTGCCGTAGATGAGGCGCGACAGAAGATCGCGACCATTGGCATCGGTGCCGAGCAGGAAACTGCTGTTGCTGCCCTCCGCCCAAGCTGGCGGCAGGCGCTGCATGTCGCTGCCGTAAGCGGCATCGGGATTGTGAGGCGCCACGACGCCGGCAAAGATTGCCAGAAACAGGACGAAGAGGAAGATCGCAAGGCCGATGACGGCGCCTTTGTTGCGAGAGAAATAATACCAGAACTCCGCAAGAGCGGAAGGACGGTCGGATTTGACACTAACCGTTTTGACGCTAACCGTGCTCATGGGGCCGCTCCTAGTGACGAATGCGTGGGTTGACGAAGCCGTAGAGCAGGTCGACAGCAAGATTGACGAGCATGACGATGCCAGCGATCAACAACAGGCCACCCTGCACCACCGGATAATCGCGCTTGAAGACGGCGTCGATCATCCATTTGCCGATACCGGGCCAGGAGAAGATGCTTTCCGTCAGGATGGCGCCGCCAAGCAGCACGCCGACCTGCAGGCCGATCGTGGTGACGACGGGGATCATCGCATTTCGCAACGCATGCACGGAAACGACGCGCAGCGGCGAAAGCCCCTTGGAGCGCGCCGTGCGCACATAATCCTCGCCCAGCACTTCCAGCATGGCGGAGCGCGTCTGGCGCGCAATGACGGCAAGCGGAATGGTGCCGAGCACGATGGTCGGCAGGATCAGCGAATTCAAAGCGGACCAGAAGGCGCCCTTCTGACCGGAGAGGAGGCTGTCGATCAGCATGAAGCCGGTGATCGGCTTGAAGAAATAGATGAGGCCGATGCGGCCCGAAACCGGCGTCCAGTGCAGATAGCCGTTGAAGACGATGATCAGCAGCAGGCCCCACCAGAAGATCGGCATGGAATAGCCGACAAGAGCCACGCCCATGACGCTTTGATCGAACCATGTGCCGCGCTTGACGGCGGCGAAAACGCCGGCCGGAATGCCAAGACAGATCGCAAGGATCATGGCGCAGATCGACAATTCGAGCGTTGCCGGGAAGAAGGTCAGGAAGTCGGTCAGCACGTCGCGCTTGGTGGTGATTGAGGTACCGAGGTCGCCATGCAGGGCGTTCCAGATATATCGGCCGTACTGTACCACCATCGGCTGGTCGTAGCCGAGATCGTGGGAGATTTGCGCATGACGTTCCGGCGACATGACGCGTTCGCCCGACAGCAGCATGACGGGATCGCCGGGAAGCAGGCGGATGAAGGAGAAGGCGACGATCGATACGCCGAGAAATGTCGGGATCAGCACCGCTAGCCGGCTGAGAAGAAATCGCAACATGGCAGATGTCCAAATTTTTCCGGCGGTCAGACAGGGTGTCTGACCGCCGGGTCGCCCGGTCTTAGCCGGGCATTCTCACAGATTTTTCGTTATTCGGCGATATCGACGCCGTCGAAGCGATGAACGCCGACCGGATCCTGGAAGTAACCGGAGACATTCTTCGTCATCGGAATGAACTCTTCCGAATGGTCGATGGTCATCCAGGGAGCCTCGCGCTTGAAGACGACCTGAGCCTGTTCGTAGAGCTTGGTGCGCTCCTTGACGTCGGCTGTCTGCTTGGCCTTCTTCACGAGATCGTCGAATTCCTTGTTGCACCACTGCGCGCGGTTGTTGCCGCCGACGGCATCGCAGCCGAGAAGCGTGTCAAGGAAGTTGTCCGGATCGCCGTTGTCACCGGTCCAGCCGAGGATGGCCGCACCGTCGCGGTCCTTGGCGGAGGAGAGCTTCAGGTACTGAGCCCAGTCATAGGTGACGATCTCGACCTTGACGCCGATCTTGGCCAGGTCTGCCTGCATGAGTTCGGCAGCGCGGCGGGCGTTCAGCATGTACGGACGCGAAACCGGCATTGCCCAGATCTTCATGCTCAGATCCTTGACACCAGCCTTTTCAAGCAGCTTCTTGGCTTCGTCCGGATTGTAGGCGTCGTCCTTCACGTCCTTGTTGTAGGACCACATGGTCGGCGGGATAGGGTTGGTCGCAACCTTGCCGGAACCCTGGAAGACGGCATCAACGATGGCCTGCTTGTTGACGGCCATGTTGATCGCCTTGCGAACTTCGACCTTGTCGAACGGCGCAACGAGCGTGTTGTAGGCAAGGTAGGAAACGTTCAGGCCGGCCTGTTCGAGAACCTTGAGATTCTTGTCAGCCTTCAGATCCTTGATGTCGGCGGCGTTCGGGTAAGGCATGAGGTTGCATTCGCCGGACTTCAGCTTCTGCGCGCGGACGGATGCATCCGGCGTAATCGCAAAGACGAGATCGTCGATCTTCTCCTTGCCCTTGAAGTAGGTTTCGTTCGCCTTGTAGCGGATGACGGCATCCGGCTGGTAGGCGACGAAGGTGAACGCGCCGGTGCCGAGCGGCTGCTGGTTCATCTGCTCCATCTTCTTGTCGGCCTGCAGCTTGTCTGCATATTCCTTCGACAGGATCGAGGCGAAGTCCATGGCGAGGTCGGCGAGGAACGGAGCTTCCGGACGGTTCAGAACGAACTTGACGGTGAGGTCATCGACCTTGTCGATCGACTTGATGAGCTTGGGGAAGCCCATGCCGTCGGCATATTCATAGGAACCGCCGGCAACATACTTGGCCCACGGATTGTCCGTACCGAGCTGACGGCCGATCGAGAAGATGACGTCGTCGGCATTGAGGTCACGCGTCGGCGTGAAGAAATCGGTCGTCTGGAACTTCACGCCCTTGCGAAGCTTGAAGGTGTATTCCTTGCCGTCGGGGGAAACGGTCCAGCTTTCGGCGAGGCCGGGTTCGATCTCGGTGCTGCCGTGCTTGAATTCGACAAGACGGCTATAAACCGTGCGCGAGGAAGCATCAAATGTGGTGCCGGCGGTATAGATGCCGGGATCGAAACCTTCCGGCGAACCTTCCGAGCAATAGACAAGCGTTTTCGACCAGGCGGACGTCGCCATGACCGAAGCCAAGGCTGTCACTGCCAGCAGGACAGAAATCTTTTTCATGATATCGTTTCCCAGATTTGTTATTCTTTTGAAGCCGTGGACACCACCAGAGGTTCCCATCCGGATCGCGCCGATGGAACTTTATTTTAAGTTTGAAAGCAACAAGCGCCGCCTAAAATTTTTCCAATTTCTATAGTTTGGAAATTTTTGGGCGAAAAAACCTTTGAATTGGTAATTTTCTGGCAAAAAATTACGTGCTTTTGGTTGATTCAGAATGATTTGCCGTTTTCCTCTTTCCATCGGCGAACGGCCTATTGCCCGGATAGGAGGCAATACAAACGAAAATCCGCAGCTACCGGCGGTAACTGCGGACCAAAACATGACCGAACTTCGGATAACCGATTAGGCGGCCGGGGCCGCGACCACCGGCTTCTTCGCAATCGCCTTGTGATCTTTGTCGGTGAGGCCGAGCAGGAAGTTGATCTGCGGGCGGGCCTTGACGAGGTCGTCGATGGAATATTCGGTCAGAACGTCGAAGAAAGCATTGAGCGCCTTGCGCAACGCCGAGTTGAGGCCGCAGCTATCGACCAGCGGGCATTCCACCACCCCATCCTCGAAGCACTCCGCCATGGCGAAACTGTCCTCGGTGACGCGGACAACGTCGAACAGGCTGATATCGGTCGCCGGCTTCGCAAGCCGCACACCGCCATTGCGGCCACGCACAGTTTCAACGAGACCTGCCTTGGTCAGCGGCTGCAGGATCTTGAAGAGGAACAGCTCGGACACGCTGTATGCCTTGGCGATCTCCGGGATGCGGCTGAGATGGCCTTCATTGGCGGCGCAATACATCAGCATGCGCACGGCGTAATTGGTCTGCTTGGTCAAGCGCATGCCGATCTCCTGGAATCAAGGCTGCTTAGGGGCTGACCCCGTATATAGTGGCTTTCTTAGTTTTGAACAATTCCAAAATATGAAATTCATATTCAGCTTATTTAGAAAGCCTGCCCTCCAGCCCCTGCCGATCTCCAATCGGCGATGTCCCGAAGCTCATGGCACGGAAATCCAGACCGCCATTTCGCAGCCGCCCGGCTCGCGGAAATGAAACCGACGGCCGCCGGGAAAATCGAAAGCGGGACGGGTGATGACGCCGCCGGCGAATTCGACGGCGCGCTGTGCGGCCTCCAGATCGGTGGTGCGCACGACGGGCAAAGGCGTGCCGGCCGCCTCTCCCGCATCTCCGTCAATGCCGGCATCTATTCCGGCCGCCTCGATGACATGGTAGGTCGGCCCATAGCTGACAAAGCTCCAGTCGAAGGCTTCCTCGAAGAAGCGGCGGGTCTTCAGGCCGTCTTTCGACGGAAATTCGAGATAGTCGATCTGATAGGTTATGGCCATCGCTCGGCCCTCCCGTTGTTCTTGTTTTGTTCTAAATGAAAACAGCGGCCATGACAAGATGACTCCATCGAAAACAAACGCAATAAAAAAGCCGCCGTCCGAAAAGTGTCGGACAGCGGCTGATACGAGCCAGCAATTGCGATGCTTACTTCATCGTCGGCATGACGAATTCCGCACCGTCCTTGATGCCGGACGGCCAGCGGGCAGTGATCGTCTTGGTGCGCGTCCAGAACTTGATCGAATCCGTGCCGTGCTGGTTGAGATCGCCGAAGCTCGATGCCTTCCAGCCGCCGAAGGAGTGGTAGGCAAGCGGGACTGGGATCGGAACGTTGACGCCGATCATGCCGATATTGATGCGCGAGGCGAAATCGCGGGCAGCATCGCCGTCGCGGGTGTAGATGGCGACGCCGTTGCCGTATTCATGCTTCATCGGCAGATCGAGCGCTTCTTCGTAGTTCTTGGCGCGAACGACCGAGAGAACCGGTCCGAAGATCTCGGTCTTGTAGATATCCATGTCCGGCTTGACGTGATCGAACAGCGTGCCGCCGACGAAATAGCCGTCCTCATAGCCCTGCAGCTTGAAGCCGCGACCGTCGACGACCAGCTTGGCACCTTCCTCGACGCCGCGGTCAATCAGGCCATTGACGCGGTTATAGGCATCCTTGGTGACGAGCGGGCCCATGTCGGCCTTGTCATCGGTATAGGGGCCGATGCGTAGGGATTCGATCTTCGGCACCAGCTTCTCGACGAGACGGTTAGCGGTCTCTTCGCCGACCGGAACTGCGACAGAGACCGCCATGCAGCGTTCGCCGGCAGACCCGTAGCCGGCGCCCATCAGGGCGTTGACGGCCTGGTCCATATCCGCGTCGGGCATGATGATCATGTGGTTCTTGGCGCCACCGAAGCACTGGGCGCGCTTGCCGTTCATCGCGGCCGTGCCATAGACGTAGCGGGCGATCGGCGTGGAGCCGACGAAGGAAACGGCAGCGATATCCGGATCGGTCAGGATGGCGTCGACAGCGGCCTTGTCGCCGTTGACGACGTTGAGGATGCCGGCAGGCAGGCCGGCTTCGATCATCAGTTCGGCCAGGCGGAGCGGCACGGACGGATCGCGCTCGGACGGCTTCAGGATGAAGGCGTTACCGCAGGCGATGGCCGGGGCGAACATCCACATCGGGATCATGGCCGGAAAGTTGAACGGCGTGATGCCGGCGCCGACGCCGACAGCTTGGCGGATGGAATACATGTCGATCGCCGGGCCGGCGCCTTCGGTGAACTCGCCCTTCTGCAGATGCGGAATGCCGCAGACGAATTCGCAGACTTCGAGGCCGCGGACGATATCGCCCTTGGAATCCTCGACCGTCTTGCCGTGCTCCTTCGAGAGAAGCGTCGCCAGCTCATCCATGTTCTGATTCAGAAGCTCGACGAATTTGAAGAAGACGCGGGCGCGGCGTTGCGGGTTGGTGGCAGCCCATTTCGGCTGAGCGGCCTTGGCATTTTCGACGGCTGCGCGCAGTTCCTCGACGCTGGCGAGCGCGACGGTTGCCTGCACTTCGCCGGTTGCCGGATTGTAGACGTTGCTCGTGCGTCCGCTCGTACCGGCGACGTGCTTGCCGCCGATGAAATGACCGATCTCACGCATGGATGTGCCTCCTCGTTTTCTTGGATGCTGACAGGATGGCACTTCAATTTGCACAAATCAATGAGCTGCTATAAGCAACCGTTGTGCAAAAATTGAAGTCCTTCTTGTGCAAGAGAGGGTATGTAAATGGATTGGGATGATGTCCGGATGTTTCTGGCCGTGGCACGCACGGGCCAGATCCTGGCCGCTTCGAAACGGCTGGGCGTCAACCACGCCACCCTCTCCCGTCGCGTGACGACGCTGGAAGAGCGCTTGAAGACACGGTTGCTCGTGCGCCGCACCAATGGCTGCGATCTGACCGCCGAAGGCGAGATCTTCCTGCATGCGGCGGAGCGCATGGAAACGGAGATGCTGCGCGCGCAGGCGAGCGTCGGCCACCTCGACAGCGCGATCACCGGGACGGTGCGCATCGGCGCGCCTGATGGCTTCGGCGTTTCCTTCCTCGCGCCGCGGCTCGGGCGGCTGATCGCCCGTTATCCGGAACTGCGCATCCAGCTCGTGCCCGTTCCCCGCTCCTTCTCGCTATCGCAGCGCGAGGCCGATATCGCGATTACCCTCGAACGTCCCGAGCAAGGTCGCCTGGTCTCATCGAAGCTGACGGATTACACGCTCGGGCTTTATGCCTCAAAAGCCTATCTGGAGCAGGCCGGATTGCCCGACAGCGTCGAGGCGCTGAAGCTGCATCCGCGCGTCGGCTATGTCGAAGACCTGATCTTTACGGCTTCGCTCAATTTTTCCGGCGAGATCATGCGCAGTTGGGATGCCTCCTTCGAGATTTCCACCGCCATCGGCCAGACCGAAGCGGTGCGCTCCGGCGCCGGCATCGGCATCCTGCATGATTACATCGCCAGGCAGTTTCCGGAGCTGACGCGCATCCTGCCCGATATCTCCATTAAGCGTGCCTATTGGACGACCTACCATGAAAGTGCCCGCGACCTGGTGCGTGTGCGCACCGTCGCGGACTTCCTGCAGGAGCTTGTCAGCGAGGAGCGGCGGATCTTCCTGTAAAATGATGCCGATGGACGCGCTTCCTGCTCGCAGGCAGAGGTCACGGCATCAAGCTACACCACCATGACGGCGCATGCGGCTGCTGAGTTTCCGCATGCTTCGGCGGCTCCTCATTCTCATCCGGATTGGGAACGGGAACCTCATCCGGCAGCCTGTCCGGATCCGGCTCCTCGACAGGCGGCTTCGGTGTCCAGCCGGGTTCGGGCATCGGAGGCGTCTCGGGGATCGGCTCGTTCGGTACAGACATGTCCGCTCCTTTCGTCTCGTTGCCGATATGGACACAACGACCAGCAATGCGGACGGTTCCAAGATATTTCGGCATGCGGCCCGCATTTGTGGCGTGGGCGGGTCCGGCACTCCTCCCCGTTCGTCCCTCGCCGCTGGACAAAGGCCGGACGAAGCCTAGTATTTTAGACAGAGATCAGGGAGCCAGGACGATGAGCGACAAGAAGCAGCAGAAACTGGACGAGAAAAAGCACAAGGAACAGGACGATTATCTGGAGGAAGCGCTGGAAGAGACGTTTCCGGCAAGCGATCCGATATCGCCAGGTCACGTGTCCAAGAAGCCTGAAGACAAGAAATAATCCCACAAGGCTAAAGGCGTCGGCATCTTGTAAAGGATGGATCGGGAGAGAATGGTACGGTTGAGTGGGGTCGAACCACTGACCTCAGGTGCCACAAACCTGCGCTCTAACCAACTGAGCTACAACCGCACATGATCGCGTTGCCGCGTCAACGGGGGTCACATACGAGGACTTTGAAATTATTTCAAGTCCTATCTCCCCGCAATATAAAAAAGCTTTGCAGATATCCAAATGATGATGCTGGGCCGGATATCGGCCAAGCCGGCTTGAGCTGCAAATGAAAAGTCCCGCCCCAGGGTTTTCACCTGGGAACGGGACATTCATGCCTTGGGAGGCTTATTGGAAATGATCAGGCCTTGAAGGAGGCCATTGCCTTTTCAGCGGCGTCCTTGGCGGGCTTTGCCAGCTTTTCGGCAACCTTCTTGGTGGTGTCCTGAATGGACTTGGCCTGCTCGACGGTGACTTCGGCCTGCTTGCGGATGAAGGCGGTCTGAAGTTCGAAGAGTTCTGCAACGGACTTGACGCGAAGCAGGGCTTCCATGTGAGCCAGCGAGCTTTCGGCATTGGTGCGCAGAACGTCGATGGCCTTGAGGCCGATTTCGACCGAGCCGGCCTGTGCGGTCTGCACGGTTGCTTCAACAGTCTTGCCTGCTTCTTCGGTGGCAGCCTTCAGCTTGGCAAAGGCTTCCTTGGACTGGGCAGCACCCTTTTCCGCGAAGTCGCGGAAGGATTCGGAGAACTTGGACGGATCGAATGCAGCCGTTGAAAAAACGTCGTCTTTCTTTACAGTAGCCATGATTACGCTCCTAAAAGGGCCCTCCCTGAGGCGCCCGTCGTGAACTTGTGTGAGGGGTATATAATATAAAATATTGTGCAGTGCAACATATTTGTGCGCCGCACAACACGTTAACCTTTCCGGCCGAAAAATGGGCCGCTCGCTGGACCGGAAAGCAGGGCGCCGTTATTAATAAACCGTTAAATCACGAGAGGCGATCACGCCCGCAAAACAGGTTGGAAAATGCCCGCAATTCAATATCCGTTCATTGACATTGCCGTGCATCCGCGCGTTCGGGAGCGTTTCGCGCGCGGTGAAGCCATGGTCATGTTCTCGACCGGCATGGATCGCGTGCTCTGGGCCAATGGCGCCGGCGCCAACCTTTTTGGCTATGATGTCATTTACGATTTCGTCGAACAGGGACCGAAGCCGGGCGACGTCTCGTTCCGCCAGATCGAGGCGACGGCGCGCGGCCTTGGTGCTATCGGCGATCAGCGCACATTCCTGATCCGCATGGCCTCCGGCTTCCAGCGGGCTGTCGTCAACGCCGCCGTCGAGCTGATCCGCATTCAGGCCGGCGAAGAAGCGGTGCTGTTCTCCTCTCCGGTCTCTTCGAAACCGCTCGCAGCAGCCGAATGCGCCAAGCGCATGATCGATGGGTTCGACGATCCCGATACCCATATGGCCGTCATCGGGCGCGATGGCGAAATCGTTACCGCGTCCGCCGGTTTCAGGACGCTCGGCGTGACATCGCAGACCGCGCGGATGCTGACGACCATGGCCGGTGCGCAGCCGGACCGGCTGATCAAGCGGCCGATCCCAACCGGTCGCGGCTATCTGCCTGCCGCCATCGGCAAGCTCTCCGAAATTCCGGCCCTGCACCTGCTGTTCGTGGTCGAAACGGTGCTTGGTCATCTCGACCCGACGGAAAGCCTTGCCGACGAAGCCCGCCCCGCTATGGCTAGCGAACCGCAGGCGGAGGACGTGCGCAAGGAGCTTGAGGCAGCAGCGCCGGACGAGGAACCAAGACCTGTTCCGACCGCCCCCTTCGGCGACATCATCGATGCGGTGGCCGGCATTGAGGAGCTGGACGAAACCCCGGAATATCGGGAGGACGAGCAAGCGGAGGCGGCTTCGGCCGCCGGAAACTCGAGCGAGGCCGAAACCGAAGCTCACGCCGATGAGCATCAGCCGGAAACCGAAACGGGCGGCGGAGACGCTGCTGCCGCAGAGGCGACGGCATCTGCGGAACCGACTTCCTCGGAAACGGTTGCCGATAGCGAAAACACGCCCTCGGAAGGCTTCATTTTCAAGCGCAACGGGCGTGCCACCCGTTTCGTCTGGAAGATCGATGCCTCTGGCCGTTTCAGCGAGGTTTCACGCGAATTTGCCGATGCAGTGGGGCCGCATGCCGCCCAGATTGCCGGCATCGCCTTTGCCGATGTCGCCCGCCGCTTCAATCTCGATCCGGACGGCAAGATCGCGGAACTGCTGGCGCGGCGCGACACATGGTCCGGCCGCACGATCTACTGGCCGGTGGAGGGTACGAGCCTGACCGTGCCGGTCGATCTCGCCGCTTTGCCGACCTATACCCGCAGCCGCGAATTCGATGGCTTCCGGGGCTTCGGCGTCGTCCGCCTGGCGGATGCCATCGAAGATCCGATGAAGCGCGGCATGACCCTCGGCACCCATGCAGTTGGAGACGCCGCGCCCATCGCCGAATTGCCCCCCGAAGTGGAAGCTGCATCCAACGAGCAATCACCCGCTACCGAAGCTGAACCATCCCCAGCGACGGAAGAGATTGAAAATCCCGCTCAGGATAGCGCAGAATCCGCCCCGATCTCGCATTACGAACCGCCGGCACTGCGGATTTCCGAGACGCCGAACCGTCGCGAGTCGGACAAGGTCGTTCGTCTGCACGAGCGTCGGACATTGACGCAGACTACCCTTTCGCTGAGCGAACAGGCAGCGTTCCGCGAAATCGCTCGACAGCTCGAGCCCTTCGGCAAGCGCACGGAACCGCCGGCGGAGCAGCCTCACGACGGGCAGCATGAGGCGGGTACGGATACTCCACAACCGAATGCGGCCGACGAAATCCTCTCCGAGGCATCCGAAACCACGGACGGACACGGCCATGCCGATGACCAGCCGCCAGCAGCGACAATTGCGGAAGAGAACGTCGCGACGCCAGTCGTGACATTCGTCGACGCTGCAGATGATAAGAGCGCGAAAGCGGCTGACGAGGCTGCAGCTGAAGCATCGCCGGCATCGGCCGAGCCGGAGGAGGATTTCGACCCGCTGGATGTGCTGAACAACGCGATTCCGCCGCGTGTGAAGATGCGCACCGGCCTGTCGCCGGACATCATCGACCAGCTGCCGCTCGCGATCCTCGTCCATGCTGGCGACCGCCTGATCCACGGCAATCCGGAATTCCTGCGGCTGACCGGCTATGACAGCCTTGATGAGCTCGAGCAGGTTGGCGGACTTGATGCGCTGCTGCAACGCAACGATCTCGAAGGCAAGACCGAGCAGCCCGGCACGATGATGGTCGTGCGCGCCGACGATGCACTGGTGCCGGTGACGGCTCGGCTGCAGTCGATCCGTTGGGAAGACGGCACAGCCTTGATGCTGGCGTTGATGCCGGTGGAAAGAAGCGAGCCGCCAGCACCGCCGCCACAACCAATTCCTGAAGAGGCTCGCCCGGAGCGCATCCTCGAAAAGGTCGCGAAGCTGCAGGTCGAGATCGAGGAACTGCGCTCGACGCTGGAAACGGCGACGGATGGCGTGATCATCATCGGTCAGGACGGCGAGATCCGCTCGATGAACCGCTCGGCGAGCGCCCTCTTCAACTATGACGACCAGGAGACCCGCGGCAAACCCTTCGTCATGCTGTTTGCGCATGAAAGCCAGAAGGCAGTGCTCGACTATCTCGGCGGCCTTTCGGGCCATGGCGTCGCCAGCGTGCTGAACGACGGCCGCGAAGTGATCGGCCGCGAGGCTTCCGGCGGTTTCGTGCCGCTGTTCATGACCATGGGTCGGCTGAATTCCTCGAACGGTTACTGCGCCGTCATCCGCGACATCACGCAATGGAAGCGCACCGAAGAAGAGCTGCGCAACGCCAAGCGTGCCGCCGAAACCGCCAACGCGCACAAGACCGACTTTCTGGCTCGCGTCAGCCATGAAATCCGCACGCCGCTCAACGCCATCATCGGCTTTTCCGACATGATGGCCGGTGAGCGTTTCGGGCCGATCGGCCATTCGCGCTATGTCGAATATGCGACCGATATCGGCCGCTCCGGTCGCCACGTGCTGGACATCGTGAACGACCTTCTCGACATCTCGAAGATTGAAGCCGGCGAGATGGACTTGGATTTCGCATCGGTCGGCCTGAACGAAGCGATCACCGAAGCGGTGTCGCTGGTGCAACCGCAGGCTAACAGCCAGCGCGTCATCATCCGCACCGCACTTTCTCAGGCTGTGCCTAATGTCGTGGCCGATTTGCGCTCGATCAAGCAGATTGCGCTCAACATTCTCTCCAATGCCATCCGCTTCACGCCATCGGGCGGGCAGATCGTCGTGTCGACTGCGTATGAGGGCAATGGCAGCGTCGTGATGCGCATCCGGGATACCGGCGTCGGCATGACACGCTCGGAGCTGGAGCAGGCCATGAAGCCGTTCCGGCAGGTGTCCACCAATTCCCGCAAGCGCGGCGACGGCACCGGCCTCGGCCTGCCACTGACCAAGGCGATGGTCGATGCCAACCGCGCGACCTTCTCGATCAATTCCGCCCCGAACGAGGGCACGCTGGTCGAGATCACCTTCCCCTCGCCGCGGGTGCTGGCAAACTGAGACAGTCTCGGCTCGCCGTCAAAACCAAAGATCGCGCACGCATCGTCCGTCGGAAGGAAGATCTTCAAACGTGTCGAGCCCATCGAAATGATCGATCGGGAGGTCGGCAACGAGATCCGGCGGCGCCAGCCGAACATTGACCGCCATGCGCCGGCGGCCATCCTTTTGCAGCCTTAAGCCCCGCCAGCTCACGACGCAGGCGCAGGACGGGCAGAACAGTATTTCGAGAGAGGGCTTGTTCTTGCCGACGCGGGTATAGGAGGCAGTCTGGCCCGTGACGGAGACCCGCTCCTCTTCGTAGTCATAGGCCCACAGCGCACCGTAACGCCGGCAGAGCGTGCAGTTGCAGGCTGTAATTGAGCCTGGATCGCCTTCAAGCGTCCAGCCCGCCTTGCCGCAATGACAGGAGCCGATCAGCATGGGTGCACCACTCCATTCGCTGCCTGGTCGAAGGAGCGGCATTCTGCCTTAGTCACGAGATCCCTGCAAATGCGCGGGAGAACACGAATTCTCACTCCCGGCCACCGACGCGACGAATGCTCGGCTTTCAGGAAACGAGGACAGTCCAGCCAACACCCAAAGCGGCAGATGCCAACAAGGTCGATATTACTGACATCTTCAGGCGAAAAATGGCCATCGCTGCCAACAGGGTCAGCACCAGCGAGGGTAATGAAAGCGACGTCAGGACGGGCACATCCATCGCCCAGGAGCCATAGGTGAAACTCGTGGTCTCACGGAACAGCACATGGAGCCCGAACCAAATCGCGAGATTGAGGATGACGCCCACCACCGCTGCCGTTATTGCCGACATGGCGCCGGTCAGCGCGACATTCCCGCGCATCTTCTCGATGAATGGCGCGCCTGCGAAAATCCAAAGGAAGCTCGGCAGGAAGGTGACCCATGTTGTCAGCACCGCGGCAAAGGTTGCTGCCGCAAGAGGGCTGAGGGTGCCGGGATTACGATAGCCTGCCAGGAAACCAACGAACTGCGTGACCATGATCAGCGGTCCAGGCGTCGTTTCCGCCATCCCTAAACCATCGAGCATCTCGCCCGGCCGCAGCCAGCCCAGCTGCTGCACGGCCTCCTGCGCGACATAGGCCAGCACGGCATAGGCGCCGCCAAAGGTGACAACTGCCATCTCGCTGAAGAATATGCCGATTTTGGAAAAGACGTTATCGGGGCCGAGCGTAACCAGCAGGGCCGCGACTGGAATGAGCCACGCGGCCGCCAGCGCACCTGACGTCTTCAAAGACCAGGCGAGGTTCGGTCGCGCGTGCAAAGGGATCTCCTCGCCAAGAACGGAGTCCTTATCTTCCAGAATTGCCCCGGAGCCCGACTTGTGTCCGCCGCCCATCCTAAAGGCCGCGACCCCTGCCTGGGAGGCCAGGTAGCCGATAAGTCCGGCTCCAACGATGATGACGGGGAATGGAACATGCAGGAAGAAGATCGCCACAAAGGCAGCGGCGGCCAAAGCGACCATAGCCCTGCTTTTGAGGGCTCGACTCCCGATGCGAAAGACCGCCTGGACGACGACCGCCAGCACGGCGCATTTGAGCCCGAAGAACATCCCTTCGATAAAGGTCAGGCTCCCGAACAGGACGTAGACATAACTGAGCGCAAGGATTGCAATGAAGCCCGGCAGGACGAATAGAATGCCGGCGATCATGCCACCCAGCGTCCTGTTCAGCAGCCAGCCGATATAGATAGCGAGCTGATGCGCTTCGGGGCCTGGCAGCAACATGCAGTAGTTCAGGGCATGAAGGAACCTGTGCTCTCCCACCCATTTCTTCTCATCGACGACGATGCGGTGCATGACGGCGATCTGCCCCGCCGGCCCGCCGAAGCTCAAGGCGGCAACGCGGGTCCAGACCTTGACGGCCTCATGAAGGGGGACGATGTCCCGATCAGCCGCGCTTGATCGCTCGGCTGTATTTTTTACGAGATCGGTCATAGTCGGTTATATCTTCCTTGGATTTGGCCAGTTGTGCGTCTCTTCTGTCGCGTCACGACACCAACGATAGAAGGCATCATAGAGCGTCATGCCGGCTTCCAGCTGTTGCAGGTCGTCGTTGAACATTCGCGAAAGGCCAAGCGAGGCCGCAAGCAACCCCGGCACTTCAGGCGCGAGCTCGGGCCGGGCGGTATCGGCTCCCCGAACGATGGTTGCAAGATGAAGGAGAGGTTCAGTGCCGAGACCGAATTCCTCGATCATGACATCGAAGGTGCATAACTCGCCACGATGGCTCCAGAAGACGTCTTCGATATCGAATGGTGTTGCCTTGAAGCGATCGGCAACAGGCGCAACTTCGGTTGCCGGAACGAACAGGAAGATCGCTGACGGATCGATAAAGCGCCGGATCAGCCATGGGCAGGCGATGCGATCGATCTTCGGCCGTGCCCTCGTTACCCATACGGTTCGCCCCTTGGCATCGCGGAGAGGCAGCTTTTCCTCGGCGACCAACATGTACTTCGCGCTGCGCCACGCTTCGAACCCACCTTCAAGGACCTCCGCCTCCTTTCCGACGACACGCAGATGGGCAGCAACTCCGTGAGCGAGTTTCTGTCCTTTCTGGCAGAGTATGATGGCAGGTCCCGCCAGTTCGTTCGCCCAGTCCGCTACCCTTCGATAGTCGCGGCGGATGGAGCCGGGAATAAGACGGGGATCGGCGGCGAAATCCTCGTCATTGCGGACATCGATAATCGTCGGCAAACCGGGCGTGCCGATAATACGATTAAGCTTGTCGGGTGTGATTTCCAGAAATGACGGCATGGCGCGTCCTCCGTTGGCTCGGTTTTAAGGACGCGATTCTTCAGCCGTAGCCTCGTGGGGTGATCGCAACCCCATAATTAATTTTCTGCCTGACGCGTTCCAAATGTCAAGCCGAATAACCGCGTGCTGCACCGGCAGGCATTTTTCGGCTTCCGCAGCCACTTACAGATTACCTATGACGTCCTGGTGTCGCGAAGTTCTGCGGCAACGATGAAAGACCACGCTGCCGACCAAGAATATCTGATGTACCTCTGAAGTATTATCGACGACAAACTTAAAGTCCGTCGCCTTTTGTGAGATAATTTGTCGTTGCGACCGACTATTCCGGTCGGTCATTGGGCACATAAGGGGGGATCCAATGTCAACGACGGCAGTAGAAGCAGACGTAGGCGAAGTTTCACCTAATCTAGTGGTCGATGCGATGTTTGCGTGCCGAAAGACGGCCGCCATCGTAGCCGCCATAGAACTCGATCTTTTTACTCTGATCGGTGACGGCAGCGATGCGGCGTCCTTGGCGGCCGCAGCAAATGCAGCCGAAAGAGGCGTGCGCATTCTGTGCGACTATCTTGTTGTGAACGGCTTTCTCACGAAAACAGGCAATCAATACGCTCTGACACCATCCAGCCGGGTCTTCCTCGACCGGCATTCGCCAGCCTATATGGGCGCGGCCATCGAATTCCTGGCCGCACCGGAAATCCTCAAGCAGATCCTAGACAATCCGGCTTCCTATGTCCGCAACGGCGGATCCATTGGATTGGCAAACATGTCTCCGGACAATCCGGTTTGGGTGAAATTTGCTCGCGGCATGGGCTCGTTCACAGGCGGCAGCGCCATCAGCCTCGCTGCCGAAATGTCCAATTTGCCCATGCAGCCAAGGAAAATACTTGATATTGCCGCAGGGCACGGACTTTTCGGGATCGAGATGGCGAAGGCTTTTCCTTCGGCCGAGATCGTTGCAGTCGATTGGGGCTCCGTTCTGGAATTGGCCAAGCATAATGCGCAGCAATTTGGCGTCGCCGAGCGCTACAAGGTCATTCCGGGCAGTGCATTCGAAGTCGACTGGGGCACGGATTATGATCTTATCCTGATGCCGAACTTCCTGCATCACTTCGACCTGGAAACCTGCGCAGGATTGCTGCGGAAGAGCCGAGCCAGCCTGAGCACCGAGGGTAAGGTGGTTGCGGTGGAATTCGTGCCGAACGACGATCTCGTATCCCCACCCTTCCCCGCCGCTTTCTCATGGGAGATGCTGGCCAGTACGCCAAAAGGCGAGGCCTACCCGCAGAAGGACCTGGCTGAGATGGCTAGGCGTGCCGGTTTTCATAATGTGAGGATAAAGCCACTACCACCGTCGCCGGCAAGCCTGATCTTCTTCGAGTAGCGATGCCGGGAGTACCGGTCTCCTCTTGCCGGCAGATGCGGAGATAGCGCCGAAGGGGCCGCCGCCCCCTTGAACTCGCTGATAGAAGTTAATTCTCCTGCGCCCGCGCGGCCTTGCGCTTGGCCCTCGAATTCGGCTTGCCTGCTGGCGGGCCGTCGTTCTTAGCGAAGCCCGGTTTGCCGGGCTTTTTCGCCCAAGGCTTCTTGTCGGAACGCTCGGAAACGCCGCCCTCGCCTGCATGCGCCCGCTCCGGCTTGCGGTCGGACTTCCATTTCGGCTTCGGGCCGTCATTCGAACGCGGTCCCTTGTCAGCGAAGGGCTTCTTCTTTGCAAAGCCGCCTTCCCGCTTGGCCTGGAAATCCGGCGTGCCGGCAAGCGGCTTGACACGGATGCCGCGCTCGAGGGTCTTGTCGGGGCCGATGGCCGCGAGGAAGCGCTCGAAACTCTCCTGCGAGAGCTCGACGAAGGTCTCCTCGGGCTGCATCTTGATGGCGCCGATGTCGCGCTTGGTCAGATTGCCATTGCGGCAAAGCATGGGGATCAGCCAACGCGGTTCGGCATTCTGCTTGCGTCCGACAGAGAGCGATACCCAGAGGCCATCGGTGAAGTCGTTGCGTCCCGCAGACGAGCCCTCATCGCGTGGCGTGACCGGAAAGTCATCCCGACGTGGCTTTCTGCGCTCGCCTTCGGCCGGCACGTCCTGCAGCTCCTCGGGCGCAGAATGGCCGGCGCGGTATTGCCGCAGGAATGCAGCTGCCACCTGCTCGGCGCCATGGCGCTCCAGCAGCTGTTGAACGATCGACTGCTCGTCTTCGGCAAGCGGCGCTGTAAAGACCGGATCGGCAAGAAGACGCTCATCATCCCGCTGGCTCACCTCGTCGGCTGACGGCGGCTTTGCCCAGGTGGCGCGGATACGGGCGGCTTCCAGCAGGCGCTCCGTGCGGCGACGGGCGCTCAGCGGCACGATCATGGCGCTGACGCCCTTGTTGCCGGCGCGGCCAGTGCGGCCGCTGCGATGCAGCAGCGTTTCCGGATTGGTCGGCAGATCGGCATGGATGACCAGTTCCAGGCCCGGCAGATCGATGCCGCGGGCCGCGACGTCGGTTGCGATACAGACGCGGGCGCGGCCGTCGCGCATGGCCTGCAGGGCGTGCGTGCGCTCGTTCTGGCTGAGCTCGCCCGAGAGAGCGACAACCGAAAAGCCGCGATTGTTGAAGCGGGCCGTCAGATGATTGACGGCGGCGCGCGTCGAACAGAAGACGATGGCATTGCGCGCCTCATAGTAGCGCAGCACGTTGATGATGGCGTTTTCCCTGTCGCTCGGAACCACGGTCAGCGCGCGATAGTCGATATCGACATGCTGCTTGGCTTCGGAAGCCGTGGCGATGCGGACAGCGTCGCGCTGGTAGTTTTCGGCAAGCTTGGCGATCGAGCGCGGCACCGTGGCGGAAAACATCAGGGTGCGGCGCTCGAAGGGTGCTGCTTCCAGGATGAATTCCAGATCCTCGCGGAAACCGAGATCAAGCATCTCGTCCGCCTCGTCGAGCACAACGGCCTTGAGTTCGGAGATATCGAGCGAGTTGCGGCGGATGTGATCGCAGAGACGGCCGGGTGTGCCGACGACGATATGAGCGCCGCGCTCGAGCGTGCGTCGCTCCGTGCGCATGTCCATGCCGCCGACGCAGGACGCAATGGTCGCACCCGTCAGCCCATAGAGCCATTCCAGCTCGCGCTGCACCTGCAGCGCCAGTTCGCGGGTCGGTGCAATCGCCAGCGCCAGCGGAGCACCTGCGCGGCCAAACCGTTCCGCGCCGTCAAGGAGGCCGGGCGCCAGCGCCAAGCCGAAGGCAACCGTCTTGCCCGAGCCGGTCTGAGCCGAGACAAGCGCATCTTTGCCAGCGAGGCCGGGATCGAGCATGGCCTTTTGCACCGGCGTCAGCGTTTCATACCCGCGCTTCGCCAAAGCCTGGGCGATCGCAGGAGCGATGCCTTCGAATTCAGTCATCATCTGTCTTTCGGAATTCTTCGCACACCATCAGGTGGCGATCATCGTGGTTCGCACGTCGCGAACCTCTTCTTCAGGCGTGCACATACTTGCTCAATGCGTCAATGTACAGAGCAGACACGGATTCGTGACGAGGAAACGAAAAAAAGGCAGCGAACCGCGCTGCCTTTGAAGTTTATGCTGTCGAAAGCAAGCTCGAGTCGGGGAACTTCATGTCTCGGGAGCCGAGAGTGGCTCCAATCCGCTCCAGCTCATGCGAACGGCCTCAAGTTAGCCTTTACTTTTGACCAAGCTTTCTTAACGCGAGGTTAGCAAACGATGGTCATCGTTTGCCCCTCAATTTTAAGGCTGACCTTAACTTTTGAGTTCTTCCAGCCCGGCAAAGAGATCCAGCGCTTCCGGATTGGCGAGCGCCTCCTTGTTCTTGATCGGACGGCCATGCACCACCTCGCGCACCGCAAGCTCGACGATCTTGCCGGATTTCGTGCGGGGGATATCGGCAACGGCGATGATCTTGGCCGGCACATGGCGCGGTGAGGCGCCGGTGCGGATGCGGGTCTTCATCGCCTTGACGAGATCTTCGGTCAGGGAGACGCCGGCGGCAAGGCGAACGAAGAGCACGACGCGGACATCATCATCCCAATCCTGACCGATACAGAGCGCCTCCAGAACCTCGGGAATCTGCTCGACCTGGTTGTAGATCTCGGCCGTGCCGATGCGCACGCCGCCGGGATTGAGCGTGGCGTCGGAGCGGCCGTGAATGATGAGGCCGCCATGCTCTGTCCACTCTGCGAAATCCCCGTGGCACCAGATATTGTCGAAGCGCTCGAAATAGGCAGCCCGATATTTGGCGCGCTCCGGATCATTCCAGAACATGACCGGCATGGAGGGGAAGGCTTTGGTGCAGACAAGCTCGCCTTTCTCGCCGCGCACCGGCTTGCCTTCGTCGTTCCAGACATCGACGGCAAGTCCGAGGCCCGGCCCCTGGATCTCACCGCGCCAGACCGCTTGCAGCGGATTGCCGAGCACGAAACAGGAGACGATATCCGTGCCGCCGGAAATGGAGGCCAGCTGGATATCGTCCTTGATGCCCTCATAGACGAAGGTGAAGCCCTCGGGCGACAACGGCGAGCCGGTGGAGGTCATCAGCCGCAGGCTTGAAAGATCGTGCGAGGTCTTCGGCGTCAGGCCGCTCTTATGGACGGCGTCGATATATTTGGCAGAGGTGCCGAACAGCGCGAATTTCTCTTCTTGCGCATAGTCGAACAAAATGTTGCCATCGGGGGCGAAGGGCGATCCGTCGTAAAGGCAGAGCGTCGCGCCGGCGGCAAGGCCCGTCGCCAGCCAGTTCCACATCATCCAGCCGCAGGTGGTGAAATAGAAGACCTTTTCACCAGGCACGACGCCGCAATGGAGGCGATGCTCCTTGAGGAGCTGCAGCAGCGCGCCTCCGGTGGAGTGCACGATGCATTTCGGAACGCCTGTGGTGCCTGAAGAAAACAGGATGAACAGCGGGTGGGAGAAGGACACGGGCACAAATTCGACCGGCTTCGCCTCGAAGGGCGCGACCAGATCACCAAGGGTCCTCGCGCCCGGTGTCGCTGCCACGACGGCTTCGGCATTGCCGGCATAGGGCACGATGATGGTAGGCGCTTTCAGGCGCTGGGCGATGGCGCTGACCTTTGCTGTGACGTCCTGCAGCTTGCCGCTGTACCAATAGCCGCTGCACGCGATGAAGAGCTTCGGCTCGATCTGGCCGAAACGATCCATGACGCCCTGCTCGCCGAAATCCGGCGAACAGGAGGACCAGATCGCACCGATCGACGCGGCCGCCAGCATGCAGGCGATGGTTTCGGGCATGTTCGGCATCATTGCAGCGATGCGGTCGCCCTTGCCGATACCCTCGGCGCGATAGGCCTGCTGCAGGCGGGAGACCATGGCGGCCAGCCGATCCCACGACCAGCGATCGCGCACCTTGTCCTCGCCCCAGAACACAAGCGCATCGCCCTCGCCGCTTCGCGAGAGCAGGTTTTCCGCAAAATTCAGCTCGGCATCGGGAAAGAAGCGGGCATCCAGCATGACATCGCCATGGATTAACGCCCGTTCACCGCGCTTGCCCTTCACACCGCAGAAATCCCAGACCGCCGACCAGAAGTTCTCACGGTCGGCGATGGACCAGGCGTGGAGGCTGGCAAAGTCGGACAGCGGGAGGTCGAAACGGCGGTTGCATTCCTGCATGAAAGCGAACATCGGACTCTGGCGGCGAAATGTTTCCGATGGTGTCCAGAGCGGCTGCTGATCCTGCATATTTCTCTCCCGCTTTTCGCACTATATAGCAATGCTGCAACGCATTAATAAAATCACGGTGTTGTGGGTATTGCCAGTGCGTGACGTTTGCATCCGACAAACATTTCCTATATCCGGCAAACTCAGGCAGATTATCCCTATCAGTTCAAGAGTCTCCACGGGATCATGAGAGCTTCGAAAAACAACAAGTGGCGGTTGACGATGCGTTCGGCCTCGCGCTGGCTGCCTGCCGTTGCTCGCACGACCGGCATCATTCTTCTCACGATCCTCATCGTGTTCGCTGTCTTCAGAGCGACCGCGCCTTTCCTGATTTCAAGCGGTCTGGTGCGCTCCGGCATTGAGAAGGCATTGTCGGACTGGACGGGATATCGGGCCCAGATCGAAGGCGACCCGACGCTCGAATTCTGGCCGACCCCGCGCGTGACGCTCAATCAGGTCACCATCCGCGAGCCATCGAGAAACGGCAAGGTCCTTGGCCATGTCGACAGCCTCTCCGCGGATTTCTCGCTATGGTCGGCGATCCGCGGGCATGCGCATTTTCACGAATTCCATTTCCTGCGCCCGATCCTCTATATCCGCCGCGACGAGAACGGCCTGATCGACTGGACGAACGAAGGCCGCCTTTCCAAGGCGATCGAACAGGCCGAAACCTCCTCCGGCCAGGGCATGCGGATGAGCAAGGAACAGGATGCCGCCATCGGCATGCTGACCATTGAGGACGGAAGCGTCGAAATGACCGACGAGCGCAGCGGCAGCATCTACAAGCTGAACGCCGTCAATGCCGACATCGCCTGGCCGCGGCTTTCCCAGTCGCTGAGCGCTGTCATTCTTGCCCGCTTCAACGGTCAGGACATCAAGCTGAACTTCGACTCGACGCAGCCCCTGCTCTTCTTCGCCGGCAAGAATGTGAACACCACGACCAGCTTCGTTTCGTCGCTGATTAGCTGGACCTATACTGGCATTACCAGCATATCGGATTTTTCGGCACTTTCGGGCAATCTGGATTTGAGTGTGCCCAACGTGCCCTCCTTCATCGCCTGGAGCGGGCAGCGCCTGCCGGCAGCCGACGCCCTCAAGAATATTTCGCTCAGCGCCAATATCGCAGCAATCGACAACGGCCTGCGCTTCAACAACCTCAGCTTCAAAGTCAACGATTCCGCCGCTTCCGGCATCATGGATCTGAACTATACGAAATCGGGCAAGCCGAAGATTTCCGGTACGCTTGCCTTCGACCAGATGAACCTCAATCCGTTCCTGGCCGCCTTCTCCATGCGTCTGGCCGCGGAAACCGCCATTGATGCGCTGTTGAACGGCAATCCGCTGCAGCGGCTCGATCTCGATATGCGGCTGTCGTCGAGCAAGGCGGCTCTCGGCCCCTTCCAGTTCGAGAATATCGGCGCCAGCCTGCTGGTGGCAGGCGGCAAGGCGAAATTCGACATAGGCGACAGCAGCTTCGAGAGCGGTTCGCTGACCGCGCATCTGGAGGTCGCACCAGGCGATTTCGATGGCGGCGGCAAATTGCAGATATCGATCCGCAACGCCGATTTTGGTGGCCTCTTCACGCGCCTGAAGCTGGTAGGCCCGTTGCCGATGCCCTCATCGGCTTCACTGGATCTTTCGCTCAGCACCTCGAAGCCGATCTGGGTTGCCACGCTCAGTGACGTCGCCGGCACGCTGCACTTCACCTCGTCGGCAGGATCGTTTCGCCAATTCGATATCTCGACCTTCCGCACGCTCGCCGCCGAGAAGGCTTTCTTCCGGATGAGCGATATCGCCGATTCGTCTTTCGACTTCGATAGCATCAGCGTGGATGCCAGTTTTGCGAAGGGTTCCGCCGAGGTGCAGAACGCGGCCATTGCGGGCCGCAACGAAACGATCAGCTTCAACGGCGTCGTTCCGTTCCGCACCAACGGGCTGGCACTCTCCGGCGCGCTCGAGGCGACCTCGCCCTCCGACGCGGACGAACTGCCGATGCTGCCTTTCTTCATTGGCGGCAGCTGGCCGAATCCGGTGATTTCTCCGGTCGCAACGCTTCTGCAGAAGCCCATGCAACAGCCGTAGTTCTTTCACGCCGTTCAGCCGCAGCACTTCAAGCTGCTGCAGCCGCCTGCTCGTCCCTCTGCCGTTGGACCTCCCGGCGCTTCGTCGCGATGGAGGCGCAGATAACGCCCACGGCGACCACGCCGATCAGGATGGTGCAGATGGCGTTGATCTCCGGCGTCACGCCAAGCTTCACCTGACTGTAGATCAGCATCGGCAGGGTCTTGGCGCCGGCACCCGAAGCGAAAGTCGCAATGACCAGATCGTCGAGCGACAGGGTGAGTGCCAGCACCCAGCCGGAGAAGACCGCCGGTGCGATGATCGGCAGCGTCACCTCGAAGAAGGTGCGCACCGGCGGCGCACCGAGATCCATCGCCGCTTCCTCGATCGAGCGATCGAAGGTCAGCAGGCGCGACTGCACAACAACGGCGACGAAGCACATGGTGAGCGTCGTATGCGCCATGACGATCGTCCAGAAGCCGCGATCGACGCCTGACGTGACGAAGAGCAGCAACAGCGACAGGCCGGTGATGACATCTGGCATGACCAGTGGCGCATAGATCATGCCCGAAAACAGAATGCGGCCGCGGAAGCGCGTATAGCGTACCAGGGTAATGGCCGCGAGCGTGCCGAGCACCGTCGCAATCGTCGCCGAAAGCAGCGCGATGCGCACTGTAAGCCAGGCGGCGCTCAACATCGTGTCATTGCTGAAAAGATGCACGTACCATTGCGTCGAGAAGCCGCCCCAGACGGTGACGAGGCGCGAGCTGTTGAATGAATAGATGACCAGCAGCAGGATCGGCAGGTAGAGGAAGGCCAAACCGAGCGTGACCGAGACGATGTTGAAGTGGGACCAGCGGATCATAAGTTATCTCCCCTTCTCATCGGCCTTGGCCTGGAAATGCTGGAAGAAGACGATGGGCACCACCAGCACCAGAAGCAGGATGGTCGCCACCGCCGAGGCGAGCGGCCAGTCGGTATTGCTGTAGAATTCCGTCCAGAGCACCTTGCCGATCATCAGGGTTTGCGAGCCGCCGAGTAGGTCGGGGATGACGAACTCACCGACAGCTGGGATGAAGACCAGCATGCAGCCGGCGATAACACCAGGAAGCGAGAGCGGAAAGGTGACGCGCCAGAAGGCGCCGATCGGCGTGCAGCCGAGATCCTGCGCCGCCTCGATCAGCGTGCCGTCCATCTTTTCCAGCGCGGAATAGAGCGGCAGCACCATAAACGGCAGGTAGGAATAGACCATGCCGATATAGACGGCGGTATTGGTGTTCAGGATGACGAGCGGCTCATGGATGATGCCGAGCGCCATCAGAAGCTGGTTCAGCAGGCCCGTCGTGCTCAGGATCGACATCCAGGAATAGACGCGGATCAGAAAGCTCGTCCAGAAGGGCAGGATGACCAGCATCAGCAAGGTCGGCCGGATCGTGCGCGGCGCCTGCGCCATGCCATAAGCGATCGGATAGGCGATGATCAGCGTCAATAACGTGGAGATGCCGGCGATCTGCAGGCTCTCGATATAGGCGTTCATATAGAGCGGGTCGCCGGCAAGCCATGTGTAGTTGTCGAACGACATGGTCTGCAGCTTGTCCCACCAGTCGCTGAAACTGTCGCTCCAGGCGAAGGACGGGTCGTAGGGCGGCACCGACAAGGCCTTCGTCGACAGCGAGATGCGGAAGACGATGAGGAAGGGCGCGAAAAAGAAGATCAGCAACCAGGCATAGGGAACGATGATCACGAGGCGCTGATAGATTAGGGAACCGAGCGCTTTCATGATCAATCCTTCAGCAAGACGCCGGCATTTTCGTCGAAGGAGACCCAGACGTTCTGGTCGTAGGCGAATGGCTCTTCCACGGCGCGGACAGCGTTCAGCGACGAGGCCTTGACCACCTGCCCGCTCTTCAGCTTGACGTGGAAGACAGTCATGTCGCCGAGATAGGCGATATCCCATATCTCGCCTTCGGCCGCATTGACCGAGGCATTGGCCGGCGGGCGCGGCGTCACTCTGAGCTTCTCCGGACGGATGGCGAGGCTGGCTCGGCTTCCCGCCGAGGGCGTGTCTCCGGAAGCCGTGCGCACCGTGAAGCCCGATTCGACCGCTATCTCGACGATGCCGGATTGTGCCGAGGTGACGTTGCCGTCGAGGATGTTCACATCGCCGATGAAGTCTGCAACGAAGCGGCAATTGGGCGCCTCGTAGATCTCGGCCGGCGTTGCCACTTGCACCACCTTGCCGTGGCTCATGACCGCGATGCGGTCGGCCATGGTCATTGCTTCTTCCTGGTCGTGGGTGACGACGACGAAGGTCAGCCCCAGGCTCTGCTGCAGATCCATGAGTTCGAACTGCGTCTCTTCGCGCAGCTTCTTGTCGAGCGCGCCAAGGGGTTCGTCAAGCAGCAGCACTTTCGGGCGCTTTGCAAGCGAGCGGGCCAAGGCCACGCGCTGGCGCTGGCCGCCGGACAGCTGATTGGGCTTGCGCTTGGCGAATTGCTCCAGCTTGACAAGCTTCAGCATCTGCCCGACTCGATCGTCGATCTCAGCTTTCGGCATGCCATCCTGGCGCAAGCCAAAGGCTATGTTCTTTTCCACCGACATATGCGGAAACAGCGCGTAGGACTGGAACATCATGTTGACTGGGCGGCGATAGGGCGGCGTACCGGCGAGATCCTGACCATCGAGCACGATCTCGCCCGTCGTCGGCTGTTCGAAGCCCGCGAGCATGCGCAAAAGCGTAGATTTGCCGCAGCCGGATGCGCCGAGAAGGGCAAAGAATTCACGATTGTAGATATTCAGGGAGAGGTTATCGACGGCGGTGAAATCTCCGAACTTCTTGGTCACGTTCTTGAAGGAAATGTAAGGCTTGGCCGAAGGATCGATCCAAGGAGCAAAAGAACGCCGGATATTACCGAGTGACTTCATTATCTATCCCCAATTGAACGCCATTGTAGCGCGCGTCGCGCCGGCTCTTCCCCATCCCGGCACGTTCGTGATTCCTGACTTTATCCTCATAAGGAAAGGCCCGGACGTTGCCGTCCGGGCCGCTTCGATTTATTGGCCTGTCGTGACCTTTGTCCACAAGCGCGTCGCCAAGCGCTGCGTTTTAGAGTCCCAAGGGGTCAGCGTGTACAGTTTCTCGCGAACCGCATCCGTGGGATAAACGGCCGGATCATCGAGTACATCCTTGCTCACGAACTGCTGCGACGCCTTGTTGCCGTTGGCATAGGCAGTGAAGTTGCTGGCCTTGGCGATGACCTCAGGCTTCATGATGTAGTTGAGGAAGATATGCGCCTCCTCGACATGCGGCGCATCGGCAGGGATCGCCATGACGTCGAACCACATCTGCGCGCCCTTGGTGGGAATCGAATAGGCGATGTTGACGCCGTTCTTCGCTTCGGCGGCGCGGTTGCGGGCCTGCAGCACGTCGCCGGAATAACCAAACGCCAGGCAGATATCGCCATTGGCAAGCGCGTTAATGTATTCGGAGGAGTGGAACTTGCGCACGAAGGGACGGATCGCGGTCAGGAGATCCTCGGCCTTCTTGAAGTCCTCCTGCTTTGTCGAATTCGGGTCGAGGCCCAGATAGCGCAGCGCGGCCGGGATGACGTCGGTCGGTGAATCCAGCACGTAAATGCCGCAATCCTTGAACTTTGCGGCGAGCTTCGGATCGAAGATCACGTTGATATCGGGAGCGTCGTCGGTGCCGAGGATCTGCTTCACCTTGTCGACGTTGTAGCCGACACCGCTCGTGCCCCACATATAGTCGATGGCGTATTGGTTACCAGGATCATAGGTGGCGATGCGCTGCTGCACCGTATCCCACATGTTGGAGATGTTTGGCAGCTTGGACTTGTCGAGCTTCTGGAAGACGCCGGCCTTGATCTGGCGCTGCAGGAAATAGGCGGTCGGGACGACGATGTCGTAGCCGGTCTTGCCGGCCAGCAGCTTGGTTTCCAGCGTCTCGTTCTGGTCGAAGGTATCGTAGACGACCTTGATGCCGGTTTCCTTGGTGAAATCCTCCAGGATCGAATTGTCGATATAATCCGACCAGTTGTAGATATTGACGACCTTGTCTTCTGCCTGAGCGACCGTTGCCAGCGAAACGACGGCAAACGCCGTTGCTGCAAGCCGTGCGAACATGGACTTCATAGTCTCTCCTGTTTTGTTCAAGGGCATCCAGGCGATACCCAACCCTCTGTTTTTCCCGCTAGACTAGAAAGGAAATCGGAAGGCGACAAGGGAAAAAGCAAGCCGGCATAAGCTTTAGCCGTTTTCCCCGAAAACGACCGATCTCCAAGCAAAATTGCCCGCCAAGAGACAATGCCGTTCGCACGCAATTGTGAATGCAGGGCTTGCTTCGCACGTGAATGCGGAAGCAGGCTTTGCTAACATCGAGACGTTCTCGTCCACAAACATTCTCACGCCTGTTTCGCCATCCTGCCCAGCGGGCAAACTCAAACCCATCAGCGGGGACCTATCATGCAGTATCAAAAATTCGGCAATACCGGTCTCAGCGTCTCGCGCCTGTGTCTCGGCACGATGACCTTCGGCCTGCAGATCGAGCAGGAAGAGATCGCCCATGCCATTCTCGACAAGGCGGCCGATGCCGGAGTCAATTTCATCGACACCGCCGATGTCTACCCGCTCGGCGGCGGCGAGCAGCTTGCCGGCCGCACCGAGGAGATTGTCGGCCGCTGGCTGAAGGGCAAGCGCGACCGCTTCATCGTCGCGACGAAGGCTGTCGGAAAGGTCGGCCCGTCTCCTTGGGATCAGGGCGCGTCGCGCAAGCATCTTCTCGACGCCATCGACGCTTCGCTGCGGCGCCTGGGCACCGATTATGTCGACCTTTACCAGCTGCATTCGGACGATCGCGAGACGCCGATCGACGAGACGCTGGAGGCGCTCGATACCATCGTGCGCTCCGGCAAGGCCCGCTATGTCGGCGTGTCGAACTTCCTCGCCTACCGGCTGGCACTGGCGCTCGGCCGCGCCGATTTCCTGCGCACCGCGCGCTTCGTGTCGGTGCAGCCGCGCTACAATCTCTTGTTCCGCCAGATCGAGCGCGAGCTTCTGCCGCTTGCCGAAGAACAGCACCTCGCTGTCATTCCCTACAACCCGATCGCCGGCGGCCTCCTTACCGGCAAGCACAAGCACGATGTCGCGCCGACAGAAGGGCGTTTCAGCGCACAGCTTCGCAGCGCCGGCAGCAATTATCTGCAGCGCTATTGGCATGAACGCGAATTTGCCACGATCGAGAAGTTGCGCGGCATAGCCGAAGAGGCCGGGCAATCGCTGACCAAGCTTGCCGTCGCCTGGGTGGCCGCCAATCCGGTCATCACCTCAGCCATTATCGGCGCCAGCCGCCCCGAACAGCTCACGGACACGCTGGCCGCCATCGACCTGAAGCTCGATCCGGAACTGAAGGCGAAGCTTGACGAGGCCACGGTCGAATATCGCTGGGGCGACGCAGCTCGGTGAAGAAGCACGAACGGCGGTCAATTGCCGCCGGTTTCTTTACAGATAGGTCGGACGCTTGCCGGCAAAGAGCTCGGCGTGGCTTTTCAGCAATTTGGTCATGCGGTCGACCACGGTGCGGATTTCCCGGCGATGACGGTCGGCATTGTTCATGACGATCCACTGCCGATGGCGCAGCTCCGGAATTTCCTCGCCGACCCGCGCCAGCCACGGCTCCTGGTCGCCGACGAAGCAGGGCAGAACGGCAATGCCGGAGCCGGCAAGCACCAGATCGCGTAGCGAACGCGGCCGGCTGACCGTGAAAACGATTTCCTCGCGCTTGTTCTGGTGCGGCCAGCGCAGATAGGCCGAGATCGCCTCCTCCTCCGCTACCGCGATCCAGCGCTGCGGGCCGGAAAAGCGCATGTTGCGGGCCTGATAGGCAGCATAGGCGACATCGCCGATCTTGATGGCGGCGAGATTGGTCTCCTCCGGCTCGAAGGCACGGATGCCGATATCGCTTTCGCGATGGGCGAGGCTGGCGCGGCGTTCGCCGAGATGAAGGTCGATGCCAAACCCGTCACGTTCAGAGCAGATAGTCGGCATGTTCTGGCTGAGCAGCCAGCCGACCCAGGTGCCGGCAGCGATACGCACGATCGATGCACCCTGAGCATCGCGCTGCCAGCTATCGACCTTGCGGGCGGCGGCTTCCATCTCCAGTAGTTGGTCGAACAGGGCCTGGCCATTGCCGGTCAGCGTATAGCCCGCCTGGCTGCGCTCGAACAGCGGGCGACCGATCTTTCCCTCCAGCTCCAGCATGCGCCGGCCGATCGTCGCCGGGCTCAAGCCGCTGGAAGCAACCGCGCCGGTCAGGCCGCCACCACGGGCGACATCCAGAAAAAGCTGATAGGAATCCCATGTCGTGTTTTTCATAATTGAAAAACATAAGATGATCATGGCTGTTTATAAAGCAAATTCGTATGTGTAGTTGAAGGGATGCCTCACGGAAGGAGACATCTCATGATGGACAGCATGGCCCTGGCGAAAGCCATAGAAATACAGAGCCTGGCACGCGAAGAGCAATGGCGCTGCAACGAAGATTTATTCTACCTTGACTACGGGCTCGAGCCGCCGCGGCTCTTCATATGGATTGAGCGGATATTTGTCGCTTTGAGCACCCGACTCCAGGCAATGAAAAAGGCGGACCGGCCGGAAATGGGCCGATCCGCCTGCGATAGCAACGCCCGCTGCGGTCAGGCCGCCTGCTCGCGCATGTAGTTCGCGCTATAGCCGGTCTCGATCTTGAACTGCAGGATAAGGTGCAGCAGGGCATCGGCCTCGGTGGCGAGCTCGCGGCTCGCCGCCGTGGTTTCTTCTACCATGCCGGCATTCTGCTGGGTCATCTGATCCATGTGATTGACCGAGGAGTTAACCTCCTGCAGCGCGCTTGCCTGATCGTGGCTGGCGCGGGCGATCATTTCCACGTGGTGGCTGATCGTCACGATCTGGCTGCTGATCTGCGCGAGCACCGAACCGGCCTCCTGCACGTACTGCGAACCGGAATTGACCTCCTCGGTCGACTTGTTGATGAGCCCCTTGATCTCCTTGGCGGCAGCAGCCGAGCGCTGCGCCAGCTCGCGCACCTCCATGGCGACGACCGCGAAGCCCTTGCCCGCATCGCCTGCGCGGGCGGCTTCGATACCGGCATTGAGCGCAAGAAGGTTGGTTTGGAAAGCGATCTCGTCGATGACGCCGATGATCTGCTCGATTCGGCGCGAGGCCTCCTCGATACGCGACATGGCATCGATGGCGTTGCCGACGACGACAGAGCTGTCATCGGCACTGCGCTTGGCTTCGCGCACGATTGCATCCGCGTCCTTCGCGCGCTCGGCAGATGAACGGACCGTCGTGGTGATCTGGTCAACGGCAGCGGCGGTCTGCTCCAGCGAAGAGGCCTGCTGCTCGGTGCGCTTGGAGAGATCCTCGGCGGAAGCCGCCATCTGAGCGCCGTTGCTCTGGATCATCTCGACATT
This sequence comes from Martinezella sp. CNPSo 3795, assembly GCF_057784475.1. Taxonomy (NCBI): domain Bacteria; kingdom Pseudomonadati; phylum Pseudomonadota; class Alphaproteobacteria; order Hyphomicrobiales; family Rhizobiaceae; genus Martinezella; species Martinezella sp. CNPSo 3795. The sequence goes on along the minus strand of NZ_JBXSOQ010000008.1, from coordinate 21,168 downwards.
GCTGCGGACCTGGCTCAGCGTCTGTTGCAGGCGGGACAGCGAACTGTTGAAGTCCTGGCGCAGCTGCTCGAGGCGGCCGATGAAAGGCGTGTCGATCGTCGCCGAGATATCGCCCTGGGCAAGGCGCTCGAGACCGGCGGCAAGCTCGCTGACGGCATAGTCGATCTGACGGTCGAGCTCGCGCTTTTCGGCATCGTTGCGCTGGCGTTCGTGCTCTGCGGCAGCGCGCTCCTCGTCACTCTGCTCCTCGATACGGATCTTCGAAATGGCGTTTTCCTTGAAGATGCCGAGGGCTCTGGCCATGTCGCCGATTTCGTCCCGGCGCTGCTCGCCGGAGATCGAAGTCTCCAGCATACCATCAGCGATGCGGCGCATGGCAGCGGTGATCTGCCCGATCGGACGCTGCAGGGTCAGGACGAGTGCGATGCCACCGGCAACCGAGAGAATGATGCCGAGTGCGGTTGCCAGGATGGATATGGAATTTGCCTGGTTGCGCTCGCTGCCGGCGCTCTGCTTCTGCGTCTCGGCGAAAGCTGTCAGCTGGCCCCAGACCTGATCGAGCTGCTGGCGGGCACTGGCATATTCGCCGATCCGCTGATTGATGGTATCGACCAGCTTGCCGCCGGCCTCATCCATGGACTTGATGGCCGGACGAATGGCCGAGTCGATGTCGCCGGCGAAATCCATGCTCTTCGCGCTCTGGTTCAGCGTATCGATATCGCCACCGAGCTTGGAGACTTCCTGGCGCAGGCGGACGAGATTGTCCTTGTTCGTATTGGCGTTGAAATCGGCCAGCACGAGCTGCAGCGAATAGATCGAATCTTCAAGGCGGCGCGTGTCCTGCAGGACCGAATTGGTCTGTGCGACTCGGGCATCGAGGGAAACGAAGGTCGTGGTCGCCTGGCGCATCATCTGCGTCGCCGTCAGCTGCGTATAGGTCGAGGTCTGGCGGAAGCGCGAAAGCAGCCGGCTGATATTGGTGATCGTATCGTCGGTCGGAACATCCGTGCTTTCGGTGAAGGCAGCAAGATCCTTGATGGTACCCACGAGCGACTGGACAACGCTCTTCTGGTTCTGCGGCAAGGCAAGGTCGATGGAGCGCTGCGCCTTGTTCAGGTCCGGCAGCCGGTCCTTCAGTACCTTGACCTTGTCGGCCGGTGTCGCGGCCTTGTTGAAGTCTTCGGCAACAGAGGCCAGCATATCGCCGCCCTTCAGCAGGCGGTCGGCGGAGCGCAACGTGGAGGTCGCGTCCGCCTGGTCCTGGCGCATCCGGTCTTCCAGCTGCTGGCTGTTGAAATTGACGTTGAAGCGGGCACTGATCAAGGCGCGCTGGGCGTCGTCGATCGTCTTGCGCAGCGAGAGTTCCTGTTCGTGCAGAGACCACAGCCTGCCGACGAGGTTGGACATGTCGGCGGTCTTTGCCATCGCGTCGGTCAGATTGTCGCGACCATCCGCATCCGCACCGAGCTGGCCGAGAGTCGCATTCAGCACGCCCTGCTGCGACTTGATGTCCTCATAGAGCTTGTCGCGCTGCTGTGTGTTCGTGATGCGCAGGAAGTCATCCATGGAACCATAGAGGTTCTTGAACCCGGTCAGGGACTGCAGGACGCTGTTGGAGATCTCCATGCGGCCCTGAAGCAGGCCCGACGCATAAAGCCCGGTAAGGCCCACGGCGGAAATGCTGATGACGAACGGCAGGACGAATATCAGAACTTTCGTCTTGATGTTGAAACGCGACAATATCTTGTCAATGAACATTTTGGCCCAGACCTCTCACACACCGCTCCCCCGTCGACGCCGCCTCGGCGCTGACCGGATGTATAATCATCATTCTTGAAATATCAGCAGGCGGGGTTCCCGAGTATAAGTCGGGAAGCAATCATTGCTTCGGCTCCAGCTTGCAGTAGAGCGCCCCAAGAAATCGACAGGGATTGTCGGCGTGATTAATTAATTTTCAGATAAGGATGTAGTGTGACCCGCAGCATACAATCGAACGCTGAAAAGCGGAGGGAGAGATCTATCTCTGTGCGCGAGCCAAGGCTGCCGTTCGACGACGGCCAAGAGCAATGTGGCGGCTGAAATCAGAAGCCGCGTACGGTAAGGTAGGCGATGCAAGCGGCAGTAACGCCGGTCGCCAACATCAACAGTCTTGCCGCCAAAAGCTTGGCATTGTCACGGGTCTGAGCGATTGCAATGGCGCGAGCGCGACGATGTGTTCTGTTCATGAGTATATTCCCATTTTCGCACTGACACGATAACCGGCAAATGGTGCTTTCGGCAACTGCCAATGTATTCACTAATAATGTAGGAAAGGAAAACGCGAGAAACAGAGGCCGGTTCCATTTTCTCAAGGCGCCGACAAGGCCTTGAAACGGCAGTTCAAGCCGCTTCGCCGGCTACATGCCCGGAGGCCCACGCCCATTGGAAATTATAGCCGCCGAGCCAGCCGGTCACGTCGACGCATTCGCCGATGAAGAACAGGCCGGGATTGGTTTTCGCCTGCATCGTCCGCGAATCGAGGCAAGCCGTGTCGATGCCGCCGAGGGTCACTTCGGCGGTGCGATAGCCTTCCGATCCGGAAGGTTTGACCGGCCAGGACTGGATAGAAGCCGCGAGCTGCTGCAGGCGTTTGTCCGACAGATCGGCCATGTTGCCGGAAATGCCCTCGCTCTCGACAATGTGCTGAGCCAACCGTTTCGGCAGGATTTCCGCAAGCGCCGTCTGCGCAGATTGCCGGCCATTGACCTGCTTGGCCTTCTTCAGCAGTGCGAAAATGTCGATATCGGGCTCGATCGCGACGGTGATGTCCTCGCCTTCCCGCCAATAGGAGGAAATCTGCAGAATGGCGGGGCCGCTGAGGCCGCGATGGGTGAAGAGCAGGGCCTCGCGGAATGCCGTCTTGCCGTGGCGGATCTCGGCGGGGGCAGCAATGCCCGACAACGGAGCCAGACGCTGAAGCAATTGCGGATCGAGCGTCAGCGGCACAAGGCCCGGCCGCGTTTCGACGACAGGCACGCCGAATTGCTCGGCAATGCGATAGGCAAAACCTGTCGCGCCCATCTTCGGGATCGACTTGCCGCCCGTGGCGACGACCAGCGAGGATGCTTCGAAGGCGCCTTCGGATGTGCTGACACGATAGCCGCCCGCCTTCTGCTCGATGCCGCTGATCTCCGTTCGCAGTCGCAGTTGCGCACCGGCCACGCGCATCTCGTCGGTCAGCATGCGGATGATATCCTTGGCGCTATCATCGCAGAAGAGTTGGCCGAGCGTCTTTTCATGCCAGCCGATGCCATGGCGCTCGACCATGGCCAGAAAATCGGCAGGCGTGAAACGCGCCAGCGCCGATTTGGCGAAATGCGGATTGGCGGACAGGAAGTTCTTCGGACCGGCATGGATATTGGTGAAATTGCAGCGGCCGCCGCCGGAAATGCGGATCTTTTCGCCGGGTGCGGCGGCATGATCGAGCACGAGAACGGACCGACCGCGCTGGCCGGCGCGGATGGCGCACATCATGCCGGCAGCGCCTGCGCCAAGGACGATCACATCATATCTGCCGGTCACGCTTCAGCCCTTTATTCTTCGCCGCGCTCTCTCGTCATTTTTCCATCATACGGCGAAAGTCCCAGCGGTTTTCCCCCTCGCCAATTGGCAAACTGCAGTTATGATGCACTCACCGATCAACCCAAATACGGTGTTTTATGCCCGCGAGAAAGACCCCGCTGAAAGCTTCCATACCCGTCTCGAAAGCACCAATAGTACCCCCCAGTCTGAGATCGGCACGCGGCGTGGCAAACTGGAAGGAAGCGGCGCAATGGTTACGGGCACGCGGGATCGAGGACATAGAATGCATCACGCCGGACCTTGCCGGCGTGCCGCGCGGCAAGATGATGCCGACATCGAAATTCACCTCCAACACATCGCTGGCACTGCCCTCGGCGATCTATCGACACACGATCTCCGGCGAATATCCGGAAGAGACCGAAAGCTTCCGCTACGAGCCGCGCGACAATGACCTGAAGCTGGTCCCCGACCTGTCGACGCTGTCGGTCGTGCCCTGGGAAACGGATCCGACCGCGCAGGTCATCTGCGATATCGTCAATTCCGAGGGACAGGAAGTCTCCTATACGCCGCGCAACGTGCTGAAGCGCATCATGGGGCTCTATCGTGATCGCGGCTGGAAGCCGGTGGTGGCGCCGGAAATCGAATTCTATCTCGTCGCCAAGAATGACGATCCGGATTATCCGCTGCACCCGCCGAAGGGTCGTTCCGGCCGCTCGATCCTCGGCGGCCAAGGCTATTCGATCGCCGGCATCAACGAGTTCGACGAGCTGATCGACGACATCTATCACTTCTCCGAGAAGCAGGGCCTTGAGATCGATACGCTGATCCATGAAGAAGGGCCGGCGCAGCTGGAAATCAACCTGCGCCATGGCGACCCGATCGAGCTTGCCGACCAGGTGTTCATGTTCAAGCGCACGATCCGCGAGGCGGCGCTGAAGCACGGCATCTACGCGACCTTCATGGCCAAACCGATGCAGAGCCAGCCGGGCTCGGCGATGCACATCCATCAGTCTGTCGTGAACATCGAGACGGGCAAGAACGTCTTCACCAATCCGGATGGCACTCCCTCGCCCGAATTCTTCCATTTCATCGGCGGCATGCAGCGCTTCGTGCCGAATGCGCTCGCCATGCTGGCGCCCTATGTGAACTCCTATCGCCGGCTGGCGCCGAACATGTCCTGCCCTGTCAACAATGCCTGGGGCTACGACAACCGTACCACGGCTTTCCGCGTGCCAATCTCCGATCCGCAGGCGAGACGTGTGGAAAACCGGCTGCCGAGCTCGGATGCCAATCCCTATCTGGCGCTCGCCGCTTCGCTTGCGTCGGGCCTTCTCGGCATTATGAAGCAGGTGGAGCCGACGGCGCCGACCGAGGATTCTGCCAACGAAGGCTCCATCGACCTGCCGCGCGGTCTCCTCGAAGCCATCGCACTGATGGAAGACGAGCCGGCCTTCGAAGAGGTCTTCGGCCAGGATTTCATCGGTATCTATGCCGGCGTGAAACGCGGCGAGTTCGAGACTTTCATGCAGGTGATCAGCCCGTGGGAGCGGGAATTCCTTCTGCTCAACGTGTGAGGGAGATCGCCCATGACATTGCAGGAAACTTGGCAGAGCCCGATTGCTCCAGGCCTTTCCTTCTACCAGGCGACCGTCGGCCAGCGTCCGATCTATCCGAAGCTCGACGGCTCGCGCCGCGCAGATGTCGCGATCATCGGCGGTGGCTATACCGGCCTTCAGGCCGCCTACAACCTCGCCAAAGGCGGTGTCGACATCACTCTGATCGACGCCAACCGCTTCGGCGACGGCGCCTCCGGCCGTAACGGCGGCCAGCTCGGCACCGGCCAGCGCTGGTGGCCCGAAGAGCTCGAAGAGAAGATTGGCTATGAACGCTCCAAGGCCCTCTTCGATCTGGCCGAAGATTCCAAGCGGCATCTTCTCGATTTCGCGTCCGAGCATGGCATCGACATCGATTTCCTGCCCGGCCAGATGAATGTCACGCATAAGCGCAGCTACAAGCGCGACTATATGGACAGTGCGGAGATCGCGGCGACCCGCTACGGCTATCCGCATATGACCTTCATGGATCAGGCCGAAACCCAGGAGAGGTTGGGTTCGCAATTCTATCTCTATGGCGTCCGGGATATGGGCACGGGTCATATCCACCCGCTGAAGCTGCTAATCGGCCTTGCCCGCGTCGCGGCTGAGGCCGGTGCGTCTCTCTTCGAAATGACCAAGGCGAAGGGTTTTCGGCAGGCCGGCGCCAAGACGATCATCGAAACGGATGGCGGCGAGATCACCGCCGACCGCGTGCTGATCGCCTGCAACGGCTACATTGGCAATCTGGAGCCGGTGACGGCAAGTCACGTCATGCCGATCCGCTCCTTCATCGGCGCGACCGAACCGCTCGACCGCTTTCCGCAGGTTCTTCCCGGCAACGAGGCGGTGGCCGATTCGCGATTCGTCGTGCGCTATTTCCGCAAATCGAGGGATGGACGCCTGCTGTTCGGCGGGCGCGAGGCTTATACATCAGACAATCCGCGCGACATAACGCAGCACATCCGCCGGCAAATCACCGAAATCTATCCAGCTCTCGGCGATATCAGGATCGATTATGCCTGGGGCGGTTCGGTCGGCATCACCATGCCGCGCCAGCCCTTCGTGCGCGAAGTCATGCCGGGCGTGACCTCGATCGGCGGCTATTCCGGCCATGGGGTGATGCTGTCAAATTATTGCGGTAAACTCTATGCGAAAACGGTTCTCGGGAATGCGGACGAGCTTCATCTCTTCAAGGAGCTGAACATTCCGCCCTTCCCCGGCGGTGCGCGCATGCGGGCGCCTCTGTTGTTCCTGGCGCTCTCGTGGTTTGCGTTGCGCGACAGGTTTTGAAAACCGGAAGATGATTTCTTCCGCCGGCAATCCGCTCTAAAAAGCGCATCTGAATTTTGCGATGCACACTGGCCTTTTTAAATCGATTAGATTAAAAGGGGCCTCAACCAAGACCGATTGAGAGATAGCTCATGAGCAGCCAGATCATTCCCGTTGAACCATTTGATTATGTCGTTTTCGGCGGCAGCGGCGACCTTGCCGAACGCAAGCTCCTGCCCGCTCTTTACCATCGTCAGGTCGAAGGTCAGTTTTCCGAGCCAACCCGCATCATCGGCGCTTCACGCAGCGCGCTTTCCAATGAGGAATACCGCAAATTTGCCGACGCCGCCCTCAAGGAGCACCTGAAGAAGGGCGAATATGACGACGCCGAGGTCAAGAAGTTCCTCGCTCGTCTGTTCTACGTACCGGTCGACGCGCGCAGCGACGCCGGCTGGGATCAGCTCAAGAAGATACTGGACGAAGGCAAGGAGCGCGTGCGCGCCTTCTACCTCGCCGTCGCGCCTGGCATCTTCGGCGACATCTCGCAGAAGATCCACGATCACAAGCTGATCACCAAGCAGACCCGTATCGTCGTCGAAAAGCCGATCGGTCGCGACCTTGCATCCGCCCTGCAGCTGAACGACACGATCGGCAAGGTCTTCAAGGAAGAGCAGATCTTCCGCATCGACCACTATCTCGGCAAGGAAACCGTGCAGAACCTGATGGCGCTGCGCTTTGCCAACGCGCTCTACGAGCCGCTATGGAACGCCAATCATATCGACCACGTCCAGATCACCGTCGCTGAATCGGTCGGTCTCGAAGGCCGCGCCGGCTACTACGACACCGCCGGCGCCCTGCGCGACATGGTACAGAACCACATCCTGCAGCTGCTTTGCCTGACCGCGATGGAAATCCCCTCCTCGATGGATTCGGAAGCCGTTCGCGACGAGAAGCTGAAGGTGCTGCGCGCGCTGAAGCCGATCGACGCTTCCAACGTCGAGCAAGCAACGGTTCGCGGTCAGTACCGCGCCGGCGCCTCGGCAGGCGGTCCGGTCAAGGGCTACCTCGACGAACTGGAAGGCGGCGTTTCCAACACCGAAACCTTCGTCGCCATCAAGGCCGAAATCGGCAACTGGCGCTGGGCTGGCGTTCCCTTCTACATCCGCACCGGCAAGCGCCTTGCCGGCCGCATGTCGGAGATCGTCATCACCTTCAAGCACATTCCCCACACCATCTTCGATCAGGCTGCCGGCCGCATCGTCGCCAACCAGCTCATCATCCGCCTGCAGCCGGACGAAGGCGTCAAGCAGTCGCTGATGATCAAGGACCCAGGCCCGGGCGGCATGCGCCTGCGCAACGTCTCGCTCGACATGAGCTTCGCGTCTGCCTTCAACGTCCGCAATCCGGATGCCTACGAGCGCCTGCTGATGGACGTCATCCGCTCCAACCAGACGCTGTTCATGCGCCGCGACGAAGTCGAAGCCGCATGGGAATGGGTCGACCCGATCCTCAAGGGTTGGGAAGAAGCCAGCCAGCAGGTGCAGGGCTACACGGCAGGCACCTGGGGTCCGAGCCAGGCTATTGCGCTTATCGAGCGTGACGGCCGCACCTGGCATGACGATATCTAATCTGGGACGATGACGATGACAGCGAATATGCATGCTTTTGCCAATGGTGCCGAACTCGCCGGCAAGCTCGCGGACAAGGTGGCCGAGACCCTCTCGGTCGCCGTCGCGACGCGCGGCTCCGCAAGCATCGCGGTCTCCGGTGGCTCGACGCCGAAGGCCTTCTTCCAGGCGCTGTCATCGCGCTCGATCGAATGGGGCAAGGTGACGATCACCCTCGTCGACGAACGCTTCGTGCCGGCGGACAATCCGCGTTCGAACCACCTGCTCGTTCAGGAAAACCTGCTGAAGGACAAGGCGGCAGCCGCCAAGTTCCTTCCGCTCTATCAGGCTGCGGCCTCTGTCGAAGAGGCTGCAGTTATCGCCACGGAAGAAACCAAGGCTATCGGCCATCCCTTCGATGTCGCCATTCTCGGCATGGGCAATGACGGCCACACCGCCTCCTTCTTTCCCGGCGGCAGCAATCTCAAGACCGCACTCGATCCGAACACCCCGCGCGGCATCATCACGATGGAAGCGGAAGGTGCCGGTGAGCCGCGGCTGACATTCACTTTCTCCAGCCTTCAGGATGCCCGATTGCTGGTGCTCCATATCGAGGGAGAAGGAAAGAAAGAGGTTCTCGCCAAAGCCGAAGCGGCGGGCGAGGAAACCGAGATGCCGATCCGCTCCATGCTGCGGCGGGCGGCTTCCCCGGTCGAGATTTATTGGGCTCCCTGACACGGCCGACAGGCCTCGTCATCGAACCTTGAATGACACAGCAACCTATGCTGCGCCATGTGCCCTTGCGGGCGCAGCGACAAAGCATTGACTTTTGGACCCCCCGCGCCACGCCCCCACCGAGATAGATCTTCGGGCATTGCGCAGAACAGACGGAGGCAGATCGACCATGGCCGCTGACGCCCGCATTTCCAAGATCACCGCACGCATCGTCGAGCGCTCGAAGCCGACGCGCGAACGCTATCTGGACCGCCTGCGCAATGCCGCAACGAAGGGCGCGCAGCGCTCCGTGCTTGGCTGCGCCAATCTTGCGCATGGCTTCGCCATCTGTTCCCCCTCCGAGAAGGATGCGCTGGCCGGAGACCGCGTGCCCAATCTCGGGATCATCACTTCCTACAACGATATGCTCTCGGCACATCAGCCCTTTGAGACTTATCCTGCGATCATTCGCGAGGCGGCTGCGCAAGCGGGCGGTATCGCCCAGGTGGCCGGCGGCGTGCCGGCCATGTGCGACGGCGTCACGCAGGGCCAGCCCGGCATGGAGCTCTCGCTCTTCTCGCGTGACCTGATTGCCATGTCGGCTGCCGTTGGCCTGTCGCACAATATGTTCGATGCGGCCGTCTACCTCGGCGTCTGTGACAAGATCGTCCCCGGCCTCGTCATCGCCGCTCTCTCCTTCGGCCATCTGCCTGCCGTCTTCATTCCGGCCGGCCCGATGACCTCGGGGTTACCGAACGACGAGAAGTCACGCGTACGCCAGCTCTATGCCGAAGGTAAGGTCGGCCGCGCCGAACTCCTCGAAGCGGAATCGAAATCCTATCACGGCCCCGGCACCTGCACCTTCTACGGCACGGCCAATTCCAACCAGATGCTGATGGAGATCATGGGCTTCCACATGCCGGGCGCCTCCTTCGTCAACCCCGGCACGCCGCTGCGCGAGGCACTGACGCGCGAGGCGACCAAGCGCGCACTCGCCATCACCGCCATGGGCAATGAATTCACGCCGGCCGGTGAGATGATCGACGAACGCTCGATCGTCAACGGCGTCGTCGGCCTGCACGCCACCGGCGGCTCGACCAACCACACGATGCACCTCGTCGCCATGGCGCGCGCCGCTGGCATCGTGCTCACCTGGCAGGATATTTCCGAGCTTTCCGACATCATCCCGCTGCTTGCCCGCGTCTATCCGAACGGCCTTGCCGACGTGAACCATTTCCATGCTGCCGGCGGCATGGGCTTCCTCATCAAGGAACTTCTGAAGAAGGGGCTGCTGCACGACGACGTGCGCACCGTCTACGGCCAGGGCCTCGAGAGCTACTCCATCGACGTCAAGCTCGGTGCTGACGGCAATGTGGTGCGCGAGCCCGCCCCGGAAAAGAGCCACGACCCGAAGGTGCTGGCAAGCATCGACACGCCCTTCCAGAGCAATGGCGGCCTGAAGATGCTGCGCGGCAATATCGGCAAGGCGGTCATCAAGATTTCCGCCGTCAAGCCGGAGCGCCACATCATCGAAGCGCCGGCCGTGATCTTCCACGACCAGCTCGAGATGCAGCAGGCTTTCAAGGACGGCAAGCTGAACCGCGATTTCGTCGCCGTCGTCCGCTTCCAAGGACCGAAGGCCAACGGCATGCCCGAGCTGCACAAGCTGACGCCGGCACTCGGCGTGCTGCAGGATCGCGGTTTCCGCGTGGCTCTGTTGACCGACGGCCGCATGTCGGGCGCATCGGGCAAGGTCCCGGCCGCCATTCACGTGACGCCGGAGGCCGTCGACGGTGGCCCTATCGCCCGTATTCGCGAAGGCGACATCATCCGCATCGATGCGATCGCCGGTACGCTGGAAGTCCTCGTCGATGCCGCCGATATGGCGGAGCGGGAGCCCGTGGTCGCCGATCTCTCGGAGAATGAATTCGGCATGGGCCGCGAGCTCTTCGTACCGCTCCGCCACGCCGCGGGGCCGGCGGATCAGGGCGCAAGCGTCCTGTTCCGCCACTGAGATTGTCCGCCGGATTTCGGCAGGGCGACATCGAAGGCTGCTCAAGGAGCTTTCGATGCCGTATTTCCTGCTGCCGGCGGAGCCTTGTCCGTCCATGCCGGCGGAAGGCCGAGGCGCGCTCCGACGAAGCCTGTCACGCCGGGGGACTTCCCGAATACCTTGCAGGCATCGTATTTCGGGGCGCGGCCGACGAGGGCCGCCAATTTCGCCTTGGAAGGGAACGAGGGCACCGCGCCGAACGGCGTCTTGCCCTTGACCAGCATCTTGCTGAAATCGCCGCCGAATTTGGCGGCGAGGCTATAGGCATCCCCTTCCTTGGCGATGGTGCCCGAATCAAAAAATGCGTTCGCGCCACGTCCCCAGATCATGACAGCCTTCTGTACGCCTTGGGGATTGAAAGCCTCTGCCTCGAGCGAGAGGCTGCCCATGCCGATCGGAATACGCGGAACCGGAACCGGTACACCCGGCAGCAATACGCTCTTGCCCACAGACGCAACTTTCGAGACTCCGACGGCGGTGGCATTCGTTGCCCTGACCTGTGTCACGACGGCGCGGACGGTCAAATCCGCTGGCTCGGACAGACCGACGACGGCAAAGCGTTCGCTCAATCCGGAACAAAGCGCCCTGTCGACGGCATTGGTGACGAGATCGCGCTGTTTGGGTGTAAAGGCGGCGTTTTCGGCGCGCATGGAAAAAGCCGTGGGAATGATCTTCACGGTTTTGGCCGCAAGAACATCGTCCTTGCTCACCCTCAGAAGCGAGTGTGCGACCAGCCCGTCCGATCGGGCCAGGCCATCATAGGATCGCAGGGATCCCGCCCGATCCAGCGGCGCGGCGGCACAGCCTCCTAGCACGCTCAACAGCAGAGCCATCGAGCAAATATCGCGCCTCCGACGGCTTTCGGCGGCATATGGACCATACGTCTTACTTCCATCGTGATTTGAGATTGCATTGGCTGCCATGGATGTTTGTGCTCCTGCACCGGGTTATGAACATCAGCATCAACATTAAATATCGCACTGAGTGTAATATTAATATCGGCCGATTTGCGGCAATCGGGGAGCGAAGCGGAGAATTTATTTCACCAGAGATTGAGACCACAGAGAAGGAGCCACGGGGCATGCGCCAGATTTGAGCGGCGTTGCGACTCATGCCAAAATGATCCAATGCACGATGCACCATCCAAGCCGGAAGGCCTGCGCCAACAGAAGCGCCGCGTGACCTTTCAACGCATAGCGGACGTCGGAATGAAATCCTTTCTTGAGAAAGGTTATCAGGAAACGACAATCGAGGAGATTGCGGCAGCAGCCGGGATTTCCCGCCGGACTTTCTTTTATTACTTCAAGAGCAAGGACGATATTCTTCTGGCGCATCAACGCCGATATATGGATGCGCTGCGGACTGGCATCATGGAGAGTGCCTCAGCCGGGCGCCCCCTAGAGGTCGTCCATCAAGCCACCCTGGGACTTGTGGTCCGTATCGAGGCGGAAGCGCCTCGGCTTCTGGAGACTGCCAAGCTTTTACGTCAAAGCGAGATCTTGCGCGCCCGCGCACGAGGCAACTCTTTGGAGCTCGAGCAAATCGCCTACCAAACCCTGTGCGAATTGTTTCCGACGAAGGACCCAGACGGTCTGCGGCTGGTTTCGATGATCGCAGTCAGTCCGCTGCGCCTGTCGGTCGACAAATGGTTGCGGGAAAATGGCAGACTGCCGCTGATCAAATATCTTGAGGATGCGCTCGAAAAATGGCGGACGGAAATCTGAACCGTCTGCCGTACGGATCGCTATGCCCGTTTCTTGTGGCCGTCGATCAGGCGCGGATATCGAGCACGCGGTTCTTATGGGCCGGATGCGTGCTGTAGACGAAGATCTTGTTCATTTCCCTCTCGGTGAGAAGACGCAGGAAACGAACTTCGACGGTGTTGTTGGAGAAGACCTTCATCAACACGCAGCCGATCTTGGTAATGCGCGCGTCGGGGATATCCAGATAGAATTGCTTCGGCAGATTATACTGGGTGAGGATCGCGAGAACCGCACTGCTCTGCGAGATACGGATAATATCGCAGCGGCGGGACGCAAGGTTCATCACGCCCTTTTCGGTGTATTCGAGGCGCGCCGCATTCATCGTATCTTCCATACGGAACCGCACCTCGCGGTCATACATGAAAGATTCTTCTTTGTTGAGGAAATGCTGACCTGAATTTGCTCTGCCGAACGCGGCCATCTTAATAGACCCCTGAAGTATATTATGAGGGGAGACTATCAGCCGGTCTTTAACAGAAAGTTTGAACGCGCCGGCCCAAGATGAATTTTGTTGTTCATCTTTGTTTGAGCCGGCGACGCTCCCGTAAGCCACTACTTGCGATAGGAATGGCCGCTGGCATCGAACAGATGCAGCTTCTGCCGGTCGGCCGTAAAGCGCATCTTCTGCCCGCGATGAATATCGGCAATGCCGGGAATCTTGACGATAATCGGCTCGCCATCGACCAGACCTTCGAGATAGAGCTGGGTCACTTCGCCGAGCGCCTCGACGATGGAAACCTCGCCTTCGAAGAGATAGTCGTCACCGGCCGCGACACGCAGGTCTTCCGGACGCACACCGAAGCTCGCCGTCTTGCCCTTCTCGTCGGCCGTCGTCGGAACATCCAGCGTCACGGCCTTGCCGCCCGTCAGCGTCACGGTGGTCGTCGAGCCAGTTTCGGTTACCGTCGCCGGGATGATGTTCATGGCGGGCGAGCCGATGAACTTGGCGACGAACAGATTGGCCGGGCGCTCGTAAAGCTCGAGCGGTGCACCGACCTGTTCGACGCGGCCGGCCGACAGCACCACGATGCGATCGGCCAGCGTCATGGCCTCCACCTGGTCGTGGGTGACGTAAATCATCGTCGTCTCTGGCATCGACTGGCTGAGCTTGGCGATCTCGATGCGGGTCGCGACACGTAGCGCGGCGTCAAGGTTCGACAGCGGCTCGTCGAACAGGAAGACTTTCGGATTGCGGCAGATGGCGCGGCCGATGGCGACGCGCTGGCGCTGACCACCCGAAAGTGCCTTCGGCAGACGCTCCAGATATTGCGTGAGTTGCAGGCTCGCTGCCGCCGCCCTCACGCGACGGTCGATCTCCTGCTTGCTTTCGCCGGCGATGCGCATGCCGAAGGCCATGTTGTCGTAGACTGTCATATGCGGGTAGAGCGCGTAGGACTGGAAGACCATGGCAATGCCGCGCCGCGACGGCGGCACCTCATTCACCTTCTGTCCGGCAATCATCATATCCCCGGCCGTAATGCTCTCCAGGCCGGCGATCATCCTGAGCAAGGTGGACTTGCCGCAGCCGGAGGGGCCGACGAAGACGATGAATTCGCCTTCGTTGATCTCCAGATCGATGCCGTGCAGCACATGCACGCTGCCGTAGGATTTCTTGATATCCTTCAGAACAAGTCCTGTCATTATCTTCCTCCTCCCAAAGGCTCAGGCAAGACGCGCGAAGTAGGCGCCCCAGGCCGGAATATCGATCTTGTTGCCGTAGTTGTTGCTGGTAAATCCGTGTCCCGTCAACGCCTGCCAATTGCCATCAGGCAGGGCTGCCAGCGTTTCGACAGGGCTCATGTTGAAGACGCAGAGAATGGTCTCACCGGCATAAGTGCGGGTGTAGATCAGCACGTCGCCCTGCGGCTCCGAAAAGGCAATCTCGCCCTTGGCGAAGGCCGGATGCTGCTTCCGGAAGGCGAGGAAGCGACGGTACTGCTCCAGCACCGAATTTTCATCGCCCTGCTGGACGCTGACGGCGCGCAGAATATGCTCGACCGGCACCGGCAGCCAAGGTTTGACGGTGGAAAAGCCTCCCTGCGCCACCTGGCTGTCCCAGACCATCGGCGTACGGCAACCATCTCGCCCCTTGAACTCCGGCCAGAACTGGATGCCATAGGGGTCCTGCAGGTCCTGATAGGCGAGATCGGCTTCCGTCAGCGCCAGTTCCTCACCCTGATAGAGGCAGACGGAGCCGCGCAGGGTCAGCAGCAGCGCCGCATAGAGCTTGGCGAAAGCATCGCGGTCCGCCACCAGATTGCCCCAGCGGCTGACATGGCGCACGACGTCGTGGTTGGAGAAGGCCCAGCACGCCCAGCCTTCTGGAGCAGCCGTGTCGAAGTCGTTCATCACCTCTTCGACGCGATCCGGCGACAGGGCATCCGGCGCCAGAAATTCGAAGGCGTAGCACATATGCATCTTGTCGCCGCCGGAGGTGTATTCGCCGACGATTTCGAGGCCACGTTGGCTGTCGCCCACTTCGCCGACGGCGGCAATCGCCGGATATTCGTCGAGGACGGCACGGAAGCGCTTCAGGAATTCCAGGTTCTCGGGACGATTCTTGTCGTAGAGATGCTCCTGGAAGTTATAGGGATTGACCGCCGGCGCGGTGGAGGCGTTGCGGCGCGAGGGCTCCAGCGCCGGGTTGTCGCGCAATTCCTTGTCGTGGAAGTAAAAATTGATGGTGTCAAGGCGGAAGCCATCGACGCCACGATCGAGCCAGAAACGTACGACGTCAAGCAAGCGATCCTGCACCTCGGGATTATGCAGGTTCATATCCGGCTGCGAGGTCAGGAAGTTGTGCAGGTAATATTGCATGCGGGTCGGATCCCACGCCCAGGCCGAGCCGCCGAAGATCGACAGCCAGTTGTTGGGCGGCGTGCCGTCCGGCTTGGCATCGGCCCAGACGTACCAGTCGGCCTTGGGGTTATTCTTACTCGAACGGCTCTCGACGAACCAGGGATGGCGATCCGAGCTGTGCGACAGCACCAGATCGATCATCACCTTGATGCCGAGACGATGAGCTTCCGTCACCATCGCATCGAAATCGGCGAGCGAACCGAAGATCGGATCGACGTCCTCGTAATTGGAGACGTCATAGCCGAAATCGCGCATCGGCGACGTGAAGAACGGCGAAATCCAGATCGCATCGACGCCAAGCGATGCGACATGCGGCAGGCGGACGGCGATGCCCTTGAGATCGCCGATGCCGTCGCCGTTGGAGTCCTGATAGGAACGCGGATAGATCTGATAGATCACGGCGCCGCGCCACCAGTCCTTGTCAACTTCCGAAGCCGATTGAAGAGCAATGCTCATGCTGAATGGGTCCTGTAGTAAGTACGTGTTTTTGAATCAGCCCCCCTTCACCGACCCGGCAAGCAGACCGCGCACGAGATAGCGCTGCAGACCAAAGAAGACGAGGAGTGGGATAAGGATAGTGACGAAGGCCGAGGCCGTGAGGATTTCCCAGTTGCCGCCGCGCGAGCCGAGCAGCGCGTTGAGGGCGGCCGTGAGCACGAGGTGATCCTTGTCGGTGCCGAGGAAGACCATCGCGATCAGAAGGTCGTTCCACACCCAGAGAAACTGGAAGATCGCGAAGGAGGCCAGTGCCGGGAATGACAGCGGCAAGATAATCTTGACAAAAATGTCGAAATCGCTGGCGCCATCGACGCGGGCGGATTCGATGATTTCCTTCGGCAGGCCGGCAATGTAATTGCGCAGGAGATAGATGGCGAGCGGCAGACCGAAGGCCGTGTGCGCCAGCCAGATGCCTGGATAGGTCTTCGACGGCACGCCGAACATCTGGCCGATCTCGTTATAGATGCGCAGGAGCGGAATCAGCGACATCTGCAGCGGCACGACGATCAGGCCGACGACGAGCGCAATCAGAATCGCGCGACCTGGAAACTCCATCCAGGCAAGCGCATAGGCCGCAAAGGCAGCGATCAGGATCGGAATGACCGTCGCGGGAATCGTTACCGTCAGCGAGTTGATGAAGGACTGGCCGATACCCTCGCCGCCCAGCACGTTGCGATAGTTGTCGAGCGTGAATTGCGGCGGCGTGGCGACCGTCAAATAGACGCGCTTCGCCCGCGCATCAGCTTCGAACGGGCCATTCTTCTGATAGCGATAGCTTCCGTCAGAGTTGATCGTCAGCGTCTCACCATTTTCCAGCGCGGCGGGAGCGCCAGCCTTGTAGGCTGCCGGCTCCTGTACGCGCAGGCCGAAGGACTGGATCTTGCCGCCGCCTTCGACGGCGAGCGTGCCTGATATCACGAAATTTGCGCCGTCCGGCTTTGCCTTATCCGGACCGTCGAGGCGGGCTGCCGTGGTGCGCGACGAGCCGGCAAAGGCCGTCCACCAGCCGGAAGCGACGATCTGATCCTTGTCGCGCAGTGCCGTGACAAAGATGCCGAGCGTCGGCAACAGCCAGATAAGGACGATGAGCAATACCGCGGCGTGAACGAAGATGCGGGCGGGGCCGATACGACCGAGATTTCCAATCATGTCAGCGCCCCTTCGTTTCTGCGTTTGCACGGCGGATGTTCCAGATCATGATCGGCGTGACCGCGATCATGATGACCAACGCGATGACGGCGCTTCGACCACTGTCGCCGCCGCCGCGGAACATCCAGTTGAACATCAGGTTGGCGAGCACCATCGTGTTCCATTGACCGTTGGTCATGGTGAGCACGATGTCGAACACCTTCAGGACAAGAATGGTGATCGTGGTCCAAACCGTGGCAATCGTGCCCCAGACCTGTGGCACCATGATCTTCCAGAAGATCTGCCAGCCATTGGCGCCATCGATGACGGCCGCTTCGATCGTCTCCTCCGGAATGCCGCGCAGGGCCGCCGAAAGGATGACCATGGCAAAACCGGTCTGGATCCAGATCAGCATGACCATCAGGAAGAAGTTGTTCCAGAACGGAATCGTGATCCAGACCTCCGGCGTGCCGCCGAACAACTGGACGATGGCATTCAGTAGGCCGATCTGCGCGTCGGTGCCGCCACGATATTCATAGATGAATTTCCAGATGACCGAGGCGCCGACGAAGGAAATCGCCATCGGCATGAAGATGACGGCCTTGGCGATGTTGCCCCACCAGATGCGGTCGGTCATGACGGCGATGACGAGGCCGAAGAAGGTGCAGGCGGCCGGAACCACGGCCAACCAGAGAATGTTGTTGAAGATCGACTGGCGGAATTCGGTGTCGTTGAGCGCCCAGAGATAGTTGGCGCCGCCGACGAATTTGCTGCCGTCCGGCCCGTAGAAGGACAGGATGAAGGTCGCGACGACCGGATAGACGAGATAGACGATGAGTAGGAGCAGTGCCGGCCCCAAAAACAGCCAGGGGCGGATGAGGCCACGGCGGCGAAGATTGACAGCCGCCTGATGGACGTCGTCACCCTCCCGCGCCGGGAAAATCACGTCCAGAAACTTGTTGGAGAACCAAAAATAAGCGGCGCAAATGGCAACGCCGAATATCATGGCGCCAATCGCCGATACGATCTGCGAAAACATCCCTTCCCTCCCCGAATTCTCTGCTTTTGTCCATCAGTCGGGCATCGGCCGCGCTGAAGGGCGCGTCGTTATATGCAGTATGGCGCCGCCGGCGAAATGCCGGCGACGGCAGGGCTATGATGTCTTACTTGATGGCGTCCCAGGACTTCTGGATACCGTCGGCTACATCCTGAGCGGACTTGCCGCCGACGAAATCCACCATGCCCGTCCAGAACGAGCCTGCGCCGATCTTACCCGGCATCAGGTCGGAACCGTCGAAGCGGAAGGTGGTCGCCGTGGTCAGAATTTCGCCTTCCTTACGCAGCGTGTCGTTGGCGTAGGCAGCCGTGTTGACGGACTTGTAGGGCGTCAGGAAGCCGGACTGGGCCATCCAGACTTCCTGGGCGATCGGCGTCTGCAGGAACTGGATAAAGGCGCGAGCGGCCTTCGAATCCTTGGTGATGGCTGCCAGCGTGCCGGCACCGAGAACCGGCTTACCGAGTTCAGGATGCGCGGCGCTGGGCGGGAAGTAGAAGAAGTCCGCATCCTGGCCGAGCTTGGTGCCTTCCGGGAAGAAGGACGGGATGAAGGATGCCTGCTTGTGAAGGTAGCACTTCGGTGGGACCGTGAAGAGGCCCTTCGGGCTGTCACGGAAGTCGGTCGAGGCAACGGCCGCAACACCGCCGGCAACATATTTCGGATTCTTTGCAAACTTGCCGAATTCATCGATCGCCGCAACGACCTTCGGATCATTGAACTTCAGCGAGTTATCGACCCAGTGATCATAATCCTGCGGCGTATTCAGACGCAGCATCAGATCTTCCACCCAGTCGGTTGCCGGCCAGCCGGTCGCACCGCCAGAACCGAGGCCGATGCACCAGGGGGTACCGCCATCCTTGACGATCTGATCCGAAAGCTTGATCAGGTCCTCCATGGTCGTCGGAACCTTGTAGCCGGCTTCCTCGAAATTCTCAGGCACATACCAGACCAGCGACTTCAGGTCGGCCTTGTAGGGGAAGGCGTAGAAGGCGTCCTTGCCGTCCTTGCCCTTGTAGGTGCCGTAGCCGACCCAGCTGTCGCCGGCGCCGTAATTGGTCTTGACCCAGGACGAGAGATCATCACCGAGCGGCGTTAGATAGCCCTTGCTGGCAAGGTTGGCGAGCAGGCCCGGCTGCGGGAGAATGGCGACATTCGGCGGCGACCCCGCCTGCGTGTCGATGACGATCTGCTGCTCGTAGTTTTCCGAGGACGAATATTTGGCGTTTACGCCGGTCGCTTCGGTGAAGTAGTTCAGGACGCTGGTGAAGAGAGCCTCGTCCTCGCCGCGCCAGGGGCCGAAGATGGTCAGCGTCTCGCCCTTCAGGTCGGCATGCGCCGCCTTGAAGTCGTCATAGCTCTTCCAGTTGAACTTGGAGTCCTGGCCCGGCTGGAACTTCAGATCGGCAGCCATCGCCGTACCGGCCACCAGAGCGGCGGCAGCGACGGTCATCAGAAACATTTTCTTCATGCGGTTGTCCTCCCTAATAACGAAACCCATGAGCCCGGCACAGTTTTGTGCTGCGCGCCCCATTCCTCAAAGCGCTTTGGCTACTCCTGTCATCCATTGAGAGCGGGATAAAGTCAAGCGATTTTCAGATTTCAGCCAGTATACACAGCAATTCTCGCGTTGCAGCATAGAATGCATGTCGATTTTTCACTAATTATCTTGTTTCCCACGCTTCTGCTGCTACATAATTGAAAGCGCTTTGAAAGCCTGAGACTTTTCGGGAGGTTGTCTCGGCATCGTGGCGGCATGCAGTTGGAGGAGCCGAAATACCGTGAATCTGAAACAGCTATCGCACATGCTCGGGCTGTCGCAGACGACAGTCAGCCGGGCATTGAACGGATATCCGGAGGTCAATCGCGAGACTCGCGAGCGCGTTCTCAAAGCGGTTCGAGAAACCGGCTACCGACCGAACAAGGCGGCCCAGAGACTAGCGACCGGCAAAGCCGGCTCAATCGGGCTCGTCATGCCGACCTCACCCGGAAATTCCTCGGATGTGCACTTCTCGGAGTTTCTGACCGGCCTTGGCGAGGAAGCCTTGCGGCACGACTTCCATTTCGTATTGACGCCGGCGGATCCGAACGATGAGGTCGGCGCCTTGCGGCGGCTGGCCGCCAGCGGCAATGTCGACGCGCTGTTCGTCAACTATATGCGCGGCCACGACCCCCGCCTGGAAATGCTGAAGTCGCTCTCCATGCCCTTCCTCGTGCATGGACGATCGATCGGCTCCGAGCCGGACTATCCCTTCCTGGATCTCGACAACGAAGCCGCTTTCTACGATGCCACGAAGCTGCTGCTGCAGCTCGGCCATCGGCGCTTTGCTCTTCTGAACGGCCCGATCTACCTCGATTTCGCCATTCGCCGGAAGAACGGCGTGGATGCGGCCCTCGCCGAACGTGGCTTGGCGCTCGAGGAGGCCTGCACCAGCCATACGCCGATGACGGACGAACAGGGCCTGCTCGTCATGGAACGCATTCTGCAGATGGAGAAAGACAAACGCCCGACGGCCGTGCTTTGCTCGAGTACGGTGCTGGCGCTCGGTGCCGTTCGCGCCATCAATCAGGCAAAGCTCAGGCTTGGCGAGGACATCTCGATGATTGCCCATGACGACGTGTTGACCTTGCTCAAGCCGGAAAACTTCACCGTGCCGCTGACGACCACGCGCTCATCACTGCGAGCCGCCGGCGTGCGCATCGCCGAACGGCTCATCGGGGAAATCAAGCATACCGAAACATTTCCTGCGCAGGAATTGTGGAAGGCGGAACTGATCGTACGCGCATCGACCGGCGTTGCGCCGGCCGACTGATATCTGTTTAGAATTTCGGCGGCTTCTTACCCGCGGCGCGATGGGCAGTGATGACGGTATTGGCCATCAGCATGGCGATCGTCATCGGTCCGACGCCGCCGGGAACTGGCGTGATCGCGGCAGCGACTTCGGATGCTTCACCATAGGCGACATCGCCCACCAGCCGGCTCTTGCCTTCGCCGCGCTCCGGTGCATCGATCCGGTTGATGCCGACATCGATGACAGTGGCGCCGGGCTTCACCCAATCGGCCTTC
>NZ_JBXSOQ010000007.1:0-317554 GCF_057784475.1 Martinezella sp. CNPSo 3795 | reverse complement strand
CCATCTATATTGGCGCGGTATGGATGCTGCAGAGCGGCGCGAGCGCCTGGATTGCATAACCGCAATGCGGCTTAGTCATAGAAATAGGTTTCCGGGCTGCTCAGCCGGTTGGATGTAGGTCGTACCTTGCTAACTCAAAACAACGAGGCGTAGCGTCCTTAAGATCGAAATAGAAAACGCTTTTCTCTTCTCCGCTGTCGATGATTCTAATCTCTACCCGGTCGGAGGTTGCGTTCTCGATAAGCTCAGAAAGAACGGTTTTGCCCTCAACTACCCTTGAGGCGACGTAGCCCTTTTGGAGACCGCCGATATACTCATCAGTTATCGCACTCTTGCCCTATACCTTTGGTTTCCCAACGATCGGTAGCGTCAATCTAGACCGTTTAGCGAAAGCAATTTAAAAAAATAACTGGCTTGCGCGTAAACCGAATTGCATGTGGATGCGATACATGCAGATTATAACGCAACCATCTCGCGCAAGGCGAGTGCTAATTATATATATCCAAGAGTTGTAAATGGTCTCAGACGTTTCTGTGTTGTTGCGCGATATTGGTGCAATTATCTCCGAAGAGATGCCAAATTTACAGACCCGACGCTACGACATTTCGTGGAAGAGTGACGGTAGCCCTGTGACGGCTGCCGATATTTATCTTGAAGAGGTTATCGCAACGGCTTTGCGAAGCCGGATTGAAGACATCACCTTTATTGGCGAGGAAAGCTGGAAAAAAGGCGGAGTGATGGATGCCGAATGGCGCGCTGTCCTTGACCCCATCGATGGCACCGAAAACTTTTGTTCCGGGCTAAAAGAATGGGGCACCTCTCTGTCAATTTGGCGGCGTGACACGCACGCAGGTAGTCTACTTATGATGCCTGAATTGGGGGAAATCATGTCTTCGGGCCGCATACCGTACATCCCCCGTTCGCGCATCGTAGGTTTTTCATCCTCCTATCACCCGGAAATCGGCAGCGGACTTTCAGAAAATGCTGAAGGCCGCATCATGGGCTGCGCAGTCTATAATCTCTTCAACGTTATTCGCGGTGCGTATGCTCGCTTCGTAAACCCCAAAGGGGCCCGTTCTTGGGATCTCTTGGCGGGTGTAGCGCTCGCTCATGAAGCTGGATGCGATATTTTAATCAATGGTGAACAATATAATGGACAATTTCTCGAGCCAGATCAGCGCTATCGCGTCGACATACGCCACAGATACGATCTTCATCCTGGGCAAGGGGCCTTCGGCTGATCAGACACCTGAGATTGTATACGATGGGTCGTTGGTGATCGGCATCAATGATGCTGAACGCATTTATCCCACCGATATCACCATTTTTCACGCTGAGTGGGTGACGAAATCGCTGAAGGCCAACGCGGCAAAGGCGCGTCTATACCTAACGTCTACCGACTTTCAGACAGAAAGCGCATCAGTCTTGCGAGTTCCACACGCCGAACTTGGTCAAGAAAGCAGTGATTTGATGATGCAAAGGTTATTGTCCGGACCCTTCGTCATCGAAGACGTACTTTTCATTTCTGCTCTTAAGGTTGCGTTGGAAGTCGCGCGTATAAAGGGAAGACCGCAAAAGGTATACATGATCGGTTTCGATTTTACGCCGGACTCCGGTTACGCTCGCTCTGTTGGGTTGTCTTATGACAATGGAGATTTGCAGAACAGACGATTAATCATTGGTATGCAGGAAAATTACCTGCTCAATGCGCTCTACATGCTGCGCGGCTGTGAAATTGATGTGATTCATGTGGGAATTCGAAACTATTCTCAGATGTCGCCCGAGGATTTGGTGAATGAATTCCTGCCGTCGTCCGACTCGCATGGGCGGTCTGATAGAAAAATCTTGGTGACCGCGGAAATTACAACCAATCATTTTGGGGATCGTTCAAGGCTCGAGCGGATGGTACGCGCCGCCAGATCCGCAGGCGCGGATTTCATCAAGGTCCAGAAGCGAGACGTAGAAAGCTTTTATCGGACAGAGCAACTTACTGCACCGTATAAATCGCCTTTCGGGGAGACGTTCGGCGACTACCGGCGTCAGCTTGAGTTAACAGGCGAAGACTTTACGTTTCTCGACCAACTTTGCAAGCGTATCGGGATCCGGTGGTTTGCCTCGATATTAGACGAGGCATCTTACAACTTTATCCTCGATTTTGATCCAGAGTTGATAAAGCTGCCTTCGACTATTTCGGAGCATACCGACTATCTGGCGAAAGTCGCATCTATGTCCGATCGAGGAATTGTCCTGTCGACTGGCATGACGGACGCAAATTACGAGGCTTGGGTCTTGGAGACATTTGCCAAGGTACCACTTCTATATTTGATGCAAGCTAATTCAGCTTACCCTACGCCTGCGTCCGATTGCAATGTTGCTGTGGTGCGCCATTACGATCACTTGTCTCGTCAACACTCGCATATTATTCCTGCTTACTCGAGTCACGACGCTGGCTGGTTTGGGTCGGTTCTAGCGGCTGCTAGTGGTGCCAGAATGATCGAGAAACACGTCAAGTTTGGAAATACGGAATGGGCACATTTTGATGCTGTTGCACTTGATTTAACAACGTCGGAGTTCCGAGACTACGTGACGAAAATTCGCGAAGCTGAGACAGTACTTGGTTCGGAAGAAAAGTTGGTCACAGGCAGTGAACATCATAAGTATCGGCGATAGTCGTTTCCGTGGGACAAGTGGATGCTCAAATGAATAAGTCGCCTCGCATTGTTGCATTAATGATTGGACGCGGAGGAAGTTCTCTAAGGGGTAAGAACGTGCTGCCCGTTCATGGAGTGCCATTGCTACTTTGGACCGCCGCAGCTGCGGTGCGTAGTAGTTTTGTTGGCCGCTATTACGTCAGCAGCGATGATGATGACATTTTAAAGACCGCCGCTATCGCTGGATACCGCGAAATTCGTAGGCCGGCAGAACTCAGTGGCCCGACAGCGCAGAGTTCCGACGCGGTAATACATGCATTGGAGATCATCGAGAAAGATGGGCCGGTAGATATCATTGTTCTGCAGCACGCAAATGTCGGAACCATAACAGAAACGATAATTGACGACTGCATCGGCCAACTTTTAAACGATCCCACTCTGACGGCGGTAGTTCCGGCGCACGAGAAGTCTGAATACCATCCCTTTAGGGCCAAGCGGGTTTCCAACGGGCTACTTGAACCATTTGATTCGTCGGCGGGACAAGTCTCTGCCAATCGGCAGGACTTACCTACTGCCCTCTTCTTTGATCACTCGATTTGGGCGCTTAGGGCGTTGACGATACGTGACCCGCAAGGGCAACCGCCATGGCCGTGTATGGGACGGCGCATTAAGCCGTATATCACTAGCGGATGTCTTGACGTTCACGATCTAGAGGACATCGAAAAAACTGAACACTGGATTACTGAAAATGGCGTGAGCAAGCCCCTATTTTAATCAGTGTTTAGGCATAAATTCCACCGTTACTGTAGCGGCGCGTAACGGACCCGATTTAAGCAAATTGAGGCTATCAGTGGATATTTGGGATCTTTATCATTCAGGCCAAGACGACGAATTCCGGGAAATGTTGAGGTCTGGGAGAATAGAGATATCTCGAAAAGCGGCCAAGTGGGCATCAAATATCGATGACCTATTTCGCATCGGCGAGTTTGAAAACAAAGATGCGCTGACGGTATTCATCAAGTATATAGAGGATCCTTATGTCGGAGATAAATGGCTGAGTGAAGTCATAGAGGAAGGCCGCGCAAAAGCGCCATCCCCGTTTGGTGAGGGCTCCATAGAAGCCAATACTAGCCACTATATGGGGGTCAATAAACTCATATTCCTATCCCAATCAGGCGAAAAGGTAATCGTTTTCCAATCCATCACGAGCGTCGATATCGTGTACTTCCCGGTGCGCGGCTGCTATCTACCGATGAAGCATCCCCCAATTGCGGCTTTGGAGAACTATGTCGCCGAATTCTCGGTTTTCGCGGGGAGCTTACCAACGCACGGCGATGATGTTCGGGAGTTTGGCGGCTTGTTGGTCAGCCATTTTTTCCCCTTCCACTTTTATTCAGAGGCTCTCCCTGCTTATGAGAGAATTCATTCCAAAGGGCTGCTTCAGAAAGTCCCGGCTGTCATATACCGCGAAGGCGGCGTCTTCGTAGACATGAAGGCTGTGTGGCCGGCGATTAGATCATTCTACGGTTTTAGCGCGCCTATTCTTGCTGACAAATTCTATCTGCTCCATGGAACAGTCCTGAACCAGAAGTCCCAATATCAGATGATACATGCGGAAAATGCGTACGCGAAGGTGGTCGCTCGCTCTATGGGCACCATACGCAACAGCACGAGATTTCCGGATTATTTGAGGGTAGCTGGAAGGTATCCGGTTGTCTGGTTTGGTGTTCAGGCTACAAAGAGATCGTGGCTAGAACAGATAGATGGCATCGCATCGATCATTAACGACCTTCGTTCCGAATGGCCTGATTTATTCGTAGTCTTCGATGGATGGACTTCGCCCATCACGCCAAGAAAGGCTGATGACGAACCTATAGCCTCCGATGTCGCTATCGTTACGGAGATCCTCAGGAGGGCTCCGGGCGTGCCGCATATTAACGTAGTTGGCTGGAACAGCATGGAAAAGGCCGCAGTCGCGTCGCAGATCGATGCATTTGTCACTAATTACAGCACCGGATCGCTGCATGTGGCGCGGCTTCTACAGAAGCCAGGAGTTGGCCATATCAATACACGCTTGGAGAAGGATGCCCAAATCCACTACAAGACGATTTGCTTGAGCGAGGGATATGTTATCGACAACGCCGCCGACGCTGGGAAGCGGGCGGATGGCATCTCGTACAGCCTCGATTGGCGAATTGTATCATCTGAGATAAGAAAAATTCTCTCCGCCCGGTAGCTTCTTCGAACGCCGCCTCATTGGTCGGCGAGATCTAGAGCGAAAATTCTGACGCCTCTAAAAGCAGTGCCATTGCCCTCGGGATTAGGCGGCAACTTGTTGCCCCATGGAACAAGTATGTTGGTCAAACGAAGGAATGCCTCTCCCTGCGCGGCGTCTTTCGTTTGAAGGGCGATGTAGGGCAACCCATCCACGGCGAAGATCATTTCTGTTGGTGTCCAGAGAACACCATAATCATGAAAGTCAGCCGATAGATCGGCTTTAGCCTTTATTCCTGTAGAGACTAGCGACTTTGTTTGTCCTAGTGGGGGCGCCCACTGATGTAGCGCCGACGTGGCCGTGCTTGGGAAGAAGGATTCGACAACATCGATCTCATAGTGATCATCAGTGGTTAGCCAGAAGGCGTTATCAACACCGGGGATTTTCGCGATGCGCATTGATGCTTCGAAATATCCAAACTTGTATTTTTGCTTACTGATAACACCGCCAGACGACCATTTTTGCTGACAATCCGTGGTTAGCTTAATTGACAAAGTTAGCCCAGATGGAGAAGTTGCCACGCTTTCGGGTCGACGACATGACAACGCCCCAAGCTTTTCTTCAGATAACACGCTCCAGGCGTTTAAGTCGCCAGCTGCTGCGAATGACGATTGATAGATAGGCATTATTTTGCCCGATCTATAATACTCGATTCGAGAGCGGTCTTGATTAGTTACAGGTCGTCGCTTCGCATAAGGTTGGTCTTGAGTAGTGAGGTGAGGGGCGCTGTCGTAGCCGACATCCTCAGTTGTCTGCCATTGATTAGCTCGCGCTGCGGCAAAGAAAAACAATGATGGTGTAAGAAGCGCCGCAACGATGATTGAAGAACGAACTAAGGTCAGTATGTTCATTTCGATGCCTCTTAAAGCTTTCAAATTCAACGATCTTGGTGGTATCTCACCACATATCGTTCTAGCATTAAACCCAAAAGCAGCGTCACTGCAGCGTACATAAGGATATAGGGAACGCTTATTAGCTGATCGCTATAGTTTTCGTAGTACGCCGTTCTTAGCCACTCTATACATCCACATATGGGGTTGTAAGAAAGATAATAAGAAATACTGTCAGGTAGATTTGATGCTACAAAAAAAACGCCTGAACTCACGTAAAGTGCCAGAAGGGTCAGCTGATAAATCGTGAGAACCACAGGGGCCAAGACAGAGCAGATCCCCACAAGATATCCACATGCGTATGCGAGAAATAAGACAGTCAAGTAGCAAGCTGCTGCACTCTTGAGATCCGTTGGAAATGGTTCGTTACCTAACAAATATAAGATAAGTGTAATGAATAATGCAGTAACGAATGATGCAAGCATTTCTAATGCTGCCCTTCCCGTTAGAATGTCGGACATCTTGACAGCCGGGAATGCTAGCATCGACTTGTTCGTGAGAAGCGAATAAGCCATAAAGCGCGATACATAACTGAATGCTAAAAAGGGCAGCACTCCAGTCATATAAAAAACAGCTACACTGTCCCCGTATGGGGCTGTTAGCTTTGTATATGAGTGAATAAGAATGATTAGCCCCATGTGGACCAGCGGCCAAAGCGGTACGATGATAAACCCAAGACCGTGATTGAAAAATCTCGACCGCATATCGCGTAACATGATAGCGCTCATAACGTTTTTTTTATCGATGAGCGCTTGGATGATAGGATGATGCCTAGGCTCGTAAGGCTTCCTGATCGCTCCCTCACGGGGCGCCTTGGGTTTGACTTTTGGATCTGGCCTCGCCATTAGTTTTGGCGTCCGATAGCGAAAAGGCAATAAAATGAATAGCCAGGTGAGTCAGAGGCTATCGCGACGAGGCAGAAGATCAATTCGCTCTCAAGAATTAGATAGTTGATATTATCGAATTCGCTGAGATTTCGTTCGCTTTCTTTTCTATCCATGATCTAACCATCTGCGTCCTTCGAGCTTGTTCTGTCGGAATTTCGAAATTGCCGCGTCCCCCGCAATCGAGGAAAGAGTAAAATCGAGGCTTTACTCTGAACGCGATTCCTATGCGCGCCCTACATTTTCTCCAATGGCCATCGATGTTTCGACAGACATAAGTGCAACACTTTCGCCAATGTCTACAAGAGGCGGCACATATGGCTCTAAACCATCCGCGATACGTCGCTCCAGTCCGTCTAAAAAGCTATCTGGCTGGTCCATCGGGAGCCCGGCGAAATTTTCTGGTGCATATCGCCACCATTGTATTTTTTGGGCGCGAGCTTGAGTTGATTGAGATAGGCGAAATTTGATAATTTTTGCAGGAACGCCGCCGACGATGGCGTACGGCGGGACGTCTTTCACCACGACTGCGCCGGATGCGACCACCGCTCCATCGCCGATCGTTATGCCGGACTTTAGCCTCACGTCTTGCCCAATCCAAACATCGTTGCCGATTTTTACCGGGCCATGCCAAGATTCATATGGAACGGGGGTTGGTGCGGCTCCCCGTCTATTTCGAATATCATCTGTCCAATAAGGCCTAAACGACATTACATGAGTTGTAATATGTTCAGTCGGATGATCGATGCCTATAACCGAGCACCCCCAAGAGATTGAGCAGTATCGACCAATTATCGTCGATTGATCAAGCGCCGAAACGCAATAAGAAAACGCACCACTACTGACGAATGTTTTCTTCGGCATTGTCGCGTATGGCTCTACAATGATTTTGTTCTTTAGCGTAACCTGCGCGCCGAAAGGGAAAATGCCCGAAATTTTGTTATGGTGCTCCAGAAATAAGGGCGTCCGCTGTAGGAAACGCTCGATTTTTTCCGTGTAGGTAAAGCTAAAAGGGTATTTGATATTCATCAACCGCTCAACCAATATGGTGCCGAGTCTCTTGCCGAACCAGCATTAGCATATCCGTATCGCCCTACAATCCGTAAACGCTGATTGTTTATATGCTCAAGCGACGGTCGGGACCAAGCCGTGGACAATCGCTTGCCCAAGCATCCCGTTACTTTCAGGACGTCTCAAGAATCAAAACTCATTCGGGAAGCTGGCGCACTCATTTTCTAGCTCTCAAGCCGCGCGAGAACTACGTCTGCTGGCTCTTTCACTTTGATTGGCGCTTTTTTGAACATGGATGGTCCATCAGCCAGAACAATTTCAGTGGTCACCTGACCCGG
Source organism: Martinezella sp. CNPSo 3795 (assembly GCF_057784475.1). NCBI lineage: Bacteria > Pseudomonadati > Pseudomonadota > Alphaproteobacteria > Hyphomicrobiales > Rhizobiaceae > Martinezella > Martinezella sp. CNPSo 3795. The sequence goes on along the minus strand of NZ_JBXSOQ010000007.1, from coordinate 309,505 downwards.
TATTACAGCTGCAACAAAGGAAGGGTTGATAAAAATCCATTTATTGCCTTCACCGGCTAAGGTGAATCGAGAAAACTTATTTGTGCCAGCGTACCGATCTACTTCTGACATAATACTTTTTGTATTCATGGTTGTACTCCTTATTTGCTTACTCAATTAAAACGACTTTTGTTGAGAATTCAAGTAGTCCAAGATCAAGAAATTGAGCATTCCGAATATGAGGTATTTCGACACTAATCTGTGCTTTTCTGTCTGAACTTGCTTCAGTTGCTGACAGTCTTACGCTCAAATGGGGATAGATTGGGCACCCGGAGAAAAGGTTATCACTCCGGCGACCGATCAAATTGAACAATAACTCTCGAACAGCGGTTTATGGGCCGCTGCGCCGCCAATGCCTGGCAGAGCAGGTCGTGTGATCCAATTATATTGGGAGCGGCGGCTGACTGTACACTAAGCGTCATTTCAGTTTCGAATGCGATGTTTGCGTAGGGATTCGGTTCGGCGAGTCTTTTGCGATCCGCTAGCGACGATTATGGATGCTATAGAGCGAAATAAGCTTACTCACCGGATTATGATGAAGCTTCTGCCCATCGTGGGAGCTTTAGCGCTGTCTGGTGCTCTGCTGCTCTTCTGCGTAGCAACGCAAACTTCCTTCCGGTAAGTTGTCCCGGTTTGGTCTTCTTTTATTGATTGGCGGCTGCAGCGGAAATCAGGATGCATGTTAACAACATGGCAGCCGCCCCAAAAACAACGGTTGGGCATCATTGGGATGCCTACGACGCGACTCAACGAGGCTTTCTGCTCATGCTGAGTGTCCTACCGAAAAATGGTGGCAGTTTAGACCCTATCTACAATGAGGGTCTAGCGCGGCCCTCCCTGCGACCGTGGAGTATATAGTGGCTGTAGCCTGAGGAGAATCGTCCCTCACGCACCGCTACGGTCACGTCCTCATTTCTGCGCAAATATTCCTGATCATCGAAGCTCGGCGGTACGGGGATAAACCCCCTTGTTTTTCGTGCCAATTGTTCGAGCTCAGGCCAGCCAATACTCAAATCTATTTGCTTTTCGCGGTGGCGGAATTGGTACTTTCCACCACGTAAGCTCTTGTTGAGATGTGATACTGCCCAGTACTTATCCGCGAAGTCATAGCCGGAAGCAGTTTGATGTTGGTTGAGCTCCCCGGAAGTGCCATGGCGTCGAAAATCCTGTGCAAAATAGCCGAGTATTACTGCAACAGCGCCGGGAAATTTTTCAGAGTTCTTGCGAATAAAGGCATTGCGCGCAATTGCGGCATATTCCTCGTGTTTGCTAACGCCGCCAATAACCGAATTAGCGTAGGCGCTAGAATCTCCTCGATCGCGGTGATGATAGTTAGCAAGGGGAGTTGGAATCAAACCAATGTCTGCGCGCAGAAGGAATTCTAGATTAAAGAACCAGTCCCCAAGCACTGGAAGTTCTTCATTGTAGCCGCCGAGGTCTTCCCAGATTGACCTTTTGAAGACGAACGCAATTGGCGCGAAAATATTCCCTGCCGCCATTTCGGCCAATTGTACATTGCGTACCCAGTCCTTGTACGGCTGGCGAGAATGCTCAATTACCTTGGAGCCGCGAATCTCTTCTGAAACATACGTCGTGTGAGTAACTACGCCGCCATAATGACGGCCGGCGCTGCTATTCAAAAAATCAACGGTCTTCTCCAGAAACGTTGGTTCCCAGCTATCATCGTCGTCGTGAATTACTATCAGATCGGAATCAGTATTCCTAATGCCCGAGTTTGACGCCGCCTCCATTCCGATGCTTTCTTTATGGGAAACCAGAAGAATCTTTGTTCGATCAACGGCGCAGCTCTCAATGACCTTACGGACAACGACTTCATCACCTCCATCATTGACGACAACCCAAGTATAATTTGTGTGAGTTTGTTGAGCCACGCTCTGCGCGGCGCGCTGTAGGAGAAGGGGCCTATTTTTTGTCCTAGTAATAATCGCTACAGATGCTTCTCCGTTGCTTGGCGCGAAAGGTTGGTGCGATGGATCAAAGTAAGATGCCGCATTTGCGCATCCTGCCAGACGCAATTGTAGGTCGCGTGCGAAGCCTCCTTCGAATTCCAGCGCCGCTTGCCCTTCCTGCCAAAGCGACCTCTTAATTCGATTTTCCGGGGCTTCGTCAGCGTCCGGTTCCAATAAAACCGGGACAACAAGCTTTTTGCCAAAATCCGCGGATCGATCCTTGCAACTTAACGCGCGCGCCTCTTCGCGGGTTGGAGTGATTATCATGCGCGCCAGTTCAACCATTGCGCTCTGGTGCCGAGAGTAAATCTCGGTGATACCGGCATTTTTTCCATCTCCGACGAGATACTCTGTCACAGCCAAGTAGAGCGCATCGCTATCCTTGCTCGCTTGTTCTTGCTCATTTAGCTTAATGAGCCTTTGTGCAACATCGTCGTGTGCTCCGCCCGGGATTTCCTCGATCGATGGCCCATTTGGTTCCAGCAGGGATTCCACAATGTGGCGGTGCCTTGTAAACGCTGTTTCAGGCACTGATTGTCGATAGGTCTCGCCTTCGAACATTACTCCCAGGACATTGTTCACAATCTGAGCATCATGCCCTGGCTGCAGAGACCGGCCAAAATACAATCCGCGCCATACGAAATCAGGAAAGGCTTTGGTCAAGAGTGATTGCATCGATCCCTGCCAACCACTATCGACTAGCACGGCGCGCGTTCGACCCTTAAGTAATTGCTTTAGGTATGCATCAAAATCCGATTGGCATTGAGTAAAGTACTTGCGCATCTCGCTCGCGGCTGGCGTCGGGCCCTGAATCCAGCCGTCGAACACTGCGCCGTGGGCCTTGTACTCAGGAAGCGTCAGGTCGAGACGTCCCAACACCTCGGGCTGATGACGGAAAATGCCCTTAATAAGCTCTGCGATGGGTACGTGTTGATATTCTCGCGCTATAATCGTTCTTGACTGTTTCGCCTTGTAGAAAGTGCCCTTGCATGTTGATAATCGCGACAGCCAGAACATTTGGGCTGGGACATCTCGTCCACCAAAACCCTCTACGAATAGCCGATAGAGTTTCTCAATGCGGACTCCCGCTCTAGCACAAAATAGAAAATTTGTATTCCCGTCATCATAGTAAGAAAAATACTGATGCAGCCCGAGTAGCCAGCGTTGAACAATTGGGCCTAAGATATCGTGGCCAATTTGGCGAGTAAGTACATTTTCTATTATGTTATTTTGTATATATTTTTGATCCATGACTATCTGGTCTCTGAGGATAAAATCTGGGTATCTTATTTTGGCATCGCAATGTCGACTTCAATGTCGAAATACTTGCGAAGCATCGTCGCAGTCGCCAGATGGTCAGTTTTGCGTGCTTTAATTTCAATTTCGCTTACTGGAAGGTGAAGTGCGCGCCAACCGTGGTTTATTGGTTGGCGGAAATCTCCCCTAGCGCTATCTCCAACGTGGAGAAAATTTAGACCGTGCAGTCCCAAGCGCTTCTCTATTTCCGGGAAAAGTAGCCCGCAAGCTTTTGATATCAGAGTATCTGCGCTCGAGAAAATAGCGTGAAATTTTTTGGTATCGATATTAACCAGCGCCAACAGTTCCTCAACTTGTTTGGCATGCATATACATGTCAGTTACAAGGATAACCTGGCCTCCACGCGATATATGTGTATCGATGTATTCAAGTAGGAGGCGATTAGGTTCGACGCGAGTCGTTTCGTATTGAAGCTCGGCACCGATGAATTTCTCTCGATAATCGTCGTTCCCATTTAACAGCCGACTTGAAACGGTGTGAATTTCGGTCAACGAGCCCTCGCCGTAGCCTCTATGTCTATCTCGCGCGCGATATGTTGCTTTGGTGCCCAGCTGCCGCGCAAGAAATGCGTCTATGTCATTTCCTGAAAATCGCTTTCGGGGGGCGCGGGAAAGTTTTCTTTCCGCTGAAGTGCGATTAGACATTGTCGCGGCCATGGCGGCGCCGATCTCAACAAATCTTGTGAGTTCAGAGGAATTATCGCGCAATAATAACGTATCGAAAATATCTAGCGACAAAACACTCCTCTCACTGGATAGGAGTCCATCAAGACGTTGAAAAAGCATGTTTTTGAACGATGTGTCTTGAAAAAGCGTCATCCGGGAGGGGGCTGTATATGCTGCCCTCTCGATGTCACCAAACGTATAGAGTGTGGTATTTCCCTCATACATTCCATGTACCGTTGATAATCATAAAAATACAGCCGCTTCGCGCAACTTCCGTTCAGGAAGCCTGTCACTATCCTCGAAAGTGTTTAGCCCCACTAGATATTTTACAAATTGGTACGCTAAAACAACTTAGCGATGCACAAAATTAGCTCAATCGTCAATTGCCACGCGTCGTTTTATTCGAGAAGGGCGTCGAGCCATGTCTTGATCGGCAGAAGCGGGAAGGCTTTCCCGCTCCTGCGCCTTGCTTTGAATTTGCTCCTGCATCGCGGCGCTCAGGTCTGCCGCAGGAAGTTCGCGATCAGGTTCGATATGATTTCGGGGGCATCTTCGAAGCAGTAATGGCCGACACCTGGAAGGTGCTTGATTGGCGCCGACGGGAAGAGGGCGGTGAAGAGCGGCAGGAAATGCTCGGCATGCAGCGTCCGGTCCGCTTCGCCCCATATGGCGAGCGCCGGCTTTCTGTGGATGATGCGCTCGGCTTCCCAGTCGGGCGTTTCGAATTGATGGGCGCTGGTCGCAAAGCCCTTGGCCCAGCCGAGCGCGCCGAGGCAATCGGCTTCCGTTGCGAAGGGTGCACCATAAGCATCGAGCCAGGTATCGGTGATGACGGCGTTGTTCTCGAAGCCGTTGAGCTTGAGTGCGCTCAAAATGTTGAAGCCGAGATTGTTGAGCACTGGCTCCAGCGTGCCGTCGGCCTTGATGATCCATTGAAACCAGGGCGATCGGGCGGCGTTCGCCACCGCCCGATCGATAGCATCCGGTTGGCCGAAGGATGTCGGCCCATTTGCCGAGATGATGCGGTGGATGCGCTCGGGATGGCGGGCGGCAAAGCCCATGCCGACCGGCCCGCCAAAATCATGCATGACAAGGGTAATGTCGGTGAGGCCGAGCGCGAGCACGAAGGCCTCCAGATTGGCGATGTGATCCTGCAGCCAATAGCTGCGGCCAGTGGGTGTTTCGCTCTTGCCGAAGCCCATATGGTCGGGAACGACGACCCGGTGCGTAGGGCTCAGCGTCGAGATGAGGTGGCGAAACAGATAGCCCCAAGTCGGCTCGCCATGCAGGCAGAGGATGATCTCGCCATCGCGAGGGCCTTTCGTCGACATAATGCATCCGGAAGCCAGGTGCCTCGGTGAAATGCGGTGCGAAGGGGAATGTGCCGGCGAATGCTTCATGGGCAGGAATCACAGTTGTTCTCCTAATGTGGTTTTAATTTGAAACCATGATTCCAGTATCTCTTGTAGTTTTAGTTTGCAACCGATATATTGAGCTGGTGATACAGGCGCTTGATCGCAGTCCTGACGACAGACATGAAACAGGCGAGGGCAGAGGGCGGCATGGCCAAGAGAGTGAGCCACAAGGATTCGATGTGTGGGGTGGCGCGACCATTGGATGCGATCGGCGACTGGTGGTCGCTGCTGATCGTCCGTGATGCCTTCGATGGGCTGCGCCGGTTCGGCGAATTTCAGAAGAGCCTAGGGCTTGCCAAGAACATCCTCTCGGCCCGGCTGCGCAGTCTTGTCGCTCACGGCATCATGGATACCGTGTCAGCCTCCGATGGCAGCCCCTATCAGGAATATGTGCTCACGCAGAAGGGGCAGGGCCTGTTTCCGCTGCTGGTCGCGCTTCGCCAATGGGGCGAAGATTTCTTCTTCGAACCCAATGAGCCGCATGTGACGCTGGTCGACAGAGCGACAAAGCTGCCGGTGCGGCGGCTGGAACTGCGGGCGCAGGATGGACGGATGCTTATGGCTGAAGATACGGTGATCGTAGTGCTGCCGCCTGAGGAATGAGGCCGGTGCGCCCGTCGTCGAGCAACAGTTCGGCCGCGACCGAACTATTTCAAGCTTCATGGCGGCTACATTGAAACTCCCAAAGGAGAGTTTCAATGCTGACGAATACAGCCGAATTCAACGCCGCCGAGAGCGATCGCGAGCATATCGAAATCAAGCCCAGCGTGCTTTATGTTGGCACTCCCGTCGTACTGATTACGAACCTCAACCCCGACGGCACGACGAATATCTCGCCGATGTCCTCAGTTTGGGCCTTATACGACCAAGTCGTTCTTGGGTTGACGTCGACCAGCAAGGGGCGGGAAAATCTCCTGCGCGAGCGCCAGCTGGTGCTGAATTTTCCGTCGCCGGAGCTGTGGCCGAAGGTCGAAGCGATCGCGCCGACGACCGGCCGCGATCCCGTTCCCCCGCACAAGGAGAAGATCGGTTATCGTTTCGAGGCCGATAAATTCGATGTGGCCGGCTTCACGCCGCAGCCCGCCGATCGCGTGCGGCCTCTGCGCATTGCCGAATGTCCGATCCAGTTCGAGGCGGAGGTGGCGGCGGCGCATCCTCCCGGCGGTGAATGGTCCTCGGAGCGCGCCGAGGCGTTCTCCATCATCGAGGCGAAGGTCCTTCGCGTTCACGCACACAAGGATATCGTCATCGCCGGCACCAATCATATCGATACCAGCAGGTGGAGCCCGCTGCTTTATGTGTTTCGACATTATTTCGGCACCGGGCCTGATCTCGGCCGCACCTTCAAAGCGGAGAGATGATGCATTTTCCGCGGAGGTGCCCATGCGATCACAGAGTTCACTTGCCGGCTTCGGCCCCGCCTATCAGCAGTTCCAAGCCAGCCTCGAATAGGGCTTCATGGTCATTGGCGCGGTAAAGCGACAGAGCTTTAGCAAGGTTCGGACGGCTTTTCGCCGCGGCGTCGAGGGCTGCGCGGTCCGGCGGATCGGCCGCATCCGCCTGCTCCTCCAGTACACATCCCACCACATAGCGGCTGATCGCGATCTGCAGCTCCAGCGCCTTTCGCGGATCGAAGCCGGCGGCGAGCAGGCATTCCAGCTGGGCTTCGATCGCGTCGAGATCCAAGGGATCGACCTCGGTTCCCGCATGAACGCGGGCGCCGTCACGCCATGCCAGCAGGGCGGAGCGGAAGCTGCGGGCATTGGCGTGCAGGAATTCTTGCCAGGTCTCCCCAGCCAGAGGCCTGTTGCGGGTGTGTTTTCGTCTTAGGATCTCGGTGTTCATCGCAGTTAGCAGGGCTCGTTTGCCCTTGAAGTGCCAATAGAGCGCCGGCTGCTGGACGCCGAGGCGCTGGGCGATCAGCCGCGTCGACAAGCCATCGATGCCGACTTCGTTGAGGATGGCCAGTGCTGCATCGACGATTTGGCTTCGATCGATTTTCATCTTCTTTCCGATTGACAGTCCCATCATCATAATTTATCGGCGATAAAGTTCCTTATCAATGATAAGTTTTGCATTATGAACAAGATGCTTTTGACGATCCTCTCCGTCGTCGTTCTCGATGCGGCCGGAACCGGTCTCGTGATGCCGATCCTGCCGGAGCTTCTGCAGAGCGTGGCCCATTCGCCCGAGCTCGGCTGGCGCTATGGCGCCTTCCTGTCGCTCTACGCGGCGCTACAGTTTCTGGCCTCTCCCATTCTCGGAACGCTGAGCGATCGTTGCGGCCGCCGGCCGGTGCTGCTCGCCTCGCTGGCGGGCGGCATGATCGACTATGCCTTCATGGCGTGGGCACCGGGTTTCTGGTGGCTATTCCTCGGCCGCGCCGTCGCCGGTCTGACGGCCGCCAATGCCGCGGTTGCGAGTGCGTGCCTTGCCGACATCACGCCGGAGGAGCGCCGAACGCGGGCTTTCGGGCTGCTCAGCGCCTGTTTCGGCATCGGTTTCATTCTCGGACCGGTCATAGGAGGGGTGTTGGGCACGATCTCGCTACGCGCGCCTTTCGTCGCTGCCGCGTTTCTGGTGATGGTGAATTTCATTGTTGCGCTTGTCGTGCTGCCCGAGACACATACTGTACGGCCTGAACGGATCGATCTGGTCGCCTTTCATCCGCTGGCGCCGCTGCGTTGGATCGGTGCGTTTCCGGCGCTGGTGCCGCTGCTCTTCATGTCCATCCTCCTTGCAATCGTCGGAGAAGTCGGCGGTACCATCTGGGTTCTCTATGGTCAGGACAAGTTCGGCTGGGATACGGCGACCGTCGGCCTGTCTCTCGCTGGCTTCGGCCTGTTCCATGCGCTCGCCCAGGCTTTCGTCGCCGGCCCCTTGAGCGAGCGCTGGGGCGAACGCTGCGCACTCGTCGTCGCGATCGTCTGTGACGGCGCTGCCTATGTCGCCATCGCCTTCGTCACGCAGGGTTGTCTCGTCTTTTTTCTGTTTCCGCTTTTCTGCCTCGGTGGGATCGGCCAGCCGGCGTTGCTGTCCTTGATGACCCAACGTGTCGGTGCGGACGAGCAAGGGCGTCTGCAGGGTGTTTTAACCAGCCTGACGAGCCTCGCCTCCATGGTCGCGCCCCTGGCGATCAGCGAGATTTATTTCGCCTCGCGGCATGTCTTTCCCGGGTTGGTCTGGGTACTTGGCGCCTCGCTCTATCTCCTCTGCATGCCGACGCTCTTCGCGAAGCAGCAGCGGGCAGATGAGCGGCTGGAAGGAGCGGCACATCGACAAAGCGAGCAATCCTGAAGGGCATATGGTGGAACGACATAGAGGGATTACGCGGTTAGCAGCTCCAGCAATATGGCACGGTCCAAGATGACGGGTGCAGCCGTTCGGTGCGATCAGTTGACGGAATCGTCCGGATCGGGGTCCTTGACCTTGGTGAAGAGGCTCTTCAGCGCACTGGTCTTTGCCTTCGCCGCCTTGTTGGCCTTGATCGCCCGGGTCGCCGCCTTGGCCTGTTCCAGCATCATCTCGATCTGGATCTGCTGGATTTCGGTCAGACGCTCCCATTGGCGATTGAGGAGGTGGTCGACCTTTTCATGCAGGTGGCGGATTTCCAGTTCGGCCTTCAGGTTGACCTTATAGTCGTTGAGGGCCCGCAGGCGATCCTTCTCTTCCTGGCGGCGCTGGCTCATCATGATGATCGGCGCCTGCAGTGCTGCGATGGTCGACAGAACGAGGTTCAGCAGGATGAACGGATAAGCGTCGAAAGCCTGCTTTTCGCCCATAACGAGATTGATGGCCATCCAGACGGCGAGAAATAGACAAAAGGAGATGATGAAGGTCCAGCTGCCGCCGAAGGATGCGACGCCATCCGCCATGCGGTCGCCGATCGAACGGTGGTCCTCATAGTCCTCTTCGATGTTTTCGGCCAGCGTATCATGCGTCTTCAGGCTTTCGACGACCTCGTCCTCGAGGTTGGAAAGCTCGCCGCGCTCCACCGTCAGCAGTTCGGCGATATATTGGGCGCGATAATCGTCCATGACCTTGCGGCTGATATAGTCGTCGGCGCGAAGCTCGGGATGTTTCAGCCGCATGAAATCCGCCAGCGAGGGGCGGAGATCATCGACATGCACAGCATCTTTTTTCTTGAGCACCTGACCGGTGATGGCGTCGATCAGCTTGACGGACTTGGCCTTCGCCTGCGCTAGACTTTTGGTATAATCGTCCATCTCCACAACGGTTGGGCTCTCGCCCTCGCCCGCGTCGAAATCGACGATACCTTCCGCCGGCTCAAAGGTCTTCGTTTCTGTCATCTAAGGGGGCCCTCTTTGACGCTTTTTCGCTCATGTAGCCAATAATGCGAACAGGAATATGACTGTTAGAAGACAATGGAAATTGTCGCCGATATAGACCGCAGCCGCCTATCCGCAACTTCCTCTGCTATTTGCTCCTATCGAATTTCTAGCGCCATTATCCTAAGCAACGGCAAACACGGTGCGCCGTTCCTGCAATCCTTTGCGTCTGTCTCGCCCGCCGCCCCGGAAAAGCAACCCTCCCGGGCGAATTCGTCACCGGTTTCAAAAGCGTTGCGTGTTTCTGCAGAAATTTCTACCGATTCGATCAGGTTTTGATTTTTTGCCCCCTTGACCAAGGCCGGCCGACTTCTATTTGCCGCGGTGCAGCAGACATTCGCGAGAGCGAATAAATGTTAAGGTTTCAATGAATTATCGTCAGCGGGTTGGGGGCCTGCTGTCACGGATCTTTTAAATGCGTGGAAAGGATCGCTATGCACAATCCCCCGGCAGAAGACTTGGAGTCCATCGCCCGGCAGGGCGGCCGATTCAAGCGAATGGCCGTCAGGATACCCACCTACCTGACCGATCTTAAGGAAAATCCGGCCTGGCTGCCGATGTTTCTGCTGGCCAGGACCCTGCCGTTTCGGCGCATCCATTGGCTGGCCACCAAGCAGCCCGTCAGGCTTCCCGTTTCCGGCTCCTCGATGTTTGCCGGCACCGAGCGTAGCGCCGTTGTCAACGCTCTGCGCACCGATGGCATTTATCCCAGCCTGGTGCTGCCGGATCATATTCATCAGGAAATCGCCGAATTTGCTGCCAACACCGCCTGCTTCGGCAATTTCAACCGGAAGCTCGAATTTGTCGCAGGCGAACATAAGGAAGCGGAGGCTCGCTTCGGACGGCCGATTCTGAGCGGACATTTCTTCGAGCGCTCGCTCGATTGCGAAGCCGTCATGGCGGTCCAGCGCGATCCGCTGCTGATCGACGTCGCCCGGCAATATCTCGGCGGCCAGGCCAAGGTGATCACCACCCGCATCTGGTGGAGCTTCCCGACTCAGGCTTCCGAAGCCGATAGAAGCCTCGCTTCGCTCGACAAATACCACTTCGATCTCGATGATTGGCGGATGCTGAAATTCTTCTTCAATCTCGTCGATGTGGATGAGGGCACTGGTCCGCATGTTTTCGTCAAAGGAAGCCACAGGCGCCGCCGGGTCCGTCATCAGCTGACTTTGCTGGTCGGGCATCCGGCAAACGAAGTGCTCGATTATTATGGTGAGGCGAATGCACTGACACTGACCGGCAAAGCCGGCTCGGGCTTCGTCGAAGATCCCTTCGGTTTCCATATGGGCACCGTGCCGACGCAGAAGCCGCGACTGATGATGGAGGTGGGTTTCGGGGTCTCGAAGCCGTCACGTCGCCGCTTCCACGGAGAACCCGTCCTGCGTTAAGGCATGTCACGTAGAAGCGCACAGCGGTTTTGCGACAACGACATGCGCGAATAGAGGGCGCATCTAGCTGGTATCACGGAGCGCCAATTGCAGGTGGCGCTCCCGTCTGCTCGGCGTTAGGCCGGGCGTCTGAACCGCCTGGCAATCAGGTGGTCGAGCGCGATGCGGCCAGGCCCGCCGGCTATGATTACCAGAAAGCAGGTCGCCCATGTGCCATGCGTCGGCCAAGCATCGGGATAGACGAAGATCTCGATGACCAGGGTCATGCCGAGCAGCGCCAGTGCCGAGAAGCGGCTTGCCAATCCGATGACCAGCAGAAATGGGAAGAAGTGCTCGCTGAAGGCGGCGATATGGGCGGCGATCCAGGGATCGACCAGCGGCAGCTTGTATTCCGTCTGGAAGAGATAGACGGCATTGTCGGTCACGTGCCAGCCTTCCACCTTGGTCTGGCCGGATTGCCAGAAGACGGCGGCGATCGACAGCCGCGCAATGAGTGCGATCAGGTCATGGGGAATACGGTCGAGAAGCTTTAGGGCACCATAGAGCCTTTTGGGCATGGTTTCGCGTTCGGCCGGGGCGGCCGTCATCGTCTGATTCTGCATTTTGGTTCTCCCTGGCGTTCAGCGAATGGTCATGAAAGCGCCTGCCGTGAACGCACCGGCGAGGTTGGCGGAAAGATCGAAATTGGCGGCTTCAGCGAGAGCCGTCTCATAGGCCTGGCCAAGGGCGGCGCCCGAAAACAGCTCTTCCAGAAATGTTGCGCCACCCGGCGGCAGGCGATGCACTTCGACGATCATCTGCGGGCGGATGACGAGGGCATCCTCGCCCGTCCAATCGTTTATATCTGCAAAGTCGATTTCGCCGGTGTTCATCGCCCAGATGGTGATGGCCGGATAGGCGGAACGTGCGACCGAGGCTGAAGGGTGCGGTACGAAAGTCAGCTCCGCAAGGCCTGCCGGCTCGATGGTCGCCATGAGTGCTGCATCAAGCGGTATAGCGTCGGCTGCGTGATAGGCTCGACCCCGCAGCGCCTCCAGCCGCATCACATCGGCCAGATAGGGAATTTCCTGCGCCGGTCCGAAACTCCCGGCGAAATCGGGGAAGTCATCGCCATAGGCAAGCAGCAGCGGCGAGCGCGGCGGATGCAGGCGGATGAACTCATGCGCCATGGCGGCGAAGAATTCCTCGCCGACGATCCTTTCCGCAGCCGGAAAGCGCGAGGCGAGCGCACCGATCAGGCCGATGGCGACATTGTTGCGATGGACGCCGAAACGCCGCGCTGGGTGTGGGCCGTTCCAGGCCGTCAATCCATCGGGCACCGCGAGATCGGGATTGACGAGCGCTGCGGCGAATTCGCTTTGCGTAGCGAGAGACATCGATCCCTCCTCAGGCTGCCCGACGCGCGGCGGCGCGCTTCAGGATGGCTTCGGCCGCTTCGGCCTCGGCCCTCAAAATCGGCCATGCCGGCACGTCGTTATCCCACTCGACCAGGCTGGCAATCGGTCCGGTGCAGCCGATCAGCTCCTCGTAAAGCGCCCAGACGGGATCTTTCACCGGCGTATCGTGGCTGTCGATCAAAAGCGGCGCGCCAGAATCGTCGACGGTCTCCGAATGACCGCTCAGATGGATCTCGCGCACCCATTGCACCGGGAAGCGCTTGAGATAGGCGCGTGCGTCCATGTGGTGATTGGTGGCGGCGACGAAGACATTGTTGACGTCGAGCAGCAGGCCGCAGCCGGTGCGTCTGGCAACCTCGGCCAGAAATTCCGTTTCCTCGATCGTGCTTTCCTCAAAGAGCAGATAGGTAGCCGGATTCTCGAGCAGCATCTGCCGACCGAGCAAAGTCTGTACTTCGTCGATGTGAGCGCAGACCTGCTCAAGCGTTCCCTCGGTGTAGGGCAGGGGCAGAAGATCGTTGAGAAAGGTCGTGTCGTGCGTCGACCAGGCGAGGTGCTCCGAAAAGCTCTCCGGCTCATAGCGATCGCAGACGATCTTCAGGCGAGCAAGATGTTGGTTATCCAAAGGCTGCATCGAGCCGATAGAGAGGCCGACGCCATGGATGGATAAGGCATAATCCTGGCGCAGCCTGCCGAGCTGGGCATGTGGCGGACCACCAGCACCCATATAGTTTTCCGCATGGACTTCGAAAAAGCCAATCGGCTGTGTAGAGCCATGGATTTCGGCAAAATGCTCCGGCTTGAAGCCGACGCCGGCGCGACGGGGGAGTTGTGACGGTTTCATTGCGGGCCTCCGTATGAGAGTAATTCCAGCAAAGTTGTGAAGCAGTTTGTGTTCGAGAGGCAGGCGGCGCCGGATTAAACGATGCGCCGCCCACGTTTGCATTGCCTTGTCTGATAGGGTCAGACCGGGGCCGGACCCTGCATCAGGGTGCCGTGGCCGTTCGGCGTCTTGATCGTCTCGCAGGTTCCCGCGGGAACCAGCTTCCACGAGTTGCGCTGATAATCGACCTTCGACGTGCCGGCGCAGGTCGTGCCGGGACCGGCGGCGCAATCGTTCTGGCCCTTGAGGGCGACGCCGTAGCATTTTTCCTTGGCATCGGCGGCAGATGCTGTCGTCACACCGGCAACCAGCGTCACCGCCGTTGCGACCGATGCGGCCAGGGCGAGTGCGGACATCTTGCTCATGACAAACTCCTTACGAGAGATGGTTGACGATCAATCCGGTTTCGGATCAGGCCGGGGTCAGCGAGCCGTGGCCCTTCGGGGTCTTCATCGAGGTGCAGGTGCCTGTGGGAACGAGCTTGAAGGACATCTTGTCGTAGCTCATGGTCGACTTGCCGGCACAATCATGCTTGCCGGCGGCGCAATCGTTCTGGCCCTTGAGGGCGACGCCGTAGCATTTTTCCTTGGTATCGGCGGCCGAAGCCGGGACGGCGACGGATGCAAGTGCCGATGCGATCGAGCCAGCAATGGCCAGGGTGAGGATGCTGTTCTTCATGGATCTGTCTCCTAGATGGATGCGAGCCGTCATTGGCTTGCATCGAGGTCTACGGAGCGTCTCGAGCGGATGTTACAGCCGCATCGGAATTTTTTTCGAGATGCGTCACTTATCTTGTGCCGGCTATCTGCTGCGGCGGGCGATAGCTGGGCAAGTATGGTGGTGAGGCTGACATGCGCATGGGTAGCAGACGCATCTTGCGAAGAACCTGCCATGGAGACGAAAGAGCTTGAAAAATAGTTGCTGTTGCCGGTAACGAAAGCCTGCGGTGCCGCGTAGAGGAGATGTCGGATGAATCATTCGGCGCGCGAAGAGGAATGGGCAGTCTGGATGCGCGCGGCGATCGGCGGCGATGCGCAGGCCTATCACCGTTTCCTCACCGCCGTGACGCCGCATCTGCGCGCCATGGCGCGGCGGCGCTGCGATCAGCTGGGCGCGCCGGTAAGCGAGGCTGAGGATGTGGTGCAGGAAGTGCTGCTCGCCATCCATCTGAAGCGCGGCACGTGGGATTCATCCCGCCCGATCGGACCTTGGCTGTCGACGATCGTGCGCAACAAGCTGATCGACAGCCTGAGACGGCGCGGGCGGCATATGAGCGTACCGATCGACGATGTGATCGATTTCCTGGAGGCGGAAGAGCATACCGACGCCTTGGACCGGTTCGATGTCGATCGTACGCTGGGGCTGCTGAAAGAACCGCAGAAGACGATCGTGCGCTCGATTTCCGTCGAGGGAACCAGCGTCCGGGAAACGGCGGACCGGCTGAAGATGACGGAAGGGGCGGTGCGCGTGGCGCTGCACCGCGCGTTGAAGACGCTTGCGGCATTGTATCGGAGTGAGACCAGTGAAAACCGATGACCTCATCAATCTCTTGTCGCAGGACGCGCCGGTCCGCATGCGGATCGGCAAGGTCCTGACCCTGGCGGTCGTCGCGGGCATCCTGATCAGCGGCGGCATCTTCTTCGCCATGATCGGTTTTCGAGCCGATATCGATACGGCAATGGAGACCGTCCGTTTCCTGTTCAAGTTCGTCGTGACCATCGCGCTTGCCGCAACAGCCTGCGCTGTCGTCTTCCGCATCGGACGGCCGGGCGCTTCGCTGCGCCTGTGGGGCTGGACACTGCTCTTGGCGCCCATCCTGCTGCTTGCCGCCGCCGCTGTTGAAATGGCCGTCATGCCGGCTGGCAGCTGGAGTGCGCGGATGATCGGGCACAATGCCCGCTTCTGCCTGACGCTCATCCCGCTGCTGTCGATCGGCCCGCTCGCCTGCTTCCTGTTCGCCCTGCGCCAGGGCGCGCCGGAAAAACCGGGCTTCGCCGGCGCCGTCGCCGGATTGGCCGCCAGCGGCATCGCCGCGACCTTCTATGCCTCCAACTGCACGGACGACAGCCCGCTTTTCGTGCTGCTCTGGTATCCTATCGCGATCGCCATGATGACGGCAGTCGGATATGTCCTCGGAAAACGCCTGTTGCGGTGGTGACGCGGCCGAACGCGTGACATCGAAACTGGCGAAATTGTCCATCTGGCGGCCGACTTCGGCCATTGGGGCAGTATGGCTTGAAAAACCTGCTGGCAGCAGACAGAGTCGTCGCCTATACTATCCACTAAACGCCACTTTCAAAAAATTGCATTTCCCTGCGTTAAAGTGTTTGCATCCGCGGCAAATTCGATTATAGAGGCCCTGCTTTCCCCGCAGGGGCACTTTACCGCCCGGCGGCTGTTGGGAAATAGTTCAATGGTAGAACAGCGGACTCTGACTCCGTTAATCTTGGTTCGAATCCAGGTTTCCCAGCCAATTTCAAATTTCCTGATTTGAATCAGCATTTTGGTTTGCCTCTTGTACTTGAGGCGGATATCCCTCTTCCTGTGATTGAAAATCTTTTCGAAGGAGTAACTACTCCTTGTCGTAAGATTTGATTTGTCTTGGATTTTTATCGGCAATTTACCTGTATGCCTAAAATGGAATAGGCTTAGATGACGATATTGGTTTCGGGTGGGGCTGGTTTTATCGGCGGAAACTTTGTTCTCGATTGGCTTGAGCGTCGCGACGAGACGGTCGTCAATTTGGATAAGCTGACCTATGCCGGCAATCTGGATACGCTGAAGGGCTTGAAAGGTGATGGCCGCCATGTGTTCGTACATGGCGATATCGGCGATCGCGAGCTGCTGAGCAATTTGTTGTCGACACACAGGCCGCGTGCGCTCATCAATTTCGCAGCTGAAAGCCACGTCGACCGCTCCATCCACGGTCCAGGCGATTTCATCCAGACGAATATCGTCGGGACCTTCAATTTGCTGGAAGCGGTGCGCGGCTATTGGGATGGCTTGCCCGAAGACGAGAAGCAGCGCTTTCGCTTTCTGCATGTCTCGACGGACGAGGTCTACGGCACGCTCTCTAAGGATGATGAGCCGTTCAGTGAGCTCAACCGCTATGAGCCGAACAGTCCCTATTCCGCCAGCAAGGCTGCTTCTGACCATCTGGTGCGTGCTTGGCATCATACCTATGGTCTGCCTGTGTTGACGACGAATTGCAGCAACAATTACGGGCCTTACCATTTTCCGGAAAAGCTGATCCCGCTGGTGATCCTGAACGCGCTTTCGGGAAAGAGCCTGCCGATCTATGGCGATGGCCAGCAGATCCGCGACTGGCTTTATGTCCGGGATCATTGCAGCGCCATTCGCCGCGTCCTGGAAGCCGGCAAGCTTGGCGAGACCTATAATGTCGGCGGCTGGAACGAGAAGCCCAATCTCGATGTCGTGCAGACGATCTGCGCCATCCTCGATGAACTCAGGCCGAAGGCCGATGGCAGCCGCTACAGCGATCAGATCACCTTCGTCAAGGATCGGCCCGGCCATGATCGCCGCTATGCGATCGATGCGCGCAAGCTCGAGCGGGAACTCGGCTGGAAGCCCGCGGAAACCTTCGAGACCGGCATTCGCAAGACGATCGCTTGGTATCTGGAAAACCAGGACTGGGTCCGCAACGTGACGACTGGCGCCTATCGCGAATGGGTCGGCAAGCAATACGAGGTTGAGTTGTGAGCGCCATTCTGGTCACCGGCGCCAACGGCCAGGTTGGTTTCGAGCTGCAGCGTTCGCTTAACGTCTTGGGGAATGTCGTTGCTCTGGTGCGTGCGGACCTGGATCTAGCCAGCGAAGCAAGCATCCTGGCCGCTCTCGATGAACACAAGCCTGGTATCATCGTCAATCCGGCCGCCTATACGGCGGTGGATCGGGCCGAGAGCGACAAAGAGCTGGCGATAGCGGTCAATGCTGCAGCTCCGGGGATACTGGCGCGTTGGGCGGCGGACAATGGCGCCTTGCTCATCCACTACTCCACAGACTATGTCTTCGACGGTACGAAAGCCGATCCCTATCTGGAAGAGGATGCGGTCAACCCACAATCCGTCTATGGCGAAAGCAAATGGCGGGGCGAAGAGGCGGTGCGTGCATCCGGCGCGCAACATGCCATTTTGCGCACAAGCTGGGTCTATGGTCATCATGGCAGCAATTTCCTGAAGACCATTCTTCGGCTGGCCGATGAAAGAAGCGCATTGAACATCGTCGCCGATCAGGTTGGCGCACCGACATCGGCGGCTCTTATTGCCGATGTCACCCGCACGGTGATCGAGCGCATCATGGCGTCGGGAGCTCCCGGAGACCTCTCTGGAACCTATCACCTCACGGCACAAGGCAGCACCTCCTGGTACGGCTATGCCGCACATATCGTTCGTGAGGCGCTGACAGCAAATGTCAAGCTTGCGCTGTCTCTCGATACGCTGAAGCCGATATCGATGGCAGAATATCCGACCCCTGCCAAGCGTCCGGCCAATTCGCGGCTGGATTGTCGAAAGCTGATGGATCGCTTCGATATTGCGCTTCCTCTCTGGCAGGAGGGCGTCGACGACGTCCTGGCAAGATTGCTGGCTGCGCGGAACTGAAAACCGTAATTTTTTGCCGATGATTTCCGGCCATGTCCTCCCGCCGGTGAGACAGAGACAGATGCACTAAGGACGAGACGCAGGATCATGACGAAGGCACGCAAAGGAATCATACTCGCCGGCGGATCGGGAACGCGGCTCTATCCGTTGACACTTGCGGTCAGCAAGCAGCTCCTGCCGATTTATGACAAGCCGATGATCTACTATCCGCTGACGACTTTGATGTTGGCGGGCATCCGCGAGATCCTCATCATCTCGACGCCACAGGACACGCCGCGTTTCGAGCAATTGCTCGGCGATGGCAGCCAATGGGGCATCAAGCTTGACTATGCGGTGCAGCCGAGCCCGGACGGCCTTGCCCAGGCCTTCCTGATCGGCGAAGCGTTTCTGGATGGCGCGCCGTCTGCCCTGGTTCTGGGCGACAACATTTTCTACGGGCATGATTTTACCCGATTGTTGCACGAGGCGAGCGCCAAGAAGATGGGGGCGACCGTCTTTGCCTATCATGTGCAGGACCCGCATCGCTATGGCGTGGTCGAGTTCGATCAGAGCGGCCGGGCTATCAGCCTGGAGGAAAAGCCGAAGATGCCGAAGAGCAATTATGCGGTCACCGGCCTCTACTTCTACGACGAAAGCGTCGTCGATGTCGCGAAATCCATCCGTCCGTCACCGCGTGGCGAGCTGGAGATCACCGATGTCAATGTTCACTATCTGCAGGCCGGCCGGCTTGACGTCCAGACCATGGGCCGCGGCTATGCCTGGCTCGACACCGGAACGCACGAGTCGATGTTAGAGGCCAGCCATTACATTGCGACGATCGAAAACCGCCAGGGCCTGAAGGTGGCCTGCCCGGAAGAAATTGCCTATCGCAGCGGCTGGATCAGTGCGTCTGATGTCGAGGCGCTGGCGAGCCCGCTAAAGAAGAATGCCTATGGGCAATACCTCCTTGGGATTTTGCGCGACCGGATATTTTAATCGCTAAGGCGCGCTTTATGCCGCCGCATCTCCCTTGCAAACAATCCGAGCAGGACGACGAATGAAGGCCATTGATACCGCCATTCCCGATGTCAAGATTATCGAGCCGACGGTGTTTGCAGACGACCGCGGCTTCTTCTTCGAAAGCTTCAGCAAGGTGAAATTCGAAGCGGCGATCGGCCGAAGCGCCGATTTCGTGCAAGACAATCACAGCCGGTCGGGCAGGGGCGTCCTGCGCGGTCTGCACTATCAGCTGCCGCCGCATGCACAGGCGAAGCTGGTACGAGTGGTAGTTGGCGAAGTCTATGACGTTGCCGTCGACATTCGGAAATCCTCACCGACATTCGGCCAATGGGTCGGCGTTCTTTTGTCCGCGGAAAACAAGCGCCAGCTCTGGATCCCGGAAGGCTTTGCCCATGGCTTCCTGACACTCAGCGACCATGTCGAGTTTCTATACAAGACCACCAATTACTACGCCCCGGAAAGCGACCGCGGCATCCGCTGGGACGATCCGCAGATTGGTATCGACTGGAACGTGACGGAAGCGCTCACGCTCTCCTCCAAGGATCAGCGGCAACCGTTGTTGGCGGATGCCGAACTATTCGATTGATAGCGGCTTCGACATCAGACCCGATTGTAATCGTCGCTGAGCCTAATGATATCGTTCTCGTCGAGCAGCTCGCCGTATTGAATTTCGATAAAAACCAATGGCTCATCTCCGGTGCACGAAACACGGTGTGTCGCCTTGAGCGGAATATCGACTGTATGTCCGAGCTGCAGAGAGTGTTCCGTCCCGTCAATCTCGGCAATGCCATGTCCTGAAACGGCGGTCCAACGTTCGGAGCGGTGGTTGTGATACTGCAGCGATAGCCGCTCTCCTGGATTCACAACAATGCGTTTGACGACGTGGCTATCACCGATATCGAGCACATGCCATGTGCCCCAAGGGCGTTGATCGTTGTCGCCAACCTTATAAAGACTTCCGGACTTCATGAAATTTCCTTTGTAAAGGCGTCGATTGCCACCGCACGATGGGGAATTTGGGGCGGGATTAATTCAGCTGCGAGGGCAGATCAAGCCCTTTTGACCGACCATGCAGTCAATATTGATACAACCGCCGCTAACGCTGGTCATTGCTCAGAAGGCTTCGAGGTTGAAGACGTTTTCAGAGGTCAGCGATGCCCTAGTGACGTAGCGGTCGGTTTTCGTTACAGGAATGAAATGCGCGTTCTACATTTTTTCAAAACATATTGGCCCGACACATTCGGCGGCGTTGAGCGGACGATCCATGCGATTGTCAACGGCACTGCCAAGTATGGCGTGGAGTCCAATGTTCTCTCACTGAGCAAAACGCCGTTGGAAAACAGCGTCGAGCTCGATGGTCATATGGCGCACAAGGCCAAGCTCAATTTCGAATTCGCGTCGACCGGTTTTTCATACCAGGTATTTGGACGTTTTCGAGAATTGAGCCGAAAGGCCGACATAATTCACTATCACTTTCCGTGGCCATTGATGGACATCGTCCATCTTGTCACCCATGCCGGCAAGCCAGCCATCGTAACCTACCATTCCGACATCGTTAAGCAAAAGCTCCTGCTGAAGCTCTACGAGCCTGTTATGCATCGCTTTCTCACGAGTGTTGATAGGATTGTAGCCACATCCCCTAATTACCTGGCGACGAGCGAGGTACTGCAGCGTTACAAAGATAAAACAACTGTCATCCCACTTGGGCTGGATGAAGCGGATTATCCCAAAGCGAACGATCAGGATAAAGCACGTTGGCGCGCACGGCTTCCTAAACCGTTCTTCCTTTTTGTCGGGGTATTGCGTTACTATAAAGGCATTCACATCCTTCTTGAGGCCGCGAGACGGACGAATACGAACGTTGTCATCGTCGGCCAAGGTCCAATGGAAGCTTCGTTGAAGAGCTTCATGAAACAGCATGATTTACACAACGTCTTTTTTCTAGGAGCGCTACCCGATGTGGACAAGACCGCGCTTCTCGAATTATGCAGTGGTGTTGTATTTCCTTCTAACCTTCGTTCTGAGGCATTCGGTCTTTCGCTTGTCGAAGCTGCGATGTTCGCTAAACCGATGATCTCCTGCGAAATAGGAACGGGCACGAGCTTCGTCAATCAAGATTGTAAAACAGGCTACGTCGTACAACCAGACGATCCGTCAGCTCTTGCAAAAGCAATGGAACGTCTTGTAGACGATGGCGAATCGATTGCGTCTCTGGGTGCGGCCGCTCGCCTGAGATACAAGGAATTCTTCACGGCAGAACAAATGGGCCATAAATATGCTACCGTCTATGATGAATTACTAACGGAGATCGGAACAGAAAGATCTATGCGCGCCAAATGATCGGGATGCCTGACACTACACTTATTTAAAACGCCGCAACACTCGTCGCAATGCTCGCCACAGCAAGACCGCTCCGGGCAGACTTTTGATTGTCCATTTAATGCGTTCGCGATGACGCATCGCCGATGCTTCCGCGCCAACAAATCCTTTTCCCTGCAATCTCAGGAGCTTATGCAGGAAGCGATAAAAGTCCCGATGTGCGAATCTTGTTATGGAAAGATATTGATCTGCAAACTTAACGTCATGTTCAGTAAGATCGGGAAAGGGCGTCGTTTGCACAAAATATGGAAGAAGTTTCGAAGTCTCCTCCCACTCTTCGCACCCTTTGAGATAAAAAGCCCTTGCCGCTTTTCCCAGCAATTCAGCGCGAGCTAAGGTAAGGCCACCGTTATTTCCAGAGGGCTTTATCTTCTCAAAAGAAGCAGGGGAGTCATAATCAATAAGTATACCGTTTACACCGTCAATTATGTATTCATTTGCCGTGGGTTTATCATGAGCTATCACGCACATACCCCTTGCCATTGCTTCTATTAGAGGGTGTCCTATGCCCTCGGTGCGACGAGGGCTCAAGAATACATTCGAAGCTTCGAGCGCTTTCCGATATTCAGAGGCATCCTCGCCGAAATGAGTGACAGTGCACCCCCAATCGGGCTTCCAATCCTCTGCAGATTGTGTGTCGGGCGCATTATGAATATGGAGCGACGCAACCGCGCTGCCGAGAACAGACCTAGCGAATTTATAGTGAAGCCCGTCTTCAGGTCGGCGTTGCCAAAAGAAGCCGCGCAATATTCCAAACTTGGCTTGCGGCAAGTCCATTTTTGCTACGCCGAAATATTTCGCGTAGATGCTTTCAATTCCCAGCGACTTGTGGAGCAGGTGCAGCTTTTCGCTGAAGTTAATGAACCGAGCCTGTCTCATTGACAGCCAGTACCAGTCCGGAGCTGTCTCGACGCCATCAAACATTGGCACGCAGACGACTCTCTTGCCACGCGTTAGGAAATATGGCGCGCAAAACTCCGTCTGCCAACATACCACCAAGTCATAATCAGAATCAGCAATTTCTCGCATCGTGGACCGCGGATCGGGGTCCAGGTAAAATACGTGAACAACAAAGCTCTCCGAAAGAATCTCAACGAAGAAATTACTTGACCGCGTCTTTCGATGGAAAGGATGGTCGATGAAGGCAATTTTAGGCATGGTCATTGTTAAAACTTTCAAGAATAGCCTTAAGACCGAGTTCAAAATCCGACTGATACAAAGCTCTGGCAGCCGATACGCGTTGCTCGACGTCTTCCTTTGACCATTCAGCTAGTTCGAGTATCTTATCGCTAAACTCGATATCGCTTGTCGCCAACAACCCATTTCCATACTTCCTAACAAGTCCGGAAAATCCCAATCCAGTACTACAAACGACTGGCCTACCTACCGCTAGCCCTTCTTGATAGACGGC
Source organism: Martinezella sp. CNPSo 3795 (assembly GCF_057784475.1). Taxonomy (NCBI): domain Bacteria; kingdom Pseudomonadati; phylum Pseudomonadota; class Alphaproteobacteria; order Hyphomicrobiales; family Rhizobiaceae; genus Martinezella; species Martinezella sp. CNPSo 3795. The sequence goes on along the minus strand of NZ_JBXSOQ010000007.1, from coordinate 286,671 downwards.
GGATCCCCGTAAAGCATAGGTTTCTGCATCATACGGGAGAACTAGAATGTCCGACTTTCTGTAGATCTCGTCGATCTCCGCTTGTTTCAATCTCGCCGGTCGAAGGATTAGATTCGGAACATGTTTAAGTATGCTCTGATATCTCGCACGAAACTGATTATCGGTGCGCCTCATGTCCTGAATATCAAAGTAAAATCTATCCAGAGCACCCTTACTTTGCAGTCCACAGATAATCGCATAGAGGCGCATGAATCCTTTATCGATTCTTCCTTGGCCGGGAGAGGTCACAACCTTAACGCTATCCCACGTAATCACCTCTTGCTTGCTTGCCAGAGGATAGGGCATATAGGTCACTGGACATCCAATTAGTCGTTCCAGCAATTCGCAGTATGGCGGCGTCTCAGCCGAAACGGATAAATGAATTTTGTCGGCCAACGCTCGACGAATTTCTGCTACAAAGTGCGGGCGCCCCGATTCCAACGTATAATTCGCGCTTTCCATGACGCCGATCATACGAAAATGAACTTTCGGTCTCTGTGCCAAAGGAAGTTTTCGAATTACATCAAGCAAAGAAAGGCAGCCGTAATATTCGGCACTTGGAAAGAAAATTACATCATCCGGACCGACTTTGTATCGCTTAAACACATTCCGCCAATCACGCTGGGTCCTTGCTCGAACGTAATCATATCGAAGAAAGATATTGAGGCCGGTGTAGAATGCGCGGCGCGCTAATAACTTAAGCAGAGGAAAATAGGAGACTTCCTTTGCAACAGTATTGCGCTGATTCTTTGAGGCGCGTGTTGTGGGCGCCTGAATCAGACCATCATATGGGTAGCTCAACACTCGATCAACTAAAGACGCTTGCTCAGCCTCATCCGGCAACTTACGAGCTGCGAGACATATTGATGACCCAAAAAAAGGCCGCAACGCCTGCTGAAAGAGAACCAAGCCATTTAAATTATGGCCATACGGCAAAACGCACATATGATCGACGAGCAGTACCCTACTCGATTGTAACGCAACATTATTTTCCATTAGCCATTTCCGCACGCGTTGCCATCGCCCGATCCAAAGGTAGCATTCTCCTATCGGAAATAGGCAGCCGCGACATCGCGACTTGGCCCATCCATTTTTATGCGACCGTGCTCGAGCCAAATGATTCGATCGCAATTATTCAGCAGCAAATCCTTTGAATGGCTTGCCAATATGAGAATTTTTGTCGCGTTAACTACTTGATGCAAGCGCTCATTGGCTTTTGTTTGAAATTCTTCGTCGCCGGTAGAGAGCCATTCGTCCATAATCAAAATTTCCGGTCGTACGGCGGTCGATATCGAAAACGCTAGCCTCAATTGCATGCCTGATGAATAGGTGCGGAACGGCATGTCGAGGAAATCGCCCAGTCCCGAAAATTCGGCTACCTGGTCAAATTCTCGCTTCAAGACGGCAGGTGCCATCCCCATCATCGCGGCGCGAAGGCGGATGTTCTCTCGGCCTGTGGCCTCTGGATCTATCCCCAAGGAGATATTGATCAGCGACACGCATTCCCCATTGATCAATGCGGCTCCTCGTGTCGGGCTATAAATTCCTGCTAAAACGCGCAGCAACGTCGTCTTGCCGGCTCCATTGTGTCCGACCAAGCCAAGGCGGTCTCCTTCGGCGAGCGTAAGATTGATATCTTCTAAGCTCTTCACGACGACATGGCCATCTGAACGCTGGCCGATTATTCCACCTGTTGCTATATCCAACACGCGGTTTTTAAGAGACCGCGCACGGGCGTTAAATACCGGGAATTCAACGGAAACATTTTGAAGCGAGATTGAGGTCATAAAATTTTCCGCGCTACAGCCAATATGCAATGCGTTTGCGGTAGTTGCCAAAAAATAAAATTGCGACGGCCCAACCTAAAAACATTAATAATACACATACCACCCAGTTCAGCGTTGAGGGATAGACGCCTAGCAAGGGCGATCTCACGACGTTAACAAAATGGTAAAAGGGATTAAGCATCAACAGATCCTGAACAATACCTGGCGGCAAGGTTTCCTGTTTCCATATGACGGGTGTCGCATAAAAAACCACCTGAAGTGCGTTTTGTACCACTTGGGTCATGTCACGGTAGCGCGTGCAAATTACACTTAAAATCAATGCAATCCACAGTAAGTTCAATGTAACAAGAATAAATCCAACTGGTGCAAGTAGCACGATCCAATTGGGCGCATGAAGGAAGACAAGTAACACAAAAGGAAAAACGACAATATTATGGGCGAACATAATCGCGTTCCTCCATACCAACCTCATGATATGCGTAAAGATCGGCATCCTTACCTGCAGAATAATACCTTCTGCCGAGATCAGGCCAACACAGCTCTCAGCGAGCGTCGTGGATATAAAGCCCCAGATGATTAGGCCTGCACATAGATATGGCAGAAAATCCTGCATTGGGCTTCGGAACAATGTACCGAAAATTATACCGATAGCCGCAATTAGCACAGCCATATTAATGGAAAGCCAAAAGGCTCCGACCTTCGACCTACGATATCGTTGAGCAATATCCTGCCACCCAAATACCGCAGCTAGGTGATATTTTCGGAGCGCTTCAGTAATATCCGCTACGGCTTCATTCATACGGTCGTGAGTGGTCAACATCGACGAAACCCATTTTTACGCTTTCACCGGCCGGGAGCCAAAATTTGACGGGGGTCTATCGCAAACAGCCGTTTTAGTAAATGGGTGACAATTTTTGATGCGCTAAAGGTGCCTTGAAAGGCGATTCCCAGCGATTTCAGCGTCTACCACTACGTTGGTAAATGGTTTTGGCATACGGAGGTGAGTTCGGTAGTATGGACATCGTTCCCCGGCTGGCGAGGGTAAAAGTGTCGTGATGACCGTGCATCGGATGACTTACAATGACGGTTTAGACGGTCCGTGGCTCTTGCTTTTTTCGCTTTGGCTGATCAAGGCGGCCGTTGATGGCTGCCGATCGAACGATCAATGTAACATGAGACCTGTGCGCGGGTAGGCTTTCCAGTTGAATTTTCTGCATTTTCTTCGCAAAGGAAAGCAGATCGCAGGCGTCGGCATACCTTTTTGGACCGGTGACTGTCGGCAGACCCGTTCTGATTGTCACCTATCCGGATATGGCGGCGATCTTCAAACTGCGTTTCATATTGTAAGCGATGGCGGTCAGGCGAATTTGGACGCCTGCCTTTGCAAGCCCTCGCCATCGCATCCTGCGCAGACCATAGCTTCGTTTCCATGTGCCGAAGATCTTCTCGATCCGACCGCGGATACGGTGGATGGGTCGGTTCCAAGCATCAAGGCGCGCCTGTGTCTCGACTTCGTCGCGTCCCCACATGCCAGTGGCGACAATCTTGGGGATGCCGCCCTTGGCGATGACCGCCCTGCCAAAATGGTCACCGCGATAAGCGCTATCGGCATAAACATCGCCGGGATTGTCCGGCAGTGCATCAGGACTAGCCTTTCCGTCATTGATATTGGCTGGCGTAACGGCGATCTCCTCGACAAGAGCCGTATCGGCGTCAGCGCCTACATGCGCCTTGAAACCATGGACCCGGGCGTCCCTTGTGCTTGACCCAATGACCCTCGCCATCGCAGCGCAAATGCAAAGCATTTGTCGCGGCTTCACTTGCCGAAGCAATAATCGTCGCGTCGACAAGGGTGCCGGTCTTCACCCGAATTGCCCTGGTCTTGAGCTGGCCAGTGATCGCATCGAACAGGCGTTTATCCAGACCGTGAGTGACAAGGCTCCGGCGAAACCGAACGAAGGCAGTGCATTCTGGCGTCGGTTCCGAGCGGGAAAAGCCGCAAAACCGACGAAACGAGGCACGATCGTCCAGAGCTTCGGCCAGCTTCACGTCCGAAAGGTGGTACCAGATTGACAGCTGCATCGCCTTGAACAGGGCCAGTGGTGACCAGGCCGGCTCGCCCTTGGCCGCGCTCGATATCACGACCAGCGCTTGATCAATCGGCGCCCAATCGATCAGACCGACAAGATCATCGAGCGAGGACGCGCCATGCCGATCAACTGAAAAGCCGAATGCTTCCTGCTCAATCCGGCGACGGCTCACCACGCACCTCCATCATTTGACAAAGGCATTGAATCATCAATGATTCGTCTACAATTATCCGCGCACAGGTCTCAACATCGTGAGGATAAACCTTCTGATGCACTGGAAATGCCTACGGCCATGCCAGATTGCGGGCACTGAGCACGTGACGAAATACAGCCGACAGACCATAGCTGCCATCCGCCAGCACGGTGCTACCTGCGCCCACGGCTATCACGCAATTGGGCTGTTTGCCGGCTCGGACACGGGCGGTGAGTGCATCGCCAACATTCTGACCATCATCGAGACGGTCAAACTGCAAGGTCATAATCCGGAGGTCTATCTGACAGATGTCCTGACCCGGATTCAGAATCACCCCAAAGACCGAATTGAAGACCTGATGCCTTGGAACTGGGTGCCGGCAAACGCTCGGTGCGAGGCCGCCTGATGGCACGCTCAAGGTTCATCTACACGCTAAGGCAAGTCGCCAGCAAGATCGGCGAAAACCTTGAACTGATAGAGGAAGTGACGGCCAACTCGGACAACATCTCCGAAGGCGAACTGGTTTACGTTAGCGATGGCACTGAAGATGGCACGAAGGGTCTGACCGAGAATGGCATCGAAGAACTTCAAAGCCTACTCGCCGACATCAGGATGTGGGACGGCTGTATCCGCGAGTTCCTCATCGACACACAGTGCGATCCTGAAATAATCGACCGCATCATGGCCGATGAGATGAAACGCGGCCTATAGCTTCCATCTCTCGACACCCAAAAATGCGTTCGCCGGACGCTCACTTTAAAACCATACTTCAAACAACATCTTGGCGAGGAAAACGCCCCATTGTTGAGCTATATGTTGCAAAAGCGATTATTTTAGATGTAGGAAGTCCCGATACAACGATGGGAAATCAGAATATGAAGGATGTGCGGAAAGTTGCACTCATCACGGGGGTTACAGGGCAGGATGGATCATACCTTGCTGAACTGTTGCTGCAGAAAGGCTACGAAGTTCACGGGATCAAGCGCCGTGCATCGCTTTTCAATACGAACCGAATTGATCATCTTTACCAAGATCCACACGAGGAGAAGCCACGATTTATCCTTCATTATGGTGACATGACGGATTCATCGAGTCTCATCCGAATCATTCAGCAGGTTCAGCCGGACGAAATTTATAATCTAGCAGCTCAATCCCATGTTGCTGTTTCGTTTGAGGAACCGGAATATACTGCAAATTCTGACGCGCTCGGCGCATTGCGAATCCTAGAGGCGATCCGCATCCTTGGTCTTGAAAAGAAAACACGTTTCTACCAAGCCTCGACTTCGGAACTTTATGGCTTGGTTCAGGAGATTCCGCAAAGAGAAACAACGCCGTTCTATCCTCGTTCGCCATACGCGGTGGCCAAACTCTATGCGTACTGGATTACGGTCAATTATCGGGAGGCTTATGGCATTTATGCCTGTAACGGCATCCTTTTTAATCACGAAAGTCCGGTGCGAGGTGAAACTTTCGTAACGCGAAAAATTACCCGCGCCATTGCGCGCATCAAACTTGGTCTCCAAAGTTGCCTATACCTTGGCAACTTAGACGCCAAACGGGATTGGGGGCACGCGAGAGATTACGTTGAAATGCAATGGCTGATGCTTCAGCAGGAGACGGCGGAAGATTTTGTTATTGCAACTGGTGTCCAATACAGTGTCCGCGAATTTGTTGAAGCGGCGGCGGCGGAGGTCGGAATCACCATTACCTGGAGCGGTGAGGGTGTTCATGAAAAGGGTTTTGATGCAAACGGCAACTGCATCATTTCGGTTGACCCCCGATATTTCCGCCCGACCGAGGTGGAGACGCTTCTTGGTGATCCATCGAAAGCGATGGAGCGATTTGGCTGGAAACCGAAGATAACGTTTAATCAACTAGTTGCCGAAATGATGCGAGAGGATCTGAAGGCTGCTGAGCGAGATGAGCTTGTCAAGAGCCACGGTTATCCGGCCTATGACTTCCACGAGTAGACCAATGGAAAAGAACAGCAAAATCTATGTTGCTGGACATCGGGGGATGGTCGGGTCGGCCATCGTTCGTCGCCTTCACGCTGCTGGCTACCAAAATATTGTGACTCGTACGCATTCGCAGCTTGATCTGACCGATCAGGCTGCCGTGTGTGCGTTTCTCGACATGGAAAAACCTTACTATGTATTCATGGCGGCAGCGAAGGTTGGCGGTATCCACGCCAATAATGTTTACCGTGCTGATTTCCTTTATCAAAACCTCATGATCGAGGCCAACATGGTGCAAGCAGCATGGAGGGCCGGCGTTGAACATATGCTATTTCTAGGTTCCAGTTGTATCTATCCGCGCGATTGTCCTCAGCCAATCAGGGAGGAATATCTCTTAACTGGCCCCCTGGAGCAAACAAACGAGCCGTACGCAATTGCCAAGATTGCCGGCGTGAAATTATGCGAAACATACAATAGTCAATATGGGACCAAGTATGTTTCCGCCATGCCTACCAATCTCTACGGACCGAATGATAACTACGATTTGAACAATAGCCACGTCTTGCCGGCGCTCATTCGTAAGGCTCATGAGGCGAAAAAACGCGGCGATTCCGAGTTGGTGGTTTGGGGATCGGGTAAGCCAATGCGCGAGTTCCTTTACGTCGACGATATGGCAGACGCTTGCGTTTTCCTGATGGAAACCGGTGTCGAAAATGGCTTATTTAATATCGGGACAGGCGTCGATGTTACAATCCGCGAACTCGCGAAGACCGTGATGGAGGTCGTTGGTTTCGATGGCACAATTGTCTTCGATCAGTCGAAGCCAGACGGGACACCTAGAAAATTATTGAATGTGGACCGGATGAAGGAACTCGGCTGGCAAGCCAATGTCTCACTTCGCGAGGGAATTGCATTGGCTTATGCTGATTTTCTTACGCGTATTAATAGCGACGCATGATAACGTCGATATGAATTTAAGACGCGGCAATTTTCACCGAAATTCGGCTTGTGCAAGATGGACTTTATGCGGTCTCCCGGAGCGCAGCTACCTCATTCTTAACGCGATAAAGGACATCGTCTAGGATGAGAATTGGAGTAGACGCGCGTAACCTTGTTCATAACGTTACGGGAATCTCTCGTTATCTTCTTGAAACTTGCCGTGTCCTATCGGTTTTGGGACATGAAATAATTCTTTATCTGCCTGAGAAGCCTAAGACAGATCTTCCCGAAATCAAGGGCGCAGTCACAAGAATAGCGAATTATAGCGGCGGGACAAAGCGGATGATATGGGGACAAACTGTTCTGCCCTATTTAGCCAAACGCGATAGCGTTGACGTATTTTGGGGACCCGCACACCGCTTACCATCTTTTCTCAACAATCGAATTCCGCGTGTGGTGACGATACATGATCTGGTATGGCATCATGCGGCATCGACTATGCGTCTGCAAGGATGGTTCGGGGATCGGTACTTGATGAGCCCAGCAATAAGTGCTGCGGATAGGGTTGTTGCGGTCTCACAAGCCACGGCTAGTTCCGTAAGCTCGATGTTTCCAAGAGCGCAAAAAAAGCTGCGAGTCGTTTACCCTGGGCTTACATCCCTACTCTCGGATGGATCGGATGCGTTTCTTGAGCAAAATCGAATTGGTCGTCCTTTCGCTTTATTCATAGGAACACTGGAGCCTCGCAAGAATTTATTGCGTTTGTTGGAGGCCTATGCGCGGTTACCGGACCTGACTAAGCAAAAGATGATGCTTGTCATTGCGGGCGGAACAGGTTGGCATATGGAAGGTCTTCGCTCCTACATTACACGTTTGAAAATCGATGATTGCGTTCATTTAACCGGGTATGTTTCGGACGAAAATCTTTCTACCCTTTATAGAAATGCTAGGTTGCTCGTTATGCCGTCGATTTATGAAGGTTTTGGATTCCCAATAATCGAGGCGCATGCAATGGGCGTTCCTGTGATTACCTCCAATTGCTCCTCAATGCCCGAGGTTGCTGGAAACGCTGCATTACTGGTGAACCCGCTGGATGTTGCTGACATATCAGATGCGCTCAATTCCCTTGCTGTTGATGACAATTTGCATGCTCAACTCTCGCGCAATGCTACGCTCAACGCCAACCGGTTTAACTGGAGCAACAGCACCCGCCAATTAATTAAAATATTCGATGAGGCGATAGCAGAAAGGAGGCAACGATAAGATGCACTCGTTTCTTAATGTTCTCGGTGGCAGCGAGTTCAACTCCGCAGATAAAACATAGCCGGCACCGATAATTCGGCGCGAATGTCAAATGTCGACTAACCCGACGAGCCGTTTACCAACGATATTGACGGCTTTTTGTCGACCATGCTCCAACATTGTTCGTAAGCGATTTTACCATAGCCGGGAAGCTAACCTTCTCCCTGCCTCGATGGGATTTTCCTTCAACATGAAAACTGGAAGTTTGAGATCTCTGGCAACCGCCAAGGTCTTCTGGTCGCCGATGCCGGCTGGCGCTGTGCCAATACCGAGAGCTTCTCCAATAAAAACCCCGTGGGTTCGGTTAGAAATGATCAAGTCTTGCGCGAGATAATGATTAATAAGTTCGTCTAAAGAGCCGTCGGTACGCGTTATCTCAATCTTCCCCGTAAATCGTGAGAACAAATGCTCAGCCAACGCCGCTTCGTTAGAAGGCGGATGCGTAAGATGCCGACACTGAAGAATATATGTAAATTGCAAGTTGCGCGGGGCCAGATGATTAAGTGTACCGAGAAACTCAAAATACCAGTCTATGCTTTCCGGGCCCCAATTGTGGAAATTAAATCCGACCCTCTGAACCGAATGACTCTGCTGAAAACGCTTGAAATTTGCCGCAACATATTTCGCGAGAGCGTCCTGCTCAAATTCGACAGAGATTCCAAAATCGGCGCATAGTTCTATGGATGCCTGATCCCTGACACTAAAGTGGTGAGCAACATTGGCAAGTTCTATAAAAGTTGAGGGGGCGGCCCAAACCGTTTCGCTTGCCACGTGAACACATCGGATATTGAACTGCCCACCAGCAGCTTTGATTTTATGAGCAATGGCCAGCACTTTGTTGAGCTGATCAACGGACCAGATGAAGTTTCCTCCACATATGGTTACATCATCTGCAGCGATATCGCTAATTCCGGCAGCATCTTCCAAATGCAAGAATGGAATATCTGACATGAACGGAAGCGGAGAAAATCCAATCAAAAGATCAGGCGTTCGTTCAGCTGCGAACGCTTGAATGAGATAGTCATCGCCGCGATTGCCTACTCCGAAAGCGCCCACATAACCAACCCGAGCCGCAGTCTTGTTGGAAATCATTGTTTTCACCCTTCACGCTGGAGGTTCGACAGCACCAAATCATCGTCGTTCTATAGGCCGATCAATATCAAAAAACTAGAATTCTTCGTCAAGCTTGGGCGAGATTGGGGCGACAGCTTCAATCAGATATGAAGGCGGTTGGCTGTCAAAATTCTGTACCCAAGATTCCATACACGATTGGGACTTGCGAGGAACTGTCCGTTATTTTCTCGGTCTCAGGCTGTCTCAGTTTGAGGGTGCGCTCCAACTGTGTCTGGAGATTACCGGAAACCCTGTCCGGACTTTGCCGAAACCCGCAGCCGGTAAAGACTCTTGGCTAAATCCCCGCCGATTATGCTAACCTTTTCCATGGACGCTCTCTTTTGTAAGGCGTCCGACACAACCATTCTGGCACGCGGTCAAAGCCTGAGCCTAGAGTTTTAAAAAGCGATTGATCTTCGCCACCTTATCCATTTCCTTGCGACGGAAATAGATCGCTCGGCCGCAGCGAATGGGACTGTGGCCTTGGACTATAATGATCTGCTCGTCCTTGCGCATCGACTGAGTGATTTCGTGCGGCATGATCAGCGGCCGGCGCTGGAAACTGATGCTTTCGGATTTGCGGGCGCTGCTGTTGGAATTGCTCCAGCCGACATCGCGCGAACGTCCCTGGACTTCAACGGTCATCTCTCCGCATTGGGCGGAGACATTACGCGCCGTGTCAAGCGCCTTGATTGCAGCGTAGGACGTGAAGGCGCAACCTTCGATCCAGGAGGTTGCTCCATCCTTTCCGAAATGACGCTCGAGTTGGCCGACGGATTGGTACATCAGCATCAGTGTGATGCCATACTTGCGCCCGCGGTCGCGCGCTTCTTCAAGAATGCGCATGTAGCCTAGCAGATCGACCTCATCGAGCATGAAGAGCGCCCGCTGGCGGAAGTGGCCGTCGGCCCGGACCATAGCATTGATTAGCGAGCCGCTGATCACCCGGCCAATGCCTGGATAGGAGCGCAGGATTGATGCAGGAATATTAAGGAAGACGTCCTTCCGTCCGGAAGCGATGTCGCTCGATCTGAACGCATCACCGCAGACGAGCGCAGCATAATTGTCGAGCGACAGCCATTGCGTATCCTTGGATGCTGTCGAATACACGCCGGAGAAGGTCTGCTCCGTCATGTTGGTGAAGACGCCGAGAGTCTCGCGGATAAAGGCGGACGGGGAGTTTTCCTGGATGTCGCGCAACATGGCGAGCACCGATGGCTCCGGCTCGGAAACGATGAGACGCAGGCTACGCAAGTTACGGCGGCCAGCATAATCCGGCGATAACATCACATGTGCGAGAAGCCCAGTTAGCAGATTGTGCGCCTGGTTCTGGAAATATGAACCTGTCGAGGTGTCGAAGCGTAGGCTCTCCGACAAAAGCATATGGGCGATCCCAACGATGTCCTCTTCCTTACGCATCGATCGCTCGATCCCATCAAGAACGTTGAAGCCCATGACTGGATTGGTAGGGTCGAGTACCATGACTTCGCGACCGAGCGCATGAGCACGATGTTCGAGAACTATCGGCGCGATCTCAGTTGATGGATCCAGACAGATCAGCGGCCCTTTGTAGCGCAGCGCGGTCGGGATGACATTGCTGGTCGTCTTGAAGCCGCCGGAGCCTGCGAAGAACAACATATGGGTGGAATCGAAATTCTGATTGAAGGTCATGAGTGGTGCCTTGCCACCTTGCCCCCAAGTTCCGTGATCGTTCGGATCAAAAGGCAACTTGTGCACGCGATCACGGTCGACACGGTAGCGCTCGCCGATAACGATTTCTCCGTCCGAGGGGAAGAGCTTAGCCACTTCCGGCATGGGCAGCCAATCTGCATCGCCTAAAATGCCCAGCTTGGCACGCTTGATCGGATCGGAAACGACGATCGAGATGCGCGCGGAGATTGCGACAATACCAAATCCGAGAATGATCCCGACAACCGCGAAGGCGTCCAGATAAGCGAGCGCCTCGCTCCAGATGACGACGCCATTCTCCACCCATGGAACTAGACGGGCATACTCCCGCAGAATGTAAAAGCCTGCCACGCATGAAAAGCAAAGAAGGCTCGCGAAAGCGATCGGCGGACGGCGATGCAGCGGCAATGCCGAAACCGTCAGAAGTGAGGCGATAGGTCCGAGAAGGAGATTGGGAAGAAGACCCGCTCGCAAGAACCAATAGGCGATTCGTGCTGGCATGCCGATCGCCAAATCCTGCCACTGCCATCTAGTGATACAGAGTGTCAGCGTTGTCACTACGATCGGCACCAGCATAAGAAACAAGCTCGGATGTATTCTGTTCTTCAGCGCCATCAATAGGCTTTCTCGGGCTTTAGTGTTTCCCGTTCGTATTAAGGCATTTTTGAACACCGTCCTTCTAATCTGCTGACGATCTGCTCACTGCGCCGGACCGGCTCGGGTGTCTGCGTGGTTCAAATTTTCTGCTCGACGGCCGGGCAGCGCGCTAAGCGCGCAACATTGAGACTGCGGTGTTGATGGAGTTGATGCAGCTGGTTCGCGCCCACGAGGCCGCGGCGGCGAGCAACATCAAGGGCCGCAACGGCACCAATCCAATTGCCAGCCTTCAACGGATCTCTGAACTAATGCCCCGTACCATGTGACGGCACGTGAGATGGTTCAAGACCGGCGGGGCACCACTCGATTGCCTCATTGGAGATGGCCGCGAGTTTCGAGAGACTACCTTCCAGAAGCGTTCGAACTCCGTAAAAAATGACCAGGTCTCGGGCGAAAATGCGAACAAATAAACCATCTTTGGTTGGCCGTATGATGACGCAAGCGTCGCCGAAGTTGAGAAACCTCTCGGCTCCGTCGCTGACTGCAGATCTGCTGCCATCCCGAATTTGCATGCACGCTCTCTCAGCATTCATATAGGCAGCGCTGACAATTGGGTGTCCTTCCTCGCAGTCGAACCTTTTTTCTGGCCCGTTGGAGATTATGCAAGGGTATAGCTCGGCAGCGTGTCCGCAAATCTGTTCAAGCCACATAACGGAATCGGGCAAGGTGACGTAGGCTTGGGCGATATATCTTAACATTTCGATCCCATCAGCCTTTAATTTGGTAACGCGGCTAATTTCCCGGGCCTCATTCAGAATGATGCTGATTGGGTCGATCATAGATCTGTTCCTCGTTCGGCGAGTGCCTCGTCGATCGCACGTGCCAACGCTTCAATTTCCCGAATGCTGTGCCTGGCGGTAGGGCAAACCCGCAAGCCGGCCTTGCCCTTTGCGACGGTGGGAAAGAAGATCGCCGAGGTGTAGAAGCCTTTGTCGAGGATATGGGCTGCGGCACGAATCGACTGTCTTTCGTCGCCGATCTCTATGGTGCGGATTGGTAGTTTCGAGCCTGCCTGCTCGCTGGCAACCATCCTGTCGAAAACAGCTAGCCGATCCGCAAGCGCATCCTGGCGCAACTTGAGCTCATCGGTGCGGTGCAGCGCCTGAGACGCCATGGCTGCGCCGATTGCCGCTAAATTAAGCGACGCGGAAAAGGCATAGGCGATCGAAAAGCGCCGGAACAATTCTTCCTGCCGAGGTGTGCCGAGCATCAGCAAGCCGCCCGATGCTCCAAAGCCTTTGCCGAGCGATGCGGCAACGATCGTACGCTCGCCAAGGGCTGCGCCGACTTGGGATCGTACAAATCCCTCCCCAGACTTCCCGAACAGGGAAATGCCATGGGCATCGTCGATATAAAGAAACAGGCCGTATCGATCCTGGAGTGCGAGCAGGTCCGCAATTGGCGCGCTGCCGCCCATGGAATAGACGCCATCGCATACATAGGCTACGCGATCATTGCGCCGACAAATATCCTCCAGTGCGTTCAGGTCGCTATGAGCAATCGTTTCGACCGGTGCTTCGTTGGCGACGACCGGCTTGTGAAACGCTAGCGTCGCATGGGCTAATCGGTCGAAAACGACCACCGGTCTTTTGTTGTCAGTGAGGTATCCGGAGGCGAGGAGCGGTAGGGCTCCCATATTGGCGGCGAGGACGGTCGTGTAGGTTATAACCCGTGCCGCAAACAAGTCAGAGAGTGCTTCTTCCAGTTCGCCTAGCAGGCTGAAATTAAGCCTCGTTCTTGCGCAGGACCAATGGAGCGCCTTGTATCGCTGTACCGTCGCTATTGCTCCTTCGAGGATGAGCGGATGATTGTCGAGGCCCAGATAAGAGCAACGAACGAAGTCAACCACTTTTCTCTTGTGACGCACCTTGGGCAACAGCACGGAGCGATCCTCATCCGGGTCCGCGTAAAGCGCCATCACTCCCTCCTGCTCGGCAGCAGCAAGATTTTGATCGGCGGAAGCGATCACGCTGAGTGTATTGCGGTAGGATCGCGACAAAGCCGTAGCGGTGCGCGAATGACGATCATCGCTCATGGGAATATCCAAATTGTTGGTAGCGGAACAGCGACACAGCAGAAAATGGACATCTGCCGCAGCACATCGCATCTCATTGGCGAGGCGATGCTATTTTATTGCCGTGGAATGGGTCCGCGAACAACGATCGTTTCGGTAATATTGTCCGAAGGTTCCGTGACGCCAATATTTCGAAAGTGAACGGCTTGATAAACACAGCAAGCGGAATGTCACATTGATGCTCAACGGAGTTTCTCCGTGATCTCAGTGCTTAAGAAGCTCGCTCTGCGTTCTGACGGTCATCGAGCGCATAACCGGTGGCCCGTACCGTGCGGATAATATCGCGACCGAGCACGCGTCTCACGCCCCGCCGAAGGCGCCCGACATGAACGTCGACGGTGCGGGGCTCCACAAAGGTACCTTGCGGCCATGCAGCCTCGATGAGAGCGTCTCGGCTGAAGACGTAGCCTGGTTTTTGTAGAAAATGCTGAAGAAGGCGAAATTCGATCGGACTGAGTTGGACCTCCATGCCGTTGCATTCGACGCGCATGCTATCGAGGTGCATTGTGATTTCCGCATAAATAAGCGAATTGCTGGAGGCTCTTTCCGTGCAAGTTTTTGCATTGTCGTCTGGCGATAAGTGGGACAGATAAGATAGAAAGCGCTCTGGGTTGAAGGGGCGCATGAAAATCTCACTTACCCCGGTTTTGAGCACTTCCAGATAAAGTTGCTGATTTCCCGCTCCCACGAAAACCGCGATCGGTGGGGTTTTTTCGGCCGGTGTCTCTCTGATCTGGCTGACAAGCTCGCCGATGCGGAAGGCATCGCTATGATAGTCTATTATCACGGCCACCAAATCATGGGATTTGACGCTGGCGAGAGCTTCCTCCGCTCCTTCCACCAGTGAAGCTTCAAAACCTCTCATGTTGAGGATCTGGGCGAGCAGAAGGTAGAATTCATAATCCGTGGAGCAAATGAGGATGAGTGGCTTCATTGATGACAACCTTTCGATCAGTGGGCGGCAGCACGCGGAAGATGAGATGGTCAGAGATTCCGCGTAACCTCGCAGTATGTTGATGCAACAAAAATACCCGCATCAATTGCGATTCTCTCTTATTATTTTCAAAAATCGCTGTGATTTACCTGTCACAAATTTGCATTGCACGTAAAGAGGGAAAATGGTATTTTTTTCATCACAATTTTGTTGCATCAAAAAGGAGGATCTTTGGGAGCGAGTTCAGTCGGCTTGCTTAGGATATGCGCTTGACGGATCTTGAAATGAAATAGGAAGTGGCCAGGGATCACACGACATATGCGACATCCGCGGTCGTGACTCACTTGTGAGAACAAAGTCCGGCCAAACTTTCGTCCCGTGCCGGACGTTCACGGGAGAGCTTCCTATGATTTTCGCGGATACATCAAAATTTCGCCACCCACGGTCCTCGGATGATGACATCTCTATTTGGTGTGGCACGGACATGGCGGCCGCGGTCTTAGCCGCCAAGGCGGCCTATGGTCCTGATGCTACGCTTGCTGTGGCTTGGTGCGCTTTAGGCGCGAAGGTGGATGGACGTGCTGCCGACAGCCACTTCTGGTTCGAGGTTTTTTGCCTGCTGAGTGCTGACGAAACGCAGGCGCGGGCTCTTCGACCGGCGCGGCGCGGATTCAGTAACGCAGACGGCAAACTGAATTAGGTTTGCTGTGGCCAAAACTGGTCGGGCGGGACCGATGTATCTTTGTACTTCTCGGTAACGTCCCACGCTCGGGTATCGGCCCGACGCTAAGCGATAAGAATGCGGATAGAGGGGAGTTTCCGAAGTGGGGAGCAGCAGCGGATGGCGATCCGATAAGTGCCAACTGTCTGGAGATAGATCGCGACGTGGCGGACGGAGGAAAGAACGCCGATAAGCGATTGACAACACCGCTCAGAGCTTTTGTCGCAGCTTTTCGATATGCTCTTCACAAATCGCTTTTACCAATCGCTGCAGTGCGTCCGTACGTCCGCCAAGCCAGACAAGCGCTTCTTCGGTGATCTTGAAATGCTCGGAATAGCGGGCTTTCACATAGGCTTGGTTGATAATGTTGAACCAGGCAGTATGGCGGCGTTGCCGATCTTGTGACCAGATCTCAGCAAGCCGCTGATCGCGGCCTTCGGCAAGTGTCCTTAAATGGTTGAGGTTATGCGAGGCAGGGCTGTAATTCGTCAATGTCAGCAGTAAGGTCGAATATGCCTGTTCAATCGCTTGATGGAGGAGGAATGCTGCTTCATCCGTGTCGCCTTCGCTTGCGGAAAAGCGAGCGACCTTAAAAAATTTCTCGCTTTTGTGAAATCTCTTAAAATGTTGTTGAGCCGCACGATATTCTTCCGCTGGTGTAAGCGGCTTTGGCTCGGCAAGTTCCTCGTCGTCGAGTTCGTAGAGAACGATACCGTCGCGCCGGATTTCGCTGAAGAAATAATTGCCGAGTTTCAGTGCTGTGTTGACCTCGCGGAGCGAATGCACGTTGAGGCTGACTGGCGGCTTGACGATGCGGGGAAAGCGGTCGGCCGCCTTGCGCCAGTATGAACCGAAGTCGGTCAGCTTGCGATTGTTGACGATCACCAGCAGATCGTAGTCGGACTTATAGCCTTTGCCGGTATGCTCTTCATCGACCCAATCGCCACGAGCATAGGAGCCGAAAAGAATGATCTTGAGGATGCGACCCTTCTTCTTGAAATCGGCCGTGCCTTCCTTGAGCGCATCCTCGAATTCCTCATGCACAATCTCGACAATTCGCGACAATTCCAAGCGCTTGCGTTCCGGCAGATGATCGAGACTGAACTTCATGGAGAGCGGGACCCTTTCTGATGATTCCAGTTGTAGGTACGATCCAACTACAACGCCAGTCCGATAGTAATTCTATCCAAGCGGATAGGGTAGCAGAAGAGATCTTTCAGCCCTTCGATCGAATTCGGATTTCGAGGGCGCCTGCTCAATGATCTGCTCTGCGCAGGTAACGGCAACTTGGTTTGTTCCCTTTATGTTCTTATATTGCAAATGAGAAGTCAAGTTTGACTTCTGAGCATTAAGTTGCCGATGTCTTTGCGAAATATCCGTTCGCCGGAGTCCCTCGGCATCCACCCATGGATTGATCCGACGCTTTGAAAAGGTAGCGGCGCGCGACAAAAGGGGTAATTTCTGCGTCGTTACGAGGCCTCGTTAGGCAAGAGAGGCCCGTCCGGCTTCGAGCTTTTCTGCTCGCAGACGGACCTCTCGCGGAGGTGCACCGGGGTGCGTAGGCGTCTAGCGTTCATTCAATGAACCATCGCTGAACGCTTATCTTCTAAACGTCGCGGCATCCCATGATCATGCACAATGTTTTGGTATCGTCATCCTGCTTCAGCGAACCCAGTTGTTCCACCGCTCCAATAGCTCCGAGGCATGATCGTTTATCCATTTGGCATCTGGAATGACGATACTGTCGCGCACGTCTTCGGCGCTCGGCATCTGGTCGCGAACTGCTTGCGGCATCATCATAATCGCCGCGCTGCTCGGTGGCGTGCACAATAGTGCCTCGCACACCTTGGCCTGGATGTCCGGGGAATCCAGCCAGAAGGCGATGAGCTTCAGAGCATTGTCCCGATTGGGCGCCCCTTTGATAACCGTGAGACGATCGCCCACCAGAAATGCCGCCTTGTTCGACCAGGCGATCGAGCGCCCTTCTGCCTTGAGCGCACTTGCCCTCGTTAGCCAGATCTGTCCGATGCTGTAGTCGTTTTCACGGAACCCCTGGACGCTCTGATCTCCGGTCTTCCACCAGAGCGAGATGGACGGCCGCAATGCGTCAAGTTTCTTGAGAGCACGATCGACGTCGAGCGGAAACAGGTTCTCGCGCTTGACCCCATCTGCCAAAAGGGCAGCCGCCATGACGCGCCACGGATCATCGAAATTCGGAAACGAGCGTCCGCCCGGGAACTTTGAAGTATCCCACATATCCGCCCAAGTCACGGGCTGGTTGCCTTTGAAAGCCTGCGGATCGTAGGCCATCAATGTGGCCGTCGAAAACAGCCGCACGCCGGCCGGGATGCAGGCATCGGGAACAAGATCCTGGCGGTCCTTAAACTGGGCGCAAAAACCGTCAAGCGGTTCGGAAATCGCGAGATGATCCTTTGAGCTCACCTGGATTTCTCCATCGGGGTAGAGATCCCAGCTGACATTGCCGGTTTTCACCATCGCGGTCGCCTTGGCGCGCATCTCCGCGTTGGTTGCCGCTACGGAAACCACCTGGATGCCGGTCTTGGCGGTGAATGGCTCGAACCACCATTTGCGCAGTGCCGCATCATAAGCGCCGCCGGTCGTGGCGATCACGACCTGCTCGCTGGCAAATGCTGAACCGGGCGTTTCTCCCACAAGAATGGCTGCGCAAAGCATAGCGATGCCGCTCAGCCGGATAGCTGCTCTTTTTGTCATCAATGTTTCCCTCTTATTATCCCGCCCACAACGGGTGTTTTTGCCGCTAGTGCTGCTCCCGGCGGCTGTTCAGGAGATGTATGGAACCCATCAAAAGCAGCGAAACGGCAACAATGATGACCGAGACGGCGGCAATGACAGGTGTCAGGTTGAAATCGATGTCTTCGAACATTTTCCGGCTGATCGTCTTGCCCCCGGTATCAGAGATGAAGAAAGCTACGGTCGCTTCGTCAAAGGAGGTCAGGAAAGCAAAGACCGCGGCGGTCGCGACGGACGGCGCGAGATTGGGAAGTGTCACGGCAAAGAAGGCCCTGAGCCGCCCTGCTCCACAGCTCAAGGCCGCCAGTTCCAACAGCGGGTCCATTCTTTCCAGCGCTGCGGAAACGACGATGACGACAAAAGGTACCGCCAGCACCGAATGGGCAAGGACGAATCCCGTCAAATTCCCGGTCAGTTGCAAAGGCGAGAAGACCAGATAGAGCGCCACGCCGAAGACGATTGCCGGGACGATCATCGGCCCAAGGCATAGGGCCTGGAGCAGCGCCTTGCCCGGTAGTTTGCCACGTACAAGAGCAACGGCCGCCATCGTCCCGATGATCGTCGCTACTACAGTGGTTAGTGCGGCGATCTGTAGGCTGAAAACGGTCGAGCGCAGCCAGTCGGGATCGGACAGATACGCCTCGAACCAGCGTAGGGTCAGTCCCTGCGGCGGGAACGTGATATACGAGGCGTCGCTGAGTGCCAGTGGTATCACCAGCAGCGTCGGAAGGACGAGAAAGAACAGCACCGCCGCAATCACTAAATTGGATGCATGTTGCGCCATCCATGGCCAGACTGAACGATACCGGCGAGCCTCGGATGACGGTGTTGCCAATCGTTGCGTCAAGGGTTCAGATTCAATGGACACTGTTCAAACCTTTGCTGAAAGAGAGTGCGCGGCGGAAGAGCAGCACCAGCAGCAACGTCGCGGTGAGCAGGATGACCGACAGGGCGGCCGCAAATGGCCAATCCAGAAGGACGATTGTCTGCTGGCCGATCAGGGTCGCCATCATCAGCGCGCCGGGTCCCCCGACCAGGGCGGGTGTGATGTAAAACCCGATGGCGAGAATGAAGCAGATCACGCAGCCGGCGAAGACGCCCGATAGGCTGAGTGGAAAGGTCACGCGCCAAAAGGCGACGATCCGGCTGGCGCCGAGATTTCGTGCCGCCTGCTCATACGCGCTCGGCACCGAACGCAAGGCCGAATGGATCGGCAGGATCATGAAGGGCATTAGCACGTGCGTCATCGCGAGAATGACAGCGCCCTCCGTATAGAGCATTTTCAACGGCGTCGAGATAATACCGAGTTGGATCAGCCCGTCGTTGATGATGCCGTTGCGACCTAGCAGCACGATCCAGGCATAGGAGCGGACAAGCACCGAGGTCCATAGCGGAATGAATAGGCATGCCGTTCCGAGCTTTACCAACTTGCCGCGCATGCGCGCGATCGCATAGGCGGTCGGATATCCGATTGCAAAACAGGCAACGGTCACGATCGCCGCGATGCGGAAGGTTCTGAGCAGGACCTGAATATAAAGTGGACTGTCGAAGACACGCTGGTAGGGGACAAGCGGAGCTTCCCCGGAAAGGCTGATGCCGATAAGCCTGACCACCGGATAGACGAAGCCTCCCGCCAAGAGGAGGAGCAGCGGCAGGATCAGCAAGATGGCCAATAGTGGCGAATAATGCTGGCTCGATCCTGTGAGGATCCAGTTGCGGAAAGTGCCGATCGATTGTCTCGCGAAGGATGATGCCATGGATTAGACCTCCGTTTTTGCAAACAGCCGCAAGGCGTTCGCTTCTGGGATGACGTCAACCAAGTCTCCCTGATGAAGGCCTCCCGCTACATTTCCGACGGGCATCTGGATCTGGAGGAGGCGGTCATCGCTGTTCTGGGTTCGCACGAAGAAGAGGAAAAACGAACCGGCGAAAACAGTCGCATCTATGGTGCCCGTCAGAATGGCGCCGCGGTCGCGACCATGGGGCGCTAGCGACAACCGTTCGGGGCGAACCGCGATAGTGACAGCTTGACGAGAGGCAAACGGACTGGCCCCGTCTTCGGCAGCCGCCGTTGCAACGACGTTGCCGCCTTTTGGCCGCACCATGTACTTCCCGTTATCTTGACCAAGATATTCGCCGTCGAGAAAGTTCATGCGACCAATGAAGTCTCCGACAAAGGCTGAGGCAGGCGAACGATAAAGATCGAGCGGCGATCCTACTTGAGCCAGCCGGCCTTCTGCCACCACCGCAACGCGATCAGACATGGTGAGTGCTTCCTCCTGATCATGCGTCACATAGACGACGGTCGCCCCAAGGCGTTGCTGCAAGCTCTTGATTTCCAATTGCAGCGCCTCGCGCAGTTTCTTGTCGAGGGCGCCAAGGGGTTCGTCCATCAAGAGAACAGGTGGCTCGAAGACGATTGCCCGAGCGACGGCGACGCGTTGCTGCTGGCCTCCGGAGAGTTGATGGGGATATCGATCGCCATAGCCGTCGAGGTGGACCTGCGCCAGTACCGCCTCGACCTTGCGGCTGATGAGATCTTTGTCCATTCGGCGCATGCGCAACGGAAAAGCGATGTTGGCTGCCACCGTCAAATGCGGAAAAAGCGCATAGCGCTGAAACACCATACCGATGTTGCGCCTGTTTGGCGCCATGTAGGTAACGTCACGACGGCCGATCATTATCTGGCCGTTGCTCGGGCTCTCGAAGCCGGCGATCATCGTTAGTAGCGTCGTCTTGCCGGAGCCCGAAGGACCAAGGATCGACAGGAATTCACCCGCCCGGATGGCCAGCGAAATGCCATCCACGGCAAGCGATGTGTCATATCGCTTTTCAAGCCCTTGCAGCGTAAGTGCTTCACCAATCAAAGTTCCTCTCCTTATTGTTGTCTCGTGAAACGTGTTCGTTTGCGACGACCCAGCAAGTCGTTCACCGCGATCGCTGGCTTCTGGTCCGGTTCCCAGGTTGAACTTTGGGAAGACGGAAAATTGCGAACGTGTTATGATTTTAATGTCACATAACGTTTGCAAGCGCGTCGCTTTTCATTTTTGTTGCAACAAAATGAACGTTTGTCAAAAGGAAATTGGAGAAATTTTCAATGGAAGTCGCACCGGAAGACGAAGGATACCATCGACATCAGCCCAATCGCTTGGGCGAAATGGCGTATGGCAACATGAAGGAGCGACTGATCCGAGGCGCTTTTTCCCCTGGAGATAAGCTCACAATCCGTGCGGTTTCGGAAATGCTGGATGTCAGCACGACGCCCGCTCGTGATGCCATCAACCGCCTGGTGATTGATGGGGCGCTCATTTACTCCGGCCCGAAAACCGTTATCGTTCCTCACTTAAGATTGTCGGATCTCGAGGAGATCACGCAGATGCGCCTGGCCCTGGAAGGGCTTGCGGCGGCGCTGTCCGTCAAGGCCGCAAGCGAGGCGACGATCGAAGAACTGGAGCTACTTCAGGCGAAAATTGACGCTGCACTGGATGAAAAGCGTTATTTTGACGCCCTCTGGCATAATAAGGAGTTCCATTTTGCGATCTACCGTTTGAGCGGTATGCCCTATCTTTTGCAGACGATCGAGACCCTTTGGCTGCGGGTTGGTGCGTCATTTAATGGCCTCTACCCAGAGTTTTCCGAGACCCGCCACGGTGCTCGCAACCATCGTGCCGCGATAGAGGCGCTTGTCGAAAAGGATGCCGCCGCTGCGCGCGCTGCCATCGAGAACGACATTCGTGATGGATTTCGCCAGATGAAAAAAATCACCGCAGACCGCGATCAAAGGAATCTCTGTCGCCGCTGAATAATTATGTTGCACTTTCCTTCTCCCCGTGTTTTTTTGTTGCAACAAAAATGTGAACGGGATGCGAACGCGCATCTGTCCATGGAGAGGGCAAGGCATGCTTCATCAGGATTTTCCATCATTTCGGCGCGCAGCGCTCAGATCGCGCTCGCAATATTTCTTCGAGCGAGGGCAGATCGTGTTTCCCGATGGAACCACGCGTGTCACCGTCGAGCGCGATCCTCTGCCGACGTATATTTCCCGCGGAGAGGGTGCCTATCTGATTGATGTCGACGGCAATCGGCTCCTCGACCTCAATAACAATTTCACGACGCTGATCCATGGTCACGGTTACCTGCCCGTCGCCGACGCAATCGCAGATCTCCTGCAGAAAGGAACCTGCTTTTCCAATCCAACGGAGCACGAGCTTGGGTTGGCGGAATTGCTTGTGCAGCGCATACCCGCGATCGAGCAGATCCGCTTCGTCAATAGCGGCACCGAGGCCGTCATGTTCGCTATCAAGGCGGCACGCGCTTTTACAGGGCGGTCGCGCATTGCTCGCGTCGAAGGAGCCTATCACGGTGCCTATGATTGGGCCGAGGTAAGCCAGGGCGCGTCGCCCGCATCCTGGGGACCAGCCGACGGCCCTGTGTCCGCAACCTCATATGCCGGGGCACCCCAAAGCGTTGCCGAAGAGGTCGATGTAATCCGTTTCAATGATGTTGAAGGCCTGGAGCGACGGCTGGCCGCGTCGGGCGGCGACCTTGCCTGCATCCTGATTGATCCCATGCCGAGCAGGGCGGGTTTGCTCGCCCCTGAGCCGGCCTTCATCGAAGCTGTCTCCAATCTTGCCCGGCAATATGGCGTTCTCGTCGTAGCCGATGAAGTGCTGAATCTGCGTCAGGGATATCGCGGTGCATCGGCGCGTTTCGGGCTCGTGCCGGATCTTATTGCTGCCGGAAAGATCATCGGCGGCGGCTTTCCGGTCGGCGCGATTGGTGGCCGTAAGGAAGTGATGGGGGTGTTTTCAGGCTTGGGCGCGAGGCCGGCGGTGCCACAGGGCGGAACCTTTTCGGCCAATCCCGTGTCGATGGTCGCGGGAAGGGTGGCCATGGAGGCACTGACATCGGCAAGCTTCGAGCGTCTGGATGAAATGGGGGCACGTGTGCGCGATGGCCTTTCTGCCGCGATCGTGCGTCACGACGCCCCATTTATCGTCACCGGTTCGGCTTCGCTTTTCCGCATCCACCCGAAGCGGCAGGTTCCCCGTGACTATCGGCAGGCCTTCCCGACACCGGAACAGAACAGTTGGATGACCAATCTGACAAGCCACTTCCGTCAGCACGATATCCTCCTGCCCTTTGGAGCCGCCGCGTGCCTCTCCACGGCAATGACAAATACCGATCTCGATTTGATCGTCGAAGTCTTCGGCGATTTCCTCGAAACCCACGAAGCCGATTTTGCTGGAGCAATCGCATGACCACGAATTCCTTGGAAACTGTCGCCGAATGCCTGGCTCGCTCGCTGGTGCGCCATGACGTCACCCATATATTTGCCCAAAGCCTACCATCAGCGCTCATCCTGGCTGCCGAAGCGGCAGGCATTCGCCAGGTCGCCTACCGCCAGGAGAATATGGGCGGTGCCATGGCCGACGGCTATGCTCGACGATCCGGAAAGATCGGCGTGGTGGCCGCCCAGAATGGTCCAGCCGCCACGCTGCTCGTGCCCCCCATGGCCGAAGCGCTGAAGGCGAGCGTTCCGATCGTAGCACTCGTGCAGGAAGTCGAGCGCGATCAGATGGATCGGAACGCGTTCCAGGAGCTCGACCATATCGCTCTCTTCCAATCCTGCACGAAATGGGTGCGCAGGGTCATGGTTCCGGAGCGAATCGAGGACTATGTTGATGCCGCCTTCACTGCTGCTGCCTCCGGTCGACCCGGGCCGGTTGCGTTGCTGTTGCCTGCCGATCTGTTGCGCTCGGAGCTTGGTCTCACAACGCCTTCACGATCTCTGAATCTTGGCCATTGGCCGCTTGATCGGTCGTGCCCCGATCGCGCGAGTTTGCAAAGGGCAGCGGAGTTGATCGCGAATGCTCACAATCCCGTAGTCATCGCGGGTGGGGGTGTCCTCGGCAGCGATGCGTGCCATGAACTGGCCATGTTGCGGGATCTGGCTGTACTCCCAATTTTGACCACCAACATGGGCAAGGGTGCCGTTAATGAATATCATCCGCTTTCTGCTGGCGTCTTAGGATCACTCGTGGGTCCCAGGTCACTTGGGCACCATACGGCTGCCCTCGTCGGCGAGGCAGACCTTGTCATTCTAATTGGAACGCGAACCAATCAAAATGGCACGGATAGCTGGCGACAAATTCCTGCTGGGACTCAGGTGATCCACATCGATGTCGACCCTCAGGAGATCGGCCGTAATTATCAAGCGCTGCGCCTAGTCGGGGATGCGCGCGAGACCCTCAGAGAGCTTGTTCATGCCCTGAACGAGCAAGATCTATCCCAACGTCGAGACCAACGGACCGCCGTTACCACCCGCATAGCCGAGTGCTGGCGGCGGTTCGATGAGGATCGGCATCAGCTCGTGCATGCTACTGCCTCGCCGATCCGCCCGGAACGA
This sequence comes from Martinezella sp. CNPSo 3795, assembly GCF_057784475.1. Taxonomy (NCBI): domain Bacteria; kingdom Pseudomonadati; phylum Pseudomonadota; class Alphaproteobacteria; order Hyphomicrobiales; family Rhizobiaceae; genus Martinezella; species Martinezella sp. CNPSo 3795. The sequence continues at coordinate 261,997 of NZ_JBXSOQ010000007.1, read as the reverse complement.
ATCATGGCAGAACTGCAGGCGTCATTGACACCGCAGACGACCGTCGTTGCGGATGCAAGCTATTCATCGATGTGGGTCGTCGGCCAATTGCGATCGCTTGACTCAGGAATGCGGTTCCTGACGCCGCGCGGTCTTGCGGGGCTGGGATGGGGCCTGCCTCTGGCTCTTGGCGCAAAGGCAGCTAGACCCGAGCATCCGGTGGTCGCCATCATTGGCGACGGCGGGTTCGCCCATAGCTGGGCGGAGATGGAAACCATGGTTCGCTCCGAACTTCCGGTAACCATCATCCTTCTCAATAACGGTATCCTCGGTTTCCAGCGGGATGCCGAGACCGTGAAGTTCGGGCGCTTCACGTCGGCGTGCCATTTTGCGCCTGTCGATCATATGAAGATCGCTCAAGCCTGCGGATGCCCGGCGGTTCGCGTTGAGGATCCAGCCGAGCTCACGGCTCATCTACAGGGTGGCCTGGCAGGCAAGGGGCCGCTGTTTATCGAGGTCATGACAGATCCTGAAGCTCATCCCGCTTTGTCCTTGTTTGCCGGCTTGGATGAGGCAGCATGATGCCAGAGCCGTCTCGCATCGCCGTCGTGACAGGAGGCACGAGCGGTATTGGATTGGCGACGGCGCGAAAGCTATTGGCGGCGGGGCATTGCGTCGCCGTCTTCAGTCACAGCGCTAAAACTGTGGCTGACGCAACTGCGGCGCTGTCCGCGGAGTTTGGATCTGGACGGGTCTTGGGCCGAGTTGTCGATCTGTCGGATCCTCCGGCTGTTGCCAATTTCTTCGATGAGCTCTCATCCAACTGGGGAGACGCCGAAATTCTCGTCTGCAACGCCGGGATATCGCCCAAGGGCCTTGCTGGTCCACGGCGGTTCGAGGATATCGGGCTGGAGGAATGGAACGAAGTGCTGGCCGTGAATCTGACCGGCACCATGTTATGTTGTCAGGCAGTCGTCAGGGGAATGCGAGACGCGGGATTTGGACGCATCATTTTGATCGGATCGCTCGCTGGGCGCACGCGCCCTCGCATCGCCAGTGGCGCTTACGCCGCCAGCAAGGCAGCACTGGCCGGCCTGATGCGCGCGCTTGTCGGGTCGTGTGGTCCTTTCGGCATAACCATTAATCTCGTGGCGCCCGGCAGGATCTTGACGCCCTTGACTGGCGATCCCGATACGCCAACCAATCGGGACGCGGTTGCACGCATTCCCTCTGCCAGATTGGGAACGCCGGAGGATATCGCCGCTGCCGTTGCCTTCCTGGCGTCAGAGGAAGCCGGCTTCGTTAATGGGGCAATCCTCGATATCAACGGGGGCGAATATGCGCCAGCCTAGAGCCGTAACACGGACCGGCGCGCCCAACTTCAAGCGCTCCGATGCGGCGGCGAAGCTCGAAGTGGCGGCCTGCAACGAAGTCATTATCTGGACCTCCGATGCAGAGCTGTTTCTGCCGTTTAGTTATATTCTGAAGACGGAAGGCTTTATTCCCTCTTTGGCTTGCAGTGCCAACGATGTTCTGGCTTCCTGCGCGAAACGCTTACCGTGTGCCGTCCTTTTCGATTGCACCCACGAAACCCAGGATGCCGTTTCCATATGTGGCGAAATCAGGCGATCCACAACACACGACAACGAGGTCCGTCTTATTGCGATCTTGCGAAGCGAAGCGCAGCCGCTTCATCTGGCCTTGCTGCAAGCCGGTGTTGATGACTGCCTGTTCAGGCCGCTTTCACCGGAGAAGTTGCTGACATCTCTCAGGCAGGCGACGGAAGAGGCCATGGAAACGGTCAACTCGAAAATAGTTGCGTCACCGGCTCTTGCTGACCTGGAAGTCGATGTCGACAGTCGCCGAATACACTGCAACGGTCGCGACTTTGCGCTGCCACCCATCGAGTTCAATATTCTACGTCACCTGATGAACAGGGAGGGACAGCTCTGCAGCCGTTCCGAACTGATTGCTTCGGCTTGGCCGGCTTCCGCCGAAGTCACGCCGCGAACGGTAGATGTTCACATTGGTCGCTTGCGCAAGGCGCTGGGAGAGTTGCCCGGATGTGGTGCGGCCATTCGCACCGTCCATGCAGCCGGCTATGTGTTCAAGCCACGGGACTTGCGAAAGAGCGGGTCAGGCAGATCAGCATAGCCGCTTTGTTTGGACGTTTTCGGGTCTTTATTGATTATTTTGATTCAGTTTGATTCGGCCGCGAAGGTGATCAATCACCGCGCCTGAAAGCTCCGTAACTTCTCGAAAATCTCTGGCGCGATCTCAAACTGACGGGCCTTACCGCGCCCCATGGAATTCTTCACGAACGTCTCCGTCAGGATCCCGCGCTTTACCAGCGGCTCAATTGTCTCCGTCACGCCCATGCGCGTGAGCTTGGTAATTTCGACTATATTTGAGATAGTTAGCGCCTGGTGAGCTTGGTTCATGATGTAGAGAACACTCATCATGCCGACCTGTTTCAGCCGCGATTGCGGTGTCTCGTCCTCCTGCGGATTATCCATGATCTCGTGCAGGATGAAGGCTGCGAACGAAAGACTGTGCCACTGCGTGGTTAGGGTACTTGTCATCTTTTTAACTGCATCATATAAGTAAGTATAAATTATCAACGACGCCTGATTCGTCGTCGGACGGATCGTTTGATATCGCCACATCGAAGGATCATGCTGATGAAACGCCTTCTGGTTGGAACAATCTTCGCCGTTGCCGGCTGCAGCCCTTTATACCTCATTTCCGAGCGGCATGCGCGCGCCGATGATTGGGGATGTCAGGTTATCCTGTGCCTTTCCAATCCAGGTGGGCCTACACAATATGCCGCCTGCCGTCTCCCGATCAACAAGCTCTGGCAGGAGCTTGCCAAGGGGCATTCCTTTCCCACCTGCAACGGTGTCGGCTTCCGGGCATCGCGTCCTGGTTACGAGCCCTATTTCTGCGATGACAGCTATCGCCTGACGACACGCTATGGTGAGCGCGGCCAACAGGAGACCTGCGTTTCGCGAACCCTTTCCAAGGTTGACGGCGGTTATTGCGCTTCCGGCCGTGATGGTAGCGCTAGAGACGACGGGCTGGTGATATCGGCGCGCTGGCAGCGGGATGGCCGGAACGTACAGTGCATGGGCTATCCGACGGCGCGGCCGAATGTGCGATCCGAGCCCCATTATGTCGATGTGACCATCGACGGCGTTGGAAGCCAGCGGGTTTGGTACTGACCATGGCCGTCTCCTTTACCGATCTTGCCCAGACCTGCGCGCCGGCGATTGCCATCGAAACGCTTGCAGCGGTTGTCAGTCTCGAAAGCCAGTTCCAGCCTTTTGATATTCGCGTGCGAGGAAGTTCATCTCTCCATGAACAGCCAAAGAACAAAGCCGAAGCGGTCGAAACCGCAACGGTACTGATGGCGGAGCATAAAGATGTCCAGCTAGGGCTTGGCGGCATTGGCATCGCCGAATTGCGCAAATTTGATTTCAGTATCGCGGATGCCTTCGATCCATGCCTTAACCTTAAGGCAACGGCGACACTGCTTGATGGTTATTATCGTTTGGCCGTGCGCGCCGGCGCGACATTGCAACAGGCTGAGCGCGTGATGCTGCAATCCTACTACGGGCGCTCCGATCCTTCGGTCGGAAAGATGGCTCAGTATGACGATCAGGTCCAAAGCGAGGCCAAGCGGCTCTCGAAGACCCTGTCCACCATAGCGATAGGGCAGAGTGCGCGGCGGCCGACGGTTTCCCAACTCCAGACCAATGATCTGTCCTTGAACGGTGAGGAAAAGCCTTCGCCCGAACGGTCGGTGAAACCACCTTCTTGGGATGTCTTCCATGTAGCGCGGCAATCATCTGCGCTGGTCTTCCAAAATGATCAACCGGAGCAGTCTGAATGATGTCGAGGATCAATATTCGTGCATTTGGCGCCACCGTTACGATGGCAACCGTTCTTTCGATCGCCATGATCGAGCCAGCCTTCGCGCAGAGCGCCGGCGGGATCGAGACGGTTCTGCAGAATATCGTCACCTTGCTCACCGGCAACGTCGCCAAGCTCTTGGCAACGATCGCCGTCATCATCGTCGGTATCGCCTGGATGTTCGGCTATCTCGATCTTCGCAAGGCCGCCTATGTCGTGCTTGGTATCGGCATTCTCTTTGGCGCCTCGCAGATCGTCAGCACGATTTCCGGGGGCTGAAGGGAATGGTGGAGAGGGTTTCGCTTGAGGAAGATACCCTGTTCCTGGCCTGCACTCGGCCGGCGATGATCGCCGGGGTGACGATGGAGGCCATGGGCGTCAACATTATGCTGACGACGATCCTCTACATTGTAGCTGGCTCGATTGCCTATGGGCTTGTCGGTGTGGTCTTTCATTTCGTTTTTCGCTCGCTCGTCAAGCATGACCACAACATGTTCCGTATTCTGCTGGCCTGGATCGAAACCCGTGGTCGTTCGCGCAACGGCGCCTATTGGAGGGGTGCTTCGCTGACGCCGTTGAGGCTGGTGCGACACTATGACGAAAGGGACCTTGGTCATGCCTAATGTGTCCCGTCTCAAATCCCGTGAACTCGAGCCGGAAACCTTCATCCCCTATGTCCGGCACGTGGACGAGGCCGTGATCGCGCTCGATTCCAGGGCTTTGCTAGCGATGATCGCTGTGGAGGGCGTATCGTTCGAGACAATCGATGCTATCGACCTGAACAGTCTGCAGGGCGATCTCAACACGCTCTACCGCAACATTGCGGACGAGCGTCTTGCAATCTGGACCCACCTCATCCGCCGCCGCGATAACACTTATCCCGACGGTGGATTCACCAATCCCTTCTCGGCAACGTTGAACCGCAAATATCGCGAGCGGATGATAAGAGAAGACCTGTTTCGCAACGATCTCTATCTCACCCTGCTTTGGCATCCCGGGCACGATCCGGCCGAGCGGCTTGCAAATTTGCTGTCACGGCTTCGCAAGGCCCAACGAGCTGCGGTCGAGCTCGATGAGGACAGCCTGAAGCATCTGCGGGACAAGGTCACCGATGTCACCGCGGGACTGAGACGCTTCGGCCCCCGTGTGCTGTCATTCTACGATCGGAACGGCATCCTGTTTTCCGAACCGAGCGAGGTGCTGCATCAGTTGATCGGCGGCCGCCGAGAACCGATCCCATTGACGGAAGGGAGGATATCCTCGGCGATCTATTCCGATCGTCTGATCTTCGGGCGCGAGACCGTCGAGATCCGCGATGAAGGGACAAGCCGTTATGCGGGCATGTTCGGTTTCAAGGAATATCCGGCGAGAACCCGCGTCGGTATGCTGGACGGCATCCTGACGGCACCTTTCGAACTGATCCTCACTCAGTCCTTCGCGTTCAGGTCCAAAACCGATGCCCGCACCATCATGGGCCGCAAGCAGAACCAAATGGTGAGTGCGGCCGACAAGGCAGCCTCCCAGATTGAAGAGCTTGATGCGGCAATGGACGAGCTGGAATCGAACCGTTTCGTGCTCGGCGAACACCATCTCACCCTCGGGGTCTTCGCTTCGTCTGTCAAAGACCTTGCTGACAATCTTGCAAAGGCGCGCTCGCATCTGACCAATGGCGGCGCTGTCGTGGCCCGCGAGGATCTAGGGCTCGAAGCTGCATGGTGGGCACAACTGCCCGGTAATTTTCGGTATCGGGCTCGTTCCGGTGCGATCACTTCGCGGAATTTTGCAGCGCTTTCTCCGTTTCATTCCTATCCCATGGGTAGGGAGGATGGCAACGAATGGGGGCCGGCCGTCGCCATGCTGAAGACGGCGTCGGGCTCGCCGTTCTATTTCAATTTCCACTATGGCGATCTCGGCAACACCTTCGTCTGCGGTCCGTCGGGTGCTGGCAAGACCGTACTTCTCAATTTCATGCTATCGCAACTCGAAAAGCATGACCCGCACATGGTCTTCTTCGACAAGGATCGTGGCGCCGACCTCTTCGTCCGGGCTGCTGGTGGTACCTATTTGCCGCTGAAGAACGGGCTGCCGACCGGATGCGCACCGCTGAAAGCCTTAGAGCTGACACCGGAGAACAAGATATTCCTGGCACGTTTTATCGCCAAGCTAGCCGGTGCGGCGGTGCGTGATTTTTCGGTCGGCGATGTCAGCGATATCGCGCTCGCGATCGATGGTCTTGCTGATCTGCCGAAAAATCAGCGCACGATCGGCGCTTTGCGCACCTTTCTCAACAATACTGATCCGGAAGGGATCGCTGCGCGCCTGCGTCGGTGGGAAAAAGGCGGGCCGCTGGGTTGGGTCTTTGACAACGAGGCCGATCAGATCGGTATCGGCGCCAAATTTCTCGGCTACGACATGACCGATTTTCTCGACAACGAGGAAATCCGTAATCCCTTGATGGCTTATCTTTTCTATCGGGTCGAGCAATTGATCGATGGCCGACGGATCATCATCGTTATCGACGAGTTCTGGAAGGCGCTGCAGGACGAGAGCTTTCTTGATCTTGCCCAGAATAAGCTCAAGACCATTCGCAAGCAGAACGGCTTGATGCTCTTCGCCACGCAAAGCCCGCGAGACGTGATCAACTCGCCGATCGCGCACACAATCATCGAACAGTGCCCAACACAGGTTTTCCTGCCGAATTCCCGCGGTGATCGAGACGACTACGTCAGTGGCTTCAAGCTCACCGAACGCGAATTCGAGCTGGTTGCCCGCGAGCTCTCCGCCGAAAGCCGGCGCTTTATCGTTAAACAGGGTCACAACAGCGTTGTCGCCGAGCTCAATCTCAACGGTTTCGGCGATGAGCTCGCAATCCTGTCCGGGCGAACGGCAAACGTCGAACTTGCCGAGGCGATCCGGGCGGAGCTTGGCGATGACCGGGACGAATGGCTGCGGATATTCCAACAGACAAGGAGTGCAAGCTGATGGCGCAGAGCAGAACGATTCCCATCACAGCGATAGTACTGTTTCTTTCTTTCCACGTCGCTGACGCGCAGGGTATCCCGGTGATCGACCAAACGGCGATCGCCAAGCAGATCGAAAGCATAACCCAGCTGAAATCGCAGCTTGATGCGCTGAACCAACAACTCCAGCAGGCCCAGCAGCTCTACGGCTCGTTAAACAAGCTGACCAATATGGCCGACGTCGCCAGCCTGCTGAACGATCCGGCGATCCGCAAGGCATTGCCAGGGGATTTTTCTACCGTCGAAAGCCTGCTCAAGGGCTCGGGTTCAGGCACGCTTGGCGATGCCGCCTCCAAATTCTTGACCGACAATTCGACCTACAAAACGAGCGCCAATGACTTTTATGCTCAAGAACTTTCGCGTCTTCAGAACAAGAATGCAGGGCAGATGAGCCTAGCCCAGCAAATCTACGATACCGCGACCAAGCGGATCGACGGGATCGATCAATTACGCCGGCAAATCTCTTCGGCGAGCGACGCCAAGGACATCGCCGATCTGCAGGCGCGGCTGCAGGCCGAAACGGCCTTTCTCCAGACCGATATGCTGAGGATGCAGGGATTGCAGATGGTGCAGCAGGCCCAGGTTCAGGTCGATGAACAGCGCAGGGCCGAGGATTGGCGCAAGCGCATGGATACAATGGGAGCGGCCCTTCAATGAAGTTTCTTGTTCTCCTCACACTCGGTGTCTCTTTGTTCGGCTGCTCGAAGCAGCCCGAGCGCACTTATTCGGTCGATGAGTTGATGGCCAACCAGACGCTGCTGTCGGATCTCATCGCCAAATGCAAAAGCAATCCCGGCGAATTGCGAGCGACGCCGAATTGCGTGAATGCCGAGGCGGCTGATTGGAAATCCCGCATGGAACGCATGGGCAAAGCACTCGGAGGCTGAGGCATGTATCAGATCTTTGCCTTCGTCGATGGGCAGTTCAAGGCACCGCTGGAGAATTTCATATCGTCAGGTACGTCGAATATCGCCAGCTGGGTCACCGGGCCATTGACGGCGGCATTGACACTTTATGTCATCCTCTACGGTTTCCTGATTCTGCGTGGATCAGTCCACGAACCGATCATGGATTTCGCTTTTCGGGCAATGAAGCTTGCCATCATCCTGATGCTGGTCACGAATGCCAGCGAGTACCAGACTTATGTCGGCGGCATCTTCTTCGACACATTGCCCAAGGAGATTTCACAGGCGTTGAACTCTGGCACGATACCAAGCGCCTCGACCTTCGACAGCCTATTGGATAAAGGTCAGAAATGCGCACACGAGATCTGGGCGCGCGCCTCATGGGGAGTCGACATCGTCACTGGCTTCGGTGGCATGCTGGTCATCTTGGCAAGTTTCGTGGTTGCCGCGATCGGTTACATTGTCTCGCTCTATGCCCGTCTCGCACTGGCAATCGTGCTCGCTATCGGCCCGATTTTCGTGGCGCTCGCCATGTTTCGCTCGTCCCGCCGCTTTACCGAAGCCTGGATCGGGCAACTCGCCAACTTCGTGATCCTGCAGGTACTGGTCGTGGCGGTTGGCTCGCTACTCATTACTTGTATCGACTCCACCTTCACAATGATCGAGAGCTACAGCGACGTGCTCATGCGACCCGTTGCGCTCGGCGCCATTTGCCTGGCCTCCCTCTACGTCTTTTACCAGCTTCCGGGCATCGCCTCGGCACTCGCCGCGGGCGGAGTGTCGCTCACCTACGGCTATGGCGCGGCACGCGACGCGCATGAAGGCACGCTCGCCCGAGGTGCTACCTACATGGCGCGAGCGACTGGTCGGGGTGCACGTGCCGTTCGCCGCAGCTTTCGTTCCGAAAGAGCCGGCTGATGTGGAACTTCAAGCAAGCAACAAGATGGTTCACGATGATCCGAATATTCGTGCTTTTTTGTGTGGCATCGACGCTCGGCGGTTGCGCGTCACATTCCTATCCCTTGCCCAAATGCGACGGCTATTCGCGCCGGCCGCTCAATCGCGCCATGTGGCAATGGGACAGCGATAGTCGGTCCACGCCGCAACCTCGTCACTCTCCGCCGGCACAGTCCGGTGGCAAGCCACCCGCCTATGTCGAGGAAAAGCCAGGTATCGTTCCCGCCGCCTTCGCGCATTTTGATGTCGGCCACTCCTATCGCCGATGCGGAGGGCCGCAGTGATGGTGACGACGGACAGTCTCAAGGATTATTTCGATAAGGCCCGGCGTTTCGACCAGGACCGCATGATCCAGATAGAACGTTCGGCCCGGATCGCTTGGTTCGTAGCCACCGGGGCGGGCATTATCGCGGCGATTTCGACCCTCGCCGTCGCGGGTTTGACACCGCTCAAGACAGTCGAGCCTTTTGTCGTGAGAGTCGACAATTCCACCGGTATCGTCGATGTCGTTTCGGCACTCAAGTCGACCGCTGGCACCTACGACGAAGCGGTGACCAAATATTTCGCCGCCCGCTATGTTCGTGCCCGCGAAGGTTATGTCTGGAGCGAGGCGGAGGAGAATTTTCGCACGGTCTCGCTGCTCTCAACGGCGCCGGAACAGACCCGCTTTGCCGCGATTTATCGCGGCGGCAATCCAGATTCCCCGCAAAATATCTACGGTCGCGGCGCCACATCGCGGATCAACATCGTTTCCATCTCGCTGATCAACGCCAATGTCCTGTCTGTTCGCTATATGCGTACCATCACCCGCGGTGACGAGACCCATACGACCCATTGGGTGGCAACGCTTACCTTCTCCTATGTGAATGCTCCAATGTCCTCGACCGACCGGTTGATAAATCCGCTCGGCTTCGCCGTCAGCGACTATCGATCCGATCCGGAGGCCATCAATTGAAACATCTGAAACATCATTGTTTGATTGCACTGCTTCTGACTGCTGGCTGGCCATCGGCAGCCCTTGCACTGGAAACGCCGCGCGGCGCATCCCAAGACAGTCGGATCCGTTTCGTCGACTATCAGCCTTACAATATCACCAGGATCGTGGGCTCGCTGCGTTCCTCCGTCCAGGTGGAGTTTGCCGCCGACGAGGAAATCGCCCATGTAGCGCTTGGTAATACGGTCGCATGGGAAGTGGCGCCGGCCGGCAATATACTCTTCCTGAAGGCGCGAGAGAACCAGCCCGTCACGAACATCTCCGTGGTCACGACACGTCGTGACGGTTCGACGCGCAGTTACCAGATGGAGTTGACGGTCCGAGACGGTCCGGTTGCCGCCGGCCAGGACACTTACTTCTATGTCAAATATCGCTATCCAGCCGATGATGCCGAGCGCCGTCGTCGGGAGGCACTCGCGCAAACCCAGGCAGCACAAGCTGGACAAGCCGACACAGTGCTGGCTTTGCATGAGCAATATGGACCACGCAATTGGCGTTATTCAGCGCAGGGATCAGGAGCGTTGGAGCCGAACGCTGTTTATGACAACGGCAAGATCACGACCATCGCCTTTACCGGCAATCAGGAAATCCCGGCAATCTATATGGAAAACTCCGACGGCACCGAGAGCCTGGTACCTAAGTCGGTTTCCGGTGACCTCGTGCTCGTTCATGCGATCAGTCGCAAATTTATCCTGAGGCGGGGACGAGACGTGCTCTGCATCTTCAACGAAGCCTACGATCCGACGGGCGTCGATCCGAACACCAATACAACATCACCTTCGGTGGAGCGCGTCATGAAAGCGCAGGCCCCAAGCGCTGCAACAGGAGGAGCCCATGGCGGATGAGGCGGAATACCCTATCCCAGGTGAGCGCGCCGAGACGGATGTCAACCAGCGAACTGAGGGCCGTCCATTCCTGAAGCGCGGTGGCGTGGTTCTAGCGATGGTCGCCTTTGTTGCGTTTTCGCTGTGGTCGATGCGTGACCGGCAAAAGGCTGAGACGAAAGAGCCCGACCATGTCGTCATTCGCCAGACGGCTGACTTCGAGCCGGCGAAGGAAGAGGTAAAGCCGGCCACACCCCTTCCTGAGGTGTTGCTACCGACGCCTGCATCAAAGGAGCAGGTCACACCCGCTGAGGACACCTTGTTGGACTCCGCCCGGCGTGCGCCCGTCATGGCCTATAATGGACAGCAGTCATCATCGCAACGCCGCGACACAGCAGCCGCGATGTCGCAAGACCCCGGCTCCAATTACCTGCCCGTTCCTGGCAGCCTTGGGGGCGCCCAACCTGAAACCGAGGACCAGCGGTTCAACAGGATGTTGACGCCGACTCATCTGGAAGGATCACGCGCCGGCACGCTCGGCAACCGCGACTTCATTGTCGCTATGGGAACTTCCATTCCATGCGTGCTCGAGACGGCGCTCGCTTCCGATCAGCCGGGCTTCGCCAGCTGCGTCATCAATCGCGATGTTCTTTCCGACAACGGCCGCGTGGTCCTGATGGAGAAAGGAACTCAGATCGTCGGAGAATATCGAGGCGGCTTGAACCGGGGCCAGAAGCGCCTGTTCGTGCTTTGGAATCGCGCAAAGACGCCAAAAGGTGTGATTATTACACTCGCCTCGCCTGCGACCGACGCACTCGGGCGGGCGGGCATGGATGGCTATGTTGACACGCATTGGTGGGAGCGCTTCGGCAGTGCCATACTGCTCTCCATCGTCGGGGACGCGACGACCTATGCCGGCAGCCGGCTGCAGGATAGTGACGTTCAAGCGCAGAATACGGCGACGGCTGGCCAGCAGGCGGCAGCGATCGCCGTCGAGCAATCCATCAATATTGTGCCGACATTGACAAAGCATCAAGGCGAACTCGTCTCGATTTTTGTCGCCCGCGATCTCGATTTTTCCGACGTCTATAGCCTGCGTGTCACCGAACCCCGCAACAGGATCCTCGATCGCGCGGTATCGGGGGATTTCGGGCCTCGATCAACGCTCGTGACCAAGTAGGGCGGAAGATGGCGGAAGCTTCAGATGCTCGTGTGGTGCGTGAATTGCTTTTGCCATTGTCTCGCTTCCTGAAGGACACGTCGCTGTATGAGATCGTCGTTAACCGCCCAGGTGAAGTCCTGACCGAGGGAACGGAGGGATGGCGACGCCATGCGCTGCCGGATCTTAGCTTCGAGAAGCTCATGCGTCTGGCCCGGGCCATTGCAAGCTATTCGAACCAGGCAATCGACGAGGCCCGGCCAATCCTGTCGGCCACCTTGCCAGATGAAGAGCGGATTCAGATTGTTGTTCCGCCGGCAACGAGCAAGGGCACGGTCAGCGTCACGATCAGAAAGCCGTCGTCGGTGACGCTGACGTTGGATGATCTCGAAAGGGGTGAATTATTTTCCAATGTCTCCTCGTCGAACCGTCATAGCGAATCCTCAGATGCGAGATTGGACAAGATCCTCAAGGCAGGCGATTACGCGACGTTTCTGCGTGCGGCGGTTCTTGCGCGCAAGAACATTATCATCTCGGGGGCGACCGGATCGGGCAAGACCACCCTGTCGAAGGCATTGATCCGGCATATCCCGGAGCATGAGCGGATAATCTCGATCGAGGATACGCCGGAGCTAGTCATCTCGCAGCCCAATCACGTCAAGCTTTTCTATTCGAAAGGAGGGCAGGGGCTGGCGAAAATCAGCGCGAAAGATCTGCTCGAATCGTGCCTCAGGATGCGACCCGATCGCATTCTTCTACAGGAGCTGCGCGACGGCTCGGCCTTCTACTACATCCGCAATGTCAATTCAGGACATCCTGGATCGATCACAACGGTGCATGCCGATTCTGCGGCGCTGGCACTTGAGCAACTGACGTTGCTCGTAAAAGAGTCGGAGGGAGGTCGTGACCTTGAGCGCGGCGATATTCATGGTTTGCTGAAGGTCGCGGTCGATATCATTGTCCAGTGCAGGCGGATCGACGGGAAGTTTCGGGTGAGCGAGATTTACTTTGAGCCGTGATCGAGCGGAGAAATGACTAGTTCCTGCATTTTGGTTTGTTCGCTTCAGCCGAGGTTCCTTGTAAACGGAAAACAGGCCTAACCGATTTTCTAGAGCTTTCCTTTTCTTCGGGTTCAAGCGAACCGCCTCGCTCATCGGAAAACTGAGCTGAAAAATGGCCGATGTGAATGCGAATTCGGGTACGTGAGCGCTCTCCAGGGCCACACGCCGTCTTTCGTCGCGCAGCCTCGTAGTTGCCCGCAGGTTATCCGAAAAATATCGAGAGCATTGGCGTGCAAATACTTTAATTTCGCGGTGGCGAGCCGGTCGGTCGCAGCATCATCGACTTGGCAATGACGCTTTTAGTGTGTTGTTGAGCGAAAAGGCGATTTCGTCAGTCGCTTTGGGATTCTAATTGATTTTCTATAACGGCGTCCGTTATTAATCGATTTTCGATAAAAACTTACGGTTTCGATGAGGCTTATGCCCACTGTTAATCAATTTTCGATATAATTAATCGTATATAAGCGTTTTTCGATGCGAATAACTGATTTCCGATGTAAGCGATTTTCGATATTATGCCTCGAAAATAATCATCGTTCGATGGTGTAACTTGTTTTTCGATGAGGAAGGAAGTCGGCATGACAGCCAATCCCGCAAATCCAACGGTCTTCCAAGAACGTATTGTGCCAATGGATACGGTCCCCGTTGGGTATGCAGCTCTCGTTCAGAAATACGGAATTGCAGCCCCTGTTCGTCACCCCTCATGCGTCGCGAAGGGCTTCGTCTATGGCTCGAGGAGAGCACATGAGGATTGGACGATCTTCGACAAGCGCTTCGCTCCAGAGGACAGCTTGCTTGGACATCTGTCTTTCGCATTGAGGCACGAGACGATCGATCTGTTGATCCTAAAAAAGCTATTTCACATCGTCCCGGCAAGTGAGATCGCAGCGCTGATCGAAGCCGAACCGACGAGCAGTGCGACGCGCAGGATCTGGTTTTTCTATGAATGGCTGACAGGTACGCGCCTTGACATTCCGGACGCGGAACGGGGGAACTATGTTGAAGCGCTTGACACCGCGAGCTACTTCACATCGTCCCCCGTGAATTCGCCCCGTCACCGCGTGCGAGACAATCTCCTTGGCACACCAGCATTCTGCCCCGTATTAAGGCGTACCGAATATCTCGTCGACACGGTCGCCCACCGCTGGGACGCTGAAGCCAAAGAGCTCATCGGAAAGATCGGAAAGGGGATCGTTACGCGCGCGGCAAGCTTTCTGCTTCTGTCGGATAGCCAGGCATCCTACCAGATCGAAGGCGAACGCCCGCCGCGAAGCCGCCTCGAGCGTTGGATGAGGGCTGTTGCTCAAGCGGGAAAGCGGCCGATCACAGTGGACGAACTCGTGCGCCTCCAGCACATTGTGATCGAGGAGAGCCGGTTCATCAAGCGCGGGCTGCGAGACGCCGGCGGCTTTATTGGCGATCGCGACTGGAACGACGATCCTCTCCCCGAATTCATTTCAGCCCGGCACGAAGACATTAGCGATCTGCTCGGAGGGATCATAGCCGCAGGAAGCAGGATGGCGGAGAGTGGGGTCGATGCCGTACTTCAAGCCTCGGTCATGGCCTTCGCCTTCGTCTTCGTCCATCCCTTCGAAGACGGAAACGGTCGCCTGCATCGGTACCTCATACACCATGTTCTGTCTGAGCGCGGATATACGCCCGCTGGCATGATTTTTCCCATTTCTTCCGTACTTCTTGAACGCCAGGAGGAGTATGGCGAGCGCCTGCGCGGTTACACCGGACCGCTGTTGCCCTTTATCGAATGGGTGCCGACACCGGAGAAAAACGTGAGTGTCCTCAACGACACTGCCGATCTCTACAGGTTCGGGGATTATACGAAGTTGACGGAATTTCTCTATGCTTGCGTCGTACAGACGATCAGGCATGACCTGCCAAATGAGATCGATCACCTCGCGCGCTTCGATGAAGCGAAGGGACGCATTCAGGATTTCCTTGAGATGCCGGACGGGATGATCTCCAGTCTCATCAATTTCATCCGTCAGAACGAGGGTACGCTTTCCAAGAAGCGGCGCAGTCGTGAATTCGAAAAGATGACGGACGAGGAGGTAACGTCAGCGGAAGCGGTGGTTCGCGACGCCTTCGACATCAGCCTATCGAATGAGGATGGCGCGCCCAAAGGCCCGCTCGGCTAGGCTCAGCCTTTCCAATAGGGCCAGCACGTCGATCGACGGTTCAAGCGGTAATGGGGGGCGGCACGAAGGCGCGCACGATTCGCCCGCTATAGGGGTCTCGACGAAGCGGCCTAGCCGAAGGTTAGAAGCTGAAACGGACATGTCCAATTACGAGAGTGCAGTGTTATTTAAGCAATTGGCTCCTGGCTTAAATAGGGGCTGAGCTAAGTTAAGCGCCCTTAAATGGCGGAGCGATACCATTTTGGGCGGGTAGCTGTGTCAGCGAATGGCTTCTTCGGGCTCAGCGGACGATGCTCAACCACCGATATGGAGGAAGGTATTCGATCGGCGTTTACAAGGTCTGCTAGACATCACCGCTTTGGCAGAGGGTGCATTTTCGGAACCGAATACTTCCTGCATGCGCAGGACGCGGATTTGTCGGGAACGATCCTGGCCCGATACGACATAGATCGAACGTTTTGTCGCCAATCGCGAAGAAGGGTGATCTCAAGGCGCTGAGTTTGCTTGTGATGAAATGTTGCCTAGATCATCCAACGATGAACTTGAATTCCGCCTCGCGTCAAAAACGACTTCTCGCCGGCAGCGTTCGAACTTTTCCACCACCAAACGCGCTAGTTTCTACGCTTTTCACGCGGGGGCCATCAGTCGCTCTTCGTGCGTCGTAGCTCGGCGGGTATGGACGGCTTTGGAGGCCTCGGTGCCCGACCTGAGAGATAGGTGACGAATTGTACCGGAGATATGGGTGGTAACACTTTCGGCTTTTTGGCGGGAGGTGTTGATGCCGTGGAGAGAGCCTTCGGTGATCGAGGAACCTCTACGCTCTGTCGCCCGGCTGCTGGAGGCGAAGGCATGAGCGATGTGTGCCGGGAGTTCGGGATCTCGCCCAAGACCGGCTACAAGGTTTTCAACCGCTACAAGGACGATGGCCTGGAGGCGCTGACGGATCGGTCACGGCGGCCTGTGCGCTATGCCAACCAGCTACCCGAAGCAGTCGTGCAACTATCATGCTCACGCTCTCACGGCCGCTTCTTGCCGTTCCCCTTTAGAGATCGTCAAATACTCCCCCTTCAGCCGCATGTGACACCAGCAGGCGAAGGCGGAGCTTGCGAAGGCTAGGCTTTCGCCGATCGCCAGGCGGTTGTTGGAGTTGCTGAGGAGCGTCAATGAGAAAAAGAAAAGGCAGGCGATATAGGCGTGCCATGCGGCGCGCGGAATAATGCCGGCCGTGCGGGCGCGCCAGACGGCGCGGATGAAGGTGGCGAGCATAAAGCCCATGATTGCCGCACCGAACAGGCCGTAACGTACTAGGATTTCCAGATAGCCGTTGTGCAGCAGCGTGTACTGAACATGCGAGTAGCGCGTCTCGGCCCAGCGTTCGAGCCACCGATTGCCCCAGCCGAAGATCGGCGCCGATGAAAAGACTTCCCAGCTGTTCGACCAGAGCTGCAGGCGTTCGTCCATCGACACCGGTGTATTGCTGGAGCTGATGGCGTTTGAAACCACGCCGCCCATCTCATGGCCATTGGCCACATTTTCGACCATGGAAAGGGCTGCCGATACAGTTGGGCCGGCCGTTTTGTCCAGATTGTGCCTGACGCCATAGATCCCTGCGATCAACAGGGCCGCGACGGCGATAATAATGATGGCACCGCTCCTCAGGCGCAGGTAGGTCAGCGTAATGAGCGCAAGGACAGGCAGTGTGATGCCGAGTGCCAGCCAGACGCCTTTCGACTTGGCACCGTAAATGGCGATGAAACAGAGCGCGAAGATGAAGGGCGACGCGATATAGGCGAAGCGGGCGATCCGGCGGTCGCTCGATTTGTTCGTTAGGTAATGCAACAGCCAGAATAGGGTGAAGATCACGATCATGCCGCAGGCGACGGCGCCGTGGATCTGGTTGTTCATAATCAGCGGGCGGATGGTTTCGCCGGCAAAGACCTCGCGCAGATGCTGAGTGGCGACCAGCATGACGAGCACCACGGCGAAATAGGCCGCGACGATCTTTTCCATCAGCTCTTCGTAGAGCAGGAAGGCGACGCCCATGATGGGGAAGAAGAAGGGGAAGGCATAGAGCCAATCCGAAGCGCCGATATCGTGCTGCGGCGTCAGCCAGAAGGTGATGAAGAAACGCGCCATGACATAGAAGGCCCAGCCCATGCAGAGCCAGCCGATCCAATCGGTGCGCGGCCGTATCGGCGCCTTCATATAGTAGTAGAGGGCGATCAGAGAGAGGAGCGCGGTGGCATACCGGTAGGCGTCGCTCTCGACGACGGTCGGCGAAGCGACAAGCAGCCAGAGAATGCCGCCGATGATGGCGAGCGGCTTCGTCATGTTGCTTCCTGCCTTCGTGACGCCGATCGGTTCGGCTGCAAGATCAGCATGCGGTTTGTTGATGCGCGAGTCGTCCAATGTCGTCATCCGCCTTTGTCCAGAATCGGTTCACCATCCGGCATTCCTCGCCCCGTCACGGGCCGTATGGTCGCAAAGGGGCAGGAATACGGCAATTTTCCCGCGCCGTTGTGTCACTGATGCCGATTTCGCTGATTGTTTGTCAATGAGCAACTCCGTCGCGCCGGACCACTTTCAATACCGTCAGGAAAATGATCTTCAGATCGAAAAGAAAGGAGCGTCGGTGCAGATAGTCCTCGTCCAGCGCCACCTTCTCGGGGATCGGCAGCTCGTCGCGGCCGTTGACCTGCGCCCAACCGGTCAAGCCCGGTAGCAAAGCGTCGACGCCACGTTCCGTGCGCAGTGCGACGAGATCGTGTTGGTTGAATAGCGCCGGGCGCGGGCCGACGATGCTCATCTCGCCTCTCAGGATGCACCAAAGCTGCGGCAACTCGTCGAGGCTCGACTTGCGCAGGAAGGAGCCGATCGGCGTCAGATAGATCTTGGGGTCCTTCAACAGATGGGTCGCAACCGCCGGCGTATCCGTACGCATGCTTCGAAATTTCGGCATGCGGAAGATCTTATTTTTCCGGCCGACCCGATCCGACCAATAGAGGATCGGACCAGGTGAGGTCAGACGCACTGCAAGTGCGACGATCAGGATCGGGATGAAAAAAACGATGGTCGCGGCTAGAGCGGCGAGAAAATCGAAAAGGCGCTTGGCGATCGTATAAAACATCGTCTCTTGTCGTTGCATCACCCTCTGTTCTGAGGGTGATCAAGGTCGTCAGTGTTCCGTCCATCTCATATCGCGATTTCAAGCACAACCAGTCCCGGCAAGATTCCCCGCCCTTGTTCTAAGCAGACATCCCGTGCAAAGCATGTCCCAATTAATCATGGTGCGGAAAAGTGGAGGCAGCTGGCGGATGATCCTGGTGACGGGTGCGACGGGTTTTGTCGGACAAGCTCTGTGCACGGAGCTTTCCCGCCGGCGAATGGAGTATCGGCCGGTCAGCCGCAACTTCCGCCCAGGCTTCGTCGCCATCGGGACGATGGATCGCGATACGGATTGGACCGATGCGCTTGCCGGCGTCGATGTCGTCATGCATCTGGCGGCCCGCGTCCATGTCATGAACGAGAGCGCCGCCGATCCCTTGGCTGCGTTCCGAGCCGTCAATGTCGATGCGACCGTCAACCTGGCGCGACAAGCCGCGGCCGCGAGCGTAAAACGCTTCGTCTTCCTGAGCTCGATCAAGGTCAATGGCGAGGAGACGGCGGAGGGGGAGCCTTTCAAGGCTTCCGATATACCGAATCCGGAAGATGCCTACGGCCGCTCGAAACTGGAGGCGGAGGAGGCCTTGCTCGCGATATCAGCGGAAACGGGCATGGAGGTCGTCATCATCCGGCCGCCGCTCGTCTATGGTCCCGGCGTTAAGGCGAATTTCGCAAGCTTGATGAGGTGGGCTGCGCGGCCGTTTCCCTGGCCGTTTGGGGCGGTTCGAAACCGCAGGTCGCTCGTTTATATCGGCAATCTCGTCGATTTCATGCTGCTCTGCGCCAGCCACTCTGCCGTCAGTAATCGTGTATTCCTGGTCAGCGATGGCGAAGATCTTTCGATTGGCCAGCTGATCTCCAAACTATCTCTGGCTGCAGGGCGCAAGGCTTGGATACTACCGCTGCCGCCTGCGCTGCTTGAGGGACTTGCCGCAATTCTGGGACGTCGAGCCGCCGCGCGGCGATTGCTTAGCTCGCTTCAGGTCGATATTGGCGAGACGCGGGCGCTCACCGGCTGGTCGCCGCCTTACTCCGTCGAAGAAGGGTTGGCGGCAACGGTCGCCGGCGGGGATAAAGGCGCGCTGAGCTAGCGTTTCAGCCTTACAGACTCCAGACTGAGTGACCTTCCAGCAGAGGATTACTCCGATCGAGAGCTGCCTTCACGTCGACGACGACGCCGTTCTCGCTCAAGAGATCGAGGATAGTGGCTGCACCTTCCGCCAGATAGGATTTATGGGGAACGGCAAGCACGACGGCATCAAGCTTGCCGAAATCCTTCAGCTCCATCAGGCGAATGCCGTATTCCTCCTCGGCTTCCGCATGGCTCGCCATCGGATCGTGCACCAGCGGCTCCAGGCCGAACTGATGCAGTTCGCTTATAATGTCGGGAACGCGGCTGTTGCGCAGGTCAGGCACATTTTCCTTGAAGGTCAGACCGAATATGCCGATGCGCGCGCCATTGATCGGCTTTTTCGCCGCAACCAGCATCTTGATGAGCTTCTGGGCAATGAAGGCGCCCATTCCGTCATTGATGCGGCGGCCGGAGAGGATGACTTCGGGATGATAGCCGAGCTCTTCTGCCTTGGCAGTCAGATAATAGGGGTCGACGCCGATGCAGTGGCCGCCGACCAGGCCGGGAGTAAAGGGCAGGAAGTTCCATTTCGTCCGTGCCGCCTTTAAAACATCGGCGGTGCGGATATCCATTTTCTCGAAAATGATCGAAAGCTCGTTCATCAGTGCGATGTTGACGTCGCGCTGGGTGTTTTCGATCACCTTGGCGGCCTCGGCCACCTTAATACTCGGGGCGCGATGAATGCCCGCCTCGACCACGGCACCATAGATGGCGGCGATCTTTTCCAAGGTTTCCGCATCATCGCCGGCGACGACCTTCACGATGCGCTCAAAGGTGTGTTCCTTGTCGCCAGGGTTGATTCGTTCCGGCGAATAGCCGACATGGAAATCCTCGCCCTGGCGCAGCCCGGAAACTTCCGCCAGCACCGGGCCGCAGACCTCTTCGGTAACGCCGGGATAGACGGTCGATTCATAGACAACGATTGAACCCTTGCGCAGGACTTTGCCGACGGTGCGCGAGGCGGAAATCATGGGCCGCAGGTCGGGCTGGCGGTTCCGATCGATCGGCGTCGGCACGGCAACGATGAAGATATCGCGATCCTTGAGATCCTCGATCTCGCTGCTGATGTGCAGTCCGCTCGACCGCAGCCGTTCAGAAGAAATCTCCCGGGTATCGTCCTTGCCCGCCTGCAGCGCAGTGACGCGAGAGGCTTTGATGTCGAAGCCGACCACATCATGGAATTTTTCGGCAAGCGCAATCGCGACAGGTAGGCCAACATAACCGAGGCCAATGACGGCAATTTTTTCGTTCAACACAACATACCTCGAACACTCCGCCTGAATTAGCCCGAATTTGAAGCTGATGTCAGCGCCTAATATTTGCCCTCGGGATCATTTCAGCCGCAGTCGCATGAATGTGATGACCGGTCGGTCACTTTGAAACAAGTGTGAAACGGCGGCATTGCGGCATTTCGTGACAAGAGTTTCAGGTGGGTGATGGGACGTCTATCGAAACTTTCTGATTTCGAACCTATTTATTGGGAGTGACTTCATTTCTTTGAAAGCGTATTCGCAATGCGAAACAGCTATCTCAAACATCTGCGCACACAGCGCGAGCAGCTTGAAGCCAAGCTTGAGCTGCACATTGCCCGCTATTGTTTTGGCGAAGGCGAGGTGGACGACGGTACCGAGGCGGAGCTCCGTCAACGCATCGCGGAAATCTCCGACGAGATTGCCGCTCTCGAGGCCGAACGCGCGGAGTAAGATTTGCGCGCGCCACCTCACTTTATCGTCATGCTAGGTCCTTGCTTTCCGAATTCGTCATGCGTGCATCGGCGCGGAACGCTTCCATACCAATCTTGTGTAGATGGCGGTATTGCGCGGTATCAGGCGGGATCCGGCTCGCCTCGATCAAGGCGCCGAGCAGGAACGCACGATCGGCCTTTCGCAAGCCAGCCTTGATGATCAATCCGCCGAAGATCATCTTTTCGCGCGTTTCGCGCTTGCGATCTTTTATCATGTCACGCTGCTGCCTGCGTTCGAGAAGCATAATCCGCTGATCTAGCCTCTTAAGTGGATGCGCCCGTTTTCCTTTTTTCACCGTCGCGAAATCGCGCTGTGATTTCGGCGAGAACCTCATTGAGCTCGGCGTCGGAAATGTCCAGTTCCGCGAGACCTGCCCTCCGTGCCGCGCTAGCGAAACGTTCATTGGCCTTGGCGACCATCCTCTTGCGCTTCTCCCTGAGCAGCTCGATCTGCGTGTCCATCTCGGAAGCCGTGCTTCTTGCACGCATGCCCTGTCCTTTCTTTCATCGGGATCAAATCTAATGGAATCTTTTATACTGCATTAAATGCAGTAGTCAAATGGACTGAAATAATATAGGAAAGTGGAATTCATCCTAGAAAACCGGCCTATTATGGGCCTTTTCGCCAGGTCTCTCGATATCTATGCGGTACCGATGTGCTGGAAAAGGAAGAGTCAAATTTGGCTATTATGTTTTTGAGAGCGAAAATGATCAGCCGCGGAGCGGGACAGAGCGTTGTCTCGGCTGCTGCCTATCGCCATCGTACCAAGATGACGGATGAGCAGGTGGGGACCAAGTTCCGCTACTCCGCAGGCGCGGCCGAACTCATATACGAGGAACTCGCTCTTCCTGATGATACGCCGGCATGGTTGCGAGTTTTGATCGACGGACGATCGGTTGCCGGCGCCAGTGAAGCGCTCTGGAATGTTGTCGATCGTTTCGAGACCCGGTGCGATGCACGGCTTGCGCGCGAGATCATCCTTGCCCTTCCAAACGAGCTCAGCAGGACGGAGAATATTGCGCTGGTGCGCGATTTCGTTCGCGAGAACCTCCTGTCGTGCGGAATGGTTGCAGACTGGGTCTATCACGATAAGAAGGGAAATCCGCACGTCCACGTTATGACCACACTGCGTCCGCTGACCGCGGAAGGGTTTGGGCCGAAGCAGATCGCTATCGTCGACGACACCGGCGAGCCTCTGCGCCTCAAAAGCCCAGATAGGCCGAAAGGAACAATCATTTACCGTCCGTGGGCAGGCAACAAGGAAACGATGGAGGAGTGGAAGCTTGCCTGGGCTCAAACGCTAACGCGCCATCTGGCACTTGCCGGTCACGATATCCGCATAGACGGCCGCTCCTACGAGGAGCAGGGATTGCGGGGAATGGGGCGGCGCCATATCGGTCCTGCCCGTACGGCGCTTCTACGCAAAGGTGCCAATGTCTATTTCGCGCCGGCGGCATTGGCACAGCGTTACGAGACGGCGGAACGCCTCACTGCCGACCCCGGGCTACTGCTTAGGCAACTCAGCAATGAGCGCTCGACCTTCGATGAAACCGAGATTGCCCGCGCCCTGCACCGCCATGTTGATGATCCAATCGTCTTTGCCAATATCCGCGCGAAACTGATGGCGTCTGAGGAATTGGTAATGCTGCGGCCGCAGAAGGTGAGTGCGGAAACTGGTGCGGTCGAGCTGCCGGCAGTCTTCACGACGCGCGCGACGATCAGAACCGAATTCCACATGGCGCGGTCGGCATTCAATCTCTCGAACATCGGTGGCTTTGCGGTATCACCTTCCCAAGTTGATGCTGCGATTGTTGAGATTGAGGCGGCGCCCGACAAGGCCATTCGCCTTGACCCTGAGCAGCTCGATGCGGTTCGGCATGTCACAGCTGATAGCGGCATTGCCGCAGTCGTCGGTATTGCGGGCGCTGGCAAATCGACATTGCTGAGCGTGGCACGTATTGCCTGGGAGCGAGACGGCAGGCGCGTCCTCGGAGCGGCGCTCGCCGGTAAGGCGGTGGAGGCATTGAATAGCAGTTCCGGGATCCGTTCGCGTACAATTGCCGCTTGGGAGCTTGCCTGGAAAAACGACTATGACCTGCTGCAGAAGGGCGACGTGTTGGTTCTAGACGAAGCTGGCATGGTATCGTCGCAACAGATGGCGGGTCTTCTCAAACGCGTCGAGGATGCGGGCGCGAAAGCAGTTCTTGTTGGCGACGCAATGCAACTTCAGCCGATCCAGGCGGGGGCTTCCTTCCGTGCCATCATCGAGCGGATCGGCTTTGCCGAATTGGTCGGCGTTCGCCGCCAGCGGCACGAATGGGCGCGAGAGGCGTCCCGTCTGTTTGCCCGTGGAAATGTTGAGGAAGCCTTGAAGGCCTATAGCGCCCATGGCCATCTCCTTGAAAGTGACACGCGCAATGATGCGGTTCAACGCATCGTCTCCGACTGGGCCAGCGCTCGCCTTGAGGTCATTGCCAAGGCGCAGGTCGAAGGTCGTAAGTTGCGTGGCGACGAGTTGATGGTTCTGGCCCACACCAACAGCGATGTGAGACGCCTCAACGACGCGATCCGTGCGATCCTGTTGCAACAGGATGCGCTTGGGGAGGGTAGGTCGTTTCGTACAGAGCGCGGCATACGTGAGTTTAGCGAGGGAGACCGGATCATCTTCCTCGAAAATGCACGGTTCGTCGAACCCAAAGCCCCTCACTTAACTGTTCAGCACGTCAAGAACGGCATGTTTGGAACGGTCATATCGACAGCGGGTCGAGGCGGGGTACCATTGCTTTTGGTTCGGTTGGACAGTGGTCGGGATGTCATGTTCTCCGAGGAGACTTATCGCAACGTCGACCATGGCTACGCTGCAACGATTCACAAGACTCAAGGATCGACCTTCAACCGCGCTTTCGTGCTGGCAACAGGCATGATGGACCGACACCTGACATATGTTGCCATGACGCGTCATTGCGAGCGTGTCGATCTTTATGCGGCAAGGGAAGATTTTCAGCCAAAGTTCGAACGGGCCAAGACGACACGCGTCGAGCATGCCACTGGCATCACCGGCGAGGTTGTTGAAATCGGACTTGCGAAGTTTCGCAAGCGGGACGACTCTGGTCCTTCTCCTTATGTCGACGTCAGAACGACCGATGGAACCACGCATCGCCTTTGGGGCGTCAATCTGCCCAAGGCGCTTGAGACGGCCGGCGTCGGGGTCGGGGATATAGTGACCATGCGCAAGGAGGGGACTGAAAAAGTTACCGTTAAAATGCCCGTTGTTGATGAGGAAACGGGGGCGAGGCATTTCGAGGATCGCATTGTCGGCCGCAATATTTGGACGGCATATTCAATTGATAAGGCCGAGGCTCGGATGGAGCAAATTGACGCCGAACACCGCCCGCCGACGCTCTTTGCGCAATTGATTGAACGGCTGTCGCGCCCCGGCGAAAAGACGACGACGCTCGATTTCGAAAACGAGCCGTCTTATCAATCCGTAGCTTTCGATTTCGCACGGCGGCGCGGCATCGACACTATCGCGGAGTATGGTTACGCCGTCGAGTTACAGGTGGAGCGCCTATCCAATTGGCTCACGGCAAAAAGTGATCATGTGGCGCGGCTCTGGCGACGGGCGAACGTGCCCCTGGAGGTGCCAGTCGCAACTTCAGGGGGGAATGCTTTTATTCACTCAACACACGACAGAGACGCCTTGCCCGTTCCGGGGGCGGATGCTTCCGATCTATTACCCGCAGTGAACTCCCTTAGCCCATCGTTTGCAGAAGAGGCGCGTCTCGCCCAACTCGCATCTCCTGCGATGTTGCCGGCGGTCACGAAATTCAATGTAAGCCTCGACGAGGAGGCCCGAACACGCGTAATCGAGACTGAGCATTACAAACAGGCGAGAGCAGCACTCACCGCGACTGGGTCCGTGATCTGGCGCGATCCCGCAGCCGCTGTGGCGATGATCGAAGATCTGGTGCATAAGCAGATCGACCCTGAGCGTATTGCACGTGCCGTCGCCACAGAGCCAACTGCCTATGGCCCTTTGCGCGGTAGCGGCAGAACGTTGGATAGGCTGCTCGCTGGTGGCCGCGAGCGTAGGGAAGCTCTGCGGGCGGTTGAAGCAGTTGGTGCTAATGTACGCTCTCTGGGGCGATTTTACTTGAGCGCTTTTGAGGACGAAAAAGCGGCGGTCATGATAGAGCGGGAACGGATGGCAATACCTATTCCGGCGTTGACGAGAACCGCTCAGACAGCGCTGCGACACATTTCGTCCGAGACGGAGAAGAAGCCGCGCGAACTGGCACGATTGGTCCGGTCGTTGTCGGCAGATGTCCGTCAGGAATTTTCTCTCGTTAGCAAGGCACTTGATGCTCGCTTCGGACCCGGTGTCATTTTGCGCAATGAAGCTGATGCTGCCAACATGGTCTCAAAGTCTCAGCAGACGGACTTCAAGGCCATCCTGGGCCAATTGCGCATGGTCCAACGTGTCGTCGCTACAGATAGGGCAGAAGAGATTATCGCCGAGCGCCAACTTCGAACGATCAACCATGCCCGTGGCGTTGATCGCTGAGAGCATCCGGAGATTTTAGAGGGAACGATAGGCTTATATCCGGACCGACCGGCGCCGCACGGCGATGTTTCGCTTCTCCAGCGCGCAAACGTCTCGACATCGGAGGTCATTCGGCGCGATAAGGTCGGAGACGATCGAAGCGAGCGAGAAAGCAATGAAGCCGAGCCTGCCCACCCTTCTGAGCATCAATGGCGGCTATGTCGATACCGCGGGGTTTCTTGCCCTGCATGGCCTGTTCACGGCGCATGTCACGGGCAATTTCGTCACGCTCGGCGCTTCCCTGGCGCTTGGAACGTCGGGCGCTCTCGCCAAGCTTCTGGCGTTGCCGGTTTTCTGCGTCGTCGTCATTCTCGCCCGTCTCCTTGGCGGCGATCTCTCGCGGCGCAATCTGCCGACGCTGCAGATCATCCTCTCGCTGAAATTGCTGCTATTAGCGTTCGCGGCGATCCTCGCTTTGCGCTTCGGTCCGTTTGGCGATGGAGACGGCTGGCAGCCGCTTCTGACGGGCATGACCCTTGTCGCGGCCATGGCCATCCAGACGACGGCGCATCGCATTCACCTCGGCTCGACACCACCGACGACCATGATGACGGGCACGACGACGCAGATCATGATCGACATCGCCGATCTGCTCCATGGTGCCAAGCCAGAAGAAAAGGCGGCGATGCAGGCGCGGCTTCGCCGCATGGGAGCGGCCGTCGGCGGCTTTGCCTTCGGCTGCGCGCTGGCGGCGGCGCTTTTCCTGATCGTCGGCATGGCTTGTTTCCTGCTGCCGCCGGTTCTGGCGCTTGCGGGAATTCTCATGCATAGCGGTAAGGCGGAGGTGAAGCCGGCTTAGCTTTTTCGCCTACGTCCATTCTTGAGACTACCAATCTTGCTCCTTTCTCCCGCCTTGCAAGTCGGCTACAGCTCTCTAAGTGTACGCGTCGGATCGAACCGGTCCGCCGCGTTCGAGGCGGCAAATCCTTGTGAGTTAAGAAGGGATGGTCATGGCAGGAGAAACGGTGCTTGTGGTCGGCGGAGCCGGATATATCGGTTCGCACACTTGTCTGGATCTGGCGAATAAGGGGTTCAAACCCGTCGTCTACGACAATTTCTCCAATGGGCATCGCGAATTCGTCAAATGGGGTCCGGCCGAGGAAGGCGATATCCGCGATCGGGCGCGCCTCGACGAGGTGCTGGCCAAGCACAAGCCTGCCGCTATCCTGCATTTCGCCGCACTGATCGAGGTCGGCGAGTCGGTCAAGGATCCCGTCGCCTTCTACGAAAACAATGTCATCGGCACGCTGACGCTGCTGTCCGCAGCGCAGGCGGCCGGTGTGAAGGCTTTCGTCTTCTCCTCGACCTGCGCAACATACGGTCTGCCGCAGAGCGTGCCGCTGGACGAGAGCCATCAGCAGGTGCCGATCAATCCTTATGGCCGCACGAAATATATCGTCGAGCAGGCGCTGGCGGATTATGACCAATACAAGGGGCTGCGCTCCGTGGTTCTGCGCTATTTCAATGCTGCCGGCGCCGATTTCGAGGGGCGCATCGGCGAATGGCATACGCCGGAAACCCATGCGATCCCGCTCGCCATCGATGCCGCCCTTGGTCGCCGTCAGGGCTTCAAGGTCTTCGGCAGCGACTATGACACGCGCGACGGCACCTGCGTGCGCGATTACATCCATGTGTTAGACCTCGCAGACGCTCATGTGCGAGCCGTGCAATATTTGCTTGATGGCGGCGATTCCGTCGCGCTCAACCTCGGCACCGGCACCGGTACGACGGTGAAGGAATTGCTCGGAACGATCGAGACCGTGTCGAACCGGCCGTTTCCGGTCGAGTATGTCGGCCGCCGCGAGGGCGATTCGACGACGCTTGTCGCGAATAACGACAAGGCTCGCGATATTCTTGGCTGGTCGCCGCAATATGACCTGACCGAGATCATCCAATCCGCTTGGAATTGGCATGCCAAATCCAACCAGCACTAAACGGCGTTCTGTCGCTGGTGTTGAGGGCAAACGCCCGAATGTCCTGCTGATTTCAGCCGACCAGTGGCGGGGAGATTGCCTCTCCGCCGTCGGGCATCAATGCGTGAAGACGCCGAATGTCGATGCGCTCGCGCGGGAAGGCGTGCTCTTCCGGCGGCACTATGCCGGAACGGCCCCCTGTTCGCCGGCGCGCGCGACGCTCTATACCGGTCTTTACCAGATGAACCATCGTGTTTGCCGCAATGGTTCGCCGCTGGATGGCCGTTTCGACAATGTCGCGCTCGCGGCGCGGCGGGCCGGCTATGACCCGACGCTGTTCGGCTATACCGACACGGCACCCGATCCGCGCAGCCGCGATCCCCACGATCCGCATCTGACCACCTATGAGGGCGTACTGCCCGGCTTCACGCCGCGGCAGCTTTTGCCCGAGCACGAGAAACAATGGCTTTCCTGGCTGCGGTCGCGCGGCCATGCCGATGCCGTCAGCCGGGATATCCATATTCCCGTCGGCGCCGGAGCCGGCGAGATTTCCAGCAACGCACCCGCCTACTCCAAGGAGGAGACGCAGACGGCCTTTCTGGCGGGCGAATTCATCCGCTGGCTCGGCGAACAGGATCAGCCCTGGTTCGCGCATGTTTCCTTCCTAAGGCCGCATCCGCCTTTCTCGGTGCCGGAGCCTTATAACCGTATGTTTTCGGCCGCCGACGGCCCGGCCTTTGCGCGCGCCGCCGATCGCGAGACGGAAATGGCAGCGCATCCGCTGCTCGCCTTTGGCCTACCGCTGATCGGCAAGAGCGGCTTCATCTATGGCGGCAAAGGCTCCATCAGCGACTGGACGTCACAAGACTTTGCGACGATCCGCGCGATCTATTACGGCATGATTGCCGAGGTCGACGCGCAGCTCGGCCGGATCTGGCAGGCATTGAAGGATGCCGGCGCCTGGGACGATACCATCATCGTCTTCACATCAGATCATGCCGAGATGATGGGCGACCACTGGATGCTCGGCAAGGGCGGTTTCTTCGACGGCAGCTATCATGTGCCGCTCGTTATTCGCAATCCCGGCCAGCTTGCCACGCACGGCCGGCAGGTGGAGCATTTCACCAGTGCTGCGGATATTTTCCCGAGCCTGTGCGACCGGCTTGGCATCGCCCCGGCAAATCATGTCGATGGCGAAAGCCTGCTGCCGTTCCTTTCCGGTTCCGAGCCGGAAAACTGGCGCGACGCGGCTTTCTGGGAGTTCGATTTCCGCGATATTGCCGAGGGTGTCCCCGAGCAGCATTTCGGCTTGCGGTCCAACGCCTGCAATCTGGCTGTCGTTCGCGACGAGCGCTTCAAATATGTCCATTGCGCCGGGCTGCCGCCGCTGCTCTTCGATTTGGCGAAGGATCCGGCCGAGCTGTCCAATGTCGCCGAAGACGGCGCCTATATGGCGATCAGGCTCGCCTATGCCGAAAAGCTGCTCTGCCTACGGGCGGAGCATCTCGACCAGACGCTCGCCTATACGGAACTGACGGAAAAAGGGCCGGTCTCGCTCCGGCCCTGAATCGTCTTAGCCGAGTGCGCCGAGATAATTCATCTTGCCCACCGCCAGGCCGCGGCTGCGCAGGATGTCGTGCGCCGTGGTGACGTGGAAGAAGAAGTTCGGCAGCGCGAATTTCGCCAGGTAATCTTCGCCCTTGAAGGTGATCTTGTTGCCTCCCGGCGTGATCGTCACTTCCCGGGTTTCGCTGCCTTCCATGGTGGCCGGCGTGATCGTCGCCAAAAAATCCTGCGTCTTCTTCAGACGCTCCCGCAAGTCTGCGACGGTCGTCTCGTTATCTTCGAAACGCGGCGCATCGATCCCGGCGAGACGGGAAATGGTGAGCTTCGCCGTATCCGAGGCGCGCTGGTACTGGCCGGAGAGCGGCAGCATGTCGTCGATCAGGCGCGCGGAAACGAGTTCCTCCGCCGCAATGCCTTTCTCCGTGGCATAGGCTTCGATCTTGTCGAGATAGGCCGAAAGGTTTTGCAGGCCGCGTTGAAAGATGGGGACTGAGAAACTGTACATCGAGGGCATGCGTTTTCTCCATTGCGGGCCGCGGCGCGGCTGGTGGGTTTGCCGACATTCTATTCCGTTTCCATGTCGATGGAATAATCGTTCCACGGTATCGGCGCTCATATGTAGGTTTTGACCGCCTATTCTTGCACCAGCGGACACGAGAAAACTCGTCGTCGTGAGGTCCCGTTTCGGGGACTAGAATTTGCTGTTGACCTTTCCCTTGAAAAATGGAATGAATATTCCGGATAGAGAATTTTACGGTTTGTTTGTTCCGTTTTTCGATGTGGTCGCCATGGGAGTGGCGGCTGAATTGACTAGAGGCCCCGCAGTCGAAACTGGGGGCTCCGGCATTTTGGAGGGGTGTGGCCGGGCACCTTATCTGGGAGGAAAACATGAAGAAATTTATCCTTGGCTCCGCGATGGCTCTTCTGCTGTCAACCGCTGCCCACGCCCAAACCATCGGCGTTTCGATGGCGCTCTTCGACGACAACTTCCTGACCGTTCTGCGCAACGGCATGCAGGACTACGCCAAGGACAAGGGCGTGACCCTGCAGGTCGAAGACGCCCAGAACGACATCGCCAAGCAGCAGAGCCAGATCCAGAACTTCATCGCCAGTAAGGTCGATGCCATCATCGTGAACCCGGTCGATACCGACGCGACGGCTGCGATTTCCAAGCTCGCCGCCGACGCAAAGATCCCGCTCGTCTACGTCAACCGCGAGCCGGCAAACGTCGACAGCCTTCCGGATAAGCAGGCTTTCGTCGCCTCGAACGAGCAGGAATCCGGTACGCTGGAAGCCAAGGAAGTCTGCCGGCTGCTGGGCGGGAAGGGCAAGGCCGTCATCATGATGGGCGAGCTTTCCAACCAGGCTGCCCGCATGCGCACCAAGGACGTCCATGATGTCGTGGCGACCGACGAGTGCAAGGGCATTAAGATCGTTCAGGAGCAGACCGCCAACTGGCAGCGCACCCAGGGTGCCGACCTGATGACCAACTGGCTCTCCAGCGGCATCGAATTCGATGCCGTCATCTCCAACAATGATGAAATGGCGATCGGCGCTATCCAGGCACTAAAAGCTTCCGGCAAGTCGCTGGACAAGATCGTCGTTGCGGGCGTCGACGCCACGCAGGACGCGCTTGCCGCCATGCAGGCTGGCGACCTGAAGGTCACCGTGTTCCAGGATGCCGCCGGCCAGGGCAAGGGTGCAGTCGATGCCGCACTCAAGCTTGCCAAGGGCGATAAGGTCGAGAAGAAGGTCTATATCCCCTTCCAGCTCGTCACGCCGGCTAACGTCAAGGACTTCGTCAAGAAGAACTGAGGACGAGAGTGATCGACGGATACGGGCTTAAAAAGCCCGTATCCTTTGAAATCCGATCTGCCCGGGAGGGAAAAATGGTTGTGAGCCCATCCACCATGGCGGCGGTGCGCGCCAGCGGCGTTGTCCCCAATGCCGCCTATCTGTTGAGCGCCGAAGGCATCCGCAAGGAATTTCCCGGCGTGCTCGCCCTCGATGACGTTTCCTTCCGCCTGAAGCGTGGAACGGTGCATGCGCTGATGGGCGAAAACGGCGCGGGCAAGTCGACGCTGATGAAGATCCTTGCCGGCATCTATATCCCCGATCAGGGCGAGGTACGCCTCAAGGGCGTCGAAATCCGGCTGAAGTCACCGCTTGACGCACTGGAAAACGGCATCGCCATGATTCATCAGGAATTGAACCTGATGCCATTCATGACGGTTTCGGAGAATATATGGATCCGCCGCGAGCCCAAGAACCGTTTTGGCCTCGTCGATCATGCGGAGATGAGCCGCAAGACCGAGGAGCTCTTCCAGCGCCTCAATATTTCCATCGATCCTGAAATCCAGGTGCGCGAGCTTTCTGTCGCAAGCCGCCAGATGGTCGAAATCGCCAAGGCGGTCTCCTATAATTCCGACGTGCTGATCATGGATGAGCCGACCTCGGCGCTCACCGAGCGCGAGGTGGCGCATCTATTCCAGATTATCCGCGACCTGCGCGCCCAGGGCATCGGCATCGTCTACATCACCCACAAGATGAACGAGCTGTTCGAGATCGCCGACGAGTTTTCGGTGTTCCGCGACGGCAAATATATCGGCACGCATGCCTCCACCGATGTGACGCGCGACGACATCATCCGCATGATGGTCGGCCGCGAGATCACGCAGATGTTCCCGAAGGAGGAAGTGCCAATCGGCGAGACCGTGCTGTCGGTCAAGGATTTGAGCCTCGACGGCGTCTTCTCTAATGTGTCCTTCGATGTGAGGGCCGGCGAGATCCTCGGCGTGGCCGGGCTTGTCGGATCGGGTCGGTCGAATGTTGCCGAGACCATCTTCGGCGTGACGCCTGCTACGTCCGGCACGATCGAGCTTTTTGGCAAGAAGGCCGAGATTTCCTCGCCGGCGGCGGCAATCCGCCACGGCATGGCCTTCCTGACCGAGGACCGCAAGGATACGGGCTGTCTTCTCATCTTGAGCGTACTCGAGAACATGCAGGTGGCCGTGCTGCACGACAAGTTCGTGCGCGGCGGCTTCGTGCAGGAGGGCGCGATCGAAGAGGCCTGCGAGGAGATGGCACGCAAGCTGCGCGTCAAGACGCCGAACCTCGACGAGCGCATCGAAAATCTATCGGGCGGCAATCAGCAGAAGGCCCTGATCGGCCGGTGGATGCTCACCAATCCCCGCATTCTGATCCTGGACGAGCCGACGCGTGGCATCGATGTCGGCGCCAAGGCCGAGATCCATCGTCTCGTTACCGAGATGGCGCGCAACGGCGTCGCCGTCATCATGATCTCGTCGGAAATGCCCGAGGTGCTTGGCATGAGCGACCGCATCATGGTCATGCATGAAGGACGGGTCACGGGATTCCTGGATCGTGCGGACGCAACTCAAGTGAAGGTGATGGAGCTGGCCGCGCAGTGACGCCGCCAATCATCGCAAGGGAGGATTGAACCATGGTTAGCAAAGTTGCAGAGGCGACCGCCCCGGCGGTCACACGGCCAAGACGTCGCCGCGTGCCGCCCGAACTCGGCATCTTCCTGGTGCTGATCGGCATCGCGCTCCTGTGCGAGATCCTCGGCTGGATCTTCGTCGGCCAGAGCTTCCTGATGAACCTGCAGCGCCTGAAGATCATGATCCTGCAGGTCTCGGTCATCGGCATCATCTCGGTCGGCGTGACGCAGGTCATCATCACAGGCGGTATCGACCTCTCGTCCGGCTCGGTCGTCGGCCTGACGGCCATGGTCGCCGCAAGCTTTGCCCAGTCATCGACATGGGCAAGGGCCGTCTATCCCGCACTGACCGACATGCCCTTCTTCGTGCCGATCGGCATCGGCCTGCTGATCGGCCTGCTTGCCGGCTACATCAACGGTCAGCTGATCACGAAAACGAAGATCCCGCCCTTCATCGCGACGCTCGGCATGATGGTTTCGGCCCGCGGCCTGTCGAAGCTTTATACCAAGGGCCAGCCGATCTCAGGCCTGACCGACCAGTTCAATTTCATCGGGTCGGGAATTTGGCCGGTCGTCGTCTTCCTCATCATCGCGGTCCTCTTCCATGTCGTGCTGCGCTACACGCGCTATGGCAAGTTCACCTATGCGATCGGCGCCAATGTGCAGGCCGCGCGCGTATCGGGCATCAATGTCGAGGCGCATCTGGTCAAGGTCTATGCGATTGCCGGGCTTCTGGCCGGCCTTGCCGGCATCATCACGGCCGCCCGCGTGCAGACGGCGCAGGCCGGCATGGGTGTGAACTACGAGCTGGACGCGATCGCGGCGGCCGTCATCGGCGGTACGTCACTGACCGGCGGCGTCGGTCGCATCGCCGGCACGGTGATCGGCACCGTTATCCTCGGTGTCATGATCTCCGGCTTCACCTTCCTCAATGTCGATGCCTATTACCAGGAAATCGCCAAGGGCTTCATCATCGTCGCGGCTGTTGCCATCGACGTCTACCGCCAGAAGAAGCGGGCCAAGCGCTGAAATGCCCGACACATCGTCAGCGTTCTAACATGCTCTCAAGGCGGGGTTTTTACCCCGCCTTTTCCATTTGACGATGCCATTCCATGCAAATGCAAATTTTTTTCATTTGGGTATGGCGAATCCTGTCAGCTTTTCTATTCTGGCCGCTTTCCATTCGCTCACTCGAGCGCTTCATCCGGGATAGACAATGCAAGCCGTATTCGATGGTCATAACGACGTTCTCCTGAGGCTCTGGCATCACGCGCGCGACGGCGCCGACCCGATCGCCGAATTCCGGGACGGGACGTCGAGCGGTCACATCGATGCTCCGCGGGCCAAGGCCGGCGGTTTGGCCGGGGGGCTGTGCGCCATCTATATTCCCTCGGGCGATCTCGTTTTCGCCGATCCTGATAGCAATGGCCATTATGCCACGCCTTTGGCGGCTCCGCTGGAGCGCGCGCCCTCTCTCGACATCGCGCTGGACATGGCCGCGATCGCGCTGAGACTCGACCGCGCCGGCGCCTGGAAGCTCTGCCGGTCCACGGCCGACATCCGCGACTGCATGGAGAAAGGCATTTTCGCTGCTGTTATGCACATGGAAGGCTGCGAGGCGATCGATGCCGATCTCGTCGCGCTCGAAACCTTCTATGCCGCCGGTCTGCGCTCGCTCGGCCCCGTCTGGAGCCGCAACAATGTCTTCGCCCATGGCGTGCCTTTCGCCTATCCGAGTTCGCCGGATACCGGACCTGGCCTCACCGAGGCTGGTTTCGCGCTGGTGCGCGCCTGCAACCAGCTCGGCATCCTCGTCGATCTCGCCCATATAACCGAAAAGGGTTTCTGGGATGTGGCGAAGACATCGGACCAGCCGCTGGTTGCAAGCCACTCCAATGCGCATGCGCTGACGCCGGTCGCGCGCAACCTCACCGACAAGCAGCTCGACGCCATCAAGGAGAGCCGCGGCATCGTCGGCCTCAACTATGCGACCGCGATGCTGCGCGACGACGCGCGCTCGGATGCCGACACGCCGATCGAGGCGATGGTTCGGCATGTCGATCATCTCGTCGGGCGTCTCGGCATCGATTGCGTCGGCCTCGGATCGGACTTCGACGGTGCGACGATTCCGGCTGAAATTGCCGATGCGGCAGGCAACCAGAAGCTGATTGAAGCCCTTCGCAACGCTGGTTATGGTGAGGCCGATCTTGTAAAGCTGTGCAGGGAGAACTGGCTTCGGGTCCTGGCGTCCGCCTGGAAGGAAGGTAGCCGGTGAAGTGCGTGCCGATATTGCGTAAAGTTTGTTAAGAGGGGAATGAAAACAATGATGATGACCAAGATGAACCGCGGTTTGCGCGCACTGTCTGCCGGCGCGGCTCTCTCGCTTCTGCTGATGGCGGCGCCGAATGCATATGCCGCCACGCCCAAGGACACGCTGGTCGAGGGTTTTGCTTTCGACGATATTCTCAGCATGGATCCGGCCGAAGCCTATGAGCTGTCGGCTGCCGAAATCACCGGCAACACCTATAGCCTGCTCGTCCGTCTCGACATTAACGATACGTCCAAGATCAAGGGTGACCTTGCAGAGAGCTGGTCGGTCTCCGACGATCACCTGACCTATACGTTCAAGCTGAAGCCCGGCCTGAAGTTTGCGTCCGGCAATCCGATCACCGCCGAAGACGTTGCATGGTCCTTCGAGCGCGTCGTCAAGCTCAACAAGAGCCCGGCCTTCATTCTTACCCAATTCGGCCTGACCAGCGACAACGTAACGGAGAAGGCTAAGGCAACCGATGCGAACACCTTCACCTTCACCGTCGACAAGCCCTATGCGCCGAGCTTCGTGTTGAACTGCCTGACGGCGACCGTCGCCGAAGTGGTCGACAAGAAACTGGTCCTGCAGCATGTGAAGCCGGCAACACCGACCGCCGACTATAAGTACGACAACGACTTCGGCAACAGCTGGCTGAAGACCGGCTTTGCCGGTTCCGGCCCGTTTAAGCTGCGTGAATGGCGCGCCAACGAGGCCGTCGTGCTGGAGCGCAACGACAACTATTATGGCGAAAAGACGAAGCTGAACCGCGTCATCTATCGCTTCATGAAGGAAAGCTCGGCACAGCGCCTGGCGCTGGAGAACGGCGATATCGATATCGCCCGCAACCTGTCGCCGACCGATCTCGAGGCCGTCGAGAAGAACCCGCAGCTTGCTTCGACCAGTGCGCCGAAGGGCACCATCTACTACATGAGCCTCAACCAGAAGAACGCCAATCTGGCCAAGCCAGAAGTGCAGCAGGCGTTCAAATATCTGGTTGATTACGATGCCATCGGCAAGACGCTGATCAAGGGCATCGGCGAGATCCACCAGACGTTCGAACCGAAGGGCATGCTCGGCTCGCTGGATGAGAATCCGTTCAAGCTCGACGTCGCCAAGGCCAAGGAATTGCTGGCCAAGGCAGGCCTGCCCAATGGCTTCTCGATCACCATGGACGTGCGCAGCATCGAGCCGGATACGGGTATCGCGACCGCCATCCAGCAGACGCTCGGCCAGGCCGGCATCAAGGTGGAAATCATCCCGGGCGACGGCAAGCAGAAGCTGACGAAATATCGTGCCCGTAATCACGATATCTACTTCGGCAACTGGGGCCCGGAC
This sequence comes from Martinezella sp. CNPSo 3795, assembly GCF_057784475.1. Taxonomy (NCBI): domain Bacteria; kingdom Pseudomonadati; phylum Pseudomonadota; class Alphaproteobacteria; order Hyphomicrobiales; family Rhizobiaceae; genus Martinezella; species Martinezella sp. CNPSo 3795. Next base: position 225,806 of record NZ_JBXSOQ010000007.1, on the reverse strand, counting down.
TATTGGGATCCCCATTCCAACGCCGATACCTTCACCACCAACGACGACAATTCCGATACCAGCAGCAACAAGACGCTCGTGTGGCGCAACACCTGGACCGCTCCCGAACTGGAGAAGCAGGCCAAGGCGGCGCTCTTCGAGGGCGATGCTACCAAGCGCGGCGCAATGTATCAGGACATCCAGAAGAAATTCCTGGAAGCAAGCCCCTTCATCATCCTCTATCAGCAGACGGAAGTCGCCGGCTATCGCAAGGACGTGAAGGACTTCAAGCTTGGTCCGAGCTTCGACAACAACTTCGTCTGGCCGATCTCCAAGTGATGATCCGGCAGGACTAGGTCTTTGAGCACTGTCGAACGGAAAATGCAGGTGCGGCCCAAAAAGGGCCGTGCCGCTCCCTTTTTCATGGGGCTGCTGCGATTTCTCGTCGTCGCCGTCACCACCTATCTCGGCCTTCTGGCCGTCACCTTCTTCATCGGGCGCGTCATCCCGATCGATCCGGCGCTGGCGATCGCCGGCGATCACGCGCCGCAGCAGATATTGGAACGTCTGCGGCGCGAGATGCATCTCGACGAGCCGCTTTATCTGCAGTTCTATTATTATCTCGTCAGCGCTCTAAGCGGCGATTTCGGCACGTCGGTTCTGACGACGAATCCGGTCATGGATGACATCAGGCGCGTCTTCCCAGCGACAATGGAGCTCGCGACGGTCGGCACGATCATTGGCGCCATCTTCGGGGTTCCATTCGGTGTGCTCGCCGCGGTGCGCCGCAACAGCATCATAGACCAGATCGTCCGCGTGATTGGTCTCGTCGGCTATTCCGTGCCGGTCTTCTGGCTGGCCATGGTTTCGCTCGTCATCTTCTATGCGAAGCTGAATTGGGTCGCCTATCCCGGCCGCATCGACATCGCTTATGAATACACCTTCACGCCGGTCACAGGTTTCTTCCTGCTCGACAGCGCTATGCAGGGGCAATGGGACGTCTTCTGGGACGTGTTCCGCCACATCATCCTTCCCGCGTCGCTGCTCGGCTATTTCTCGCTTGCTTATATCAGCCGCATGACCCGCAGCTTCATGCTGAATGAACTAGGCCAGGAATATATCGTCGCAGCCCGCGCCAAGGGCCTTTCCGAGACGCGAGTGATCTGGGGGCATGCCCTGCGCAGTGCCGCCGTGCCGCTGATCACGGTGATCGCGCTTTCCTATGCCGGGCTGCTCGAGGGATCCGTGCTGACCGAGATCGTCTTCTCCTGGCCGGGCATCGGCTTCTACATCACCAGTTCGCTGCGCAATGCCGATATGAATGCCGTTCTCGGCGGCACCATCATCGTCGGCACGGTGTTCATCGGCATCAATCTGATTTCCGATCTTCTGTATCGGACGCTCGACCCAAGGACCCGACGTAAATGACTGTCGAGACCACCCAACCCAGCTTGAGGGACTGGCTGCTTTCCGACCGGCCGCAGTCGCGCCGGCAGGCGAGATTGGGACGTGCCTACGTCACCTGGCGGCAGTTTTCCGCCAATCGCCTGGCCGTCATCGGGCTCGCAATCATCATCGCACTCGTGCTTGTGGCGGCGCTCGCCGATGTCATCGCCCCGCATTCGCCCGTCATCGGCGACCTGACGAATGCTTACCTTAAGCCTCCCGGTACGCCGGGCTATCTTCTCGGCACCGACGATCTCGGCCGCGATATCCTCTCGCGCCTCATCTACGGTTCGCGCTGGACACTCTACATCGTCATTCTGGTCGCGATCATCTCGGCGCCGATCGGACTGATCATCGGCATGGTGTCGGGCTATCTGGGCGGCTGGGTCGATGTGATCCTGATGCGCATCACGGATATCTTCCTTGCCTTTCCGAAGCTTGTGCTGGCCCTTGCCTTCGCCGGCGCGCTCGGCGCAGGCATCGAAAATGCCGTCATCGCGATTGCCATCACCTCCTGGCCGCCCTATGCGCGGCTGGCGCGCGCCGAAACGATGACGGTGCGGCGTTCGGACTATATCGCCGCCGTGCAGCTCATGGGCGCCTCGCCGCTGCGCATCATCTTCCGCCATGTCATGCCGCTCTGCATCTCCTCGGTCATCGTCCGTGTGACGCTCGACATGGCCGGCGTGATCCTGACGGCCGCCGGTCTCGGTTTCCTGGGGCTCGGCGCGCAGCCGCCGCTGCCGGAATGGGGCGTCATGATCGCGAGCGGCTTCAAATACTATCTCGATCAATGGTGGGTGGCGGCCATGCCCGGCATCGCGATCCTCATCGTCAGCCTCGGCTTCAACCTGCTCGGCGACGGCCTGCGCGACGCGCTCGATCCGAAGGAAAGCGGACAATGACGGCACTTCTGACCGTGGAGAACCTCAAGGTTCGCTATCCGACCCGTACCGGCGTCATCGACGCCGTGCGCGGCGTCTCTTTCACGCTGGGTCGCGAGCGGCTTGGCATCGTCGGCGAGAGCGGTTCCGGCAAATCGCAGACCGGCCGCGCCATCATGGGACTGACGCCGCCGCACGGCATCGTCACAGCCGACAAGCTCGATTTCAGCGGCATCGACTTGCTATCGATCTCGGCCAAAGAGCGGCGCTCATTGCGCGGCAAGCGCATCGCCATGGTGCTCCAGGATCCGAAATATTCGCTCGATCCCGTCATGACCATCGGCAAGCAGATCACCGAGACGCTGCGCACCCATGAGAAGGTGAGCAAGGCCGAGGCTCGTGATCGCGCCCTTGCCATGCTGGAAGCGGTGCAGATTCGCGATCCCGCCCGTGTCTACGACCTGCATCCGCATGAGGTTTCGGGCGGCATGGGCCAGCGCGTCATGATTGCCATGATGCTGATCGCCGGGCCGGAGCTGCTGATTGCCGACGAGCCGACTTCGGCGCTCGACGTCACCGTTCAGCTCGATGTCCTCAAGATCATGGACAAGCTCGTCTCCGAGCGTGGCATGGGGCTGATTTTCGTCTCGCACGACCTGCGGCTGGTGTCGTCCTTCTGCGACCGCGTGATCGTTATGTATGCGGGTAAGGTAGTGGAAGAACTCAAGGCTTCCGAATTGAACAATGCCCAGCATCCCTATACGCGCGGTCTGCTGAACTGCATGCCGGTCATTGGCGAAAACAGGCATCCGCTGCCGGTGCTCGACCGCAAGCCGGAGTGGGCGGCATGACGACAGCACTCGCAGTTGATGGCCTCAGTGTGGTCTATGATGGCTATTATGCACTCGACGCCGTCGGCATCGACGTGAACAAGGGCGAATCCTTCGGTCTGGTCGGCGAGTCTGGCTCCGGCAAATCGACGCTGCTGCGCGCCGTTGCGGGCCTTGCGCCCGTCACCGACGGCACGATCCAGGTCGGCGGCGAACAGCTGAAGGGCGCCAGGCGCAGCAAGACCTTCTATCGCCAAGTACAGATGGTGTTTCAGGATCCCTACGGTTCCCTGCATCCGCGCCAGACGATCGACCGGTTGCTGCTTGAGCCTTTGTCGATTCATGGGATCGGCGACACGGAGACCCGGATCGCCAGGGCGCTGGATGAAGTCGGCCTCGGAAAGGGCTTCCGCTTCCGCTATCCGCACCAGCTCTCCGGCGGCCAGCGCCAGCGCGTCGCCATTGCGCGCGCGCTGATCGTGGAGCCGTCGATCCTGTTGCTCGACGAGCCGACTTCGGCGCTCGATGCCTCGGTGCAGGCCGAAGTGCTCAACCTGCTTGAGCAGGTTCGCAGGGATCGCCATCTGACCTTCGTTATGGTCAGTCACGATCTCGGCGTCATCACCCATATGTGCGAGCGTCTGGCCGTCATGCGTAACGGCGCGGTCGTCGAGAGGCTGACCGCGAAGGAACTGGCTGTCGGCGATGTGAAGGAAGATTACACGCGCAATCTGATGGTCGCCAGCAAGGGGTTCGTCCGCGCCTGAGCGGGCGGCTTGTGCCTCAGCGGCGCGTTAACGAACTGGACGCGTAAACACGACCAATCGTATAGACTATTGACACCTGCCGCAATTCTGTCATGATCTCGTTAATGGCAGTTAACTTTCGTGATCCCGACAAGGGTCAGACGTTAAGTGGAGGCAGGCATGTTTTTCATGGGTGGCATGACCATGGGCTATCTTCATCCGCCGGTTCCGGCGAAACGGGAAGGTGCACGGTCCGCTACTCTTTCTGACGAAAACTGCCGCCGCCAGGCCGGACCTGCCGAAGAGCAGACGGCCGATACCAGCGCCATCGAGCGCAGCTTGATTTGGGCCCGCCGCATTCTTTGCTGAATTGGCATTGCCGATCTTTCGGGTCCTCGACTTCAGATGGTTTAATTTTTCTCGGCTCGCGTTCTGGACGGAAATTCATCTCTACCTAATTGATAGGAAATGTATGAATATCCGTCCAGGGCTTGGCCTGAGAGACATATAAGAAACGAACGGAGGCAACACATGGCGAATTTGGGTATTTCGAATGCGCATGTGAATCAGTTCGATGGTTCCAAGCGCGCCGCCAAGACGCGGCAGAAGATTCAAACAGCGATTCATGTCGTCCTGTTTTCGGCTGCATTCCTGTTCGTCGCGGCCATTGTTTGTGGGCTTGTCGTCTAAGGCGACGTTTGGCCGGGTGGTGGCTTTGTTCCGCCGCTGATGTGGGGCCGATGCGGCCCATCTCTGAAAATCGGGAAGTTTGCGGGTCCGGTCAATCACGACTGGTCGTTTTTCTCCTTGTGCAGCTTCCGATCTCGTTTGATCAGCAGAGTTTCGCCGGGCAAAGGAAATTTGCTCGGCCGATGGAATGTGCCGTGCGAAAACCAGTAAACTTCATCTCAAAATATAGGCAGATTGACGGAGGGCGCTGGCTTCAAGCCAAGCCACGGGCTGCCGCGAAAACGATGCGCTCCGAAAGGAATTTTCGCTTCTTTTGAGGGGGTCAGTTTAAGTTCATCTCCTGCCGGATATTGAGGATTCAATATGCCGGGCCAGGGGCGCGGCGAGAAGGCGATGAATGCCGTGCTCGACAAGCTAGTGGATGACGAAAACCGCGTCATTCGGCAGTTCACGCCGCCCTTTGCCAAATCGGCGCGCGATCCGGGTTACATCAAGTCCTATCCGCCTGGTGTGAGCGAGAATGGCAGCCAGTATGCCCATGCGGCCACCTGGGTCGTCATGGCGCTAGCGGAGATATGAACCGTGGTAACGATGCCTGGCATTGCTTCGATATGCTCAACCCGATCAACCATGCACGCGATCGTGATCAGGCCGATACCTATCGTGTAGAGCCCTACGTGGTTGCTGCTGATATCTACGGCGAAGGACAATTGACGGGCCGTGGCGGCTGGACTTGGTATACGGGCTCCGTCGGCTGGCTATATCGCGTCGCTGTCGAAGGCATTCTCGGTATCCGCGTGAAAAACGGACGACTTTTCGTCAAACCGGCATTGCCCTCGAACTGGGATGGCTTTACGGCGATATCGAGCTGCCGAGCGGAAATTACCGTATTTCCGTCTCAAAAGCGCCCGATGCGGCGAGATACTCGGTCACGATCAATGACAGGGCGGTCGCCCATCCCGAAGAGGGCTATCCGGTCGGACAGTAGCGTTTCTGCACTGTTTCACTTCGACGATCGGGGCCAAGGGGGAACTCTTTGGCCCCGATTGCATTTGAGTGTCGGAACAGGAGAGTTTTATGAATTCGAGGGCGGATATGAGCTCGGTGCCGGCACAACGAGTGAGTTTGCCGAAGCCGGTTTCCCAGAGGGATACCCGACTGGATGTTCTCAGGGCCTTGGCTCTGATCATGATCTTCATCAACCATGTGCCGGGGCAGATCTTCGAGGATCTCACTTCGAAGAATTTCGGCTTCTCCGATGGTGCCGAAGCCTTTGTGCTGATCTCCGGAATTTCCGTCGGCCTTGCCTATGGAACGAGATTTCTTCCGGGCAATCGGCTGAACATGGCATGGAAGGCGATTAAGCGTGCCTTCACGCTTTATACCGCGCATATGATCACGACCTTCGTGACGCTGGTGCTCTTCATTTCTGGCGCGTGGATTTTCCACCAGAAGGGCCTGCTCTGCGAAGTGAATATCCTTGCCCTGCTGATGGACCCGGCGCGTGGTATTCCCGCGCTGCTGACGCTTGGGCACCAGATCGGCTACAACAACATTCTACCCATGTACGGTGCCCTGTTCCTGACGTTGCCCCTGATCATGCTGCTGGAGGCAAGAAGCCGCCTGCTTCTGCTCACAATTTCGGTTGGCGTCTGGCTGGTGTCCGGCATCTATTACATCGCGCCGCATACGACGCTGCTTGACGGCTTCTGGTTCCTCAATCCGCTATCCTGGCAGCTGCTTTTCGTCATCGGCTTCGTCGCCAGCATGCATGTCAAGCGCGGCGGGCACATCCCTGCCCATCCGGTTCTGATCGCGCTGGCCTGCGCCTATGTGCTCGTGTCCTTCATCTGGGTGACCGACAAGCTGTGGATACTCGGCGACTACCTCGCCATGCTCGGCCTGCCGACCGTCGTCACCGGCTTCGACAAGACTTTCCTGTCGCTGCCGCGGCTGCTGCATGTTCTGGCGCTCGCCTATCTGATCATCAGCATCCCCGCCATTTCGGCGTTCCTGCGCCGCTCGGCCAATCACCCGCTGACGATCCTCGGGCGGCATTCGCTGAACATCTTCGTTGCCGGCACCATCCTCGCCATGGCTGGTCAGGTCCTTCTCTACGTGACCAACAAGAGCCCCGTCGTCGGCGCCATCTATGTCGTCTTCGGCATCACCGCGCAGTTCCTCTATGCCTATCATCTCGAGCACAAGCGGCTTCAGCTTGCCGGCCAGCGCGCGGCGAAGAAGCCTGCCGCACCGACTGCAATGCCTGCGCATTTCGGAAAGCGTCACTGAAGGCTTCTGCGAGGCCCTTCACCCTCATCCCGTCTGCGGCAGAGCTATCGCATATGTGGGACGAACACCGAAAACTCCTGGAAAAGGCAGCGGTTCAACTGCTTTTAGGAACAAAGCCAATTCCGAACCCAAACAATCGACCAATCTTTTCTAACGTTTCAAGAGTGGGGTTTGCCACACCTGATTCAATCTCAGCAACTTGGCGCCTGGTAAGTGACAGGGTCTTGGCGAATTCCTCTTGGGTCATTCCGAACCCTTTTCGTATCTCCATCACAGCATTCGGCAGCCTAAGGTCCCCTTGTCGAGCACGCTCCGCCAGCTTTCGTCTGTTTTCAAGAATTTCTTCCTTCGTGGGCTTCTTCCATCGGGCCATTAACATTCCTCAGGCATCACTGGCATGTCGCCACAACGTTATCCGCGATTTCCTTACAGCGCTCCATGGCACGCTCTAAGACCTCTGGAGATGCTCCCATGCGCCTCGCCATCTCTGGTGCGTGCTGTAGATGTTGTGCAAATGTACAGATCGAAGCCGTCAGTTGTTCCTGCGCGGCAGGAGCGGGCATCAGTTCAGTGCAAATGCGTTTGCAATCTGGAAGATGGTCGCGACCACCGTCGCGCATCATGGCCCATCGGGTGGAACGGACAATCCCCTCCTTGGCGAGCCGTATAGGAGCGAAGTCAAAGAGCGGAGACAGGAGGATCGTGCCGTCCTGATGCTTGCTGAGTGCTGAATTCCGGCCGTGATTGTCGGGATTGCCGAGCGCCAGGTTAGTGATGTCGCGCTTCAGATATTCGACTATGTCCGCGAAGGGATCGGCTGAATATTGACGCAGAACTTCGATATAGGCTTCATGCGTGCCGACATGGCCGAAATCGGCGACCCCAACCGCTGACACCAGGCTTTCCTGGCCCAGTCGGATTGTTCCCCCGCCTTCCATCTTCCTCCGATCGAAACGGGGAATGATCAAGACGCCTTCGGCGTAAGTCGAGGGTTCGCTGACGTTTAGACCGATCCATTGGGCGATCCGCGAATAGAGGGCTTCGCCTTCGAGGATTAGACGGTCCACGGGTTCGTTGCTCCGTACCAGCTTGACGATGACATGGCGCACGGCCTCATCATCGGTCACGAAACTGTCAGGATAATAGAGCCCATCATTCGCCTGGGCCATCGAGACCTTCGGCCATTCGCCTTGCAGGCCGCTTGAGCCAGAGGCGAGCATTCCAAAGCTATCAGCGACTTCCATGAAACGATCTGAGCGCTCAAGACTCTCCGCTTCCGTAACGCCTTGACGCTCAACACCTCGCAATCTTTCCGTTTCGGCTTCAGCCGCTTCCTTGATGCGGATGTTGCCAATGCCACCCATAGCTGATCGCAGAAGCAGCGGGAGATCGGAAGCACGAGAGCTTTCCGCGAGCCCGAGGTGTTCGGCAAGCTTTCGCCTTGCATGTCCCTGGGGCATAAGATCCAAGAGGAAGGGCGGCCAGCTACGACTATATCGATTTTCGAGATCTATGGGATAACGGACCGACAGGGCGCGATAGTCATGAACTGTCTTTCTAGCTGCAAATTCCGCCGATGCCATTGTGACAAAGTAGTCGAGATCGTAATCGACGATGGACGCGCCCCGAAAGCCGTCGTCGTCGTCCTTTAGCTCTAGAGTCGCAGCGTACTGCCACTTACGACTAAAATGAGTTTGGAGCGTTAGGTGCATTTAATGACCCTTCCAGTGGATCAATTAACGTATCTTTCTTATTTATTTAACCCATTAAAATGGGTTGAATAAGTTTCGCCAGAATTGTCCATCACCAAAGGTGGCCGACGTTTATCGCGCGCCAGTGTTCCTATAGATAACATTCAAGGTTTGCCGTGAGCCGGGCGGAAGTCCCGGCCAAGCCTTGCGTTTCACCCAGAACACTTGATGACTGGGTTCCTCGTAGCCTGACGCCGAAGCTATCAAGATCGGGTTCTTGCGACACTGTATGTGGAAGAGATCATGGCCGCATGGCGCGCAATTGCCGAACGGAAACGCTGGATGATGAGGACGATGGCGAACCCCCGTTCGAGCGGATCGTGGCCATGGTGCTCGACGGCGCAACGGATGGCACAGCGTTCAGAGCCTATGTCCAAACAGGATCTCGTGCCGATATTGATACCCGGCGACATTATTGGGATGGACGAGCCTGCGCACAAAGCCGAAGTGTGCAGCAGGCTATTGAAGTGGCCGGCTGCCAGCTACTCTATCTCCCGCCCTATAGCGCCGACTTCAGCCGCATCGATAAGCCCTTTTCCGAGCTCAAAGTGCTCCTCTGAGCCAGAGCAAAGCGCACCGTCGAAGCCCTGTGGGACACAGTCGGCGAGATCGTTGCGCTTTTCAAATCCCCAAGAAAGCGCTGATCACTTCACGGCATGCGGATATGCACCCGAGTAAAATGGACGTGCTCTAGGCAGCAAAAAAGCCGGGAACGCGTCGCTCTCCCGGCTTTGATCTTGTGCGCCTTGCGAAGATCAGGCGGCTTCGCTTTCCGTTGTGTGTGCCTTGCGGACTTCCTCGTCCGTCAGGATACCGCTGGCGCGCAGCAAGGCGGCGAAGCGGCCGTTGCTCTGGCTAAGCTCGTTGAAGCTGCCATTCTCGATGATGCGGCCGTTGTCCAGGAAGAGGACCATGTCCGCCTCGCGGACCGTCGACAGGCGGTGCGCAATGATGAAGGTCGTGCGGTTCTGGCGTAGGTTGTCGATCGCCGTCTTGACGCGGTTTTCGGTTTCGACGTCAAGAGCGCTTGTGGCTTCGTCGAGCACGAGGATCGGCGCATCCTTGAGGATGGCGCGGGCGATCGCAATACGCTGGCGTTCACCGCCCGAGAGCTTGTTGCCACGCTCGCCGACGCGGGTATCGTAGCCACCTTCGCGGGTTTCGATGAAGTCATTGGCGGCGGCGGCTTGGGCTGCGCGGATCATTTCTTCCTGCGTCGCACCTTCACGGCCGAGGCGGATGTTGTCGCTGATCGAGCGGTTCAGCAGGCCGGCATCCTGGAAGACGGTGGCTATGAAACGACGCAGCGACTTGCGGGTCACCTTGGTGATGTCGTGACCGTCGACAAGGATCTGGCCCTTCTGCGGATCGAAGACGCGCTGCAGCAGATTGACGAGCGTCGTCTTGCCGGCGCCGGTCGGGCCGACGATAGCGACAGTCTGGCCAGCCTTCACCTTGAAGGAGATGTCGTGCAGGCCCTGCGACGAGTTGGCGAAGCCGAAGGATACATCGCGGAACTCCACTTCACCCTTGACGTCCTTGATTTCAGCAAGGCCGGCCGGCTCTTCACGGTCACGAACCGAATCTTCCAGCGTGTAGAAGTCTTCGAGCTTGGCGCGCGCTTCGAAAATCTGGTTTGCGAAGTTGCGCAGCTGCTCCAGGCGGCCGATCAGCACGTTGGCGAAGGCAATGAATGTGATGAGAGCGCCGAGGCTCAGGCTGCCGTCCTGAACGAGAACGGTGCCGATCATCAGGATTGCCATCATAGCAACGGTCGAAGCCGTGCGGTTCAGTGCGCCGGCAAGCGCCCACCAGTCGAGGACCGGATACTGGGCCTCCAGCAGGCGTTCGGTGAACGACTTCAGCGCCTTGGTTTCAGCTTCGATGCGGTTGTAGCTGTGCAGCACCGAAACGTTGCTGATCGAGTCGCTCACATGCGAGAAGACGGTGTTGTAGTGGCTCTCGACCGAGGTCTGGCCATCCTTCGTGCGGCTCATGACCAGACGGCCGATGAACCAGTAGAAGACGCCCAGCAGGATGAGAACCGCGGACAGGCGCAGGTCCATCGAAATCGCGGTCGGGATCATGATGACGAGCGCGACAGCGGTCGACAGATGATTGCGCATGAATTCCAGCCACAGGCCGAACAGTGCTTCGCAGGCGCGAAGCAGCGTGTTCAGCGCGCTCGCGGTGCCGCGCTGGCTATGCCAGGAGAGCGGCATCGAGATGATGCGGCCGAATGCTTCTGTCAGGAGCGAGGCGCGGCGGCCATGCGCAAGGCGGTCGGCCTCGCGGGACACCACGATGAAGGCGACAGCACTGAAGACGGCGAAGCCCGCCCACAGCATCATAGTCGGCGTGACGGCTTCTTTCTTGGCAATGGCGTCGAAGATGCGGCCGAACAGAACCGGTTCATAGATGGTGGTCATCGCAAGCGCAATGTTTGCGATCACGACCATCCAAACGCGGTAGCGATACGCGCCAAGATACTTCAGGGCTCTTGCATAGACTTTGAACAGTGACACGTCAGGCACCCTCTTTGCATCAGCAAAACTCGGAATGCTGCGACACTACAGATCGGTACCTGAACCGGCGATTAACGGAATCTGAAGCTGTTTTTTCAAGGGAATTTCCCGCGTGGCGCGTGCTGTCGAAGCGAGGTGCTATCGGCCGCCGCAGAAATGTGACAATTTGGGGTCGACCCCGCCGCGACATCGTCCGTTACTATTAAGTCACGCCGAAGGCGGCCATTCAGGGTTGAATGGTAAAAAAATCGCCAAAGGCGTTCAATTTCGCGCCGGCCTGAGTATGTTGCCGGCGATTAAGCGCGCTATGGGGCCAGGCGAGCAGGGTGGCAATGCTCGTCCGCCAATAATTCAGGCTGCGAGGCCGAGGGGTAAATGTGAATATCCATTCGCTAATACAATTGCTTGTGGTTATCGAAGAATGCGAGCGTACAAAGGATGTCGTGGCCGAGCTTGAGCTTGTGCTCCATTCCTACAAATTCGATTTCTACGGTCTGCTGCGGCAGACGAGGCCGAATGTCGATATCGCCAACTTCATGCTGGCAGGCCGCTGGCCCGATCAATGGCCGCTGACCTATGTCCGCAAGAGATACATGCTCGTCGATCCGGTGGCGCGCTATGCCACCCGGGCGCAACGCCCCTTCCGCTGGAGCGATGCCGTGGCTGCGCACAAATCGGATCCGCTCCGACGCCGGATGGAACAGATGATGGCTGATGCCCGTGCCAACGGGCTCATCGACGGCTATATTTTTCCGATTCACGGACGAAGCGGTCTGCTCGGCAGCATGACGATCGGCGGTGAGGCGGTCGATCTTTCGCCGACGGAGCTTTCGCTTTTCGATGCCGTGGCCAGAAAGGCCTTCTGGCGGCTGCTGGAGCTGCGTGACGAAGCGCAATTGCTCGAGGAGCAGGGGAACGCCGATCTCAAACTGACCAAACGCGAGATGGAGGTGCTCAACCATCTGGCCGACGGCATGACGTCGATCGAGATCAGCCGGCTGCTGACGATCTCCAATCATACCGTCGACTGGTACATGAACAGCATCCAGGACAAGCTGAAGGCCAGAAATCGGCAGCACATCGTTGCCATCGCTTTTAGAAACGGACTTATTCCGTAACGGCAACTATTTTGATGTCGGATGTCGCAGGAGAAATTGAACTTCCTGTGACAAGAAGTTAAGAATTCTCTTCGCGGGTGCAGCATTGCCCGTTTCGATGCCGTGAGGAGACAGCATTGCCCATATCCAAGATCCTGGTTGCCAACCGTTCCGAAATCGCCATCCGCGTATTCCGCGCCGCCAACGAGCTTGGCATAAAAACGGTGGCCATCTGGGCCGAGGAAGACAAACTCGCGCTGCATCGCTTCAAGGCCGACGAGAGCTATCAGGTCGGCCGCGGTCCGCATCTTGCCCGCGATCTCGGGCCGATCGAGAGCTATCTGTCGATCGACGAGATCATCCGCGTCGCCAAGCTTTCCGGCGCCGATGCCATCCATCCAGGTTACGGCCTGCTGTCGGAAAGCCCGGAATTCGTCGATGCTTGTGATGCCGCCGGCATCATCTTCATCGGCCCGCGCGCCGATACGATGCGCCAGCTCGGCAACAAGGTGGCCGCCCGCAATCTTGCGATCTCGGTCGGCGTGCCTGTCGTGCCGGCAACCGATCCCCTGCCTGACGATATGAAGGAAGTCGCCAAGATGGCGGCCGAGATCGGCTATCCGGTCATGCTCAAGGCCTCTTGGGGTGGCGGCGGCCGCGGCATGCGTGTCATCCGCTCCGAGGCCGATCTTGCCAAGGAAGTGACGGAAGCCAAGCGCGAGGCGAAGGCCGCCTTCGGCAAGGACGAGGTCTATCTCGAAAAGCTCGTCGAGCGCGCCCGCCATGTCGAAAGCCAGATCCTCGGCGACACGCACGGCAATGTCGTGCATCTGTTCGAACGTGACTGTTCGGTGCAACGCCGCAACCAGAAGGTCGTCGAGCGCGCGCCGGCCCCCTATCTCACCGATGCGCAGCGCCAGGAGCTGGCCGCCTATTCGCTGAAGATCGCCAAGGCGACGAATTATGTCGGCGCCGGTACCGTCGAATATCTGATGGATGCCGACACGGGCAAATTCTACTTCATCGAAGTCAATCCGCGCATTCAGGTCGAGCATACGGTGACCGAAGTCGTCACCGGCATCGATATCGTCAAGGCGCAGATTCATATTCTCGACGGCTTTGCCATCGGCACCCCGGAATCGGGCGTTCCGAAGCAGGAAGACATTCGACTCAACGGCCATGCGCTGCAGTGCCGCGTGACGACGGAAGATCCGGAGCACAATTTCATTCCGGATTATGGCCGCATCACCGCCTATCGTTCTGCGTCCGGCTTCGGCATCCGTCTCGACGGCGGCACCTCCTATACCGGCGCGATCATCACCCGTTATTATGACCCGCTGCTAGTGAAGGTGACGGCCTGGGCGCCGAACCCGCAAGAGGCGATCGCCCGCATGTACCGTGCGCTGCGCGAATTCCGCATCCGCGGTGTCGCGACGAACCTGACATTCCTCGAAGCGATCATCACGCACGAGAAATTCCGTGACAACAGCTACACGACGCGCTTCATCGATTCGACGCCGGAACTGTTCCAGCAGGTCAAGCGCCAGGACCGCGCCACGAAGCTTCTGACCTATCTCGCCGACGTTACGGTCAACGGCCATCCCGAGACGCGCGGCCGTCCTGCGCCTTCGCCGAAGGTTGCCGAACCGGTGCTACCCTATATCGACAGCGCTGTTCCGGACGGCACCAAGCAGCTCCTCGACAAGTTCGGCCCGCAGAAATTCGCCGAGTGGATGCGCAACGAGAAGCGCGTGCTGATGACAGACACGACGATGCGCGACGGCCATCAATCGCTGCTTGCGACCCGCATGCGCACCTATGACATCGCCAGCATCGCCGGCACCTATGCGCGCGCCCTGCCGCAGCTTCTGTCATTGGAATGCTGGGGCGGCGCCACCTTCGACGTCTCTATGCGTTTCCTGACGGAAGATCCATGGGAACGTCTGGCGCTGATCCGCGAGGGCGCGCCGAACCTGCTGCTGCAAATGCTGCTGCGCGGCGCCAACGGCGTCGGCTATACCAATTATCCAGACAATGTCGTGAAATATTTCGTCCGCCAGGCGGCCAAGGGCGGCGTCGATCTCTTCCGCGTCTTCGACTGCTTGAACTGGGTCGAGAACATGCGCGTGTCGATGGATGCGGTTGCAGAGGAGAACAAGCTCTGCGAAGCGGCGATCTGCTACACGGGCGACATTCTCAATTCGGCGCGGCCGAAGTACGACCTGAAATATTATACCGATCTCGCTGTCGAGCTGGAAAAGGCCGGTGCCCATATCATCGCGCTGAAGGATATGGCGGGCTTGCTGAAGCCGGCCGCGGCCAAGGTGTTGTTCAAGGCGCTGCGCGAGGCGACCGGTCTGCCGATCCACTTCCATACGCACGATACCTCGGGCATTGCCGCCGCGACCGTGTTGGCTGCGGTCGACGCCGGCGTCGATGCCGTGGATGCGGCAATGGATGCGCTGTCGGGCAATACCTCGCAGCCCTGCCTCGGCTCGATCGTCGAAGCCCTCAAGGGCTCCGAGCGTGATCCGGGTCTCGACCCCGAATGGATCCGCCGCATCTCCTTCTACTGGGAAGCCGTGCGCCATCAGTACGCCGCCTTCGAAAGTGATCTCAAGGGACCGGCCTCGGAAGTCTATCTGCACGAAATGCCCGGCGGCCAGTTCACCAACCTCAAGGAACAGGCGCGCTCGCTCGGGCTTGAGACCCGCTGGCACCAGGTGGCGCAGGCTTATGCCGATGCGAACCAGATGTTCGGCGATATTGTCAAGGTAACGCCGTCGTCCAAGGTTGTCGGCGACATGGCGCTGATGATGGTCAGCCAGGACCTGACGGTCGCCGATGTCGAAAACCCGGCCAAGGATATCGCCTTCCCGGATTCGGTCGTCTCGATGCTGAAGGGCGATCTCGGCCAACCGCCGTCCGGGTGGCCGCAAGCACTGCAGAAGAAGGCGCTGAAGGGCGACAAACCCTATACGGTGCGTCCCGGTTCGCTGCTTGCCGAGGCCGATCTCGATGCGGAGCGTAAGGTCATCGAGACCAAGCTGGAGCGCAAGGTCGACGATTTCGAATTCGCCTCCTACCTGATGTATCCGAAGGTCTTCACCGATTACGCGCTGGCCGCCGACACCTACGGCCCGGTCTCGGTGCTGCCGACGCCGGCATACTTCTATGGTCTCAAGGAAGGTGATGAGCTCTTTGCCGAGATCGAGAAAGGCAAGACGCTCGTCATCGTCAACCAGGCGATGACAGCGACCGACGAGAAGGGCATGGTGACGGTATTCTTCGAGCTCAATGGCCAGCCGCGCCGTATCAAGGTGCCGGATCGCGCCCATGGGGCTTCCGGCAGTGCCGTGCGCCGCAAGGCCGAGACCGGCAATGCCGCCCATGTCGGCGCGCCGATGCCGGGCGTCATCTCCACGGTCTTCGTCTCGCCCGGCCAGGCGATCAAGGCCGGCGACGTGCTTGTTTCCATCGAGGCCATGAAGATGGAGACGGCGCTGCACGCCGAAAAGGATGGCACGATCTCCGAGGTGCTGGTGCGCGCCGGCGACCAGATCGACGCCAAGGATCTGCTCGTCGTCTACGGCGGATAATCCAAGCTTCGCTGAGATATGAAGGCGGCCGAATCTGGCCGCCTATTGCAGACGGGAGCTTTGGTCGCGGGTATCCGAGATCGGCTCTCCATGTGCGAACGCGACGAAGGAATTCCATAGCTTTCATGTCGGATCATGGTAGCCAGGCCGAGGAGGCAGAGGCATGACGAGAGCGTTTTCCTTGCGGGCGGCCACCGTTGCCGATGTCGACGGCATCCGGGCGCTCACGCGCGAGGCCTATAGCAAATGGGTGCCGCTTATCGGCCGTGAGCCCCTGCCGATGACAGCAGATTATGCAGAGGCCGTGCGCAAGCATCGTATCGATCTTTTGGAGGCCAATGGTGAGCTTTTGGCGTTGATCGAGATGGTGCCGAGAGAGGATCACCTGTTGATCGAGAACGTCGCCGTCTCGCCGCGACATCAGGGAAAGGGCATCGGCCGGAAACTGCTAGTTCATGCCGAGCAGGTTGCGGCCGAGCTCGGCGTGAGTGACATGCGGCTTTACACCAACAAGCGTTTTGTCGAGAATGTGCAGCTCTACCTCAGATATGGTTATGCGATCGACCGCGAGGAGCCGCTGAAAGATGGTTTCCTTGTCCATATGAGCAAGCGCATCTGATAGGCGCCAGCTACCTCCGTTTTTCGATCAACGCAGCCCAGACTGCCGCCACTAGCGCGAGTACAGCGGATGCCAGCATCAAGGCGAAGAGCACATGGATCGTTGGCGATCGCGCAATGAACAGCCCGCCGATCGAGCCGATCAGCGCGCCGCCAGCAATTCGCATGGCAGCGGCGAGGCCTGCTGCCGTTCCCACAATATCCGATCTGACCGACATGGCACCGCTATTGGCGGCCGGCATCGTGAGGCCGTTGCCGATGCCGATGAAGATGCAGGGGCCGAAGAGCGCCAGAACCTCAACCATGCCCGATAGCGACAAGGCGAGCCCAATTGACAGACCAACGCAGGTCAGCAGCCGCGCAATGACGAGGATTGTGCCGAGCGGGATTCTTGCGCCATGGCGGCCAGCCAGATAGCTGCCGAGAATGAAGCCGGCGGGAACGAGGCCCATGTAGAAGCCAAGCTTGGCGCTCGAACCGCCGAGCGCATCGCCTATCGTCAGCGGCGCTCCGCCGAGAAAGATGTAGAGCACGCCCATCGAGCACGCCATGCAGAGCGTATAGGCCCAGAAGCGCGCCGAATGCAAAAGCAGGGCATAGGAGGCAAGATAGTTTCCGCGCGCGGCTGACGCCGGCGCTTTCGATCCTTTCAGTTCGCGCAAGGACAGAAGAAAGGCGGCAATGCCGAAGATCGCAAGGACGATGAAGCTTGCCCGCCAGCCGAAAAGCTCGTCCAGCGAACCGCCGAACAGAGGGCCGACCATGGGCGCCAATGCCCATCCCATGGCAAGATAGCCGAACTTGCTGGCAGCCTGACGCTCGTCAGATGTTTCCTTGATGATGACGAGGGCGACGGAATAACACGGTCCGATGCAGGCCTGCATCATGCGGCACAGCAGGAAGATGCCGATATTCGGCGCGAGAACGCAGCCAATCGAAGCGACGATGAAGATCGAGAGCGCCGTCAGGACGACTGGCCGGCGGCCGAACCGGTCCGATATCGCGCCACCGATTGCCTCAAGGGAAGCGGTGACAATGGAGAAGCCGGCAACCGATAGGTTGACGAGGGCGAAATCGGCCTGGAATGCCGCTGCGATCTTCGGCAGCGACGGCAGGATCATGTTAACAGGCAGCACGGCAAGCGCCGAGAGCAGGATGAGGGTTATCAGCCGCGGCTGTGCGGCGGCTCTTCTGGTGGTCGTGTCGTCGGTTGCTTGCTTGGCTGAATGGTCGATGCGGCTTTCGGTGCGCGTCATGGCTTTGTCCGTCGTTGAGTGGGGAGTCGAGGAAGATCTGACGGGTGCAGCCCGGATTTCAGGCAATAAAAAAGGCCCCGTCAGGAGCCTGTTTACCGCGCATGGGTGCTTTCGCCGGATGGTTACACCATCCTGCCCACGCGCCTTCCTACCACTACGAGAACGAATGCCGTGTTCATGGCATTAGAGCTAACCGCAAAGCGGCCCAGCGTCAATGCGCGGCTTTGTCCAATAGCGACGAGCCCCGTTTTAACCTCGGCCGGCGGCCCAGATGCGGCTCAAATATCGTAGCTGAGCCCCGAATTCAGTGTCGAGATGAATTGCTTCGTCCGCTCCTGTGCCGGATTGGAGAAGATGTTGCGAGAAGAGCCTGTCTCGACGATGTTGCCTGCTTCCAGGAACACGACGTTGTTGGCGATCTTCGAGGCGAGGCGCAGGTCGTGCGTCGCCATGACCATGGTCGTGCCTTCGTTGGCGAGCTTGCCCAGCACGTCGACCACTTCGGCCGCCAGTTCCGGATCGAGCGCCGAGGTCGGTTCGTCGCAGAGCAGCACGCGCGGCGAGGGGGCGAGCGCCCGGGCGATGGCGACACGCTGCTGCTGGCCGCCCGAGAGCGTCGAGGGCCAGGCATCGATCTTGTGTGCCATGCCGACCTTGGTCAGAAGCTCGACGGCGCGGGCGCGGGCCTTGTCCTGAGGCCAGCGCAGCACGGTCGTCAGGCCCTCCATGACGTTCTGGATTGCGGTCTGATGCGGAAAGAGCTGGAAATTCTGGAAGACCATGCCCGTCTGGCGGCGGATCTTCTGGATATCCTGCCAGGACGGCTTCTTGCCCGGCTGAAAGGTAGCCGTCTCCTCGCCGATGCGGATCGTTCCGGCGGTCGGGATTTCCAAAAGGTTGATGCAGCGAAGCAGTGTGCTCTTGCCGCCGCCCGAAGGTCCCACAAGCGCCGTCACCGTTCCCTCGGGAATCAACAGGCTGATATCCTTGAGGATGACAATGTCGCCGAAGCGCTTTTCGATATGCGAAAGCTCGATCATGCCTGTGCCTCCAGCGTGCCGCCAGAGCGGGCGAAGCGGCGTTCGAGGTAGCCCTGCAGCGTCGAAAGAAAGGTGCTGAGCACGAGATAGATGATGGCGGCCTCGATATAGAGGATCAGCGGCTCATAGGTCGTTGCGACGATGCGCTGCGCGGCCTGAAACAGCTCCGGCACGGTGATGGCTGCGGCAAGCGATGTATCCTTGACCAGCGAAATGAAGGTGTTCGACAGCGGCGGCACGGCGACGCGGGCTGCCTGGGGGAGGATGGTGCGGCTCATGGCTTGGCGCCAGTTCATGCCGATCGAATAGGCGGCTTCCCACTGGCCCTTTGGCACAGAGGAAATGACGGCGCGGATGATTTCGGATGTATAGGCGCCGACGCTCAGCGTAAAGCCGATGATGGCTGCCGGAAAAGCGTCGAGCAGGATGCCGAGGCTCGGCAGGCCGTAGAAAATGACGAAGAGCTGCACCAGAAGCGGCGTGCCGCGGATCACCCAGACATAGAAGCGGGCGATAGCCACGAACGGCGCCGGGGCAAACAGCCTGACGACGGCGGTGAGCAAGCCGAGCAGAAGGCCAAGCACGAAGGTGATCAAGGTGAGCGGGATGGTGAAGACGAGCCCCGCCCAAAGCAGCGTGCCCAGTGACTCCCACATCAGTTGCAGCCAATGCTCCAAGGAGAAGCCTTTCGATAACAGAATGCGTCCGGAGGTGACCCCGGACGCATCTTTTTCACAGTTTTATGTCTCTGCCTATGCCTTCTTACTTCGAAACGTCCTGGCCGAAGTATTTCTTGGAGATCTTGTCATAGGTGCCGTCAGCCTTGATATCGGCCAGCGCCTTGTTGATCGCAGCAAGCAGCTCCGGCTCGCCCTTGCGGATGATGACGGCGGAGAAATCGGCATTGGCCTGCTGGGCGACGATCTTCACCGGCGCGTCGGGCTTGTGCTTCTTGAAATCGAGGAAGGAAAGGCTGTCGTTGATCGTGGCGTCGGCGCGGCCGGTCAGCACGAGCTGGATCGACTGGTCGAAACCGTCGGTACCGACGAGTTCGGCGCCGGATTCGGTTGCGAGCTTGCCGAAGTTGCTGGTCAGCGACTGTGCGGCTTTCTTACCCTTGAGATCGGCGAAATCCTTGATATCGGTATTGCTGTCCTTGACGATCAGCACGGCCTTGGAAGCGATATAGGGCTCGGAGAAGTCATACTTCTTCTTGCGCGCTTCGGTGACGCCGACTTCGTTGATGACGGCGTCGTAACGGTTGGCGTCGAGACCGGCGATCAGGCCATCCCACTTGCCTTCCAGAAACTGCACCTTGACGCCGAGCTTGGCGGCAATCGCCTCGGCGATCTCGACATCGAAGCCGGTCAGCTTGCCGCTCTCGTCATGAAAGGTGAAGGGCGCGTAGGTCCCTTCCGTGCCGACCTTGAATACGCCGGCCGACTGGATCGCCTTGAGGTTTTCGCCGGCATGGGCGGGGAGCAGGAACGCAGCCTGCACGAGGGCGGCGGCGGCAACAGTCTTCAACCAGTTCATCGTTCTCTTCCGTTTCTGGAGCGGTTTCATTCAATGTCGCATACATCGCAGAAAAATTGCATCGCGAAAGCGTAGAAAACTGCGAGATAAATGGGCAATTGCGAATATTTTTCTCAAAGAACGGCGGACCGAGCCATCAAGAGAGGCGAGGCTTCCATCTCGGTCGATAATTGCTGACCAATGTGGCAGTGCAGCATAGTGACAATTCTCGATGTTGCCCTACCTTTCCAAATGTTGCTCCATCTTTCTCAATGTTGCCTGTTGCAGCATCTGGTTGTGTCTTTGGTGCGGCATTATTCATGCAGGGCATGCGCGCTATCAATGTCTCCAGTCGGTTTGCCGGAAGACGCGGGCGGCAATCAAAATGCGTTTCTATTAGGAATTGCAGTGCAGGAATTGATCTGACACAGCCCGAAGAGGTGACGAATTGCCCATCATTGCGCGCTGGCGGCCTTGGCCGGTTCGTGAGCTTCACGTCGTGGCTGCGTCAATTCTTCTGAGCGTGTCTGTATTCATGCCGACCTTTGCGGCGGAAATGATCGAGCGGCCGTCGAAATGGGTCGGCCGCGTTGCGGCCAGCGATGCGGCTTTTGGCTGGCCCGGCAGCGGTTTTGCGCTGCGTTTCGAAGGCACTTCGCTCTCGGCTACCCTCGTTGATACCGGACAAAACAGCCTGGAGATCGAATTGGACGGTGTTCCCCAGCGCCTTGATCTGCAGACGGGGCAACACCGATATCAGCTTGCCGATGGTTTGCAGCGAGGCGTCCATAGCGTTCGCGCGACGCGCCGTACCGAAGGATGGATTGGCGATACCACATTCGTTTCGGCCGAAACCGACGGGTCGTTCCTTCCAGCGGAGGCATCGACCGAAGAGATGGTGGCAATAGGAGACTCCATCACTGCAGGCTACGGCGTCGAGGGTGTCGGTCCTGGATGCAAATTCACTCCCGGAACTGAAAATCAATATCTGACATATGCCGCTCTCGCCGCGCGTAGCCTTGGGATGGAGCTTACGACGCTCGCGGTTTCGGGAATCGGCCTTTCGCGTGCTCGCAAGGGCACGAAAACCATGCTTGACGTCATCGACAATGGGACGCTGTTGAGAAGCGGTGCGCCCGGTCTTCCTGACGAGCGCGTTTCCACGGTCGTCATCAATCTGGGGACGAACGATTTTTCGGACGGCAAGAATCCCGACGATTTCGGCGGGGAATATGCCAAGCTTCTCTCCAAGCTCAGATATCAATTTCCAAAAGCGTATTTCTATGCCGCGCTCGGGCCGATGATGCCTCAGAAGGATTTCGATACGGCCGAGAAAGCAATCAAGGCCGTCGTCCAGACGAGCGTCGCGAAAGGCGAAAGCCGCCTCCGATATCTGAATTTACGCGTTAAACCGAAGGATTTTGGATGCAACTGGCATCCAAGCCGCAGCACCCAGGCGGCGATGGCGGATGTGTTGGAACAAGCAATCAAAGCGGATCGAGGCCGTCATGGTTAACGAGCAGGTGCTTTCCATTCCGCGGTCAAACTCGAAACAGCTGGACTCCCTCCAGTTTCTCCGGTTTGTGGCCGCCTTCTCCGTTGTTCTCTTTCATTTCGGACGCACTCTCGTGCTCGAGTACCAAGTCGATCGCAATTATTTCGACATGGGTGCGGCCGGCGTCGACATTTTCTTCGTTCTGAGCGGCTTCATCATCAGTTATTCCTCCGATCCGGGACGCGGGCTTGTCTATTTCGCACGCAAGCGCGTTGCGAGAATAGTTCCGCTTTATTGGTTGCTGACGCTGGTGATCGTCTTGATCGCGCTCGTGAAGCCCAACCTGCTCAATTCGACTGTGGTGACCGTCGACACGGTCATCAAATCTCTACTTTTCATCCCTTATCAGAAAAGCGGGGGCGCCGTACAACCGATCCTTTTCCTGGGCTGGACGCTTTGTTACGAGGTGTTTTTCTACCTGATCTACGGCGCCTGCCTGATCTTTGGCGCCAGGGCAAGCTGGTTCGCCTCCGCAGCCATCTTCTTCCTGATCGCGCTGCATGCGATTTGGCCCGCGGGATCTATCGAATGGCGTTTCTATACAAATCCGATATTGATCGAATTCGTTCTCGGCATGATGCTTCACAAGGCATATTCGGCTTACAGCGCCATCAGGAGCGGATCGAATGTCGCCGCCTTTGTGCTCGTTCTCCTGGCATGCGTGGCTTACTTCTTCATCGTGACACTCGCCGGCCCCAGTCTCTTTGCCTCAAGTCTCTTTGCGGTCCTCTTCGTCTCGGGCTTCCTGCTCATGCGGCTGCCGTCCGGGAAACTTTGGGCCATTCTGGTTCTGCTGGGAGATGCGTCCTACTCGCTCTATCTCGTTCATCCCTACACGTTTCAGCTTCCGGTTAAATTGCTGGGCAAGCACCTCTCCCTGGCCGTTGTGACGGGAATTTTGACGCTGGTCACGCTTTGCACGATCGGGATCTCGGTGGTGCTTCTTAAGTTCTTCGAGCGGCCGATGCAGGCTCTTCTGATGCGGCGGCCGAAACCCATCGAGCCGACTGTCGCTCCGGTGGGGTAAAACCCAGCGTCTCGCTGCGGGTCGGCGACCATCAAGCCGCGGCCGTTCGACGCTTCATTCGTTCGCTGATAATGATGATGAAGCCGGCGCTGAGGATTAGGATAGCGCCGATGAAGGTGTTGGCGCCGGGGATGTCGCCCCAGATGAGGTAGCCGAGCAGGAAGGCCCAGACGAGGGAGGTGTATTCGAACGGTGCCAGCACCGAGACGGGTGCCTGGCGCATGCCTTCGAAGAGGGCGAGCTGACCGGCGCCGGCGATGATGCCGGTCAAGGCGAGCAGGACGATCTGGAGCGGCGTCGGCGTGTGCCAGTGGATGATCGCCATGCCGGCGGTCAGGATGATGAACATGATGTTGGAGACGGCCATCTGGATATGGCTCTTCTCGTGCAGCGCCGTCTTGCGTAGGAGCACCATGCCGCATGCCCAGAGGACGGCGGCCTGCAGCGCCAGATAGACCGGCCAGGAAATCGACAGCCCCACGGGATTGGAGGCGATCACCACGCCGCAAAAGCCGACGCCGACCGCCATCCAGCGGGCGAAGGTGACCTTTTCGCGCAGCACGATGGTTGCCAGAATCGTGCCGACGATCGGAGCGGCGTAGTAGAGCGTCGTTACCTCGGCGAGCTGCAGATAGGACGCCGCCGAATAATAGGAAATCCAGGCGATCAGGATGATGATGCTGCGCACGATCATCGGCTTGATGATCGGCGAGCGCGCCACCTTATGGACGAGCGAAGGCCCTTCGAAGACGAAGCAGCCGGCAAGAATGGTGCAGCTTCGGATGAACAGGACCTGCCAGACGGGAATGGAGGCGACGAGCAGCTTCACCGCCGAATCGTGGGCGGTGAACAGCATGTAGGCAAACACCGTAAGCAGGATGCCATAGCCGATGGAGTTTTTCACGGGGATGCACCAGAGGATGACCCGGCTTGGGCCGACCGAAGAATCTTTCAGGTCTCAACCGATAGGAGCCTACTTTTTCGGCGTCAATAGAACATTTTGTCGATGGCGTGCACATGTGAATGATTTATTCGGGTTGTGGTGTCTTTGCCTCCGCTTTAACAGACGGAGATGAAATGTGACCGCTTCGACTTTTTCGATCGTTGAGATTTCAATCGATTTAAATAGACTGCGGCGCAAATTTGGAGGAATTTTCATGGACAACGGGACGAGAATGGAGGGCTTGAAGGAGCGTAGGAGCCCGTTTTTCACCAAATCGCGTGCTGCGGTGTCGCTGGTGTTTCTCATGAACGGCTTCATGGTCGGATGCTGGGCACCGAAAATTCCCGAATTCGCCGAGCGGCTGCAACTGACGAAATTCGAGCTCGGCCTGATGATCCTCATCTTCGGCGTCGGCTCCCTCGTCATGATGCCGCTCGCCGGCGCGCAGATCGCCGTGCGCGGCTCGCGCGTCGTCGTGCAGGCCTTTGCTGTGCTGCTGCTGCCGATGATCCTGGCGCTGACGCTGGCGCCGAATGTCTGGACGGCGGCGATCGCGCTTTTTCTCTTCGGCGGTTTCATCGGCGCCATGGATGTGGCCATGAATGCCAATGCCGTCTCGGTCGAAAAATCCATGCGCCGGGCGATCATGTCCTCCTGCCATGCCTTCTGGAGCCTGGGCGGCCTTTTGGGCGCGGCGATCGGCGGGCTGCTGATTTCGCGCTGGGGCATTCTCGGCCATGCCGAAGCCTCGACTGCGATCGCCGTGCTTTTCCTCGCCATTGCCTGGCCTATGGTGCTTGGCGATCAACCGCATCATGATGAGGCCAAGCCGAAGGCAAAGCTGCCGATGATCCCGCTGCCCTGGCTGCTCGGCATCGTCGCGCTCTTCTGCATGGTACCGGAAGGCGCGGTTCTGGATTGGAGCGCGCTCTATCTCAGCCAGGAAAAGGGCGCCTCAGTGGCGCTCTCCGGCTTCGGCTACGCCGCTTTCTCCGCCACCATGGCGACCATGCGTTTTGCCGGCGATTTCGTCCGCGATTGGCTAGGGGCCGTCAGGACGCTGCGGGTCTGCACGGTCTTCGCCATCGTTGGCATGCTGGCGGCGGCGCTGGCGCCGAACGCGGAAATCGCCATTCTCGGCTTTGCGCTCTGCGGCATCGGCATTTCCAACATGGTGCCGATCGCCTTTTCGGCTGCCGGCAATATTCCGGGCCTGCAGCCGGGCATCGCCATTTCGGTCGTCACGACGCTCGGCTATTCCGGTATGCTGGTTGCGCCGTCGGCGATAGGCTTTGCCGCCGAGCATGTCGGCTTCTCGCCAGTCCTGATGGCGCTACCGGTGCTGCTGCTTGTGGTGCTGGCATTGTCATCGCTGGCGCGCTACGCCGACGGCATCGGGGGCGCCAAGCACTAATTTCGTCGCTTTTGCCCGGTAACGGTTGAGGTCAGTCCGATCAAAAGAGATTGTCGTGGCGGTTGACAACGACCGCTGCGTGATCCACCTGAAAGATACCCATTTTCGAGGCCTGCGAGAGCTTTCCATGTCGTCCGCCACCGATTTCGATCCGAAACCGCGCCGTTCCTCCGTTGCCGTCGATGTCGGCGGCGTGATCGTTGGCGGCGGTGCCCCCGTCGTCGTGCAGTCCATGACCAATACCGACACGGCAGATATCGATTCGACCGTCGCCCAGGTCGCCGCCCTCTACAAAGCCGGCTCGGAACTCGTGCGCATCACCGTCGATCGCGATGAAAGCGCTGCCGCCGTGCCGAAGATCCGCGAGCGGCTGCTGAGCCTCGGCATGGACGTGCCGCTGATCGGCGATTTCCATTATATCGGCCACAAGCTGCTCGCCGATCATCCGGCTTGCGCCGAGGCGCTGGCGAAATATCGCATCAATCCCGGCAATGTCGGCTTCAAGGACAAGAAGGACAAGCAGTTCGCCGAAATCATCGAGATGGCGATCCGCTACGACAAGCCGGTGCGCATCGGCGTCAATTGGGGCTCGCTCGATCAGGATCTTCTGACCGCGCTGATGGACAAGAATGCGGCGGAAGGTTCGCCGCTCTCGGCCCGGCAAGTGACGCGCGAGACCATCGTACAGTCTGCGCTGATTTCGGCGAGTCTCGCGGAAGATATCGGCCTCCCGCGCAACCGCATCATCCTCTCGGCCAAGGTCAGTCAGGTACAGGATCTCATCGCCGTCTACTCCATGCTGTCGGAGCGTTCCGACCATGCGCTGCATCTCGGGCTCACCGAGGCCGGCATGGGCTCGAAGGGCATCGTCGCCTCGTCCGCCGCCATGGGCTATGTGCTGCAGCATGGCATCGGCGACACGATCCGCGTTTCGCTGACGCCGGAACCGAATGGCGACCGTACCCGTGAAGTGCAGGTGGCGCAGGAACTGCTGCAGGTCATGGGCTTCCGTCAGTTCATCCCCGTGGTTGCGGCATGTCCCGGCTGCGGCCGAACGACGTCGACGGTCTTCCAGGAACTGGCGCAGAACATCCAGAACGATATCCGCAAGAACATGCCGGTCTGGCGCGAGAAATATCCGGGCGTGGAAGCTCTGAACGTCGCTGTCATGGGCTGCATCGTCAACGGTCCGGGCGAAAGCAAGCATGCCGACATCGGCATTTCGCTGCCCGGAACCGGCGAGACGCCGGCCGCGCCGGTGTTCATCGATGGTCAAAAGGCCATGACCCTGCGCGGCCCGAACATCGCCTCGGACTTCGAGGCACTGGTGACCGACTATATCGAAAAGCGATTCGGTCGGAAGAACGTCGCGGCGGAGTGATCCGCCGCTTAAAGCCGAGGCTGATTAGATATTGCTCGTCAGCAGCTTGATGCCGGCAAAGCAATAGAAGCCGGCCATGGCGCCCTCGATCCAGCGGCGGGCATTGCGATATACTTTGAGCGCATGCGATGTCGAAAATAGGATCGCATAGCCCATAAACGCCAGAAAACCCGTCGTGCCGCAGACGACGATGATCAGCACCGCTACGGAAGCGGGCGCGCCCTGCGGCATGCCGAGCGCGATGATGGCGAGCCATGCGAAGATCGCCTTGGGATTGGTCACGTGGATGCCGTAGCCACGCAGGATCAGCGATTTGAAGCTAGGCGCCTTCTGTTCCATCTTGGCTGTTTGCAGCTCGCCATGGGCGCGTACGGCACGGAATGCCTTGTAAGCGAGATAGAGCAGATAGATGCCACCGAAGATCTTCAGAACTTCCAGCGCCATCGCATAGGTTTGCAGTAGCGTCGCAAGGCCTGCCGCTGCGGCAATCGCCCAGGTCATTGATCCCCCGAAAATCCCGAGCGAAATCGTCATGCCGGCTTTGCGGCCATGGGTCATCGAGGTGCCGATGATGGCCATGATGGCGGGGCCAGGGCTAACGACGGCAATGATGTAGGCGATATAGGCCGGCAGGATCTGCGGAAGATAGGCAAGGGTTTCGTGCATGGAAGATTTCCCGGGGATGTCGGCCGTCGCGGAGAATTCAGCGTCTAAAGGCTAATACGGAACGGGACTGTGTCATAGATTGCGGCCGAAATCACCCGGCGCAGTTATGGATTCTTGTGATGGTGACATTTCAAGGCTGAATGAATGGCCATGGCTGAACGTGGCCATGGGCCGTTAGCCGCTGCCGAGCGGCTGGCTCACCCTCATGCAACACAATTGACGGTATTTCGGAATCAGCTCTTGCGGTTCGCGATGAAGCGGGCGGTTTCCGTCAGGATGCCTGCCTTGTCGCCATAGCCAGACAGCAGGTCAGCCGCTTCCTTCACCAGCCTCGCGAGCGTCGTTTCGGCCCATTCCTGCCCGTGTAGAGCGACCAGCGTGCCCTTGCCACGGGCGGCATCCTTGCCGGTTGCCTTGCCCATGGTGACGGC
Organism: Martinezella sp. CNPSo 3795; assembly: GCF_057784475.1. Classification (NCBI taxonomy): domain Bacteria; kingdom Pseudomonadati; phylum Pseudomonadota; class Alphaproteobacteria; order Hyphomicrobiales; family Rhizobiaceae; genus Martinezella; species Martinezella sp. CNPSo 3795. The sequence continues at coordinate 198,121 of NZ_JBXSOQ010000007.1, read as the reverse complement.
ATCGGCGGTGAGGTCGAGAAGATCGTCTGCGAGCTGGAAGGCAAGGCCGATCTTTTCACCGAAGATCCGCAGGCGCTTGCGGTCTTCGGCCGAAGCACCAGCGATGATGGCGCCGGCCTCGCAGGCAAAGCGGATCAGCGCGCCCGTCTTCATCGCCTGCAGCGTGGTGATACCCTTTTCGTCGGGCGCTTCCTTCTCGGCCGCGAGATCAAGCGCCTGGCCGCCGGCCATGCCGCCGATGCCAGCTGCGCGCGACAGCGCCAGCACGAGCGCCATTTTCCGATCCGCCGGCAGCTCCGTCTCGGGGGCGGCGATGATGTCGAAAGCGTAGGTCAGCAGGCTGTCGCCCGCCAGGATTGCGGTCGCGTAATCGAAGGCGATATGCACCGTCGGCTGGCCGCGTCGCAGATCATCGTCGTCCATCGCGGGCAGGTCGTCATGGACGAGGGAATAGCAGTGCACGCATTCGAGTGCGGCACCGACCCTCAGTGCCGCCTCGGCATCGCCGCCGAGAAGGGCCGCCGATTCCATGACCAGGAAGGGCCGCAGCCGCTTGCCGCCGTTCAGTACGCCGTGGCGCATCGCGCTCAGCAGCCTGTCGGGGCGGGTGATCTCGTCATGGAGGCTGGTGTCGGCCAGCAGCCGGGTCAGCAGTGCTTCGGTCCTACCGGCATTGACCTTGAGGCGTTGTTCGAATGAGGTATCGGTGCTGTCCATGGCCGCTGTTTGGCATGAGAGGCGGTTGCTGGCAACGAGAATTGTCAACAGCCAGGGGGGGAATTGCGTCGCACTCTGGTCATCGCTTTGCGTAGACGGTATGACGAATGCAGCATCAGAGCGTTTCCCGGATACATCAAGGCGTGCCGGGATGGAGCGATCGTGGACGTCAGGCATTTGGACATATCGACGGACAGTGAGGAGGAGGAAGCCGAGGTGCCGCGACGCTCCTCCCTGTTGGCACGCTTCAGGGACCGTCCGTTCTGGCAGCGCATCGTCCTCGTCCTGATCGGCTTTTTGCTGCTCCCCTATGTCTTCATCGTCTTCTACCTGCTGCCGTTCATCCATCCTGTCTCAACCCTGATGATAGGTGATGCCGTCACCTTTCAGGGATATGACCGCCGCTGGGTCCCGCTGGAGAAAATCGCGCCGGTGCTGGTGAAATCCGTCATGGTCTCGGAAGACGGTCAGTTCTGCTTTCACGGCGGCGTCGATTGGGGGGAGATGCGGGTTCTCGTCGAGGAAACGCTGAGCGGCAAATCCACCCGCGGCGGCAGCACGATCCCGATGCAGACGGTGAAGAACCTGTTTTTGTGGAACGGCCGCTCCTTCGTGCGCAAGACGCTGGAATTGCCTTTGGCGGTCTCCGCCTCGGCCGTGTGGTCGAAACGCCGGATGATGGAAATCTATCTGAATGTTGCCGAATGGGGACCGGGCATTTACGGCATCGAGGCGGCGGCACGCTATCATTTCAAGGTCCCGGCCTCCAAGCTTACGGCACGTCAGGCGGCGCTTCTTGCCGTCTCGCTTCCCAATCCGATCGATCGGGTGGCAAGCAAGCCGGGACGAGGCCTCAGCCAACTCGCCTCGCTCATCCAGCGCCGCGCACGCAATGCCGACGCATATATCAAATGCCTTTATGACTGATATCAGAACTTGTCGTTCGATCGGCTTGTCGTCATCTGGCATCCTTGGCCGTGACGTAAGGGCGGGTTTGAATCATTTCAAATAATTCTTTCCCTTCGGATTCCGGCGCTGAAAAGGAAACAATGATCGTGGACAAGCTCACTCTCTATATCGGCAACAAGAACTATTCGTCCTGGTCGTTTCGACCTTGGCTTGCTCTTGAAGGGTGCGGCATTCCTTTTGAAGAGGTGCTGATACCTTTCGATTTTCCAGGTGGAAATCCGCGCATTCGTGAGGTGTCGCCGACGGGCAAGGTGCCGATGCTGGTTCACGGTGGTTTCAAGGTATGGGAATCCTTCGCCATCATTGAATATGCGGCCGAGCTTTTCCCGGATGCCGGACTTCTGCCGAGGGATCGCCAGGCGCGTGCGTTGGCGCGATCCTACAGCATGGAGATGATTTCGGGCTTCAGTGCCCTGCGTAACAGTTGCCCGATGAACATGCGCCGTCCGATCGCGCGCCGCGAGCTGCCAGATGCGGTGACGACGGATGTGGAGCGCATCGAAACAATCTGGCGCGAGGCGAGAGCCGTTTCAGGTGGGCCTTTCCTGTTCGGGAGCTTTTCCGGCGCGGATGCCATGTTTGCCCCTGTTGTCAGCCGCTTAGAGCGGTACGACATTGCGGTTGCGGCGGATACGCGGGACTATATGGCTGTTATGAAGGCGCTGCCTGCCTGGCAAAAATGGGAGGAAGCGGCATTGCAGGAAACATGGACCGTGCCGGAGGATGAGGACTGATTCGGCCTCGAATATCCTCGAATCTGGCGCGGCCGGCAAAAAATGCTATTAGGGACTGGTCAAAGCCCGGCAAGCCATGTATAAGCCCGCCCAATTTCCGAAATTGATGCATGTCTGTTTCGGCCGCCTTGCTGGCCGTGGACATGTTTCGTCCGTACATGGAGTAACGAGAATGGCTGTACCGAAGAGAAAAACGAGCCCGTCCAAGCGCGGTATGCGCCGCTCTGCTGACGCCCTGAAGGCTCCGACCTACGTCGAAGACAAGAACTCCGGCGAACTGCGTCGTCCGCACCACATCGACCTGAAGACCGGCATGTATCGCGGCCGTCAGGTTCTGACGCCGAAGGAAAGCGCATAATCTAGCGCTGCCTTAATGGCATGGATGAAAAGGCTGGCGGTTCGCCGGCCTTTTTGGTTTTGATCGGGGGTGCTGAAGTGGATTATACGGGTGGGAAAAACGCCGCCTCACGGTATGGTGCGGCTCTGATATCCCCCTCTGTCCCTTTCGGGACATCTCCCCCAAAAAAAGGGTGAGATTATCGGGAGCATGCTGCCCGCTCTCACCAAACCGATAACTGTAGTTCCGCGGATTCGATATCCGCTTGAGGCGCGAGGATTCAGCAAGTTACCAATCTCCCTCCTTGTGGCGGAGATGTCACGTCAGTGACGGAGGGGGGTAAAACTCTCCAAGAATTCACGAGCGCGTTGCCATGCATCAAAGGCTATCTAGCTTGTTCTGCATGGCGCGGAGCTGTTCCTTCAATTCGTCGATGTCCTTGGCTTCGGCCTTGCGACTTTCCTTGGCCGGCGGCTTCATGAAGGGTGAGAACATCTGCATGGCCTGCTGGAACATCTCGGTGTTACGGCGGACCTGTTCCTCGACCATCTGCATGGGCAGTTGAAGATTCTTGCCGAGCGGCGTTTCGCCGAATGCGCGATTGATCTGCTCGCGCATTTGCGTCTGCTGCTCGGTAAAGGCGCGCATCGAATGCTCGAGGAAGCTCGGCACTACCATCTGCATCTGGTCGCCGTAATAGCCGATCAGCTGCCGGAGGAAGGAAATCGGCAGTAGCGTGTTGCCGGTCTTCGATTCCTGTTCAAAAATGATCTGTGTCAGGACCGAATGCGTAATATCTTCACCGCTCTTGGCGTCCTGGACGATGAATTCCTCGCCCTTCTTCACCATCTCCGCCAGGTCGTCCAGCGTCACATAGGTGCTGGTGCCGGTATTGTATAGGCGGCGATTGGCATATTTCTTAATTACGATCTGGCCCTCATTTTTTGCCATTATCAGTCTCCTGGCCCCGTCTGATTGTATGGAAAATTCCTCCACTCCGGAGTGTAGACGCAAAAGAAGCTTGGTGACAATCGGTTTGTGCGATGCGGCAAGGCCTTTCCTTTGATTGGATTTTTTGAACGCGGTGACAGCTTCGTGAAATCTGCTCGATGAAAATTCTTGCTGTTTGACTCAGAAGCAAAGCTTTGACAGTTTCGCCTCATATACGTGTCCATTCTGTGAGGAGGCTTCCATGAGCAGTTCATCCATCGTCGTCGCCAGCGCTGCCCGCACCGCTGTCGGTTCGTTCAACGGTGCTTTCGCGACCGTTCCGGCGCATGAACTTGGCGCGGCCGCGATCAAGGGTGCGCTGGAGCGCGCCGGTGTCGATGCCAAGGAAGTCGACGAAGTGATCCTCGGCCAAGTACTTCAGGCTGGCGAAGGACAAAACCCTGCCCGCCAGGCCGCGATGAAAGCCGGCATTCCGCAGGAGGCGACCGCATGGGGCGTGAACCAGCTTTGCGGTTCCGGCCTGCGTGCCGTGGCGCTCGGCCTGCAGCAGATTGCAACGGGTGACGCGAAGATCATCGTCGCCGGCGGCCAGGAATCCATGTCGATGGCGCCGCATGCCGCGAACCTGCGCTCCGGCACCAAGATGGGCGACATGAAAATGATCGATACCATGATCAAGGATGGCCTGACGGACGCCTTCTACGGCTATCACATGGGCATTACGGCGGAAAATATCGCCCGCCAATGGCAGCTTTCCCGCGATGAGCAGGATCAGTTCGCCGTTGCCTCGCAGAACAAGGCCGAAGCTGCGCAGAAAGCCGGCCGCTTCAAGGACGAGATCGTCCCTTTCACGATCCAGACGCGCAAGGGCGACGTCACGGTCGATGCCGATGAGTATATCCGCCATGGCGCGACGATGGAGGCCATGGCGAAGCTGCGCCCGGCCTTCGACAAGGAGGGTTCCGTCACCGCTGGCAATGCTTCCGGTCTCAACGACGGCGCCGCAGCGGCCGTGCTGATGACCGAGGCGGAAGCCTCGCGCCGCGGTATCCAGCCGCTGGCCCGCATCGTCTCCTGGGCGACAGCCGGTGTCGACCCGCAGATTATGGGGACCGGGCCGATCCCGGCCTCCCGCAAGGCGTTGGAGAAGGCCGGTTGGTCGGTCAACGACCTTGCTCTTGTCGAGGCCAACGAGGCGTTTGCCGCCCAGGCCTGCGCCGTCAACAAGGACCTCGGCTGGGATACGTCGATTGTCAACGTCAATGGCGGCGCGATCGCCATCGGCCACCCGATCGGCGCCTCGGGCGCACGCGTCCTCAATACGCTGCTGTTCGAAATGAAGCGCCGCGGCGCCCGCAAGGGGCTTGCCACGCTGTGCATCGGCGGCGGCATGGGCGTCGCCATGTGCTTCGAAGCGCTTTAAAATCAAAGAACTAAAGCATGATGTCGTCCGAAAACCGCGGGAAATTTTTCGGAATCATGCTCTGAGGCGTCTCGAAGGGTATTTCCAGAAGAAGTGGTGAAAGCGGAGCGGGCTACCCGAGCTTCGGGCGTCCCGCCGCCGCAACAAAAAGGGGAGTGGCACATGAGCAGAGTGGCATTGGTAACCGGCGGTACACGCGGCATCGGAGCCGCCATTTCGATGGCGCTGCACAATGCGGGTTACAAGGTGGCGGCAACCTATGCCGGCAATGACGAGAAGGCCCGGGCTTTCCATGATGTGACGGGTATCTCGGTCCACAAATGGGATGTCACCGACTATGAGGCGTGTGGCAAGGGAATCGCCAAGGTCGAGCACGATCTCGGCCATGTCGATATCCTGGTCAACAATGCCGGCATCACCCGGGACGCCATGTTCCATAAGATGACGCCGCAGCAGTGGCATGAGGTCATCAACACTAATCTCACCGGCCTCTTCAACATGACGCATCAGGTCTGGCAGGGCATGCGCGACCGCAGCTTCGGCCGCGTCATCAATATCTCTTCCATCAACGGCCAGAAGGGGCAGATGGGACAGGCGAACTATTCCGCCGCCAAGGCCGGCGATCTCGGCTTCACCAAGGCGCTTGCCCAGGAAGGGGCCGCCAAGAACATCACGGTGAACGCGATTTGCCCGGGCTATATTGGTACGGAGATGGTGCTGGCGGTGCCGGAGAAAGTGCTGAACGAGCGCATCATCCCGCAAATCCCGGTTGGGCGCCTCGGCGAGCCTGAGGAAATCGCCCGTATCGCGGTCTTCCTCGCCAGCGACGATGCCGGTTTCATCACGGGATCGACCATATCTGCCAATGGCGGCCAGCTTTTCGTATAAGCAATTCCAGAAGAAGCGCAGGACAGGCTTTCCCACCCGAAGCTGCGTAAATGCAATGAGATGGAGCGGTTCGGAACTCTTGGGGGAGGCTGAGCCGCTTCAGGCCCATTTATGCAGCAGGAAGTCGAAAAGTGGCAGGGAATTTTCGGACGACATCACGCCCACTTCTTGGATTCTAGAGTGGATTCAGATTTTAGGCCGACTCGACCTAAAATCACCCGGCTCTAGGGGCGGATTAAGAGTTCCCAGTCCCGGCGTGCAATCATCCCCGGTTTGAATTTGCTTGCTGTCGCTGCCGTGGCTTGAATTCTAGAACGACGGCTTCAAGTGCGACCTGCTGCTTTTCCTTGCCGCGTGCTCTTGCCGCGCTGGCGAGGGCGTAGAAAGTCGTGCCGATGAGCACCAGTGCTGCAATGCTTGCGATGATTGCGGCCATGATGCGGTTCCTTTCTCAAAACACTGCTACCTTCCCGCGGTTCATGTCGCGGGAAGACGATTTTCCTGAGGGAACGGTTGTTCCGTGAGTTTGTTCCAGAGCGGGTCTGACCGGCCGGCCATCAAGGGTGATCGGTCAGCCGATGCTGGCTTTAGCGGCAGCGAGCTTCGTAACGGTGACCATACCGATCGCGGTAGATGCAATATCCGCGACGATCTTCCGAGCGTCCGATGAGGTTGCCGACCACACCGCCAGCGACTGCGCCGACAGCGGCGCCACCCCAGCTATGCGTGGCTACGCCGCCAATCAGCGCGCCGGTACCGGCTCCGATGGCCGTGCCTTTTTCCGTAGACGTGCACGACGCCAATGCGCCGAGGAGGGCGATCGCGACGATGATCTTCTTCATGGTGTAGCTCCCTAGTGTTGCGAGGTTTGAACAACAAACCGCGGATCAAATCCGTCCCATCAATAACAGAATAAGGACAATGACGAGAACAAGTCCGAGACCACCCGATGGGCCATACCCCCACGCCCGGCTGTAACCCCAGCTGGGTAGTGCGCCGATCAGCAGCAGAATCAGTATCACAAGCAATACCGTACCAAGCATGATGTGTCTCCTCCATGTCGATCGCTTGAATATCCCGCCAATATCGCTTCCGATCCGACGTTATCCTTCCAGCGCTTCAGCTCAAATCCGTATCCAGGAACAGGCTGAGTTCCGCAATTCTGTGCAGATAAACTTGCGTGCTCGATAATTGTTCCGGCTAAGAAATAAAAATGCGAGTAGGCGGGGGCCTGGGCTCTTAGGGAAACGTTAGTGCGGCAACGTCATATCGCCGTCGCCGGAGCGATGGGAGATCCGTTTGTATGGTTAAAATATGATTAAAATACAATGGCTTGTGGTGAACGAAACGGGAAAGGCCCGGTGTCTGTGATTCGTCGGCGATTCGTTCTCTATTTGGACTTGGGCTAACCGCGAGCCTCCTCCAGGTACGCCATCAAGGTGCCGGAAGGGCGAAGTGGAGCCCAGGTGAACCGCATAGATGGTGCTTTCGCCGGCCGATTGGTTAATTTGCGGCAGGTTTGTGGGAGGCTCGTCTATTCAGGGCAGTGCTATTTCGCGATGCTGTTCCGACGAAATACAATATGTAGCCGTGAACAAATACGATACCTGCCTCTATCCGCGATTCGTCACCGATTCGTTCCGGCTTTGATCGATGTGTTAATGGCTGCAACTTTTGCATGTATTTGTTGATTCGTTATAGCTGCGCTCGTTAAAAGGTTAATCACAATCGCTGATTCGGCTGTAATTCAGGTCTCAACCATTCGGAGTCCGGTATGTCCGTGCCGGGGAAGCACCAGATATTGTGGAGAACAGAAACGGAACCGCCTGGAATCTGCGATTCGTCTCCGATTCGTTCCGGCTTTGGCCCGGATGTTAACGCGATCCCTTGATTCACGCGAAACTTCATTATTTACAAATCATTAACCATAATGCGGTGGGAAATTTCGCTGGCTGTGCATTCTCCGCTTGACTCCTTTTGCCTTGGAAAAGCTGCGTAAACAAGATTCAGCATTTGGTGTGAATCTTTTCATTGAAATCCATATGTAGCCGTGAACAAATGAAGAACGCAGCGGAGTCAGCGATTCGTCTCCGATTCGTTCTCAAGCTGTTCCGGAATCGCCGGGACTCGCATGGGATGCAGCTGAAATGTATCTTACGGTTGAGACGATTAAATATGAAATCGGTTGTTGTCGTATCTGTTTTTTCATTCGGGTCTTGCCTTTGTCACATATGGTCGTCATCTGTTCGTTTCCTCCAGGAGGAACATGCTGATCGGAAGACGGTAGTTTCTCGCCCATGCACGGACCTATGACTCAGACTTCGCAGCCCATGATCCTGAGCGGACGCGGCGTAACCGCGGTGCTCGGACCAACCAATACCGGCAAAACCCATTATGCTATCGAGCGCATGGTGGCACACGGCAGCGGCGTGATCGGCCTGCCGCTGCGGCTGCTTGCCCGCGAGGTCTATACGCGCGTCGTCGAAAAGGTCGGGGCACACAATGTCGCGCTCGTGACCGGCGAGGAAAAAATATCGCCACCCAATGCGCGCTATTCGGTCTGCACCGTCGAGGCCATGCCGCGCGAGACGCGCGCTTCCTTCGTCGCCATTGACGAGGTGCAGCTTGCCGGTGACCTAGAGCGCGGGCATATCTTCACCGACCGTATCCTGCATCTGCGCGGCCGCGATGAAACCCTGCTGCTTGGTGCCGGCACCATGCGGCCGATTCTCGAACAGCTTCTGCCAGGAATTACCGTTCTCGAACGGCCCAGGCTGTCGCATCTCTTCTACGCCGGGCAGAAGAAGATCACGCGCCTGCCGCAGCGCACGGCGATCGTCGCCTTTTCCGCCGACGAGGTCTATGCAATCGCCGAGCTTATCCGCCGCCAGCGCGGTGGCGCGGCCGTCGTTCTCGGGGCGCTCAGTCCACGTACCCGCAATGCGCAGGTGGCCCTCTATCAGGAAGGTGATGTCGAATATCTGGTTGCGACAGATGCGATCGGCATGGGGCTCAACCTCGATGTCGATCATGTCGCCTTCGCCCAGGACCGCAAGTTCGACGGCTATCAGTTCCGCAACCTCAATCCGGCCGAGCTTGGCCAGATCGCAGGTCGTGCCGGCCGTCACCTTAAGGACGGCACTTTCGGGGTGACGGGGCAGGTGGACCCGTTCGATGACGAGCTGGTGCGCCGGATCGAGGGACACGAATTCGATATGGTCAAGGTGCTGCAATGGCGCAGCAAGGATCTGGATTTCGCTTCGATCGCGGCGTTGCGTGCAAGTTTGGAAGACGCGCCTCGCGTGCAGGGCTTGACGCGGGCGCTGCCTGCGGTAGACCAGCAGGCGTTGGAATATCTGTCACGCGATCTGGAGATAGTCGATCTTGCCAGCAACCCGGCTCGGGTTGAGAAATTGTGGGAGGCCTGTGCGCTTCCCGACTATCGGCGCATCACGCCTGCCCAGCACGCCGATCTCATTGCCGCCCTCTTTTCCGATCTCGTGCGCTATGGCACGGTGAAAGAGGATTTTCTGGCCGAACAGGTGCACCGCGCCGATCGGACGGACGGCGAGATCGACACGCTTTCGGCGCGAATCGCGCAGATAAGGACTTGGACCTATGTGTCGAACCGGCCCGGCTGGCTTGCCGATCCGACACACTGGCAAGAAAAGACGCGGGAAATCGAAGATCGATTGTCCGACGCGTTACATGAGAGGTTGACGAAACGCTTTGTTGATCGCAGGACATCTGTGCTCATGAAGCGCCTGAGAGAGAATGCGATGCTGGAAGCTGAAATCAGTGTGAATGGAGATGTCTTCGTTGAGGGACATCATGTGGGACAGTTGACCGGATTCCGGTTCACGCCTATCGCAGGGACCGAAGGGCCTGATGCCAAGGCTGTCCAGACGGCCTCGCAAAAGGCGCTGGCGCTGGAATTCGAGGCACGTGCCGCACGTCTGCATGCGGCCGGCAACGGCGATCTCGCGATCAGTGCCGATGGCCTCGTGCGCTGGCTCGGCGATCCCGTCGCGCGCCTGTCAGGCAGCGATCATGTCATGCGTCCGCGCGTCATCCTGCTCGCCGACGAGCAGCTGACCGGCAATGCGCGCGATCATGTCGCTGCTCGTATTGAACGCTTCGTGAATCACCACATCAGCACCGTCCTGAAGCCGCTGGACGATCTCCAGCGCGCCGAAGATCTGCAGGGCCTTGCCAAGGGACTGGCCTTCCAGCTGGTGGAGAATCTCGGCGTTCTGTTCCGCCGCGACGTTACGGAAGAAGTGAAGTCGCTGGATCAGGACGGGCGTGCCTCGATGCGCCGTTACGGCGTTCGCTTCGGCGCCTACCATATTTTCGTGCCCGCCCTTCTGAAACCCGCTCCGGCCGAGCTCATTACGTTGCTCTGGGCACTGAAGAATGATGGCCTGGACAAGCCCGGCTATGGCGATCTGATTCCGGTTCTAGCTGCCGGCCGTACCTCGGTCGTTACCGATCCTGGATATGAGCGCACATTCTACAAGCTTGCAGGCTTCCGGTTCCTCGGCAAGCGCGCGGTGCGTATCGACATTCTGGAGCGCTTGGCGGACCTCATTCGTCCGCTCCTGCAGTGGAAGCCTGGCCAGGCTTCGCGCCCCGACGGCGCCTATGACGGCCGTCGCTTCACGACGACGACCGCGATGCTCTCCATTCTCGGCGCGACGCTTGAGGACATGGAGGAAATTCTCAAGGGTCTCGGTTATCGCGCCGATTCGGTGAGGGCGGAGGAGGCTGCGGCCTTCCTCGCTCAGCAAGATGCGGCTGCAACGCCCGCCGCACCAGCTGAAGAAGCCGCAGCCGAGAAGGCCGATCATGATGATGCCGACGCTGCGACCGAAGAGCCGGCTAAGGAAACGGAAGCTGTTACCCAGGAAGCAGCTCCGGCTGCGGATGCGTCGGCTGAACCGGTTTCCGTAGCGATTGAGGCCGCCGAGGCTACCGAAGCTGGTGCCGTTGCCGCGGAAGCGGCAGAGACCAAGCCGGTTCTGCTCTGGCGTCTGGGTGGTCGCAATGACCATCAGCAGCGCCAGGGTGGCCGTGGCCATGGCGATCGTCGCGGCCAGCAGGGCGAGGGCCGTGGTCACCAGGGCAATCGCCGCGGCGGCGGCGAGCAAGCCGCTGGTGAAGGCAATCGCGAAGGCGGTCGTGATCGTCGCGACGGACGCGACAATCGTGAAGCTCGTGGCGGCGATAAGGGTCCGCGCGGCAATCGCGAAGGTGGCCGTCCGCAGCATCAGGGCAACCGTGGCGAACGCGGTGATCGTCAGGAGCGCGGCGACCGCAGCAATCGCGGCGCATCGCAGCCGCTGCGCTTCGAAGCCAAGCCGCCGCGCAAGGAAAAGCCGATCGATCCGGATTCTCCTTTCGCCAAGCTCGCTGCCCTCAAGGAGCAGATGAAGAAATAGGCCATGACGGACGAGAAACAGCCATTTTCCGGTTCGCGCCAGCGCATCGACAAATGGCTGTTCTTTGCCCGCATGGTGAAATCCCGTTCGCTGGCCCAGCTCTATGTGCAAAACGGCAGTGTCAGGGTGAATGGTGAGCGGATCGCCCAATCGAGCTTCGGCGTCAAGGCAGGCGATCGGATCGAGCTCTCGCTGGAGCGTCGCGATATTGTGTTGATCGTGCGGGCGCCCGGCGAACGCAGGGGGCCATTCGAGGAAGCCAGGCTGCTTTACGAAGATCTGACGCCGCCGCCGGATGAGACAAAACGTCTCACCCCGTTCGAGCAGGCGTTGCGCGCACCGGGCAGCGGCAGACCCACGAAACGAGATCGGCGCGCAATCGACCGCCTCACCGCCGACGACGATTAGAAAACTCTGCCTGTCGCAGGCGGTTTTCAAGATTGTTTGTCCTTGAAATTGGCTGGCAAAGTGGATACCTCACGATCAACCTGCCGGTAACCCGCCGGACGGCGCGTTTGTGCGTGACGCATTCGTGTGCCCGTTCGGCTCCGCGGAGAGGTGCGACGTTCCAGGTTGCGCATCCGCGGGAACTAGAGACATTCCTGGAGTGCTTCATGACATATGTCGTGACCGACAATTGCATCCGCTGCAAATATACCGACTGCGTGGAAGTCTGCCCCGTCGACTGCTTCTACGAAGGCGAGAACTTTCTCGTCATCCATCCCGACGAATGCATCGATTGCGGTGTCTGCGAGCCGGAATGTCCTGCCGAGGCGATCAAGCCCGATACGGAGCCGGGTCTCGACAAGTGGCTGAAGGTCAATGCGGAATACGCCGCCATCTGGCCGAACATCACCGTCAAGCGCGACCCGATGCCGGAAGCCAAGGAAATGGACGGCGAGCAGGGTAAATTCGAGAAATATTTCTCGGCCAACCCCGGCGCGGGCGACTGATCGAAGGTCGTGACAGGCCAGCGATAAAGGTGTAGTCGATATCGCAGAAAGCGAATCATTGCCGTTGGGCCGCTGGTCGGTCAACGTGGCCATTTTGGCGCGCGTGCAGCAAATTATTGATTTCCTCAGATTTTTGTGATAGGTTCCTCATACTGATCCACTGCGGCATTTCGCATGCCCAAAACCATCACGAAAGCAAATCACCAATCCGTACGCGGTTTCCTTGACATATCAACGTATTGTGTTGTCGGGTCCCGGATCGCGATGGATGGGTTTCTGTTTGCATAAGTCTGGCTGGACCAGGATGAAGTGACCCGACGGTACGTCCGTCTCATCCGGGCCTGACTGACCCGGCACCCCGGCCCTAACGGGGCGCGTAACAGGGAGTTTTTGAAAAGAATGACGACCCAGCAGAAAAAACCTTCAGCAGCACGCCACGGCTTCAAGACTGGTGAAGCGATCGTTTATCCGGCCCATGGCGTCGGTACGATCACTGCGATCGAAGAACAAGAAGTCGCAGGCATGAAGCTCGAGCTGTTCGTAATCGACTTCGAGAAAGACAAGATGCGCCTGAAGGTGCCGGTGGCCAAGGCCATGAGCATCGGCATGCGCAAGCTTTCCGAGACGGATTTCGTCGAGCGTGCATTGAAGGTCGTGCAGGGCAAGGCCCGCGTAAAGCGCACCATGTGGTCGCGCCGCGCGCAGGAATACGATGCCAAGATCAATTCCGGCGATCTGATCTCGATTGCGGAGGTTGTTCGCGATCTCTATCGTGCCGAGAACCAGCCGGAGCAATCTTATTCGGAGCGCCAGCTTTACGAAGCTGCTCTTGATCGCATGGCGCGCGAAATCGCGGCCGTCAACAAGATGTCGGAAACCGAAGCCGTTCGCCTTGTCGAGACCAATCTGAACAAGGGCCCGAAGCGCGGCAAGGTCGTCGACGACGACGACTCGCAGGACGAAGCCGCATAAGGCCAAGACGCCACCATTGCTTCAAAAACCCGGCCTTCGTGCCGGGTTTTTTTCTTTGGAACCTTTTCCGTTCTGCCGCGTTTAAGCCTCGTGTTGGCGGTCGGTGTGGGTACTCTCCTGTGGAGAGGGGGTTCCATACAGGCCGTATTGTAGACATTCACGAGGACCGGCCTATGCGTTTTCACTCGAAGCTCCCCGGCGATCTGAAGATGCTTCAATCGTCAGACCCGTTCGATGAGATCGAACTAGACTAGTCATCGATAATCCGGCCAGCCGGATATCGGTTTCCAATTCGCAATTTCATTCATTGATTTCCATCCGAACAGCGATGTTCGGAAGCGATGCTTGCTGCCCTTTTCGTCGACCGCGGCATAGAGACGATTTGAGGCCGAACCTAGGAGATGCATATGACGAATATGTCTGCAGATCGGCGCATGATCAAAGTTGCGATGGCTGCTCCCTATCTCGATCGCGACGAAGAACACGATCTCGCTATTCGCTGGAAGGATCACGAGGATCGTGGTGCCCGCAATCAGATCGCAACCGCCCATATGCGCCTCGTCATTTCCATGGCGGGGAAATTTCGTAATTTCGGATTGCCGATGAGCGATCTAGTGCAGGAGGGCTATGTCGGCTTGCTGGAAGCGGCAGCCCGCTTCGAACCGGAACGGGAGGTTCGGTTCTCTACCTATGCAAGCTGGTGGATCCGCGCTTCGATCCAGGACTATATCCTGCGCAATTGGTCGATCGTACGCGGCGGCACGAGTTCCGCCCAGAAGGCACTGTTCTTCAATCTGCGCCGTTTGCGCGCCAAGCTTGCCCGCAGCAATTCCAGCGTCACCGTCCAGTCCATCCACGAGGAAATCGCCGTCACGCTTGGCGTCAGCCTCGCCGACGTGCAGACGATGGATGCGCGCCTTTCCAGTAGCGACACCTCGCTGCAGGCGCCTTCGATTGCCGGCGATTCCGAAAGCGCCGAACGCATTGATTTTCTCATCAGCGACGAACCGCTTCCCGACGAGCAGGTCTCCGACATGATCGATGGCGAACGCCGTCGCATCTGGCTGGCATCGGCTCTGAAGCATCTCAACGAGCGCGAGATGAAGATCATCCGGGCGCGTCGTCTTGTCGAAGATGGCGCAACGCTGGAAGAACTCGGGGCCGATCTCGGTATTTCCAAGGAGCGCGTGCGGCAGATCGAAAGCCGCGCCCTGGACAAGCTCCGCAATGCGCTTGTCGATGCGGACCCGCGCATGGCAAGCTACGCCTGAGGCAGATCTTCTCCCGGCTGGGAGCGATCTATTCCGAGATAATTTTGACCCTATCGCCCGGCGCAATCGTCGCCCCGGTTGGTAGGGCATTGATCAGTTTGAACAGGTCGAGCTTGCGATCGGTGCCCATCATGCGGGCAGCGAGCGTGGTGATGGTGTCGCCAGGCTTGACGGTGACGACACGCACGCGCAGCGGCTTCAGCGAGGCCGCCTCCTCCGGCGTCATATGCCGGAAGCTCGCGCGCAGGACATTTGCGGTCTGATCGAGCTGGGCGATATTTCCTTTCGGCACTGCCGTCAGGAAACGGAAGATTTGCGTGCGATCGCGGATCACCGTGACATCGAAATCCCAGCGATCGGCGGAGGCGCGCGCTGTCGCGGCCGGCATGCCATTAACGGTGATCGACTGAATCGAATTGGGATCGAGGCCCGTGACCCAGCCGCTGGAAATATAGTTCGTCAGATTCTGGTTTTGGGTATCGGCAACGCCATCGAAACGGATGGCGATATCGCCCGGGCCAGTCGCCATGACGGCTTCAACCTTGTTGTCGATGCGGAAGTCGGGCGGCACGTCGAAGCGGATGCCGAGGCCGCCATGCAGGAAGGTCTGGCCGCGCACATAGCCTTCCTCGGGGCTGTCGCCATAGAGCAGCCCATCGATGCCGTTCAGGTAATAATCGCGGCCGATGTCGCCGACCTTGCCTTCCTCGCCGAATTCGCGGGCATGCGCCTTGGCAAGATCGATCCGCTGCGGCGTGCTCGGGTGGCTCGAAAGGAAGTCCAGGCTCTGGTCGACGTCGGAATTGGCCGACATGAAGCGGCTGTAGTCTTCCATCGCGTTCAGGAAGCGAGCGGCGGCATAAGGATCATAGCCGGCTTGGCCGAGCGTGCGGATGCCGATCTCGTCGGCCTGCAGCTCCTGCTGGCGCGAGAAGGCGGCAAGGCGCAGCTTGCCGCGGGCAAGCGCCTGCTTGCCGGCCAGATCGCTCGACAGGACTTCCGAAACGACGCGGCTAGCGATGACTTCGGCCTCCTCGCGCTTCTGCCTTTCGATGCCGTGGTTGGCGGTGACGTGCGCCATTTCATGCGCCAGCACGGCAGCAACTTCTGAAGCGTCGTTGGCGAGCGCCAACAGGCCGCGCGTGACATAGAGATAGCCGCCCGGCAGCGCGAAGGCGTTGATCGAGGGAGAGTTGAGAATGGTGATGCGGTAGGACTGCTGCGGATTTTCCGACACGCTGGTCAAGGCGCCGGCGATGCGGGCGACGAGCCGCTCGGTCTTGGCGTCCTTATATTCGCCGCCATAGCTTGCGAGGATCCGCGGATGCTCGCGAGCGCCCATCTGCGCGCGCGGGTCGTTCTTCTGGACTTCGGAGACGATCTGCGGATTGGCGGAGGGAGAAACGCTCGGCTGGTAGGATTGATCCAGCACCGTCTGGCAGCCGTTCAACATCGCCGCGGCCGTAAGGACGGGGACAAAGCGGCGCAAACGGGCTGCGACGGTCGCATCGATCCTTCGTTGTGCTCGCTTGCTCTGCTTCAGGACCTGCATCCTACTCATTTCGCTGTCATGCCGGCTCGGCGCCAAATCCGGTTGATCCTTACCGGGCCGATCATCGTCGTGCGCCGACAAAGGTTACTTCCGCCCCCATCGATCCGCATTTACCCGGACGGTCTCCACCCCTTGCTGTAGCCGATTTTGGCACCGGTTGCATAGCGAGACTCCGTTTAAATGTGGCGGCGTTGTATTTTAGCAAGCATTCCCCAGGACTTTCAGCCGCTTGCCGCGACGAAATTAAGGCAAAACCGGCGGCAAGATGCTGCGACGCAATCAATGTTGCAGAAATGTGGTCAGTGCCGGAATGCCGTCCGTCTTCAGGAAGGTCCCGATGGGAGCGGCGAGCTTGATGGCGCCGCCATCGATGAAGACGGCGTGGTCGGCAAGGCGCCGCACTTCGGCCGGATCATGCGAGACGATCAGCACCGTATTGCCGGTTTCGCGATGCAGGGTTTTCAGGAGTTCGACCATGCCGGAGCGCAGGCCGGGATCGAGGGCGGCGAAGGGTTCGTCGAGCAAAAGGATCGGCTTGTCGCGCACGAGCGCCCGCGCGAAGGCGGCGCGCTGGCGTTCGCCGCCGGAGAGTGTCCCCGGCTTGCGCGTCTCGAAGCCGGGCAAGCCGACGCGCGCCAGGGCTTGCGAAACCCTTTGCCGGTCCTGCGCCGAGAGCCTCAGCGATGGGCTGATGCCGAGACCGATATTGGTGAAGAGGTCGAGATGAGCAAAGAGGTTGTTGTCCTGGAAGACGAGCGACACGGGCCGTTCAGCGGGATGCAGGCCGGTTACGTCCTGTCCGGCAAGCAGAACGCGGCCTCGATCCGGCGGTTCGAAGCCGGCTAGCAAATTGAGGAAGGTCGATTTTCCTGATCCCGACGGGCCGGCGACGGCGATGATCTTGCCCTGTGGCAAATCACAGTCGAAGCGGAAATCATGGGTGCCGAGGCGCAGCTCGACACCGGCCATGGCAATGCCCTGTTCCTTCATGTCGCGGCCGTCAGCCATGTCGTCTGCTTTCGTCATCGCGTGCACCCTGGCCGGCCGTGCCGGCAATGGTCAGGAGAAGACATACCAGGCCAAGGATCAAGGCATATCCATCGGCATCATTGGTGCGGTAGCTGCCGAGCTTGCTATAGACCAGCCAGGGCAAGGTCATCAGGCTGTCCGAGCCGAAGAGGGCAACCGCGCCAAGATCGCCCAGCGACAGCGCCATGGCGAAGGAAAGTGCCGTGAAGAGCGGCTTGCGCAGGCCGGGCCAATCGATGAGGCGAAGGCGGGAAATGCCGTGAAGGCCGAGGCTTGCCGCCAGACGTTCGGTGCGACGGACATGGACCGCATAGGCTGGCTCGATGACACGGATGACGAAGGGCAGCGCCATCAGCGCGTTGATGACGACGATCAGAATGGCCGCAAAGCGGCTCGGGTCGCCCAAGGGCCGGAGTGCCAGAAACCAGCCGGTCGCCAGCACGATGGGTGGGACCAGCAGGATGAGGGAAGAGCTTCCGCTCAGCACGATTGCCAGGCCGCGGAGGCCGAAGGTCTTGCGGCGATCCGCCGATATCACCGTTCGGGCTCGGATGATCCCAAAGGATGTCAGGACGGCCAGGAGCCCGGCGACGAGCGCAATCGCCAGGCTGGTGGCAGCCGCCTGCAGAAAGATCGGCTGGCCGGCGAGCCTGAAGAGGTTCGCCTCAACGCCGGTAACGACGACCGAGGCGAGCGGCAGGCCGAGAAAGAGCGTGGCCGCCGACAACACAGCGGCATCGATCCATCGACGGGCAGGCGCCTGCCCATCGATGCGCCGCGGGGCGCGGCCGCTGGTGAGGCCATGATCGTCAGGGGCACGAAACAATGTCATGGCGCCGAGGATGACGAGAGTGACGACGATTTGCAGAAGCGACAGCATGACGGCGCGGCCGGGATCGAAATCGAAGCGCAGCGCTTGGTAGATCGCCACTTCAAGCGTTGTCGCAGCCGGACCGCCGCCGAGGATCAGGACCAGTGTGAAGCTAGTGGCGCAGAGCATGAAGATCAGCCCGGCGATGCCGGGAATGAGGCCCCGCAGGATGGGCCATTCGATGAAGCGGAAGACCGAGGCGGACCGCATGCCGAGTCCGCCGGCCACAAGCCAATATTCCGCAGGAACACGTTCCAGCCCGGCAAGCATCAGCCTGCTGGCGAGCGGCATGTTGAAGAAGACATGCGCAAGTAGGATGCCGGCAAGACCGTAGATGCTGATAGGATGCGACAGGCCGAGAGTTGCGAGGGCCTGATTGAGCAGACCTTGCCGGCCCCATATGCCGAGCAGGCCGAGCGCGCCGATCAGTACGGGCAGGCCCATCGGCACGGCCATCAACCGGATGAGCCAAAGGCGGCCGGGAAAGCGCGGCTGGCGCGCCAATGCGCGCGCGACCGGAATGGCGAGCACAACGGAAAGCAGCGTCGAGAGTACCGCCTGCAGCAGAGTGAAGCGCAGGACGCGCAGCAAGTAGGGATCTGCCAGGGGATTGGTACCGCCGGAGTCGATGCCGGCGGCGAGCAGAACGAGCACGGCGATCCCGACGAAGAGCACGATGCCGGCGAGGCTGACTGCCCCGCCGGAAATGGCGCGTCTTCGCTCTGGTGCCGTGAGTGTCGTCAAGGCATCAGTTGCCGCTGGTGGCGGCCAGCCATTCGTCGATCCAGGCCTTGCGGTTCTTGTCGACATCGGCGGGGCTCATCAGGAAGGTCTTCGAGGGCACCACGAGCTTGTCGAAGGCGTCCGGCAGCGGCTCCGAAGTGGCTGAAACCGGCATCATCCAATTGCTTGTCGGGATGATGTCCTGGAAGCCCGTGGAGATCATGAATTTGAGGAAGTCGCGCGCAAGCTCCTTGTTCGGCGAGGACTTGATGAGGCCGGCGACCTCGATCTGGATGTAATGCCCTTCCGAGAAGTCGGCTGCCTGATAGCGGTCGGTCTTGTCCTCTATCATATGATAGGCAGGCGACGTCGTATAGGAGAGCACCATCGGCGCTTCGCCCTTTGTGAAGAGGTCATAGGCTTCCGACCAGCCGGGGGTGACAGTCAGGATGCGGCCCTTGAGCTTTGTCCAGGCATCGGCGGCCTTGTCGCCGTAGATCGACTTGACCCAGAGCAGCAGACCGAGACCCGGCGTCGAGGTGCGCGGGTCCTCGATGACGATCTTCTGATTGGGATCGCCTTCGACGAGATCCTTCATGCTCTTGGGGGGATTCTTGACCGTCTGGCTGTCATAGATCACGGCGAAATGGCCGTAGTCGTAGGGCACGAAAACATCGTCCTTGAAACCGCCGGGAACCTTGAGGGCCGAGGTGTCGACGCCGCTGGCATCGAAGAGGCCGGTATCCTTCGCTTCATCGATGAGATTGGTATCGAGGCCGAGAACGACATCGGCCTTGGTGCCCGTCCCTTCCAGCTTCAGGCGGGAGAGAAGCGCCACGCCATCGGTGACGGCGACATAATTGACCGTGCAGCCGCAGGTCTTCTCGAAAGCGGCCTTGACCTTGGCGCCCGGCCCCCAGTCGGCGGTGAAGCTTTCATAGGTGTAGATGGTCAGCGTCTTGTCGGCTGCTTCGGCCGTCTGGGCAGCAAAAAACGACGTTCCGGCGGCAAAGGCCAGGCCTGCGAAGAATGACAATAGCGAACGGTGTTGCATGACAGCGCCTCCTTTTTGGTTTCGTCTTGAAGGGGAAAAGGGCGCTATGATTTCGTCACGCGTCTAATCCCTCCGCCGGTGTTAGCCGGATCAGGTTCCGCGGGTTGGCCGGTGAAAGCCTCTCAGCCGAAATGTCCGAAGGACATAAGGCACCCCGTTAGAGCGTCGGCAGATTTAGCCTTGTGACGAAGGGATGACAAGGGAAATGATGCCCTTGCCGATTGCAGCATGGAGGATTTACTCGGCAGCCTCCGCGACCGCCGGGCTTTCGAATTTCTTCGTCGCCCCCGGAAGCTGCACGTTCTTCAGCATCAGCGCGGTCAAAAGGCCGAGAAGGCAGATGCCGGCGGCGGTCACGAACAGCGGGCTGAAGGCGCTCGCATAGGCATTGGCGACCGCCTCGCGGGTTGCTTCCGGCAAAGCCGCCATCATCTTCGGCGTCAGCTGCTCGATATCGGATACGCCTGATATGGAGATACCAACATTGCCGAGTTTGGCGGCGATGATGGCGCCGTAGATGGAGATGGCGATGGAGGCGCCGCCCATGCGCGAGAGCGTGACGGCACCCGTTGCCGCGCCGACGTCACGGGAAGCCGCTGCATTCTGCACGCCGATGACGGGCACCTGCTGCGCAAGGCCGATGCCGATGCCGTGCAGCAGCATCAGGCCGCCGATGATGACGATGGGCGTACCGGCAGGCAGGAAGGCAAGTGAGCCGAACGCGATGGCGCTGCAGGCAGCACTCGCGACGGCGAAGGGCTTGTAGCGCCCTCTCGCGGCAATTAGCCGGCCGGCCGATAGTGAGCCGCAGACGATGCCGCCGGTCAGGAGAATGAACAGCAGCCCGGCCATCGATGGCGAAAGGCCCGTCGTCGTCTGCAGGAAGAGCGCAAAATAGTTGACCATGCCGATGGCCACGGCGCCGCTTGTGATCGAAATGATCAGCAGAAGGCCGAATGTCGGGTTACGGAACAACGTCATCGGCGCGATGGGCTCCGGTGCGCGACGCTCGATGAAGACCCAGGCGATAGCGCAGATCACGCCGAAGGCGATGATACCGAGGCACTGCGGCGACAGCAGAGATCCGAAGAGTTCGCTGCCGTCGGCGGCAAGCACGATGCTCGTCGTCGTCAGCGCAAGAACGATTGCGCCGGCATAGTCGATCTTCGGGCGTCGGGCCGGTTTGCGATAGGGAAGCATGGTAGCAAGGCCGGCCAGCACGATAAAGCCGATCGGGACGTTGACGAGGAAGATCGAACGCCAGCCGAAGAGATCGCTCATCGTGCCGCCGAGAACCGGGCCGATGGCGCCGGAAGCCATGAGCACCAGGCTCGAGTAACTCTGGTAGCGAGCGCGTTCCCGCGGCTCGAAAAGATCGGCGTTGACAGCGAAGATCGAGACCATGATGCCGCCGCCGCCGAAGCCTTGAAGGACGCGGGCGGCGATCAGCGTATCCATCGAGACGGCCAGGCCGCAGACGGCGGAGCCGATCGTGAAGATCGCGATCGCCGTCATCATCACATATTTGCGGCCGAAGAGATCGCCGAGCTTGCCGTAGACGGGCATGACGGCGGAGAGCGAAAGAAGATAGGCTGATCCGATCCAGCCGAAGCGCTCCAGATGCCCGAATTCGCCGACGATCGTCGGCAGTGCCGTCGAGACGATCTGGTTATCCAGAGTTGCCATGAACATGGCGGTCATCAGAAACAGGAAAAGAATAAGCCGCCGCTTATGATCCGCCACGAGCGGCGTGAAGCTTGTCTGCATGTCCATGGGGCAGGAAATCCGAACTTGGCCGAAACGTTGCGCGGTCGATCGAATGCGCGGGACGCCCGGTTTTCACAGTTGAGATATATGTGCCATTAGCATATAAATGTCAACAACAGGTGAATGCTGTTTGCATGTTTTATTTCTTTACCGCCTCTGATATGGTGGAAAGATGACATCTGCGACGAATACACGTGAAATTGAAGCCCAGGCTCTGACCGACGACGAGAATCTCCTGCGTATCGGCCATGCGATGACGCGCATGCGCCTACTGACAGGTCGCCGCATGATCGGCAGGCTTGCCATTCAGAGCGTCGCGCCGGGACTCGAGCTGTCTCATCTTGACGTGCTCGATGTTGTGCGGCGGGCGGAAGAGACGGGCGAAGTCACCGTCGGCACGATTGCCGAGATGCTGCGGATCGATCCGTCGCGGGCGAGCCGCATCGTTGCCGACATGGTGACGCGCGGCGTGTTGCGACGCAAGGCGTCGCAGGCGGATGCGCGGCGCATCGTGGTGGTGTTGACCGCGCTCGGGCAGCGATTGCTGTCGGAGATCCAGGCGCAGAAATATTCCGTCATCGGCAGCATCTTCGCCGATTGGACGCCGGAGGAAATCGAGAATTTCTCGCTGCTGTTCGACCGCTACGTCAGCGGCTACGAGCGGGTTTTCCAGGCGCGCATCAAGGAAACGGACGACTGAGCGGTTGTCGCGGTTGTTCTTGAGCATGGCGCTCTTCCCTAGGGATACGACTTTGCGCTATGGGCTTGCCTCATGAGCCAGTCCACCACCTTCACCATCCTGCTTGGCGGCGAGCTTCGCCTGACGGAGCGATTGCGCGATGCGGTTTCCGGCAGCCGTTTCATCGCGGCCGATGGCGGCATGCGCCATGCGCTCGCGCTCGGGGCGGAGCCGGAGCTGTGGGTCGGCGATTTCGATTCCACGCCTGCCGATCTGCAGGGGGCCTTTCCGAATGTTCCAAGGCAACCCTATCCGGCGGCGAAGGCAGCGACTGATGGCGAGATCGCCGTTTCGGAAGCGATCGATCGCGGTGCCACGAGGCTGATCCTTGCCGGTGCCATGGGCGGCGAGCGGTCGGATCACGCGATCCAGCACCTGCTTTACGGCGTGCATCTGGCCGAAAAGGGCCTCGATATCTTCCTGACCTCCGGTGACGAGGAGGCGGTGCCGCTTCCGCCGGGTGAACTCACGCTGGCGCTGCCGGCTGGCTCGCTGTTTTCGGTCCTCGGATTCAGCGACCTGACAGGTCTCTTCATCGAGAATGCCCGTTACCCCTTGCACGATTTTCATTTGCCCTTCGGCGCGTCGCGCACCATTTCCAATGTGGCGGAAGGCGACGTGCGCTTCTCGCTCGGCAGCGGGAGGGCCATCGTTCTTGCCCGCCCTTATGACCTTTCCGGAGTCTGATCTTGGCCCCTCCCATTCTGAAACTCGACGACATCTTCCTGAGCTTTGGCGGTGCGCCATTGCTCGCCGGTGCCGACCTGCAGGTGGAGCCGGGTGACAAGATCTGCCTTGTCGGACGCAATGGTTCCGGCAAGTCGACGCTCCTGAAGATCGCCGCTGGTCTTGTCGAGGCGCAATCGGGCGAAGTCTTCCGTCATCCGTCATCGACCGTGCGCTATCTCGAGCAGGCACCGGATTTTGCCGGTTACAAGACGGTTGCCGCCTATGCCGAAGCCGGCCTCGGGCCTGGTGATGATCCCTATCGCGTCACCTATCTGCTCTCTCATCTTGGTCTGACCGGCGAAGAGGATCCGAAGAATCTTTCCGGCGGGGAAGCACGCCGTGCAGCGCTTGCCCGTGTTCTGGCGCCGGAGCCGGATATCCTGCTGCTCGACGAGCCGACGAACCATCTCGACCTGCCGACCATCGAGTGGCTGGAAGGCGAACTGCAGAAGAGCCGCAGCGCACTCGTGCTGATCTCGCACGACCGTCGCTTCCTTGAAAAAGTGTCGACCGCGACCGTTTGGCTGGACCGCGGCACCTCGCGCCGGCTGGATAAGGGATTTGCCCATTTCGAGGCCTGGCGCGATCAGGTGCTGGAAGCCGAGGAGCTGGAGCAGCACAAGCTCGGCAAACAGATCGAGCGCGAGGAGCACTGGCTGCGCTACGGCGTGACGGCGCGGCGCAAGCGCAACATGCGCCGCCTCGGCGAGCTTCAGGATATGCGTTCGCGCTACCGCGGCCATAGAGGTGCTTTGGGCACCGTACAGGCGGCTGCTTCCGATGCGCAGGAAAGCGGCAAGCTGGTGATCGAGGCGGACAAGATTACCAAGGCTTATAATGAGCGGGTCATCGTCGCGCCCTTTTCGATCCGTGTGCATCGCGGCGATTGCATCGGTCTCGTCGGCCCGAACGGCGCGGGCAAGACGACGCTTCTGAAGATGCTGACGGGTCAGCTGGAGCCTGATAGCGGCACGGTGAAGCTCGGCACCAATCTGGAGATCGCGACGCTCGACCAGAAGCGCGAGGAGCTGAACCCGGAAGATACGCTCGCCAACTATCTGACCGATGGTCGCGGCGAGAACCTGCTCGTCAATGGCGAGCAGCGGCATGTGACCGGCTATATGAAGGAATTCCTCTTCCAGCCCGAACAGGCGCGCACGCCGATCAAGAACCTCTCCGGCGGCGAGCGCGCCCGGCTGATGCTGGCGCGCATCCTGTCGCGGCCCACCAATCTCCTGATCCTCGACGAACCGACGAACGATCTCGATATCGAGACGCTCGACCTGCTGCAGGAAATCGTGTCCGGCTTTGCCGGCACGGTCATCCTCGTCAGCCACGATCGTGATTTCCTCGACCGTACCGTGACCTCGACGATTGCGCCCGCCGATCCCGAAGATCCGGACGGCCGCTGGATCGAATATGCCGGCGGCTATTCCGACATGCTTGCCCAGCGGAAGGGCGCTATCGAGGAACGCAGGCGGGCTGAAAAGGCGGCCGAAAAGCCGAAGTCGGCCGAAGCTTCGGCGTCGGCTTCCGAGGCTTCGAAGGGCAAGGGCAAGCTTTCCTACAAGCAGAAATTCGCGCTCGAAAACCTGCCGAAGGAAATGGCCAAGGCGGAAGCTGAGATTGCTGCTCGCGAGAAGAAAATGGCCGATCCGAACCTCTTTTCCAAGGATCCGGCAACCTTCAACCGCCTTGCTGCGGAGATGGAAAAGCTGCGCGAAAGCCTGACCAGGATGGAAGAAGAATGGCTGGAGCTCGAAATGCTGCGCGAGGAGCTGGAGGGCTAAGGCCCATATCCGCTCATCCTATGCGCGTCTTTACTATGCAGAAAAAACAATCGGTTGCGCTCGGTCGCAGCCGGTTCATTCCCTGTTGTCGAATCCGATAAACCGTTTATACATTAACGCATGCTGCCGGACGACGGGCCGGTTGATACCCCCGGGCCGACGTGGCCCGTGGCGCATGTTGGGGAAGTCCGAAGCGGCCTGATTGGATTGCGCCTGATGGCGACAGGTTCTTCGTAGAAAGTTGCAGACAAATTTCGTGAGCGCTTACCGTGATGACGGCGCCTGATGCCGCATGCGGTTTTTCGAGGGGGCCTTCATGCCGATGCTGCCGCGTGCCGTGTTATTCAGCTGTGTTCTTGCCGTTTTTTCGGGCGCCCAGGCGCTGGCGCAGGGTGCGCCGCCGGCTCCGCCCGTCACGGTTGCCAAGCCCATCGTCCGAGATGTTGTCGACAGCGACGAGTTCATTGGGCGCTTCCAGGCGGTCGATGAAGTTTCTGTGCGCTCGCGGGTCGGCGGCTATCTGCAGGAAGTGCATTTCAAGGATGGCGCCATGGTCAAGCAGGGCGACCTGCTTTTCGTCATCGACCAGCGGCCATTCGTGACCGCACTGAACGAATCGACGGCGTCGCTGGAAGTCGCGAAGTCGTCACTGACGCTCGCCGATGCACAATTCAAGCGCGCGCAATCGCTGTCGACAACGGGCAGCCAGTCGGCGTCGACCCTCGACGACCGCCGCCGCGATCTCGTTTCCGCCGAAGCGAATGTGCGTGGCGCGCAGGCCGCTGTCGATCGCGCCAATCTCGACATGGATTTCACCAAGATCACCGCACCGCTCAGCGGCCGCATCGACCGCCGGCTGATTTCCGTCGGCAATCTCGTGCAGGCCGATCAGACCGTGCTGACGACCATCGTGTCGCTCGATCCCATCGATTTCTATTTCGACGTCGACGAGCGCCGGCTGCTCTCCTATGCCGATGAGGCTCGTAAGAACGGCAGTGCCCTCCAGCAGGGCGGCGGCGGGCTGGATGTGACCGTGACCATCGCCGATTCCCGCCAGAAGCCGTTCAAAGGCAAGCTCGATTTCGCCGAAAACCGCGTCGACAACGAAACGGGCACGATCCGTGTCCGCGCCCGCTTCCCGAACCCTGATTTCATCCTGCAGCCCGGCCTGTTCGGACGCGTTCAGGTACAAGGCTCGAACAGCTACAAGGCGATCCTGATCCCCGACGAAGCTATCGGCTCGGACCAGAATCAGCGCGTCGTCTATGTCGCCGATACCGCCGGCAATATCACGCCGAAGCCGGTGCGCCTCGGGCCGAAGCTCTATGGCTATCGCGTCATCCGTGAGGGCATGACCGGCGACGAGACGATCGTCGTCAACGGGCTGATGCGGATCCGGCCCGGCGTCAAGGTGACGCCGCAGCTGATCGAGCTGCCGCAGCAGGCGACGAACGACGAGCCGCCGGCCCAGGCCGATGCACAGGGGACCAGCCAATGAGGTTTTCCCACTTCTTCGTCGATCGGCCGATTTTCGCATCGGTCCTCTCCATCGTGCTGCTGATCGTCGGCGGCATCGCTTATTTCCAATTGCCGGTAGCGCAATATCCCGAGGTCGCGCCTCCTACCATCGTCATTCGCACCTCCTATCCCGGTGCCGACGCCCAGACTATCGCCGATACGGTGGCGACGCCGATCGAGCAGGAGGTCAACGGCGTTGAGGACATGCTCTACATGTCCTCCTATTCCAGTGCCGACGGCTCCATGTCGCTGACGGTAACCTTCAAGCTCGGCACCGATCTCGACAAGGCGCAGGTGCTGGTGCAGAACCGCGTCGCCATCGCAGAGCCGCGCCTGCCCGACGACGTCCGCCGCATCGGCATTACGACAGTCAAGAGCTCGCCCGACCTGATGATGGTCGTGCATCTCTTGTCGCCGAATAATCGTTACGACCAGCTCTATATTTCCAACTATGCGCGTACGCGCATCCGCGACATTCTCGTCCGTCTGGACGGTGTTGGCGACGTGCAGCTCTTCGGCGAACGGCAATATTCGCTGCGCATCTGGCTCGATCCGGAAAAGCTCGCGGCCTACGGCATGACCGCCGGCGATATCGTGCAGGCGCTGCGGGATCAGAACGTGCAGGTTTCGGGCGGCGCGATCGGCGGGCCGCCGGTTTCGGGCACCAACGCCTTCCAATACACCGTCACGACCCAGGGGCGCTTTTCCGACGCACGGCAATTCCGCTACGTCATCGTCAAGGCAACCGGCAACGGGCGTCTCGTGCAGTTGCAGGATGTTGCGCGCATCGAGCTCGGCGCCCAGGATTACGTCACCAACAGCTATCTGAACGGCAGCCCGGCGGTGGCGCTCGGCGTCTTTGCCCGGCCCGGCACCAATGCGCTCGCCGCCGCCGCCGATATCCAGAAGACCATGGAGGACTTGTCGCAGGATTTTCCGCAGGGGCTGGAATACCGCATCATCTACAACCCGACGGAGTTCATCGCCGAGTCGATCCACGAGGTCTACAAGACGATCTTCGAGGCGGCGGTTCTCGTCGCCATCGTTGTGCTGGTTTTCCTGCAATCCTGGCGAACGGCGATCATTCCGATTGTCGCAATCCCCGTTTCGCTGATCGGCACTTTCGCCTTCCTGCTCGCCTTCGGCTTCTCGCTGAACATGCTGACACTGTTCGGCCTGGTGCTCGCCATCGGTATCGTCGTCGACGATGCGATCGTGGTGGTGGAGAATGTCGAGCGCAACCTCGCACTCGGCATGACGCCGAAAGAGGCGTCACATGTGACCATGAACGAGGTCGGTACGGCCGTGCTGGCAATCTCGCTGGTGCTGATTGCGGTCTTCGTGCCGACAGCCTTCATTCCCGGCATTTCCGGGCAGTTCTACCGGCAGTTCGCGGTGACGATCTCGGTCGCGACGGCGATTTCCTGCTTGAACTCGCTGACGCTCTCGCCGGCGATCGCCGCGATCGTCCTTCGTCCGCACAGCCACGAGAAATCCAACAATATCTTCGCGCGCTTCGGCCGTGCCCTGGGTGACGGGTTCAATCGGGGTTTCGAGCGAATGAGCCGCGGCTATTCCTGGATCGTCCGCCACCTCGTCACGACGTGGGCGGCTCTCGCCTGCGCGCTTCTCGTCTTTGCCGGGCTGCTCGCCGGCACATGGTATATGGGCCGGATCGTGCCGCAGGGCTTCGTTCCCACCATGGACCAGGGCTATGCCATCGTCGTCGTGCAGCTGCCTGATGGAGCCTCGCTGGCCCGCACCAACGCCGTCATCCAGAAGGCGACCGATATCATCAATAAGACGCCCGGCATCGCCAATGCGGTTGCCTTTGCCGGCTTCAACGGTGCAACCTTCACCAATGCCTCGAATTCGGGTGTCATCTTCACGCCGTTCAAGCCATTCGAGGAGCGGTTGAAGAGCGGCGACACGGCCACCAAGATCATCGGCCAGCTCTTCAGTAGCCTGCAAGGCATCGAGGAGGCTTTCATCATCGCCATTCCGCCGCCGTCGATCCGTGGCATCGGCAATTCCGGCGGCTTCAAGATGCAGATCATGGACCGGGAAAATGCTGACATGCGCCGCATCCTGCCGCTCGCCTATCAGATGATGGGTGTTGCCGCGCAGAATAAGGGCGTCAGCGGCGTCTTCACCACCTTCTCGGCCAACAGCCCGCAATATTTCCTGGCGATCGACCGCGACAAGGCGCGGGCGCTCAACGTGCCGATCCCGAATATCTTCGAGACGCTGTCGATCAATCTCGGCACGTCCTATGTCAACGACTTCAATGCCTTCGGCCGCGTTTATCAGGTGCGGGCGCAGGCCGATCAGCAATATCGCATGGACCGCGAGGATATTCTGGCGCTGAAGGTGCGTTCGGCGACCGGAGCGCTCGTACCGCTCGGCACGCTGGTCGATATCCGGGATACGACCGGGCCGACGCTGGTGCAGCGCTATAACATGTATGTCTCGGTCCCCCTTCAAGGTAATCCGGGGCCGGGTGTCTCTACCGGCTCGGCCCTCGATATCATGGAAGGGCTGGCGAAGAACCTTCTGCCTTCGGGCACGACTTTCGAATGGACGGAGCTTGCCTATCAGGAAAAGCATACCGGCAATACCGCGATCTATATCTTCGCCCTGTCGGTCATCTTCGTCTTCCTGGCGCTGTCGGCGCAATATGAAAGCTGGATCCTGCCGCTTGCGATCATTCTCATCGTGCCGCTGGCGGTTCTGGCGGCGCTGATCGGCGTGCATCTGAGGGGGATGGACAACAATATCCTCACGCAGATCGGGCTTATCGTGCTGATAGGCCTTGCGGCCAAGAACGCGATCCTGATCGTGGAGTTTGCCCGACAAGCGCAGGCTGAGGGAAAGAGCGCCGTCGAGGCGGCCATCGAGGCCAGCCACCTGCGTCTGCGTCCGATCTTGATGACGGCCTTCGCCTTTATCTTCGGCGTCGTGCCGCTGATGATTGCCACAGGCCCCGGCGCGGAAATGCGGCAATCGCTCGGTACGGCCGTCTTTTCGGGCATGCTCGGCGTGACGCTGTTCGGTCTGTTCCTGACGCCGGTTTTCTATGTCGTTCTGCGCCGGCGGCGCAAGCAGGCGGAAGCCGCGCAGGAGCCCTCGGCCACCGATGCCGCGGCACAATGATGCCTGACCAAGCGGCTGGGTGTTTCACGGGAAACGCTCAACCGCCCTATCCCATTGTTTTTACGGGTTTCAGGCAGGAAGCTGCTGCGAGCTTTCGGGGGGGGGGGCCTGAGAGCGTTTCAGTTTTTCACGGAATCTCTGAGCCGCTCTATCTCTTTGGCTGTACGCAATCCCGGACGGAAGACCGCTGCGCACTTTTCCTAGAATTGCTTTAGAGATGCGGGTTGCGAGGCCGGTATTTCTTGACCAGCTGCTGGTTGGTTTCCTTGGCGCCCGGCATGTTGGCGCTGAGGTAGACGGGCGGATTGCCATCCTTGCAGAGTTCGGCAGCGACATCGGCGAAGATGGCGTTCAGGACCGTCGTACCGACTGCTGTCGAGGCCGGCCCGACCTTCAGCTCCGTGCCCGGCAGATCGATCATGGCATCGCCCGGCGGCAAGCCGTTGTCCAGCACGATATCGGCGATGTCGGCCAATCTCCGGCGTCCATTGGCGATGGCGGCCGAATAGGCGAGCGATGTGATGGCGATGACCGTCGCGCCGATTTCGCGGCCATAATCGGCCGCCTCGATCGGCGCGGCGTTGACGCCGGAATTGGAGGCGATAATCAGCACGTCGCCCGGCTGCATGCCATAGCGTTCGAAGACCGGGCGGATAAGCCCTTCGGTGCGCTCATAGACCGAGCTGATAACGGCGCCTTCATGCAGCATGGCAGAGCCCACCAGCACGGGGATGGTGAAGGCGAGGCCGCCGGCGCGATAATGCACCTCCTCGGCCAGCATGTGCGAGTGGCCGGTGCCGAAGACATAGACGCGGCGATCGGCGCGTGCGGCCGCGCAAATGGCGGCCGAAGCCCTCGACATCGGCTCGGCCAGCGTTTCACGCAAGGTTTCCAGCCGGCCGATGAGGGCGGTGAAATAGCTGTCCGTGACTGCGGTCATGCCGAGCCTCCTTTTCAAATTTTAGGCCGAAGGCTGGCCGGAGATCCATGTTTCGGTGACTTCGATGGCGTCGTTGATGTGGACGAGATCGGCGCGGGTTCCCGGCGTCAGATGGCCGCGGTCGGCGAGCCGCAGGAAGCGGGCGGGATAGGACGTCGCCATGCGCAGGGCCTCAGCCAGCGGCAGCTCGAGAATATTGACGCCGTAGCGGATGGTGGAGGCCATATCGACATCGGAGCCCGCCAGCGTGCCGTCATCGAGCGTCAGCTTGGAGCAATAGCCGCCCTTGGTGCGATAGACCGTGCGGCCGTTCAGCGTAAAGCTCGGAAGATCGGTGCCGACGAGCGACATGGCATCCGTGACGAAGAACAGCCGGCCTTCACCGCGCTTTGCACGCAGCGCGACGCGTAGTGCTATCGGATCGACATGATGGCCGTCGGCGATGATGCCGCACCAGGGGGCAGGGTGATCGATCGCCGCACCGACGAGACCGGGTGCGCGATGGCCCATCTGGCTCATGGCGTTGAAAAGATGGGTAACGCCGCGCGCACCGGCATCGAAACGCGCATCGGCGGCTTCCGCCGTGCAATCGCTATGGCCGATGCTGACGATGACGCCGCCTTCGGCGAGTGCCTGCACCTGCCGCTCGGTGACCTGCTCGGCGGCAATCGTCACCAGCAAGGTGCCGATCGCCTCACGGGCGCGGATGAAGGTCCGGACGTCGTTGTCTTCGACCGGGCGCATCAGCTCGGCAAGATGCGCGCCCTTGCGGGCCGGCGCCAGATGGGGGCCTTCCAGATGCAGTCCGGCGACGCCGCGATTGGCTTTCACCGCCTCGATCGCGCCCTCGATCGCCGCCGCGCTCGCGGCCGCGACATCGGTGATCAGCGTCGGCAGTAGCGATGTCGTACCGTAGGGGCGGTGTCCTGCGGCGATCATAAACATGGAGTCGGCCGAGGGCTCGTCATTCAACATGCGGCCGCCGCCACCATTGACCTGCGCGTCGATGAAGCCGGGAGCAAGCACACCGCCGTTCAACGCGATCGTTTCGGCATTGTCGGGCACATCATTGGCACCGGTAATGGCATGGATACGGCCATTACCGATCACCAATGCGCTATCCTCGTGAAACCGATCGCCATCGAAGATGCGGGCGCCGGTAAAGACCTTGTAGTCCATCACATGGTCTCCGTTACCTTGAGGAGATTAGCCGGCTTGTCCGGGTCGAAACCCTTGCGACGCGTCACCGACTCGATGAGACGATAGTAGCACAGCAGCGACACGAGCGGATCGAGCAGGCCGTTGCCCGTCGTCGGCATGCGCAGGTTTATGCCGGCAAGCGGTGCGGTCGAGAAGGAGACGGCTGTGGCGCCGAGCTTCTGCAGGCGTTCGAGCGCCTGAGCATTGTTGGCAAAGGCAGCATCGTCGGGCGAGAAGGCGACGATCGGGAAGCCCGGATGCACGAGGCGCATCGGGCCGTGCATGAGTTCGGCCAGCGAGAAGGCTTCGGCATGAAGGCTGGCTGTTTCCTTGGCCTTTAGAGCTGCTTCCAGCGCGATAGCGAAGGCGGGGCCGCGGCCGCCGGTATAGAGCGAGGAGGCATTGAAAAGCACATCCTCGGCAGCCTTGCCGTCGATGCCCGAGGTGGCGGCAAGCGCTTCCGGCAGTTTCGCAAGGCCGTCGATCAGGGCCTTATCCTGCGAAATCGCTGCCGTCACGCCGGCAAGGGCGGCAACCGAGGCGATGAAGGATTTTGTCGCAGCGACGCTCTGTTCCTTGCCAGCATTGAGGCCGAGCACGATGTCGGCTTCCTTGGCGAGCGGGCTGTCGGTGACGTTGACCACGGCGATCGTGGTGGCGCCACCCTTCTTGGCAGCGGCTTGCAGGGCGATAATGTCAGGGCTGCCGCCGGACTGGGAGACGGTGAAGTGGATGCCGCCCTTCAGATGCAGTGGTGCGCCATAGACGGAGGCGATCGACGGGCCGACAGAAGCGACGGGGACGCCGCAGGAGATTTCGAAGAGATACTTGAAGAAGGTGGCGGCATGGTCCGAAGAGCCGCGCGCGGCCGTCGTGATCAGCGATGGACGACCGGTCGAGAAGAGCTTCGCGATCTCGGCGAAAGCTGGCTTTTCCTTTTCAAGCAGCGTCGCAACCACCTCGGGCGATTGGCCGGCTTCCGTCAGCATCAGGGATTGGGTTTCGCTCATAGGTCATCTCCAATTCTCAATTCAGCAACAAAATCATAGGCATCGCCGCGATAATGCGAGCGGGTATATTCAACGACGCGCTGGTCGGCCAGGCGGGAGACGCGTTCGATCAGAAGCGCCGGCGCGCCGGCCTTCACGGTTAGGATCGAGGCGGAGGTCGGGTCGAGCGTCACTGCGGTCAGCCTTTGCTGGGCACGCACCGGTTTGAAACCCTTGGCAGCAAGGGCGTCATATAGCGATCCTTCGGATATGGCATCTTCGCCCAGAAACTTGATGGGAACGACGGCGCGTTCGATAGCGAGTGGCTGGCCATCCGCCAGGCGCAGTCGGTCGAGCCGCAATACGGGCTCATCAAGGCTGAGGCCAAGCAGGAACGATTCCTCCGGCGCCGGTGCGCTGACGGTGCGTGACAGGATGCGCGCCGCCGGTTCGCGGCCGCGCGAGCGCATGTCGGCGGAGAAGGAGGAGAGGCGCCAGAGCGGTTGCTCGATGCGCTCGACATGCTGCGAGACGAAGGTGCCGCTGCCGTGGCGGGATTCGATGACGCCCGAGGCGAGGAGATCGCGATAGGCGGTACGCACCGTGACGCGGCCGATTTCCAACGCTCCGGCTAGGTCTCTCTCGCCCGGCAACGCCGTGCCCGGCTTCAGCAAACCTTCCTGGATGAGGCCGGTCAGCGCCTGCGCCAGGCGCTTGTAAAGCGGTCCGCTCGCGGTCTCGTCGCTCAAACCGCGATTATTCAATTCGAGGATCAAACTGGTTCTATCCATGGTGTTTATATAGAACCTATTTAGAACCAATCCACAAGGTGAATCTGGTCGCATCGCAAAAAAGAATCGGCCGGGCGCTTTGGACGCCCGGCCGACTTTCAAATGAGCGGGCCATGCCCAACTCAGTTCTTGGTGAAGATGTAATCCGTTTCCTGCCGCAATACCTCGCCCGGGCGGAGCACGGCATTGGGGAAGCCTTGGTGGTTGATGGCGTCGGGCCAGACCTGCGTTTCCAGGCAGAAACCGGCAAACGGGCCGATCTTGCGGCCGTCATGGCCGGGAACCGGCACGTCCAGCTTGAAACCGGTATAAAACTGCACGCCGGGCTCGGTGGTGCGCACCTCGAGCGAGACGCCGGAATTGACGCTGCGGGCAAGGACCACGGACCGCTTGGCGGTACGCTCGGTCGAGAGGCAGAAATTGTGGTCGTAAAGCGCCTGCTCGCTTCCTTCGAAGCGCTTCATCGGCGCCATCTCGCGGAAATCGAAGGCGGTGCCTTCGACGGAGCGGATCTCACCGGTCGGCACCTGTTTGTCGTCCGTTGGCGTATAGTGATCGGCGGCGATCATGATGTCGTGGCCGAGGGCATCGTCGCGGCCGTCGAGATTGAAATAGGCGTGCTGGCAGACATTGGCGAGCGTCGGCTGGTCGGTTGTGGATTCGTAGGTGACCGACAATTCGCCGTTGCCATGGACCCAATAGGTCGCCTGTATCGTGCAATTGCCGGGATAGCCGGCGCGGCCATCGGGATCGACGATCTTCAGGACGACGCGGTCGGTACTATGCTCGACGATGGTCCAGTTGCGCTTGGCGATATTGTCCTTGCCGCCGTGCAGGTGGGTGACGCCCTTTTCATTGAGCTCCAGCTGATACTGCTTACCATCAAGCGTGAAGCGACCGGCGCCGATGCGGTTGGCGCAGCGGCCGGGCGTGGCGCCGAAATAGGAGGAATGGAGGGGATAATCGGCAAAATTGTCGAAGCCGAGCAGGAGCGAGGGCTCGTGGCCATCAAGGCGAAGGTCCTGGATGACCGCGCCCCATGACATGATATGAGCCGTCAGGCCGCCACCGACGATCTTGACGCGATAAACGGTATCCCCATCGGCCGTCGTCCCAAAATGTTCCCGCTGCAAAGTGCTTTCCGTCATATCAGCTCATCCATTGCTTTTGAGTATGCGAGGTCAGACCCTGCCTCCATTCGCGCCGTTCCGCAACCAGTTCGATGGCGAAATTTAGGGGTAAGCAGAGGGGGATCAAGGCTCCGTCCGGCTTTCTTTCGAGACGCTACGCTGCGCCCGAAGTATGCAATGCCTATGACAGAGCGGGCGGTTTCTGTAACGGCCCCTCACCCTAACCCTCTCCCCGCTTGCGGGGAGAGGGGACGACAGAGGCAGACAGTTGCCTCTGGTTCTAGAGGATCCTTGTAGAGCCCCTCTCCCCGTCAAAACGGGGAGAGGGCCGGGGTGAGGGCTAAGCGCGGAGGAAGCCTGATGTTAGCGCGACAATTCCCTTGTCGCCTTCTCCAACCCGCCGAGCGTCAGGGGATACATGCGGTCGCTCATCAGCCGGCGGATCATCGAGATCGAGGTCGTATGGCCCCAATAGCTTTCCGGCACGGGATTGATCCAGACGCATTTGCGGAAATGACCGGTCATTCGCGCGAGCCAGGTCTCGCCGGCCTCCTTGTTCCAGTGCTCCACCGAGCCGCCTGGCTGAGTGATCTCATAGGAGCTCATGGATGCGTCGCCGACGAAGACGACGCGGTAGTCTGGACCGAAGGTGCGGATGAGATCCGTCGTCGCGGTGATATCGACGCGCCGACGGCGATTGTCCTTCCACACGCCTTCGTAGAGGCAATTGTGGAAATAGAAATACTCCGTGTGGCGGAACTCGGATCGCGCGGCGGAGAAGAGTTCCTCGACGACGCGGATATGGTCATCCATCGAGCCGCCGACATCGAAGAACATCAGAAGCTTCACCGCGTTGCGGCGTTCCGGCCGTGTCCGGACATCGAGATAGCCATGCTCCGCGGTGGAGCGGATCGTGCCGGAAAGATCAAGTTCCTCGGCTGCCCCCTCGCGAACCCAGCGGCGCAGGCGCTTCAGCGCTACCTTGATGTTGCGAGTGCCGAGCTCGACGCCGTCGTCGAGATTCCTGAAGTCGCGCCGATCCCAGACTTTTACCGCCCGGCGATGGCGCGAGGTTTCCTGGCCGATGCGCACGCCTTCCGGATTGTAGCCGTAGGCGCCGAAGGGCGAGGTGCCTGCCGTGCCGATCCATTTCGAGCCGCCCTGATGCCGGCCCTTCTGCTCGGCCAGCCGTTCGCGCAGCGTCTCCATCAGCTTGTCGAAGCCGCCGAGCGCCCCGATCTGCCGTCTTTCGTCTTCGGTCAGATGCCGCTCGGCAAGTTTGCGCAGCCATTCCTCGGGAATGGCGGTCCGCTCCATTGCTTCTCCATCGGCATTGCCGCCGATCGCCTCGACGCCGCGAAAGTAATCGGCGAAGACCTGATCGAAGCGATCGATGAAGCGTTCGTCCTTAATCAGCGTCGCGCGGGCCAAATAGTAGAAGGCCTCCACGTCGTAATCGGCAATCCCTTCTTCCATTCCCTCAAGCAGCGACAGGAATTCCCGGAGCGTCACCGGAACTTTCGCTTGCCTCAGCTTCAGGAAGAAGGGAATGAACAAGCCTCACGTCCTTTCCTGGCCAATCTCCTCCAGATCATACGGCGTGGTCTGGTAGATCTCATTGATCCAGTTGCCGAAGAACAGATGCGCATGGCTGCGCCACCGGTTCTGCGGAGGAATTTCCGGGTCGTTATGCGGGAAGTAGTTGTGCGGCATCTTGATCGGCACGCCCGCATTCACATCGCGGAAATACTCATCCGCCAGCGACGTGGAATCATACTCCACGTGATTGAACATGTAGAGCCGGTTGCAGGCTTGTTCGTGCACGAGACAGACGCCCATCTCGCTCGAGTCCATCAGTATTTCCAGGCCGGGCACTTTTTCGATGTCTGCCCGGCGCACTTCGGTCCAGCGGGACACCGGAATGGCGAAATCGTCGGAGAAGCCGTTGAGATAGACCGAAGAGGGCTTCAGGTTCTGGTGGCGATAGACGCCAAAAGCCTTCTCCGTAAGCGTATATTTCGGCACCTTGTGGAAATGGTAGATCGCCGCCATCGCCCCCCAGCAGACGTTCATCGTCGAATGGACGTTGGTGGTCGTCCAGTCTAAGATCTCCTGCATCTCGTTCCAGTAGGTGACGTCCTCATATTCCAGCAGCTCGATCGGTGCGCCGGTTATGATGAAGCCGTCGAACTTGCGGTGCTTCACTTCTTCCCACGTCTCGTAGAAAGCAAGCAGATGCTCCTGCGAGGTGTTCTTGGCCTTGTGGCCGCCAACGCGCACCAGCGAAAACTCCACCTGCAGCGGCGATGCGCCGACCAGGCGCGCCATCTGGATCTCGGTCTTGATCTTGTTCGGCATGAGGTTCAGAAGCCCGATTTGAAGGGGGCGGATATCCTGTCGGAACGCCACCGTTTCGGTCATCACCCGCACACCCTCGTTCTGGAGGGTTTCAAACGCGGGGAGCGTATCGGGAATCTTGATGGGCATCGTTTCACTCGCCAAATACAAAAAAACCGGCCGCGATAAGAATCGCTACCGGTCCGCACGCGGCCCTTTAGCGACTTATTTAACGTGGCTGCAAGCCGGCCGGCCAAATCACCACGAGGGAAATTTCATAAACCCGACATCTCCGCGGGTCAATGGGGCAAGCGTCGGGGAAAGTCTGGGGTTGAGCTTGGAGGCGCGATGTGGCCTACAGATATTCAAGGAGGGCTTCCATGCCGTAACCCAGGCGATGCCTGGCAGCTTCGATCGGTAGCCAGAAGAAGCGGAAGCCGATCGGGTCGCCACCGTCGAAAGGCGTCATTTCGTAGTGAAGCCAAGTGGCAGGCGCTCGTTCGGAGATATGGCAGCGGAAATAGTGCCGTTGGTGATGGTAATCGCGGCCGTTCTTTTCGAAATGGTAGTCGTGAACGCCCAGCGAATAGAGTTCGTGTGGCGCAAAACCGGTCTCCTCCTCGAATTCGCGCGCCGCGGCCGCTACGATGTCCTCACCGGATTCGACCGTGCCGCCAGGAACCTGGATCTGGACGGCGGGAAAATCTGGCTCACCGAAAACAAGCAGATGCCCATCCCGAACGGCATAGATTAAGACCTTGACGGCATCGGGTTGCATTATCTTCCCTGCCCTCGCGCCATGAAGGCCAGCCGTTCGAAGAGATGGACATCCTGCTCGTTCTTCAGCAGTGCGCCATGCAGCTTCGGCAACGCGTTCTTCGCATCGGCGCGTAGCGTTTCGGGATCGATATCGTCTGTAACAAGCAGGCGAATCCAGTCGAGCGCTTCGGAGGTCGAAGGCTTCTTCTTCAGGCCAGGCACGTCGCGGATTTCGAAGAATTGCGTCAGTGCCGCATGAACGAGCGCCTGCTTGATGCCGGGATAATGCACCTCGACGATGCGCTTCAGCGTCTCCATGTCGGGAAAGCGGATATAGTGAAAGAAACAGCGGCGCAGGAAGGCGTCCGGCAGTTCCTTCTCGTTGTTCGAGGTGATGATGACGATCGGGCGGATCGCGGCCCGAATGGTCTCCCCGGTCTCGTAGACATGGAATTCCATGCGGTCGAGTTCCTGCAGGAGATCGTTCGGAAATTCGATATCCGCCTTGTCGATCTCGTCGATCAGCAGCACGCACTTCTTCGGCGAGGTGAAGGCCTGCCAGAGCTTGCCTTGGCGGATATAATTCCTGACATCATGAACTCTGACGTCGCCGAGTTGGCTGTCGCGCAGGCGTGAAACCGCGTCATATTCGTAGAGACCCTGCTGGGCCTTCGTCGTCGATTTGACATTCCACTCGATCAGGTCGAGACCGAGCGCGGCCGCCACCTGGCGTGCAAGTTCGGTCTTGCCCGTACCGGGTTCGCCCTTTACGAGAAGCGGACGCTCCAACCTTATGGCGGCATTGACTGCGACCATCAGATCCTTGTCGGCGATATAGTCGGCGGTTCCCTGGAATTGCATCGGAAGGCTTTCTCAATCTTTCGAGCGCAAGCTAATTGCTGACCTTATTCGGTTCAAGACGCGAAACCGTGTATATAGGAATGTGATCCCACCGATCTATTGCAAGGGTGGACATGAGGGCGGGTCATGATTAACTGACGGGACGCGTCGCAGGGAAGTGCTGATGGCAGTTGAAAAGCAAGCCAAGCCGAATATCCAGGGAAATGAACAGGTCGGATACGATTTGAGCCTTTTCTTTCGGCTGAGGATGATGTTCTCCGCTTTCTGGAATTCGGCTGTTCGCATCAAGATCATTTCCCTGACCATCGCGCTTTTCGTGATCATTCTGGTCACGGCCTATGTCCAGGTGCTGCTCAACAACTGGAATGCGCCCTTCTACGATTCGCTGGCAAGGCGCGATATTTCCGCTTTCTTCCATCAGCTCGGCGTCTTCGGCATCATCGCCGGCTCGCTGCTCGTCCTCAATGTCGTTCAGGCCTGGCTCAACCAGATGACCGCGCTCTACATGCGCGAGGGGCTGGCGCGCGATCTGGTCGATCAATGGCTGCAGGCCAAGCGTGCGCTTCGTCTTGCCTCCTCCGGCCTGATCGGCGTCAATCCCGACCAGCGGCTGCATGAGGACGCCCGCAATCTTGCCGAAAGCTCGACGGGGCTTGCCATCGGACTGGTGCAGGCGACGATCCTGCTTTTGAGCTTCATCGGCGTGCTCTGGGAGCTCTCCAGCGGCATGGTCTTTCACCTCCGGGGCATGAGCTTCTCCATCCCCGGCTACATGGTCTGGGCGGCGATCCTCTATGCCGGGTCCGCTTCTTTCCTCAGCCAATTTGTCGGCCGGCGTCTGGTGCGATTGAATGCGGACCGCTATTCGAAGGAAGCCGAGCTGCGCTTCGCGCTCATGCATGCCAATGAGCATATGCCGGCAATCACCATCGCCGGAGGCGAGGAGAACGAGCGCCGGCGGATCAATCTCGACATATCGGCCGTGCTTGCTGTCATCCGTCAGCTTGCCATCGCCAATACCAATCTCACCTGGGTTTCGGCCGGCTATGGCTGGCTGGTGCTGATCATTCCCATCCTCGTTGCCGCGCCCGCCTATTTCTCCGGCGGCCTGACCTTCGGTCAGCTGATGGTGGCCGTCGGCGCCTTCAATCAGGTCAATTCCGCGCTGCGCTGGTATGTCGCCAATTTCGGCCCGATTGCCGAATGGCGTGCGACGCTGATGCGCGTGACCGATTTCCGCAAGGCACTGACGGAAATGGACGATAAAATGCCGATGCCGCACACCCTCGTCTTCGAAAAGGCGGCGCCGGGCACGATGGTCTGGACCGATCTGGAGATTTCGACGAAGACCAGCGACGAGGCGACGGAAAACGGCTTCCGGATCGCGGAGGGTACGGTCACGATCAATGCCGGCGAGCATGTGATGATCAACGGCGATCACGGCGTAAATCGCAGGCTGCTGTTCGAGGTGCTGGCGCATCAATGGTATAGCGGTTCCGGCACGGTCAGCCTGCCGCCGATGGACGACATGCTGTTCGTGCCGCACACGCCCTATGTGCCGACCGGCACCCTCAGGGAGGCAATCTGTTTTCCGGACGATCGGGACGCCTATGACGATGCCGCCGTCGATGCCGTCATCGACAAGGTAGGGCTTGGCCGTCTGAAGAGCCGTCTCGATACGCAGGCTCGCTGGGATCGATTGCTCGATACCGAAGAGCAGAAAGCCGTCGGTTTTGCGCATCTGCTGCTTGCAAAGCCGAAATGGGTTGTCTTCGACGATGCCCTGGAAGGGCTGGAGGCCGAGGTTCAGGCGAAGGCCTTTGCTCTGCTGGCTGAGCTGGAAGATGCAACCCTTATCTATATCGGCCGCTCCGACGCCTTCATGCACGCCATGTCGCCGCGCGTCCTGCATCTGCAGTCCCTGGCTCCGCATGAGCACAGCACCGATATGCAAACGCCTTCCGAAACTACCGGTGCGGCGCAGGCGGATGAGAAAAAGGCCAGTGCGCCGTAGCCAGGCCCATCGCAACCAGAGCGGTACGGTAAGTCTTCGCGCAGTCGCTGCCCCTCCGGCTTCAATTTTCCCAAAACGCAAAACGCCCCGTCACCAGGACGAGGCGTTCTTCATGCAAGCAGGTGGCCGAGGCTCAGTCCTTGGCGCGCTCGACGTAGGAATTGTCTTCCGTTGCGATGACGACGCGGGTGCCGGCATTGATGTGCGGCGGAACCATGGTGCGCACGCCGTTCGAGAGCATGGCGGGCTTGTAGGAGGAGGATGCCGTCTGGCCCTTGACGACCGGCTCGGTCTCGGTGATCTCGAGCGTGACGTGGCGCGGCAGTTCGAGCGCCAGCGGAACGCCTTCATGGATCGACAGAATGCAGGTCATGCCTTCCTGGAGGTAGGCCTTCTGGTCGCCCATGGTTTCGGCATCGACGACGACCTGGTCGTAGGTGGCCGGGTTCATGAAGTGGAAGCCTTCGCCGTCTTCATAGAGGTACTGGAAGTTCACGTCTTCGACGAAGGCGCGCTCGACCTGCTCGGTGGTGCGCCAGCGCTCGGACACCTTCACGCCGTCGACGATGCGGCGCATGTCGACCTGCGTGACCGGTGTACCCTTGCCCGGATGAAAGTTCTGTGCGGTGAGAACGACGTAGAGCTTGCCGTCGACGTCGAGAACGTTGCCCTTGCGGACCGAAGAGGCGATGACCTTGACCATAAGACTTCCTTGTAACGCTGCCTTTTGCGTCGTAGAGGGACTGTCGAAATGCTCTCCGAGACGCAGCTTTTGTTTGCTTGGGGGCGCAACTACCCTAAATCAACGGAAATAGCCACCCCCAAGGCGGCCGGTGCCCTGAAGAAAGCTAGGAATGAAGCCAAAGACGAGCAAAGCGTCCCCCTGGTGGACCCGCAATGTCCATGCGGACCGGCGGCCGTTCCTGATCGGCCGTAATGCCATCCAGGCGGCGCTGCGGACTTTCTTCGCGCGCAACGACTTCATCGAGGTGGATACGGCGACGCTGCAGGTGTCGCCCGGCAACGAGGCTCATCTGCATGCTTTCGAGACCGAGGCGCTGACGACCGACGGCAAGGCATCGCCTCTTTATCTGCATACATCACCCGAATTTGCCTGCAAGAAGCTGCTTGCGGCGGGTGAAGAACGCATTGCCTGCTTTGCCCATGTCTATCGCAATCGCGAGCGTGGGCCGCTGCACCATCCGGAATTCACCATGCTGGAATGGTATCGGGCAGGAGAGAGCTACGAAATCCTGATGGCGGATTGTGCCGCGCTGCTGGCGCTGGCGGCCGAGACGGTCGGGGCGAAGAAACTCAGCTACCGCGGCGCGGAGATCGATCCATTTCTCCCGCCCGAGCGAATCAGCGTCGCGGCCGCCTTCGAACGATATGCCGGTATCGATCTCTTCGCCTCCATCGGTCTCGACGGATCGACGGATCGCGAGCGCCTGGCGGCGGATGTGCGCAAGGCGGGCATTCGCGTTGCCGACGACGATCTGTGGCAGGATCTTTTCAGCCGCGTATTGGTGGAGAAGATCGAGCCGAATCTGGGCTTCGGACGCGCCACTATTCTCGACGAATATCCCGTTTCTGAGGCGGCGCTTGCGCGGCCATCGGCCAGGGATCATCGCGTTGCCGAGCGTTTCGAGCTCTATGCCTGCGGCGTCGAGCTGGCCAATGCTTTCGGCGAACTCACCAATGCCGAAGAGCAGCGTCGTCGCTTCGAGATCGAAATGGCGGAAAAGCAGCGTGTCTATGGCGAGACCTATCCGCTGGACGAGGAGTTTCTGGAGGCGCTTGCCGTCATGCCCGAGGCGAGCGGCATCGCGCTAGGCTTCGACCGGCTCGTGATGCTGGCAACCGGCGCCTCACGGATCGAGCAGGTGCTGTGGGCACCGGTCGCGGAGTATGACGCATGAATGTGGTGCGCCCGATCCGGACCATCGGAGAGCTTGAGCGCGCCGGGCTGATCGATGCAGATCAGGCAGCGGCGCTGGAAGCAGTGGCGGAACGCTATGCCGTCGCCCTGACGCCGACCGTCACGCGTCTGATCGACCCCGCAAACCCCGCCGATCCCATTGCCCGGCAGTTCGTGCCGGATGCCGCCGAACTCATCGTTACGCCGGAGGAGCGGGCCGATCCGATCGGTGACCACACGCACAGCCCGGTCGAAGGCATCGTGCATCGCTATCCGGATCGCGTGCTGTTGAAGGCCGTGCATGTCTGCCCGGTCTATTGCCGCTTCTGTTTCCGCCGCGAGATGGTCGGACCGCAGGGACTTGGCACGCTGGATGGCGATGCATTGGACGGCGCCTTTGCCTATATCCGCGAGCACAAGGAGATATGGGAGGTCATCCTGACCGGTGGCGATCCGCTCATTCTCTCGCCGCGCCGGCTGGAAGAGATTCTCGGGCAGCTTGCCGAGATCGACCATGTGAAGATCGTCCGCTTCCATACCCGCATCCCCGTCGTTGACCCGTCAAGGATCGATGCGGCGCTGATTGCGGCTTTGAAGGCGAGCGGCAAGACCATCTATGTGGCGCTGCATGCCAACCATACACGCGAGCTGACGGAGGAGGCGCGCGCCGCCTGCGCCCGGCTGGTCGATGCCGGAATCGTGCTTATCAGCCAGTCGGTCCTTCTGAAGGGCGTCAACGACGATCCGGAGGTGCTGGCGGCGCTGATGAAGGCTTTCGTGGAGACGCGGGTGAAGCCCTATTACCTGCATCATCCGGACCTTGCGCCCGGAACCAGCCACTTCCGCCTTGGCATCGCCGAAGGGCAGGCAATCGTGGCAAGCCTGCGCGGCCGCATTTCCGGCCTTTGCCAACCGACCTACATTCTCGATATTCCTGGCGGCTATGGCAAGGCCGATATCGGCCAGAGCTCCGTCCGTGAGCTGGGTGAAGGTTGCTACTCGATTTCAGACTATCGCGGCGGCGAGCATATTTATCCGCCGCAAAGCTAAAGTGCGTACTTATGATCTTATTGCACTGACGCTCTGATTGTGATTGTTGTTTTCGAATAAAACGTAGTGGCGAATTTTGGTGCGTTAACCTTTTTTGATACCTCGCTCTTCCAAAAATCGACATGGCATAATATTAGGTAAATATAATATTTTTGCGGAAGTCATCCTTTATATGGCTTACGGAAGGTAAATTTTAATCAGACAAGTGTTGAATATAGCAATTTTCTACGAAGTATAAGTCGTTTGTATTTACCACGTCGCTTAGCGGAATGTTCTATTTTGCCTGTTACTTCTTGGTGAAGGATAAGACGGCGTAACTGCGGTTATGCTTACCATTGCCAGAAGGGACTAGACTATGAACAAGACGATTCGCGATTTGCTGGCCAAGTTCGGCGCGCTTCCCGTTGCTATCGATCAGATCGAAGACGATGCTGATCTTTATGCGACAGGCCTGTCTTCTTTCGCTTCCGTCCAGTTGATGCTCGGCATCGAGGAAGCCTTCGACATCGAGTTTCCCGACAACCTGCTGAACCGCAAGTCCTTCGCCAGCATTGCCGCGATCGAAAGAACTGTCGGCATGATCCTCGACAGTAGAAAGGTCGCCTAATGACTGCGGCGGTCGCTTTACTCGAGGTTGGGTCGGGCGAAGGAGCGGCGGTGCGCGCCGCCCGCGTCGCAGCGATCGCCAGCCAGCACGCCGATGCCGTCGATGCCGAAG
The DNA here is from genome assembly GCF_057784475.1 of Martinezella sp. CNPSo 3795. Classification (NCBI taxonomy): domain Bacteria; kingdom Pseudomonadati; phylum Pseudomonadota; class Alphaproteobacteria; order Hyphomicrobiales; family Rhizobiaceae; genus Martinezella; species Martinezella sp. CNPSo 3795. Next base: position 153,833 of record NZ_JBXSOQ010000007.1, on the reverse strand, counting down.
GCCGGTTCCCACGCGAAGCCGTCGACGCCATGCGCGCCGAGAAGCTGCTCTCCATCCAGATCCCCGCCGATCTCGGCGGTGAAGGCGCGTCGGTGACCGAAATCGCCGAGCTCTGCTCGATCCTTGGTCAGGCTTGCGCTGCAAGCGCCATGGTCTTCGCCATGCATCAGATCAAGCTGTCGAGCCTGGTCGAGCACGGCGCCGACAGCGACTGGCACCGCGATTTCATGCGCCGCATCGCCAGGGAACAGCTGTTGCTCGCTTCGGCGACGACCGAGGGCGGGATCGGCGGCAATCTGCGCAACAGCATCTGCGCCATCAAGGTCGAAGGCGATACCTGCACCCTCGAAAAGGATGCGACCGTCATCTCCTATGGCGCCCACGCCGACGCCATTCTGATCACCTCGCGCAGCCATGCCGAGGCGGCGTCTTCCGATCAGGTGCTGACCTGCTTCCTCAGGGATCAATACGAGATCAAGCGCACGGTCGAGTGGAACACGCTCGGCATGCGCGGCACTTGCTCCGACGGCTTCCTGTTCAAGGGCGTGGCGCCGGCCAAGCAGATCCTGCCGAAGCCATTTGCCGAGATCGCCGCGCAATCGATGCTGGCAAGCTCGCACCTCCTCTGGAGCGGTGTGTGGTATGGCATTGCCGCCGATGCCGTTTCCCGCGCACAAGCTTTCGTTCGTGCCGCTGCCCGCAAGTCTCCCGGCGCACCGCCGCCCGGTGCGCTGCGTCTCGCCGAAGCCTCCAGCATGCTGCAGATGGTGAAATCCAATGTGGTTGCCGGGCTGAAGGCCTATGAGGAGGCGAAGCTCGATGCGGACCGCCTGTCGTCGATGGCCTTCGCCGTGGCGATGAACAACGTCAAGATCGCATCCTCGGAGATGATCCTGCCGATCATCAATCATGCGATGCTGATTTGCGGCATCATGGGCTACAAGAACGGTACGCCCTACAGCCTCGGCCGCCACCTGCGCGACGCGCACTCGGCGCAATTGATGATTTCGAATGACCGCATTCTCGGCAATACGTCGACCATGCTGCTCGTCCACAAACAAGATACCAGCCTGTTGGGGTAACCGTCATGGATATGCAAACATCGTTTCTCGACCGTCTTTTCGAATCCGGCCTGCTGATCGACACCGGCGTTGATGGCCTCTACGGGCGCAGCGGCCAGTTCGAAGATGTGATTTCCGCCTTCGAGCGGCTGATCGACAAATTCGGCGGCGCCGATGGCGCCGAAGCCATCCGCTTTCCGCCGGGCATGAATCGCGCCTTCTTTGAGACGAGCGGCTATATGAAGAGCTTCCCGCAGCTGGCCGGCACCGTGCATAGCTTCTGCGGTAACGAGCTCGACCATATGAGCTTGCTGAAGTGCATGGAAGTCGGCGACGACTGGACGAAAGACCAGCAGGCCACCGATATCGTGCTGACGCCTGCCGCCTGCTATCCGCTCTATCCGACGGTTGCCAAGCGCGGCGCCATTCCGGAAGACGGCGCGCTTTACGATCTGCAATCCTATTGCTTCCGCCACGAGCCTTCCAAGGACCCGGCCCGCCAGCAGCTCTTCCGCATGCGCGAATATGTCTGCATGGGCAGCGAAAAGCATGTGACGGATTTCCGCCAGAGCTGGATGGATCGCGGTGTCGAGATGATGAAGGCCGTCGGCCTCGACGTCACCATCGATGTCGCCAACGACCCGTTCTTCGGCCGGGCCGGCAAGATGCTCGCCAACAACCAGCGCGACCAGAACCTGAAGTTCGAGCTGCTGATCCCGATCACCTCGACCGCCAAGCCGACCGCCTGCATGAGCTTCAACTACCATCAGGATGCCTTCGGCACGAAATGGGGCCTGAACTTTGCCGATGGCCGCGTCGTGCACACGGCCTGCGTCGGCTTCGGCCTGGAGCGCATCGCGCTGGCGCTGTTCCACACCCATGGTCTCGACACCAAGGAATGGCCCGAGAGCGTGCGCAAGACGCTGTGGGGCTGATCGCACCCATGGCTTCCGTGTTTCAGGGACTGGACCCCGCCGTCTACAAGCCACATGCGCTGCACGACAGCGAGCGCATGTGGCCTGAGACCAACTGCTACATCGATCTCTGGATCGAGGTGCTTTCGAGCCTGAAGCTGCCGCCGGAAGCCATGCTCGGCTTCACGGTGACACAGGATTTCGAGGGCGATCAGTTCACCTTCTTCAAGGTGCCGCTCGAGGATCTGGAAGCGCTCTATGGCGTGCGCTGCACCGAGCTTGCGATTTACGACAAGGTTGAGAACCATGTCGCCGAGCAGATCGGCCGCGGCCGGCTCTGCCTGGTGGAGATGGATTCCTTCTTCATGCCGGACACGCAAGGCGTCGGCTATCGCCGCGAACACGGCAAGACGACGGTCGCGATCAACCGGCTCGATATGGAAGGCCGCACGCTCGATTATTTCCACAATGGCGGCTTCTTCCAGCTGTCGGGCGAGGATTTCGACGGGCTGTTCCAGCTGCATCTGACGGACGAGGACCTGCCCTTCCTGCCCTATACGGAATTTGCGAAATTTCCGGAGAAGGTACCCGCTGACGCTGGAATCCGCGAGACGGCGCGGCAGCTTCTGTCCTTCCATTTCCGCCGTCGCCCCAAGGCCAATCCGATCCGCGCCTTCGCCGAGGTCTTCCCGGCGCAGGTGGAGGCGATCGCCGAACGGCCTTTCGGCTTCTTCCATAAATATGCCTTCAACACGCTGCGTCAGCTCGGCGCCAATTTCGAACTGGCCGGCAGCCATTTCGATTGGCTCGCGGCTGATTTGGGTAACGCGGCTGGCGAAGCGCGGAAAATTTCCGAGACGGCAAAATCGGTGCAGTTCCAGCTTGCCCGCGCCATCACGCGCAAGAAATTCGAGCCGCTGCGCACGGCGCTTGATCCCGCCGCCGATGCGTGGGATTCCATGATGAGCGAACTTGAACGGAAGCTTTGACGGGCTTCCGTTTGATCCGCGATACGGCTGGGTTATTTCTGAACATATTGGGGCGGGGGTAATCCCCCGAAGATGTCATGGGCGGGCGCTTGGCGGATCTCGGCGGCGGAATGCGGCTGAGCGAAGGTTGGAATCTGGTACTGACGGAGGCAGGCACCTGCCTCTTACCGTCCGATGTGCCGCTGACCTCAGGTTTCATTCCCGCGCCCGTGCCGGGCACGGTGGCGGAGGCGCTGGAAAAGGCCGGGCATTTCGACCGGACAAGGCCGCAGCCGCTTCATGATCGCGATGCCTGGTACATCTGCCGTCTGGTGGATGTGGAGGCGGGCGAGGCGGTCCTGCGACTGGAGGGGCTGGCGACGCTTTGCGAAGTCTTCCTCAACGGCCAGCAAATCCTTGTGTCCGAAAGCATGTTCGAGGCCCATGACCTTGACGTCACCCTGCTTGGCGGTGACGAGCTGGCGCTTTGCTTCCGTGCGCTGGAGCCGAAGCTTTCCGAGCCCGGGCCACGCGCCCGCTGGCGGCCGCAGATGATCACGCCCCAGGGCCTGCGCATGGTGCGCACGACATTGCTCGGCCATATGCCAGGCTGGTGCCCGGATGTTCAGGCCGTCGGTCCGTGGCGGCCGATCTCGCTGCTGCGGCCGAGCGCGCCTGTCATTCGTGATCTCTCCTTGCGGCCGGATTTGCTTGAGAATGGCGAGGGCAGGCTCTACGCCTCGCTCTCGATCGAGGGCGACGTTGAAGAGCTGGTATTGAAGTGCGGAGAGACGAAACAGGCCTTCGAAAAGGATAGCGCCGGCCGTTATACCGCAATCCTCAAAATTCCCGATGTGGCGCCCTGGTGGCCGCATACCCATGGCGTGCCGCAACTCCATGATATCTCGCTCGTCGTCGATGGCATGGAGCATGCGCTCGGAAAGACCGGTTTCCGTCGGCTGTCGGTCGATCGTGGTGCCGATGGCCAGGATTTCGCTCTTGTCGTGAATGGCGAGCGGATTTTCTGCCGCGGCGCGGTCTGGACCACGGCCGATATCGTACGCCTGCCTGGCGGCCGCGACGATTATGAACCCTGGCTACGGCTGGCGGCTGAAGCCGGCATGAACATGATCCGTATCGGCGGCACCATGGCATATGAAACGCCGGAATTCTTCCGCCTGTGCGACGGACTTGGCCTGCTGGTCTGGCAGGATTTCATGTTCGCTAATTTCGACTATCCGAAGAATGACAAGGCGTTCAACGCCCATGTCGAGGCGGAGGTTTCGCAGTTCCTGAGCGGCACTCGGCTGTCGCCTTCGCTGGCCATCCTTTGCGGCGGCAGCGAGATCCATCAGCAGGCAGCCATGATGGGCCTGCCCGAACAGTTCTGGAAAAGCCCTGTTGTGGAGGAGATCATCCCGCCACTGGTGCAATCGTTGCGGCCGGAGGTGCCCTATGTCGTCAACTCGCCCTCGGGCGGGCCGATGCCGTTTTCGCCAAATGCCGGCGTCACGCATTATTATGGCGTCGGGGCGTATATGCGGCCGCTTGCCGATGCGCGCCGCGCCGACGTCCGCTTCGCCGCAGAGAGCCTGGCTTTCGCGCATGTGCCGCAAGCCCGTACTCTGGGGCAGCATCTGCCGGTTCCGGCAGTCCATAGCCCGCTATGGAAAGAGCGGGTACCGCGCGATCGCGGCGCATCCTGGGATTTCGAGGATGTGCGTGATCATTATCTTCAGGAGCTTTACGGTTTCGAGCCCAACCGATTGCGGCGGGAAGACCCGGATCTCTATCTCAACCTCTCGCGGGCGGTGACCGGTGAAGTGGCCGAGGAGACCTATGCGGAGTGGCGCCGCCGAGGTTCCGGCTGCAATGGCGCGCTTGTCTGGACGCTGCAGGATCTGCTTCCCGGCGCCGGCTGGGGCGTGATCGATTCGACCGGAGAGCCGAAGCCGGTCTGGTATGGGCTGCGCCGTGCCTTCCGGCCAGTGCAGGTGCTTCTGATGGATGAAGGTACGAACGGTCTCGACGTACACGTCATGAATGAGAGCTATGCGGCGCTTGACCTCACCGTCGAAGTCTCCTGCCTGCGTGACGGGCGTCAGATCGTCGTCGGTGGCGGCCGCGATCTGGTGCTCGAAGCCCGCGCCAAGCAAAAGATAGCCTGCACTGATCTGTTTGGCGCCTTCTTTGACACGACCTATGCTTTCCGTTTCGGTCCGCCATCACATGATGTCGTAGTGGCCCGGCTGACGAACTCGGTAACCGGCGCGCTTATCGCTCAGGCCTTCTACTTCCCGCTTGGCAGAACGAAAGCTTTTCACGATGCCGAGATCACTGCATCGGTTCTTCAGGAAGGTGAGGATTGGTATTTGGAGCTGATCAGCGATCGGCTGGCACAATCGGTGCAGATCGATCTAGAAGCCTATCGGGCCGAGGACGACTGGTTCCATCTTGCGCCGGGCAGCCGCCGGATTCGCCTGTACCGGCGGGAGAGCGTTCCGGCCGATGTCATTCCATCCGGTCAGATCCGCGCCATCGGCAGCCGGCGGATCGTCGAGGTGTAGTTGATGGCGGGCGCGACGAGTTATCTCGCCCGCCAGGGGCGAGATAACCCTGCGTGAGCTCTCCTACAGCGTCGCCCCATCCGGCCCAAACAAATGGCAGCGCTCGGGATCGATGTGAATGCTAACCGTCTCGCCGGCGCGGATGGCCTGCTGATCTTCCAGCGCGACCGTTAGCGCCTGACCGCCATGCAGCGTGACATAGAGGATCGTCTGGCCGCCGAGATGTTCGACGAGATCGACGCGGGCATTGCCGAGCGCTAGGCCGCGATCGCCGACGTTCAGGTGCTCCGGGCGGGCGCCGAGGGTCACCGGCTGTCCAGGCTGGAGGCTGCCTAGCCGGCGCGGCAGGCGCACCGTCTGGCCGGCGAGATCGATGACGGCGGAGCCGTCGTCGGAGGCGACGATTTTCGCATCGAGGAAGTTCATCTTCGGTGAGCCGATGAAGCCGGCAACGAACTTGTTCTTCGGCTTGTTGTAGAGGTCGAGCGGCGCGCCCACCTGCTCGATCTTGCCACCGTTCAGCACCACGATCTTGTCGGCCATGGTCATGGCCTCGGTCTGGTCGTGGGTGACGTAGATCATGGTGTTGCCGAGGCGCTGGTGCAAGCGGGCGATCTCGACGCGCATCTGCACGCGCAGTTCCGCGTCGAGGTTCGAAAGCGGCTCGTCGAAGAGGAAGATGTTGGGCTCGCGCACGATGGCGCGGCCAATCGCGACGCGCTGGCGCTGGCCGCCGGAAAGCTGCTTCGGCTTGCGCTGCAGCAGCTGCTTGATCTGCAGGATCTCTGCCGCCTTTTCGACGCGCGGCTGGATGTCCTGTTTCTTCATGCCGGCCGTTTCCAGGCCGAAGGCGAGATTCTTGTAAACGGTCATATGCGGATAGAGCGCATAGGACTGGAAGACCATGGCGATGCCGCGCTTGGAGGCGGGGACATCGTTCATGCGGCTGCCGTCGAGATAGAGGCCACCGCCGGAAATCGGCTCGAGGCCGGCGATCATGCGCAGGAGCGTGGACTTGCCGCAGCCGGAGGGGCCGACGAAAACGGTGAATTCACCCGGCTCGATTTCCAGATCGATCCCGTGAACCACCTGAAGCTCGCCATAGCGCTTGATAACCTTCTGCAGCGATACGCTTGTCGCCATGGGCGCTCCCTCCTTGTTGGTCCTGATGGCTCGCGGGGCAACGTTCATGACGGCCTCCAGCTCTTGTATTTCTTGGCTTCCGGCCCGACGGGGAAGCGGACTTCGGTGCGGGTTTCCGACGATTCATAGAATGCGGTGACCAGTTCCAGTGCCTGGCGGGCATCGGCCGTCGTCACCGGCAGCGGTCCGCCGGACACCAGCGCGTCGTGGAACAGCCTCATCTGCGTGTTGAAACGGTTGGGAATAGGCGACCAGTCGGCGAGCAGCGCATCGATCTTCGCGCCGATCTCGTCATTGGCGGGGACGATCTTCCAGGGGTCCTGGCCGGGGCTGTAGGGCTCGTGATTGCTTTCGATCAGGACGTTTTCGAAGGCGAGGCGCAGGCGGCTGATCTGCTCCTGCGAGCCGAGCGTTGCGCTGATGGTGGCGAGCGCGCCGTTTTCCATCAACAGGCTGGCGCTGGCGCAGTCCTCCACCTCAATATCGTTGACGCGGGTGGCGACGCGGCCGAAGAGGCCCGCGATCGGCCCCATCAGATAGGTCAGCATGTCGTGCAGATGGATTGAGTGCGTCATCAGCACGCCGCCGAGTTCGGTATCCCATTTGCCGCGCCAGGGAACCGCATAATAATCGGCGCCGCGCACCCAATGCGTCTCCGACGTGGCGACATAGGGCTTGCCGGCAATACCCGAAGCGATGATGCGCTTGGCCTTCTGGATGCCGTCGCCATAGCGATACTGGAATATCGGCATCAGCCGGCCCTTGGCGGTCTTTTCGGCCGCGATGACCGCATCGACATCGGCGAGCGATCCCACAAGCGGCTTTTCGCAGACCACGTGTTTGCCGGCGGCAAGCGCCTGCATGATGAGCTGGAAATGCGAACCGGGCGGGGTGCAGATGTCGATGATGTCGATATCGGGCATGTTGAGGACTTCCGAGAAGTCCTTGAGGCGTCTCGCGATGCCGAATTCGTCGCCGACGGCATTCAGGCGTTCCTCGTTGAGATCGCAGAGGACGGCGACTTCGAAGCGATCCGGATGCGGCAGATAACCTTCGACGATGTGGGAGCGGCCGATGCCGAGGCCGATGATCGCGACTTTCTTGATGTCGGACATGACGCAGTTACCTCTGAGCGTTCTTGAGCGATGTAGCCTCGGCAAGCGCCTGCGCCTTCAGCGCCAGCTCCATGGCCTTGAAGCAATGTTCCTGGCCCATGGCTGTTTCGGTGCGGTCTCTGATGTCGGCCACAAGCTGGCGGCCATAGGGCAGCTCCACACCGCCGCAGTCGATATGCTGCATGCCCTTGCGGTCGGTGAGGAAGAGATGGTCGGTGCCGGGCCGGCCGGCGACATCGATATATTTGCGCAGCTCGATTGTCCCTTCCGTGCCGACGATGAAGAGGCGGCCGTCGCCCCAGGTGGAAAGCCCGTCCGGCGTGAACCAGTCGACGCGGACATAGCCCGTGACGTCGGGCGTCCTCACATGGAAATCGCCATAATCCTGCAGGCCCGGCGTTTCCGGATTGGCGCGGTTGGACACCGTCGCCGACAGCACCTCGGCTTCGAGGGAGTCTGCAAAGAACAGGAACTGCTCGCACTGATGTGAGGCGATGTCGGCGATGATGCCGCCATAGCGCTTGCGGTCGAAGAACCAGTCCGGCCGGGTGGGTTTGCGCAGCCGATGGGGGCCGAGGCCGGTCGTGTGGATGACCTTGCCGATGGCGCCCGCCTTGACCAATTCGCCGGCCTTGACCGTCGATGCCGTCTCGAAATGTTCGGAATAGAGGATGGAGACGATGCGCTTGGTCTCGGCCTGCACTTTTCGCACTTCAGCGAGCTGATCCAGCGTCACCATGCCGGGCTTGTCGAGCATCACGTCCTTGCCGTGGCGCATGGCCTCCATAGCGAGATCGGCGCGCTCACTGGAAATCGCGGCGCTGACGATCAGCGCGATGGAGTGGTCCTCCAGGATTTCGCGCTTGTCAGCGACGCGTTTCGCTTGCGGGAAGCGTTCGGCAAAGGTGGCGGCGAGATCGTCCTCCACCGCATGGAAGGCGACGAGTTCGGCGCCGGCCCGCAGCATGACGTTGACCTGGCCGTAGATATGATCGTGGTTGAGGCCGATGGCGGCGAAGCGCAGCGCGCTCATGCGACATTTCCTTTCGTGGTTTTGTTGGTTCGCAGTCCCAAACCTTGGGTATTCGGGACTGCGGGGTTCATAATCAGCGTTTGAGGCCGGCGGTCGCGATGCCGTCGATCAGCAGCCTCTGGAAGAAGAGGAAGATCAGGAAGACCGGGATCAGCGACAGGCTCGACATGGCAAACAGGCTGCTCCAGTCGGAACTTCCGGTGGAGTCGACGAAGGAGCGCAGGCCGAGCTGTACCGTGTAGGTGTTGATGTCCGAGAGGTAGATCAGCGGCCCGAAGAAATCGTCCCAGGTCCAGATGAAGGAGAAGATGGCAGCCGTCGCCAGGACGGGAAGCGACAGCGGCAGCATGATGCGCCAGTAGATGCGCCATGGGCTGCAGCCGTCCATCATGGCCGCCTCGTCCAGTTCGCGGGGAATGCCGCGGAAGAACTGCACCATCAGGAAGATGAAGAAGGCATCGACGGCGAGGAATTTCGGCACGACGAGCGGCAGCATGGTCTTCACCCAGCCGAGCTTGAGGAAGAGGATATATTGCGGGATCAACGTGACGTGATAGGGGAGCATCAGCGTGCCCAGCATCAGGGCGAACCAGAAATTCTTGCCCCAGAAATTCAGCCGCGCGAAGGCGTAGGCCGCCAGCGAGCAGGAAATCACGTTGCCGATGACCGACAGCACGGCGATGACGGCCGAATTCCAGACGAATTTGCCGAAGGTGACCTGGCCGCCGAACCAGCCGCGGGCATAAGAGCTGAAATCGAATTGCGAAGGGATCAGTGAGGCCGTGCCGAAGATCTCGTTCTGGTCCTTGATCGAGCCGGACAGCATCCACAGCAGCGGATAGAGCATCACGATCGACGCGGCGATGAGAGCGACATGGATGAGGACGGAGAGGAACCACGGGCGCTCGCGCGGCGGCTTCATGTCCTCGGCAAAATGGGTGAGCTTCGCGTCAGTCATCGTAGTGGACCCAATAGCGAGCGGAGAGGAAGGAGAAGGCGGTGAAGATCGCGATAATGATCACCAGGATCCAGGCGAGTGCGGCGGCATAGCCCATGCGGAAATAGCCGAAGGCTTCCTGGTAGAGATAGAGCGTGTAGAACAGCGTCGAATCGATCGGCCCGCCGGTGCCGGAGGAAATCACATAGGCCGGCGTGAAGGCTTTGAAGGCATCGATCGTCTGGACCACGGCGTTGAAGAAGATCACGGGCGTCAGAAGCGGCAGGGTGATCTTGAAGAAAATCCGTGCCTTGGAGGCGCCGTCGAGGCTGGCGGCTTCATAAAGATCGGTCGGGATCTGGCGCAGGCCTGCGAGGAAGATGATCATCGGCGAACCGAACTGCCAGATGGCGAGAATGACGAGCGTATAGAGCGAGTAATCGGGATTGGAGATCCAGCTCGGCCCGTTGATGCCGAAGGCGTACCAAAGCAGGGTATTGACGATACCGTCGGCATCGAAGATCTGCCGCCACAGCACGGCGATGGCGACGCTGGAGCCGAGCAGTGACGGCAGATAGAAGATGGCACGGTAGACCGGCAGGCCCTTGATGCCGCGGTTGAGCAGCAGCGCCACCAGCAGCGCGAAGGCGAGCTTCAGCGGCACGGAGCAGACGACATAAAACAGCGTCACCTTCATCGACGACAGGAACTTGTCGTCCGCCGTCGCGATCCGCACATAGTTGTCTATGCCGACGAGATTGGGAGACTGCAACAGATTATAGTCGGTAAAGGATAGATAGAGCGAGGCGATCGCCGGTCCGAGGGTCAGTCCGAAGAAGCCGATGAACCACGGCAGAAGAAAGAGATAGCCGGGTGCGTTGCGCGCGAATGCGCTCGGCGCCTTGTAGGAGGTCTCCACGCGCAACGGCGCGCGCGCGCCGACGGCCAAGCCGCCGGCAACGCTCTTGCTGTTTGTACCCACGGTATCAGCCTCGCGTAATGTTTGCTGCTGCCTGTTCGGTGAACTTCGTTCCAGCGTCCTGCGCGCTGGTTTTGCCGAAGGCCACCTCCTCGGCGATCTTCTTCAACAGGAATGCATTCTCGCCGGCGCCGTTCGGTGGGGATGGCGGCAGCGCTCCGACGTGCGGCGTCAGCCGGCCGATATAGTCGACCACCTGTTTGCTGACGGAATCCAGATCCGGCGTCAGGAGATCGCGGATCTTTTTTGAAGGCGGAACGCCGCGCTCGACTCCGAGTGCCTTCGTGCCTTCCGGGTCTTCGACCAGATAATTGACGAAGGCGACGGCGGCATCCTTGTTTGCTGACATCGCCGAAACCGACATCAGCATCGACGGCTTCAGATACTGGCCGGGCTTGCTGTCGGCATTGGCCGGATAGGAGACGATATCGAGCTTTTCCTTGTTCAGACCTTGAATGGCAACGAACTGGTTGGAATGGGCGAAGCTCATCGCTGCTTTTTTGATGACAAGCATATCGGTTTCGAGCGTCTGCTGATCGAGCGCCTGCACGTCGGCCGGAACACAGGCGCCAATCTTGCGCATGTGACCCCACAGATCAAACCATTCGGTCGCGTCCTTTGCTTCGAAGGCGAGCTTGCCGTCCGTCGTATACAGCGCCTTGCCGCGCTGGCGCAGCCAGCATTCGAGCGCCGGCTCCCCGCCGCTTGCGTCGGCCGTGCCGTAGAAACCGCGACGCTTCTTGGCAGCCGTGACCTTGGCGCAGGCATCGCCGATCTGCTCCCATGTCATGGCGTCATGTGGCGGTTCGACGCCGGCCTCGGTCCAGGCGGCCGTATTGACGACGACCATGAAGGAGTTCACGCCGAGGCTGACACCGTAGATCTTGTTGTCGACCTTGCCGGAATCGATGTTGGCCGGGCCGAAATCCTCGATCGCCAAGCTCTTGCCGAGATAGGGCGTCATGTCGAGCAGCGCGCCGCGGCGGGCATATTCGAAGATGTAACGATAATCCATCTGGATGAGGTCGGGCGCGTTGCCGCCGCCGGTCTGGGTGGCCAAGCGCGTCCAATAGCTGTCCCAACCGAAGGATTCGCCGGCGATGGTGATATCCGGGTTCTTCGCCTGATAGGCCTTTACCGCCGCAAACGTCCGGTCGCTACGCTCCTTCGATCCCCACCAAAGAAGGCGCATCGCGGTTGCCGCATTGGCGCGTGAAAGTCCGATACCGCTGAAAGCGAGTGTGGCTGCCATGCCGGCTAGCAACTGCCGGCGATCGATCGTCAACGTCATCCTGGTCTCCTCCCCAGTGAACCGATGATTTACGAACTGCTTTGCACGATATAACTATTTGGTTACAAGTTGGATAGAAACGCGACCGCTGTCAAGCGCCAATCGTGCGGCAATCAAAACGATGTATGCCGGAACCGGCAGCATCCGTCGCTAATGCTACCGTTCGGAAGGAGATCGTCCATGGCGGTCAGGGCGAGACAAGAGCCTGAAAATAAAGCGCAAGCGGATGCCGGCAAGACCTTGGGCAAGCGGTCGAGAAAAGCGTCTCGCAATCCGCAGCGCACCCATGCCACGATCCTGGACGCGGCGACGGAGGAATTTGCCGCGCATGGCTTCGGTGGCGCCAGGGTGGATGCGATTGCAGCGCGGGCGCAAACGAACAAGCGGATGCTCTATCATTATTTCGGCGACAAGGAGGGGCTCTATCTCGCCGTGCTGGAGGCGACATATGCGACGATCCGCAACGCAGAAAAGCAGCTGGATCTGGCGCATCGTCATCCGGAAGAGGGGATGCGGGAGCTGGCCTTGTTCACCTGGCGGCATTTTCTCGCGCATCCTGAGTTTCTGAGCCTGCTCGCCACCGAAAACCTGCATCATGCGCATTATCTGCAGCGCTCCGACAAAGTCTCGGCAATGCATTCGCATCTGATCGACGAACTTGCGGACGTGCTGCGCCGTGGGGAGGCACTTGGCATTTTCCGGCCGGCGGTCGATCCCATATCAGTCTATCTCACGATCGCGGCACTCGGCTTTTTCTATCTGTCGAACCGGCACACCTTGTCGACGATTTTCGCGCGGAAGCTGATGGCACCGGATGCGCTGAATGAGTGGGGTGAGCATATCGTTGCCGTCACGCTCGCTTCGATCCGCGCGTAGTGTTCGGCAGTGCGGCGGTTCGAGAAATTTTCAAAAGGTGATTGACAACGCCGGAGGTAACGCGCGATCTTGTAACCATATGGTTACATTGCTTGGGCGACTAAGCATTTGCTTTCCTGGTTCTGGAGGGAATCGGGCATGGGGGAGATAGCGTGTGCCTGTCGTTACAATGCGGCGTGGCCGGAGATTTGAAGAACCGCTTCTGCAATGGACTGAATAGCCCCTCACCCCAGCCCTCTCCCCGTTGAGGCGGAGAGAGGGGGCGACAGAGCAAACCAGCTGGCCGTTACTGGTTTCGTGCTGGTCATGGGCTTGAAAACTCCTTCTCCCCGCAGGCGGGGAGAGGGCTGGGTGAGGGGCCACGCATATTGGTGCCCTATACAAATAGACTTGCTTGACCATCACAGGAGCCGACCAGCATCATGACCGAACCATTGACCATCAGGCTTGTCGAGGCCGAGACATTCGAGCGTCCGGTCAAGCTGCGGCTTCCCTTCCGTTTCGGTGCAGCAACCTTGCGCGAGGCGCGGCAGATCTTTCTGCGGGTGCGCATCGAGGATGCGCAAGGGCGCTCGGCCGAGGGCATGGCGGCGGAGCTGATGGTACCGAAATGGTTCGACAAATCGTCCGAGCTTTCCAATGCCGACAATGAAAACCAGCTGCGGCGTTCGCTGGTCCTGGCGCTTAATTCCTTAAGAGGTGCTGGTGCGGGAACGGCTTTCGGCCTGCATGCCGCCGTCGAGGCCTCACATCATGCCCAAGCGGCGGCGGAGAAGCTGAACGGGCTTGTCGCATCATTCGGCCTGGCACTTGCCAACCGGGCTATTCTCGATGCGCTCTGCCGGCTGGAGGGACTGACCGTCGCGGAAGCGATCAAGGCGAACCGCCCCGGCATCGATACCTCCACGGCACGTGATCTCTCGGGCTTCGATCTCTCCGGTTTCCTCTCGACATTGGAGCCTTCGGCAAGCCTTGCCGCGCGCCACACTGTCGGTCTGGTGGATGCGATCGTGCGCGCCGATATCCCGGCAAGCGAGCGGCTGAACGACGGCCTGCCGGAAAGTTTCGAAGAGGCGATCGACGCCTATGGGCTGACGTTCTTCAAAGTGAAGGTGTCGGGCGTTCCCGACGCGGATATCGACCGCCTTTGCCGCGTCGCTGCCGTCATCGATGCCAAGGTGCCGAACTATTCGGTGACGCTCGACGGCAACGAGCAATTTGCCTCTGCAGAGGCTGTTGCCGATCTGCTTTCCCGGGTGAAGGAAGAGCCGAGGCTGGCAAGATTTGCCTCTTCGATCCTATTCGTTGAGCAGCCGATCGCCCGCGCCCATGCCTTCGAGAAGCCGGTGAAGGCGCTTGCTGCCTTCAAGCCGGTGGAGATCGACGAATCCGATGCCGATATCGATGCCTTCGTCACGGCGAGGGGGTTTGGCTATACCGGCATCTCCTCGAAATCCTGCAAAGGCTTCTATCGCTCGCTATTGAACCGCGCGCGCGTCGCCAAATGGAGTGCCGAGGACGGCATTCCCTATTTCATGTCGGCCGAGGATCTGACGACGCAAGGAGGCCTTGCCGTGCAGCAGGATCTGGCGCTCGCATCGCTCATCGGCATGACGCATATCGAGCGCAACGGTCATCATTATGTCGACGGCATGGCCGGCGCGCCGGAGGCGGAGCAGGCCGCTTTCGCCGAGGTGCATTCCGATCTCTACCGCATCAGCAATGGCCGCACGCGACTGCGGATCGAGGGGGGACAGCTTGCGATCAGTTCCGTTATCGGTGCTGTCGGTCTCGGTTCATCGGTCGCGCCGGATTGGACGGCGATGGAGAGGTCGCCGCACTAGCCTGCAGATGCTGCCGTGCTTGGCCCCTCACCCTAGCCCTCTCCCCGCAAGTGGGAGAGGGTCGCGGTGAGGGGCTTTTGCCGAAGTAAACGCAGGTCATTGCGGCCCCATCATCATTTGCAGACTCTGGAGGAAGAGACATGCAGTCATCGAAAAAACGTTACGCCCTCGTCGGCACGGGTCATCGCGGCACGACTATGTGGGGCAAGGATCTGGTCGAGCGTTGGAGCAACGAGGTCGAGCTCGTGGCGGTCTGCGATCTCAATGCCATGCGGGCAAAGCGGGCTCTGGAGTATATCGGCGCATCGGTGCCCATCTATACCGACTTCGACGAATTGCTGCGGACGGAAAAGCCGGATCTTGTCATCGTCTGCACCCGCGATTCCACCCATGACGATCTGATCGTCAAGGCGATGGAGGCTGGCGCCGATGTCATCAGCGAGAAGCCGATGACGACGACCGTCGACAAAATCAAGCGCATTCTCAATGCCGAGGCACGTACCGGCAAGCGGTTGGATATTTCCTTCAATTACCGCTTCGCGCCGACCGCTGCGAAGATCAAGGAGCTGATCAATTCAGGCATCATCGGCGATGTCACCTCGGTCGACTTCCATTGGTATCTCGACACCAGCCATGGCGCCGATTACTTCCGCCGCTGGCATGCTTATGTCGAAAATTCCGGCAGCCTTTTCGTTCATAAGGCGACGCATCATTTCGACCTTCTGAATTGGTATCTGGATTCCGATCCGGAAACGGTCGCCGCCTTTGCCGATCTCAAGCATTATGGCCGCAAAGGCCCGTTCCGCGGCGAGCGCTGTCGCACCTGTCGGTACAAGGGCGAGTGCGACTATTACCTCGACATCAGCGCAACGCCGCTGCTCGAGAGCCTCTATGAAGACCCCTCATCCGTCGATGGGTATGTGCGCGACGCCTGCGTTTTCCGTGAGGATATCGATATCCCCGATACGATGGTGGCATCCATCCGCTATCGCAACGGCATCAACGTCTCCTATTCCCTGAATACCTATATGCCGATCGAAGGTCATCACATCGCCTTCAACGGACACAAGGGCCGCATCGAGCTGCGCCAATACGAGAAGCAGAACTGGACAACGCCGCCGGCCGACGAGATCGTCGTGATGAAGAATTTCGGCGATGTCGAGCGCATATGGGTGCCGCACTCCTCCGGCGGGCACTATGGCGGCGACGACCGGCTGCGTAACATGCTGCTGCGCTCCGGCCCGAATGACGAACTCAAGCAGCGAGCAGGTTCGCGGGCAGGGGCGATGTCGGTCCTCTGTGGCATTGCCGCGCTACAGAGCAGCCAGACCGGCCAGCAGGTGTCGGTTGCCGATATCTGGGGCGAAGATGGCGGGTTGAACTTGCTGGAACCGCGGCCTTAGGGCCGCGGTATGGAGCTTTCGCGTTTCGAGATCAGCTGCAGCTCGGCAGCTGCTGCGCGTAGATCCGCGTCATGCCGTTGAAGCGCTTGGCGCCGGCAAGAGCGGTTCCATTGCCGCGCCACGCTCCCTGCAGATAACCTTTGGCGCCGGAATAATAGGCGAGATAGAGATCGTAGGAATCGTTCAGGGCAATGCCGGTCTGCAGGTGCGTCTGGTAGTGATACCAGCCGACGAAGTCGATGGCGTCGGCGAAATTGGTGCGGCTTGCCGTCCAATTGCCGGTTTCGCGCTTGTATTTGTCCCAGGTACCGTCGAGCGCCTGCGAATAGCCGTAAGCCGTCGTCGGGCGTTTCCAGGGAATGAAGCCGAGCAAATAGCGCCGCGGCGGGCGGGCGCGCGGCCGGAAGCCGGATTCGGTATAGATCGTCGCCATCAGGATCGGCACGGGCACGCCGTACTTGCGTTCCGTGCGTTCGGCGGCGCGCTGCCAATTGTTGAACCAGCCATCGCGCTGATCGAAGATCGCGCAGATATTGCGGGTATGGCGGGGTGCGGTGGCGCAGCCCGCCAGCACGCTGAGCAGCATTACGGCCAGAATGGAAAGGACGCGGGTACGCATTACTAGAACCTCTTCATTGCTGCGCCGTGCGTCTTCCGGAGGCACGAGGTACGCAGCAACAACCTGCCGACGCATGATCCTTTCCAAAAGTTCGAGACCGAGCTTTTGGCGGACCGACGCTCATGAGATTGCTAGCGCGGAATGATTAAAAACGGGTTGTTTGCCTGTGCCGAAATGGGGCGATTTCAGGGTGTTTTCATGGATCTGCTGCGCCGCATCATGCCATGCTAGCCATGTCTTCGCGGCGGATTTCATAGAGCAGCGGCTTGCCTTCGATAAAGCAGATGGCTTCATCCACCGCCATCTCACCGAGGCGGGTCCGTTCCAGCCCAACGGCACCTGCAATATGCGGCGTCAGGAAGACGTTCGGCAGCTCGTAAAACGCCGAGGCGGCTTCTGGAATTTCCGGATCGGTGACGTCGATGATCGCGTCGATATGGCCAGTTTTCAGCACGGCGATCAGGGCCGCTTCATCGACCAGTGCGCCGCGTGCCGTATTGATGAACGTCGCCCCCTTCTTCATCAGCGAGAGTCGTCGGGCGTCGATCATATGGCGTGTGGCGGGCAGCGAGGGGGCATGCAGCGAGACGATGTCGGCCGATGCCATCAGCGCGCCCAGCTCGGCTTTTTCGACGCCGAGCGTGGTGGCTTCGACGTCGCCAACCATTGGATCATAGAGCAGGATGCGGTAGTCGAATGGTGTAAGCAGCTCGATTACCCGTCTTCCGATGCGCGAGGCGCCGATGATGCCGATGGTTCTGCGATAATTACCGATGGCTTCGGCCTGCATCGGTATCGTCCGCTGGCGGTTGCGGTCGGCGATGTAGAAATCCCGGAACCGGAAAACCTTCTTGCCGGCAAAGATGATGGCGGCAAGCGTGAATTCGGCGACCGGCAAGGCATTGGCCTGGGCGGCATGGCTGACCCGTATGCCGCGATCAAACAGGCTGTCGCCGACAAGTCCTTTCACCGTGCCTGCGGCATGAACCACTAGCTTCAGATGCGGCGCCTTTGCGAGCGCGGCAACATCGATCGTCGGTGAGCCCCAGCCGGTGATCAGGATTTCGGTTTCCGCGAGCAGCTTGGCTGCACGCACATCGCCGAAGCTTTGCATCGGTGCGGCGTCGAGCACCCGGCCGATAGTGTCGAGGCGCTGAATGAGCGCCTCGGGCAGCACATGCTGCGTGCGCGATGGCTGCATGGCGAGGGCAATGGCCGGGCGGCCCGAGATGGATTGCGTCATGGCAGGCGACCCGGTGCTCTGATGGCGCTGACCGAGATGCCCTTGTCGTTGATAAGTGCGCGCAGCGCATCGATATCGGGTTTGGCCGGCGGCTTACTCCAGGCGTGATCGACGGCAGCCGGGTCTTTCTCCGCAAGCACGGCTGAGACGAGAATGGTCTCGCCAGCCGGGATCGTGCCCCGCAATTGCGGCACCAGCGTCTTGGAAACGATGAGATTGGTATTCGGCGGCGCCTTCTGGGCGATGCCCTCGCGTGCGATGGTCGAGCCGAGGTCGACAATGCCGCTGAAATCCTCTTCGCCGATGGCATAGGCGGCTCCGATGGCGGAGGAGAGCGTATCGGCCTCGAAATCGCGTCTTGCAATGGCAAAGCCGCCTTCGGCCGTCTGCAGCGGCCGTGGCGTGCTGATCCTGTGCAGGCGGATATGCCAGGGCGAGGCCGGCACCAGCCAGGTCTCTACGGTCACATCCGGATAGGGCGACCATTTGGCATAGAGCGTATCGCCGGCAAGCTTCGCCTCTTCATTGGTTTCGCGCACGCGGTAGTGCAGGCCATCGTCGCTGAAGGCGAGCATGCTATCGAAGGCACCGCCGGCAAAGATGCGCTCATCGCTTTCGACGCTGAAGCCGTAGCGGGCGGAATAGGCGAATTTCGAGTATTTCTCCGCGCCGAAGCGCATCTGCTGGTTTTCCTGGCCGGAGGAGAGTGCCACGACATCGTCCTTGCTGCGCAGCAAAACCATGCCGGGATGCTTTTGCGGGATGATAGCCGGCTCACTTTCCGGAGCCTTTTCTTCCGCTGTCCAGAATGGATGCGTTTCGGGAAGTGCCAGCGGCAGGAAAGCCTTGAAAGCCCAATAGGGCGAGCCGGCGGAATTGTAATTCTCCGACATCAGCAGGTTGGGATAGGCAAAGCCGATCGGCAGCGTGCCGTCGCGATGGGCGATCGGCTTGTCGGCCCACCAGCGCAGATGCCGGAGACACAGGCCCTTGATTTCGCCCCAAGGCAGCGCCTCGACATCAGCAAAGGCGAGCGCCGACCAGAAGCCGGCACAGGCGAAGCGATAGGTCAGGCTGCGGCCGAAGGGGATCGTAGCGCCATCGGGCGCGAACCAATGGCGGAAATCCCTCGCGAACAGGATGGCGCGCTCGCGGTAGCGCTCGGAGCGGTCGTCATTGACGAGCTTGGAATAGATCAGCCCGTAAAAGTGCATTGCGAAGGGAATGTAGTGATCGATGCGGCGGACATTGCCGTCGCGATACCAGCCGTCATCGATGTAGAAGCCATCGAGCTCGTTCAGGTAGCTTTCCGTCAGGCTGCGGTCGAAGGTGGCGCCGAGGCGATCGAGCGCGATATCCACGAAGATGCGGAAGAATTTCCAATTGTTGTCGGCGTAGTCGAAGGTGCGGGCGTGCTTGAGGTAGGCGATCAGATTGTCGCGCGCGCGACAATCGAGCGGCTCCCAGATTTTTTCGGGCACGAGCGCCAGCGCGAAGCCGAGGGCGGCCAGTTCGACCATGCGCTGATCGCGGCCGTTAACCGCGCCCCAATATTCCGGATGCTTTGGGTCGACGCCATTGGCGAGGCCTTCAGCGTAGCGGCCCCAGTGGCTGAAGTCGCCGCCGCCGGCGCCGAGCGGAGCCAAGCCCCAGAGGGGACGGGCGAAACCTTCGAGATCGGCAGCTGCGCGGTCGAAATGGGCACCTGCGCCATCGATGCGAACGCGGGCATTGCCTTCGGAAAAATAGGGCAGCAGCGGATCGAACAGATCGGTCAGCGCGCAGCGCATGTCCGTAAGGGTCTTCAGCGGGTTGCCGGCAAGAGGATTGGAGCTGGCGGGGTCATAGATCATCGGTTCGGCTTTCTCGATCGTTTCCGCGGCTGGGATTGGATTTCAGGTTTCGGGTGGCAGCGTGCCGCCGGCGATCGGCGGGACGCCGTGGCAGATGTGGCGGGCCGGCGCATCGCGGTCGCGGAAGCGTGCGATCATTAGGCCGATGGCTTCTCGGCCGAGAGCTGCGCGATCGACGCGCATGGTTGCCAGGCGGGGATTGGTCATCAGGGCACAGGGAAGATCGTCGAAGCCCACAATGGCAAAATCCTCCGGCACCCGCAGGCCGGCTTCAACAACGGCGTCCAGCACGCCGACGGCGATGAAATCGTTCATGCAGAAGGCGGCGGTATAGCCTTCGCCTGCGGCAAGGATCTCGGCGGTTTTGTCATGGGCTTCCTGGCTGGAGCTACCCCTGAAATTCATCGGCACGATGCGGCCTTCGGCGCCTTCCACCGACGCGATCGCCGCTTCGAAGCCGCGGATGCGCTCACGGATCGTCTGGCGATGCGAGCCGGTCAAATGCAGGATGCGGCGGTGACCGGCATCGAGCAGACGCCGGGTTGCGTTGTAGGCGCCGAAGAAATTCGAGGGAGAAACGCCGTCGAAGCGCAGCTTCGGATCGGTGCCGTTGACGAGCACGGTCGGCGTGCCGCTGGCCGCAAGCCACCGGCAGAGCTCTTCCGATGGGTCGATGCCGACGAGAAAGAGGCCTTCGGCCCCGGCGCTCTGCAGATATTCCTTCACCAACTCCGGTTCGGTTCTCGCCTCGCGGACGAGGCGGATGTCGAAGCGCATGCCGCGCTCGGCGGCGCCAGCGCGTAGGCCCTCGAGGATGCCTTCATAGAAGACGCTCAAGCCGCCGGTGACGCTGTCGCTGGCGATCAATGCCAAGCCGCCGGCCGCTGTCTCGGCTGCGGTCTTCAGCGGATAGCCGAGATCGCTCGCCACCTTGAAGATATGCTGGCGGATCGTGTCGCTGATGCCGGGTTCATTCGTGAGGACCCGCGACACCGTCGAGACGGAGACGCCGGCGGCAGTGGCGATGTCGGCCTGCCTGATGCGTTTGGAGCGAATATCGTTCATATCGCAAACGCTATGCAAACTTATGCAAATTTGCAATAGAAAGATTTTTTATTGCACAGTGCAATGAAATTGCATATCGTCGCGCTGACTTGTCCGCTGAAGGCGTCGGGGAGATCGCCGCGGATGACAACGCAAGAGAAGGAGGAATCTCATGCGCATGAATCGTCGTTCTTTCATGATCGGAGCTGCCGGAACCGCAGCTGGCCTTGCCTTCGGGGGAAACGCAATGCCCGCCTTTGCCGATACGACGCAGCTTCGGGCGATGTGGTGGGGTTCGCCTGATCGCGGCAAGCGCACTGTCGCGGTTGCGGAATTGTTTCATAGCAAGAACCCCGATCTGTCCGTCGTCGGCGAGAGCATCAGTGGCGAGGGCTACTGGGCGAAGCTTGCCACCGGCATGGCCAGCCAGAACATCGCCGATGTCTTCCAGCTTGAGCCGAGCACGATCTCCGACTACTCCAAGCGCGGCGCATGCATGCCGCTCGACCAGTTCGTGCCCTCGACACTGAATGTCGAAAGTTTCGGCAAGGACGTGCTGAAGCTGACGACGGTCGACAACAAGCTTTATGGCGTCGGCCTCGGACTCAATTCCTTCGCGATGTTCTACGATGAGGACATGTTCAAGAAGACCGGCCTGACGCCGCCCGGTCCGACCACGACATGGGCCGAATATGCCGATCTTGCCGTGGAAATGACGAAGGCGGCCGGCAAGCGCGGCTATTGGGGCGGCCCTTATGGCGCGCGCTACAATTATGTGCTCGATGTCTGGCTGCGCCAGCGCGGCAAAAGCCTCTTTACGGAAGAGGGCGGGCTCGGCTTCGGCGTCGACGACGCCAAGGAATGGTACAGCTATTGGGAAGACCTGCGCAAACGCGGCGGCACGGTTTCCGCCGACGTGCAGACGCTCGATCAGAACGTCATCGAGAGCAACTGCCTGGCACTCGGCAAATCGGCCATCGGCATGGCCTATTCCAACCAGCTCGTCGGCTATCAGCTTGTCGTCAAGAGCAAGCTCGCCGTCACCATGCTGCCGCGCGAGAAGAAGGATGGTCCTTCCGGCCATTACTATCGTCCGGCGCTGATCTGGAGCGTGGGCGCCACCAGCAAGAATGGCGAAGCGGCGGCCAAGTTCATCAATTTCTTCGTCAATGATGTCGATGCTGGCAAGATTCTCGGCGTCGAGCGCGGCGTGCCGATGTCGCCCGCCGTGCGTGCCGCCATCCTGCCGACGCTCAATCCTGTGGAGCAGCAGACGGTGCAATATATCGAGCTGTTGAAGGATCAGGTGGGCACCTATCCCGTGCCGGCGCCGCTCGGCTCGCAGGAATTCGACGCGAACGTCGCCCGCCCCGTCGCCGACCAGCTCGCCTTCGGCAAGATCACGGTCGCCGAGGCGGCGAAGCGGCTGGTGGAAGAAGGTGCGGCGAAATTGAAGCGGAAGGGTTGAGTGGAGTTTATCCGGGCTTTGTTATATGCCGCGCCGCTGTCACCCCCCTCTGTCACTTCGTGACATCTCCCCCACAAGGGGGGATCGGTAACTCGCGGGCATGCCGTACCTCAAGGAAACATCGAATCCGGTCAAATTGCTGTTTATTGTTTTACGAGTGACGAGCGGCAAACTCCTAACGATCTCCCCCCTTGTGGGGGAGATGTCCCGATAGGGACAGAGGGGGTATCGCACCCTCCTCAAAGTCTGCCGTTACTTCCCATCCCAGGGCTTCAGCGCATCCTGCTTCATCCTGCGCTGTTCTTCCGGCGCAAGCTTGTAATCCCCCTTATAGGGTGCGCTTTCGAACGAGCCATAGGTCGGGTTGGCGATGGCGATCCAGTCGTGGCCGAAATGCGCGGCATTGGCCTCGAAGACCTTCTGCCGCTCTTCGACCGTACCCTTGTAGTCGTCAGTGAAGTCGCCGAAATTGTCGCCGAACATCAGGAGAATGCGATAGCTCTTGGCGATGAAGGCGCGGCGCGTGCCCTTGGCTGAACCCCAGTCCGGCTGTTCCTTGGCACTCAGGAAAGTGTCGACATTGTCGCCCATCGGAAAACCGAAGCGCTTCATTTCTTCAACGGTCGGGCCTTCCTCATCGGCGGTGCGGTTGGTGACGTAGAAGACCTTCACGCCTTTCGAAGCGGCATATTGGGTGAATTCCACCGCGCCGGGAATCGGCTTGTCCTGCTGGGCATTCACATATTGTGTCCAGGTTTCCGGCTTGAAGCTCGTACCCGCCGTGACATTACGCGCCTGATAAGGCGACGTATTGAGCACGGTATCATCGACATCGAGGATGATGGCGGGCGGAAAGTCCTGGAAATTACCTGTTTGCTCGACCGGAGCTGCGGTCCAGTTCTTGTCGGCCAGCGCTTCGTCGAGCCTGATACGGCCGAGCGCATAGGCACCAAGCGCGTTGGCCTGCGCCTCCACCGACGTCTGATCCCAAAGAACGGCATTGAGATTGTCGTCGGGCATGGCGGCCGGCAGATCGGCGGCCAAAGCCGGCAAGGCAGACGCGAGGCCGATCACGAATGTCAGGCGCCCTAGATATCTATTTTCCACTCCGTTCTCCTTTATGAAATTCCGGAAATCAACTCATTGCATTAACGATTTTAAACAGGCATCAAAGTCTTGACCCGGATAAGGATAGTTTGCGCGCAGACGGAATGTGTCAAGTATATGACAGCTGGCGGATCCGGGTTCAGTTGATTTTGATTTGCGGTCCCTCCCTGTGCCAAGCGCCTCCATGCGGCGGCATTTTTGACAAAGGTCATGCTGGAGCTCTGAAACGATAAAATGCCGGGATCCTTTCAGACCCCGGCACCGCCGCATCTCCAAGTGCGGTTGCTTATTTCTTCGCGTCGGCCCAGCTCTTGACCAGTTCGTCATAATTGACGGTGATCGGCTTTTCCTTTTCGTTGGCGATCTTCAGCTGCGGAGCGAGATGGCCGTTCTTGACGGCATCGGCGTTCCAGTAGGCAAGGTCGTGCTCTTCGGCGAGCTTCGGGCCGATGTCGCCCTGAACGCCTGCGCGTTCCAGGCGCTGCATGACGCGTTCCTGATCGGCGCAAAGTGCATCCATGGCTCCTTGCGCATCCTTGGCACCGGAAGCGGCATCGCCGATCGCCTGCCACCAGAGCTGTGCGAGCTTCGGATAGTCAGGAACGTTGGTGCCGGTCGGCGACCATTGCACGCGGGCCGGCGAGCGGTAGAACTCGATCAGGCCGCCGAGCTCCGGCGCGCGCTTGGTGAAGCTCTTATCGCGGATGGTGGATTCGCGGATGAAGGTGAGGCCGACATGGCTCTTCTTCACGTCCACCGTCTTCGAGGTGACGAACTGCGCATAGAGCCATGCGGCCTTGGCGCGGTCGACCGGGGTCGACTTCATCAGCGTCCAGGAGCCGACGTCCTGATAGCCGAGCTTCATGCCGTCCTTCCAGTAAACGCCATGCGGCGACGGCGCCATGCGCCACTTCGGCGTGCCATCCGAATTCATGACCGGCAGGCCGGGCTTGACCATGTCGGCGGTGAAGGCCGTGTACCAGAAGATCTGCTGGGCGATATTGCCCTGTGCCGGAACCGGGCCGGATTCCGAGAAGGTCATGCCTTGCGCTTCCGCCGGGGCGTAGCCCTTCAACCAGTCGAGATATTTCTGGATTGAATAGACCGCAGCCGGGCCGTTGGTATCGCCGCCGCGGGCAACGCAGGAGCCGACAGGACGGGAATTGGCATCGACCTTGATGCCCCATTCGTCAACCGGCAGACCGTTCGGCAGGCCCTTGTCGCCGTTGCCGGCCATGGAGAGCCAGGCGTCGGTGAAGCGCCAGCCGAGCGACGGGTCCTTCTTGCCATAGTCCATATGGCCGAAGACCTTCTTGCCGTCGACATCGCGACCGGTGAAGAACTGGGCGATATCCTCATAGGCCGACCAGTTGACCGGTACGCCGAGCTCATAGCCATACTTGGCCTTGAAATCGGCCTTGTTCTTCGGGTCGTTGAACCAGTCGTAACGGAACCAGTAGAGGTTGGCGAACTGCTGGTCGGGGAGCTGATAGAGCTTCTTGTCGGGAGCTGTCGTAAAGCTGGTGCCGATGAAATCGGCGATATCGATGCCCGGATTGGTGACGTCCTTGCCCTCGCCAGCCATCCAGTCGGTCAGGTTGCGAACCTGCTTGTAGCGCCAATGCGTGCCGATCAGGTCGGAATCGTTCACCCAGCCGTCATAGAGGTTCTGGCCGGTCTGCATCTGCGTCTGGATCTTTTCGACGACGTCGCCTTCCTGGATGACGTCGTGGGTGACCTTGATGCCTGTTATGGCGGTGAAGGCCGGGGCCAGAACCTGCGATTCATACTGGTGTGTCGTCAGGGTTTCCGACACGACCTTGATTTCCATGCCCTGGAAAGGCTTGGCCGCATCGATGAACCACTGCATTTCCTTTTCCTGGTCGGCGCGCGAGAGCGTCGAGAGATCGCCGATCTCCTTGTCCAGGAATGCCTTGGCTTCGTTCATGCCGGCATGCGCCGTGCCGGCCAGGGCCAGCAAGGCAACTGCCGTTGTCGTCAAGAGATGCCGTCGCATATATTCCTCCCTACAGGTTGCGAGTGCATTGTCAGCCAGCCGGATTTCCGGCCATCTGTATCGATTTGCCTTACTGCTCCGCATGACCGGATGGGCAACGGGGCGGTAACGGTTTGAATTTCCGCGTCAGACCAGACGGAAGACGCCGATGGCGTAGATCACGGAAAGAGCAAGAGCCCACCACAGGCTTGGGCCTCCCAGACCCAGCCAGGCGAGATGGATGAAGGCGGCGCCGAGCAGCGAAATGAACAGCCGGTCGCCACGCGTCGTTTCGAAGCGCAGGATGCCGAGGCGCGGATGGCCGCCGGGCGAAACATACTCCCACACAGCCATGCCGATCAGCAGCAGCAGGATCGTCGCGAAAAACAGTGCCGTCGGCAGCGTCCAGGCCATCCAGGAAAAGTCTGTATTCATGGCGGTTTTCCTTTAGACGCGGCCGAGCGCGAAGCCCTTGGCGATGTAGTTGCGGACGAAATAGATGACGAGCGCGCCGGGAACCAAGGTCAGGACACCGGCGGCGGCAAGCAGGCCCCAATCCATGCCGGCGGCCGAGACGGTGCGCGTCATGATGGCGGCGATCGGCTTGGCGTCGGTCGTGGTCAAGGTGCGGGCGATCAGCAGTTCCACCCAGGAGAACATGAAGCAGAAGAAGGCGGCGACGCCGATGCCGCTTGCGATCAGCGGAATGAAGATCTTGATGAAGAAGCGCGGGAACGAATAGCCGTCGATATAGGCCGTCTCGTCGATTTCCTTCGGCACGCCGGACATGAAGCCTTCGAGGATCCAGACCGCCAGCGGCACGTTGAAGAGGCAGTGCGCCAGCGCGACGGCGATATGGGTATCGATCAATCCGAAGGCCGAATAGAGCTGGAAGAAGGGCAGTGCAAAGACCGCCGGCGGCGCCATGCGGTTCGTCAGCAGCCAGAAGAAGACGTGCTTGTCGCCGAGGAAGCGGTAGCGCGAGAAGGCATAGGCTGCGGGAAGGGCGCAGGCGACCGAGATCACCATGTTCATGACGACATAGGTGATCGAGTTGATGTAGCCCTTGTACCAGGACGGATCGGTGAAGATGATCGTGTAGTTGCGCAGCGTCGGCTGGTGCGGATAGAGCGTTAGGCCGCTGACGATCTCCTCATTGGTCTTGAAGCTCATATTGACGAGCCAGTAGATCGGTAACAGCAGGAAGACGATATAAAGCGTCGGCACAAGCCACGCCCACCGCCCCTTTTCGCCGTGACGGCGGGCAACCCGCGCGCTTGTCGCAGCAGTCGCGTTCGCGGCGGCGTCGGAAGCGGCCATCTTGTGCATCGCGGCGTTATCGGCCGTGGTGGAGAGGGGCTTGCCGCTCATCGGCTTTCTCCCGCATCGTAATTGGTCATGACGGTGTAGAAGACCCAGGACAGCAGGAGCACGATCAGGAAGTAGATCAGCGACATGGCCGCGGCCGGGCCGAGGTCGAACTGGCCGAGCGCCATCTTCACGAGATCGATCGACAGGAAGGTCGTGGAATTGCCGGGGCCGCCGCCCGTCACAACGAAGGGTTCGGTGTAGATCATGAAACTATCCATGAAGCGCAGCAGCACGGCGATCAGCAACACGCGGTTCATCTTCGGCAGCTGAATGTAGCGGAAGACGGACCAGCGCGAGGCGCCGTCGATCTTGGCCGCCTGGTAGAAGGCATCCGGAATGGAGGCGAGGCCGGCATAGCAAAGCAGCACGACGAGGCTCGTCCAGTGCCAGACGTCCATGATGATGATCGTCGCCCAGGCGTCCGCCGGATCGGAGACGTAATTGTAGTCGATGCCGAGATTGACGAGGACATAACCCATCAAGCCGATGTCGCTGCGACCGAAGACCTGCCAGATCGTGCCGACGACGTTCCAGGGGATCAGCAGCGGCAAGGCCATCAGCACGAGGCAGACGGGAACGCCGATGCCCTTCTTCGGCATGTTGAGCGCGATGAAGATGCCAAGGGGCACTTCGATCGCCAGGATGACGAAGGAGAAGATCAGGTTGCGGATCATCGAATCCCAGAAACGCCCGGAATGGAGGATCTCTTCGAACCACTGCGTGCCCGCCCAGAAGAATTGATTGTTTCCGAAGGTGTCCTGCACCGAATAGTTCACGACGGTCATCAGCGGAATGACGGCGGAAAAGCCGACGAGCAGCAGAACCGGAATGAGCATGAACCAGGCTTTGTTGTTCCAGGTCTTGTCCATCGTCAGGCTCCCATCTCGATGCGCCAGGAGTCGGCATAGATATTGATGCCGGCGGGATCAAAGGCGATATGCGGCTCGGCCGGCACCGTCTGGTCTTCGCCGATGACGGCGACGATATCCTGGCCGTCGAGCTTGGCGCGGACCACCTTGCGGCGGCCGAGATCCTCGACTTTGGTGACGGTGGCGGGCATGCCCTCGCGGCCGATGCGGACGAATTCGGGACGAATGCCGAGTTCGGAACGGCCGGCCCGCTTTTCTTTCGGCGCGCCGGGCAGCGCGATCGTGCGGTTACCGAGGCGCGCACTGCTGCCTTCGATTTCGACAGGCATGACGTTCATGCCGGGCGAACCGATGAAATAGCCGACGAAGGTGTGGCGCGGGCGCTCGAAGAGATCGTTTGGCGTGCCGATCTGCACCACTTCGCCATTGTACATGACCACAACCTTGTCGGCGAAGGTCAGCGCTTCCGTCTGGTCGTGGGTCACATAGACCATGGTGAAGCCGAAGCGGCGGTGGAGCTGCTTCAGCTGCGAGCGCAGCACCCACTTCATATGCGGGTCGATGACGGTCAGCGGCTCGTCGAACAGGATGGCGTTGACATCCGAGCGCACCAGGCCGCGGCCGAGCGAGATCTTCTGCTTGGCATCGGCCGTCAGGCCGCGCGCCTTGCGGTGGGCGCTGTCGGAAAGGCCGATCATCTCGATGATCTCATCAACCTTGCGCTTCACCTCCGCTTCCGGAACATGCCGGTTGCGCAGCGGGAAGGCGAGATTGTCGTAGACGGTCATCGTGTCGTAGACGACCGGGAACTGGAAGACCTGGGCGATATTGCGCTCCTGGGTCGACAGCCGCGTCACATCCTTGCCATCGAAGAGAATGCGGCCTTCGGAAGCCTGCACCAGACCGGAAACGATGTTGAGAAGCGTGGTCTTGCCGCAGCCGGACGGGCCGAGCAGGGCATAGGCGCTGCCGTCTTCCCAACTGTGATTCACTTCCTTCAGCGCATAGTCGGCGTCGGATTTGGGGTGGTCGTTGTAGGCGTGCCTGATGTGGTCAAGATCGATGCGGGCCATTGTCTCTCCTCAGGCGGCTTGTTGCAGGGCGAGAGTGACGGCGGCGCCATCGGTGTCGAAGACCATGATGTGGCGCGGATCGATGTAGACATCGATCGCATCGTCGACATCGATATCTTGCACGCCCTGTGTCAGCATCACCCAGCGCTGACCGGCAAAATCGATATGAATGAAGCTCTCCGAGCCGGTGATCTCGGTCACCATCACCCGTGCCGGGGCAGCGACGGCTTCCGGTGTCTGCGGCGCGAGCGCGAGATGATGTGGCTGAAAGGCGATCGTGTAGCGGCCATCCGGCCGGTCTTCCAAACCCCTCGGTACCGGCAGGCGGATATTGCCATCAAGCGCGAATTCGCGGCCACTCTTGTCGAGCGCGATCGTGTTCAGCGGCGGATCGGCAAAGGTAGTGGCGGTAATCAGGTCGTGAGGATTACGGAAGACATCGATCGTCGGCCCGAATTGCGTGATGCGGCCTTCCGCCAGGGTCGCCGTATTGCCGCCAAGGAGCAAGGCTTCGGACGGTTCAGTGGTGGCGTAGACGAAGATGGCACCGGATTCGGCGAAGATTTTCGGCAATTCGGCGCGCAGCTCCTCGCGCAGCTTGTAGTCAAGATTGGCGAGCGGCTCGTCGAGCAGCACGAGGCCAGCATTCTTGACGATGGCGCGCGCAAGCGCCGTGCGCTGTTGCTGACCACCGGAAAGACTCAAGGGAAGGCGATCAAGGAAGGGGCCGAGACGTAGAAGATCGGCAGCCTTTTTCACTTCCTGGTCGATGATTGCAGCACTCTTGCCGCTCAATCGCATCGGCGAGGCGATGTTGTCGTAGACGGTCATGGCGGGATAGTTGATGAATTGCTGGTAGACCATGGCGACGTTGCGGCGTTGCACCGGCTGGCCGGTGACATCCTTGCCGTCGACGTGGATCGTGCCAGTGGTCGGCTTATCGAGGCCGGCCATCAGCCGCATCAGCGACGTCTTGCCAGACAGCGTCGGCCCCAGAAGCACGTTCAGCGTGCCGCGCTGCAGCGTCAGATTTGTTTCCGCAATATGCGTTTCGCCGCCGACAGACTTCGATACGCCCCTGAGTTCAAGCACGATAGATTCCTTCCATGCGCCGCATATCGATGCTGCCGCGAGGATCGCGAAGAGACTGATCCGTCCGGAAATGCCGTCGCCGGGCGGTGTCTATTGCTGAGATTATGGTTGTCGGGAGGTGGATTGTGCCGATCTGCCTGCGGAAACATCGCATCGGCTTGAATGGTGCCGCGCGAGGTCAATGGCGGTGCGGCCGATGCCGCAAACCAAGCCGTTTTCCGTATTGATCTGATTTTCGGACAATTATTCCTCCCCTTGTTTCGATTTGCATCCCTCACGCGAAAACCGAAACAAGAATGACGATAAATGAAGATAAAGGAATGTCAAACGAAAATTGACCGCGTTTCAGTTTCGCTTCATGAATCTCATCTCTGGCGTGCTTTAGCGATTTATTATCAATCCGGTAAGCAATTGATCGGAATTGCAAATGGAGGCTAGTGTCCCTTTCGATGCGTCCACTCGCATCATGGCCGGACGGAGCCTGATCGCCCGTCCGAACAGTCGTGCGTTTTGGAGCCTGGCACTGAGTGCGAGGTAGGATCTGCAATATCCGGCGGTGAATAGGGAAGGTGATCGATGGCAGGATGCGGGATGGAGCTCATGCCCAAGCTCCATTCACGGGCGTCTGCCCTGCCTGCTTATCATTTGCTCGAAACGATGAAATCTGCCATGTGCGCGCTCGCGCCGTCATCGTTTACCGATGCAGAACCGCCCCTCAAGCATTATGAGGAGCGGCAGTTTTCGAAATGGACAGGACTTAGCGCGCCGCCCAGTTGGCGCCGCGGCGGAAGATGGTCTTCATCTGCGGGACGTCGAATTCCTTGGCCTGATGGCCGAGCGAGGAATAGAAGACGCGGCCCTGACCGTATTTGCGCTTCCATGCGACCGGCATGACGACGCCGTCGATCCAGTAGGCATGATCGCCGGTGAAAGTGGTGGTCGCCAGCACCTCGTTCGACGGGTCGACATGCATGTAATATTGCTCCGACGTGTAAGGAAAATCGGTAATCCCCTCCATGATCGGGTCGTCCGGGCGGGTGATATTGACCGTATAGTCGATGATGTTGCCGGGATGGGCGACCCATTGACCGCCGATGATGAACTGGTATTCGACGCTTTCGCGGAAACTATCGCCAGCGCCGCCATGATAGCCGGCGATACCAACGCCGCTTTCGATCGCAGCGGCAAGGTTCTTCACCTCCTCCTTCTCGATCTTCGACATGGTAACGATCGGCACGATCAGGCTAAGATCATGGATCGAAGGGTCGGCGAAGGCCTCGGTGCTGTTTTCGAGATAGACCTTGAAACCGTCCTCTTCCAGCATGTCGCGGATGATGTGGGCGCATTCCTGCGGTTCGTGGCCGCTCCAGCCGCCCCAGACGATAAGTGCTTCACGCATGATAATCCTCCTGAAATTACTTGGTTAGCGGCCGA
Source organism: Martinezella sp. CNPSo 3795 (assembly GCF_057784475.1). Lineage (NCBI taxonomy): Bacteria > Pseudomonadati > Pseudomonadota > Alphaproteobacteria > Hyphomicrobiales > Rhizobiaceae > Martinezella > Martinezella sp. CNPSo 3795. The sequence goes on along the minus strand of NZ_JBXSOQ010000007.1, from coordinate 122,533 downwards.
TCTGCCCATCCACCAGGGATTCGGACAGAGGGGCGGGACGCTCCGTTTGCGTCGTGATGGCGACCGTGCGACCCGTATCGGAAGCCGTCTGGAAGGCTTCCATGACCTCGAGCACATGCAGCGCGAGGCTGCCATTGGCGCGGTGCGGACGGTTCGAGCGGATGGCGTGCGCCAGATCGGCGACGCCGAGCGAACGGTAATTGCCGTCGGCATAGGGCGCGGTGACCTCGCGCTCGGCGAATTCGCCGCCCTTCTTCAGAAACTCCACCGGGCCGCCGAAGCGGTTGGGATCGGGCACGATTAGCGTGCCTTCGGTGCCGTAGACTTCGAGCGGAACATGCTTGTGGCCGGCGACATCGAAGCTCATACCGATCTGGACGACCGCGCCATTGGCAAAGGCCATGACACCGGCGACATGCGTCGGCACATGCACGGGGATGCGCTCGCCATTACGGGGTTCGCTGGTGATGATGCGTTCCTTGCGCGGCGTGACGGCAAAGCCTGCGACCTGCGAGACGGGACCGAGCAGATTGACCAGATCGGTAATGTAATAGGGACCCATATCGAGCATCGGGCCGCCGCCGACTTCATAATAGAAAGCCGGATTCGGATGCCAGCGCTCATGGCCGGGGCACATGAAGGTAGCGGTGCCACCGACCGGGATGCCGATCGCGCCCTCGTCGATGATGGCGCGCGCCGTCTGGTGACCGCCGCCGAGGAAGGTATCGGGGGCAGCGCCGATGCGCAGCCCCTTGGCGGCAGCGGCATCCGCGAGCTTCTTGCCTTCGGCGAAATTGATGCCGAGCGGCTTTTCCGAATAGGTGTGCTTGCTGGCATCGAGCGCCTGCAGACCGACGGCGACATGCGCCTTCGGAATGGTCAGATTGACGATGATCTCGATCGAGGGATCGGCAAGCAAGGTGGCGATATCGACCGCTTTCAGGCCGAATTCAGCGGCCTTTGCCTCGGCGAGCTCGCGATTGAGGTCGGCGACACCTTTGATGTCGAGAATGGGAAAGGATTTCATGGCGGTGAGATAGGCGCCGGAAATGTTCCCGCAGCCGATGATGCCGATGCCGACCTTGTTCATAAGATTCCTCCAGATGAATTGTCTTTGCTGTCTTGGAGCGGTTCGGCGTTTCACGGAGCTGCCGAACCGCTCTATTCTATTGTTTCGACGCAATTCCGGACGGAAAACCGCTACGCACTTTTCCTGGAACTGCTCCGGTATCACAGGGCCGGTGCCGGTCCCGTCGTTCCCCAGGGCGATTCGTAGAGTTCGCGCAGTGCCACGACGGCGGCGCCCTGCGCCCAGGTCTCGTCGGTCGACTGGTCGAAAACCAGTTCGGTCACACCCCTGATCGATGGCGGAATAGCCAATGAATAGGCCTCCCGCAGGCTGTCGAGGAAGGGCTGGCCGAGCGCCAGGCTCGAACCCACGAGAATGACGCGCGGCGGGGCAAACAGCGTGACGATGTTGGCGAGCGCCATGCCGCAGGCCTCGCCGGCACGAATGGCAGCATTGATCAGCGAGACATCCTCGGCATCGATCAGTGTCTTGGCATGCGCCATTCCGCGGCCAAGGCGGATGGCTTCGGCGAAGCGTCCGCTCGGCTGGTCGCCGAGAATGGCGCTCTCGCCGGCAAGGCTTGCCAGGCGAATGATACCCTGCGGACCCATGCCGAGAACGAGGTCGCCAAGATTGTGGCTGAGGCCGCCGGCGCCGCGAAAGAGCTGGCCGCCATGCAGAACACCCAGGCCCAGCGTCTGTTCCAGCGATACCAGCACCATGTCGTCCAGGTCCCTGGCCTTGCCGAACCAGTGGTGCGCGAGCGTGATGGCATGTGCATCGCTTTCGACGATGGTGGTCACGCCCAGCCGCTCCGACATTTCCTTGGCGAAATCGACGCCGGCTTCTCGGAAGATCGGGCTGGTGCGGACATGGCCGGTGCGGTGCTCGACGACACCAGGCAGGCCGAGGCAGACCGAATCGATCTCGTCGAGCGCGAGATTGGCGTCGACGACGCAGCGGCGCACGCCATCCTCCAGGAGATCGGCGATGACGCCGATCGGCTGCCGGTCGACACGCAGCGCCAGTGTCAGCGTCGAGAGAACCTCGCCGCAAAAGTCCGTCACGACGAAGACCATGCGATTGGCGGCGATTTTCGCACCGACGACGCGCGCGGCATCCGGGTTGAGCTCCAGCATGACGCGGGGCCGGCCGCGGCTGGCCGCCTCGCGCAGGTCGCCTTCGGTGCGAGCCAGGATCAGCCCGTCATCCAGCAGCGACGCGGTGATCGCCGACACTGTGGTGGTCGAAAGCTGGGTGCGGTCGCTGATTTCGATACGTGCGATGGAGCCCGCTCGCCGGATCGTATCCAGCACATTGAAGCGGTTTATCGCCCGCATAAGCTCGGGATCTGCTGTTTTCATGAGAATGGCGCCGAATGACGGACCCGCTCGGCTGCGGCCTGATATTTTTAACGGAATGCGAATTAAATAGCCTATGGCCATTGCCCAATGTCAAGCCATTTTGCAGACGGTCTGCCGAAAATTTAGCGTTGGCGGTTGACATTTCAGCAAAGCTCCGTTGAATTATTCCGCATAAGGGAAAAAATATTTGAGGCTCTTGGTTCCCTTGGGAGGAGAAAATCATGATCCATCTACGCGGGGCCAAAGCCCTTCGCATCGCGGCTGTCGCCGCCACGACCGGACTGGCGATTCTCGCCGGCGCGACGGGCGCTGCTGCCGATACCGTCGTCAAATGGCTGCATCTGGAAACCGATCCGAATTATGTCGCCGTCTGGCGCAAGATCGCAGATCAGTATGAGGCCAAGCATCCCGGCACAAAGATAGAGATGCAGTTCCTGGCCAATGAGGCGTTCAAGGCGAAGCTGCCGACATTGCTGCAATCGAAGGATGCTCCCGATTTCTTCTTCAGCTGGGGCGGTGGTGTGCTGAAGCAGCAGCAGCAAACCGGCACGCTGCTCGACCTGACCGCGGCGATGAACGCCAAGGATGGCGCCTGGCTGAAGAGCTACAATCAGGCAGCCGTCAAGGGTCTGACCTTTGACAACAAGATCAGCGCCGTACCCTACAAGCTCGGCACGGTTTCCTTCTTCTACAACAAGGCGCTGTTCGCCAAAGCCGGTGTCGATGCCAGTGCCATCAAGACGTGGGACGATTATCTGGCCGCAGTCAAGAAGATCAAGGCTGCCGGTATTGCGCCGATCGCCGGTGGCGGCGGCGAGAAGTGGCCGATCCATTTCTACTGGAGCTATCTGGTGATGCGCGACGGCGGTCAGCAGGTCTTCAACGACGCCAAGAACGGCAAGGGTAACGGTTTCAACGATCCGGCAATCATCAAGGCCGGCGAACAGCTTGCAGAGCTCGGCAAGCTCGAACCTTTCCAGCCCGGCTATCTCGGCACCACCTGGCCGCAGGCGCTCGGCGTCTTCGGCGACGGCAAGGCTGCAATGATCCTCGGCTTCGAAAATACCGTTGCCAACCAGCGCACCAATTCCGGTGACGGTAAGGGTCTGGCGGATGACAATATCGGCCGCTTCGCCTTCCCGGCCGTGACCGGCGGTGCCGGCCTTCCGACTGATACGCTCGGCGGGCTGAACGGCTGGGCCGTCACCAAGAAAGCCCCGCCCGAGGCGCTCGATTTCCTCGCTTATCTCACCAATGCTGAAAACGAGCGCACCATGGCGCAAGCCGGCATGATCATCCCGGTCGCCGTCGGTGCCGAAGATGGCGTCAAGGGTCCGCTGATGCACGAGGCTGCCGACCAGCTGGCGCATTCGACCTGGCACCAGAACTTCTTCGACCAGGATCTCGGCCCCTCGGTCGGCCGCGTCGTCAACGATGTGGCTGTTGGTATCGTCTCCGGCCAGATTTCGCCGAAGGATGGCGCGCAGCAGGTCCAGGATGCCTTCGAGCAGGACCAGCTCTAGCGCCCTCCGGCGCCGGCCTCTCCCTTGTGCCGGCGCCGGTTCTTCTTTGAATTGCAACTGTCGAGACTGCCCATGACCGATGTCAGCGCCACGACCGCCATGCCTTCCGTCGCAAGAGTAAGACCCGCAGCGAAACGAAAGTCGCCGGCGGCGCGTGGCCGCCTGCCCGTCATTCTGCTGTTCCTGCCACCGGCGCTGCTGCTTTTCACCATTTTCGTCATCCTGCCGATGGGTGAAGCTGCCTGGTACAGCCTCTATCGCTGGAACGGCTACGGCCCGCCGACCGAGTTCGTCGGGCTGCGCAATTTCCAGGTTCTTTTCAAGAACGGCGCCTTCCTGACGTCGCTCAAGAACAATGCGCTGATCATCGTCGTGTCGATCGCCATCCAGGTGCCGCTTGCCATTTGGCTCGCGACGATGCTGGCGCACCGCATTCGCGGCGTGGTGCTTTTCCGGCTGATCTTCTTTCTGCCTTACGTGCTGGCCGAAGTGGCTGCCGGTCTGATCTGGCGCTTCGTCTATGACGGCGACTACGGCCTGTTTGCCGCGATCGCGCATTTCCTCGGCACGCCGACGCCCTACGTGCTCGCCGACAAGGATCTCGCGATGTATGCCGTGCTCGGCGTGATCGTGTGGAAATATTTCGGTTTTCACATGATGCTCTTCATCGCCGGTATGCAGTCGCTGGACAAGAGCGTGCTCGAGGCGGCCGAGATCGACGGCGCTACCGGCTGGCAGAAATTCCGCTACGTGACGCTGCCGCTGCTCGGCTCAACGCTGCGTCTTTCCGTCTTCTTCGCCGTCGTCGGATCGCTGCAGCTCTTCGACATGATCATGCCGCTCACCGGCGGTGGCCCGTTCAACTCGACCCAGACGATGGTGACCTTCCTCTACAATTTCGGCGTCACCCGTATGCAGGTCGGACTCGGCAGCGCCGTCGGCGTCGTTCTGTTCGTGATCTGCGTCACCCTCGCCTTCGGCTACAAACGGATATTTATGCGCAATGACTGATCTGGCCTCATCCGTTCGACTGACCACCGGCACGAAGATCTATCTCTATGTGTCGCTGACCATCATTGCCGCGATCGTGCTGATCCCGCTTCTGACGACGGCGCTCGGCGGCTTCAAGACGCTCGGCGATCTCCGCACCAACCCGTTCGGCCTGCCGGCCGAATGGCATTTCGAGAATTATACCGGCATTCTGTTCGGCGACCGCTACTGGCGGCAGATGACGAATTCCCTCATCATCGCCGTGCTGACAGTGTTCCTGACGCTGTCGGTCTCGGCCATGGCCGCCTTCGCTTTCGCGCATGTGAAATTCTTCGGCTCGAATTTCCTGCTGAACTATTTCCTCATCGGCCTGATGTTTCCGGCCGCCACCGCCATCCTGCCGCTCTTCATCCGCATCCGCGATCTCGGCCTGCTCAACACCTATTGGGGCGTCGTGCTGCCGCAGGTGGCGTTCGGCCTCGGTATGAGCATCCTGCTCTTCCGGAATTATTTTCGAAACCTTCCGGAAGAATTGTTCCAGGCGGCCTTTGTCGATGGTTGCGGCTATATCCGTTTCTTCTGGCATATCTCGCTGCCGCTTTCGCGGCCGATCATCGCGACCGTCAGCATCATCTCCTTCGTCGGCAGCTGGAACAGCTATATCCTGCCGCTGATCATGCTGAACTCGGATTCGATCTATCCCTGGCCACTCGGCATGATGGTCTATAGCGGCGAATTCGGCACGGAATGGGAACTGGTGCTCGCCTTCATCACGCTGACCATCCTGCCCACGGTCATCGTCTTCTTCCTGGCGCAGAAGCACATCATTGCCGGTCTGACTGCCGGCGCCGTGAAATCCTGAGCCTTACTGGAGCGCAAACAACATGGCATCCGTCGAACTGCACAACATCCACAAGGCCTATGGGGCGCTGACCGTCATCCACGATATCTCGCTTTCAATCGAGGACGGAGAGTTCATCGCGCTCGTCGGCCCCTCCGGCTGCGGCAAATCCACGCTTCTGCGGATGATCGCCGGATTGGAGGAAATCACCGATGGCGATGTGTCGATCGGCGGGCAGGTGGTCAACTCGATGACGCCGCGCGAGCGTAACATCGCCATGGTCTTTCAATCCTACGCGCTCTATCCGCATATGACGGTCGCCGAGAATATGGGCTTCAACCTGAAGCTTTCGGGCGAGACCAAGCAGGTGATCGAGCAGCGGGTCAATGAAGCCGCACGCATGCTCGATCTCACCAAGCTGCTCGACCGCAAGCCGGCGCAGCTTTCCGGTGGTCAACGCCAGCGCGTCGCCATGGGCCGCGCCATCGTGCGCAATCCCGCCGTCTTCCTGTTCGATGAGCCGCTTTCCAACCTCGACGCGAAGCTGCGCGTGCAGATGCGCTCCGAGATCAAGGCGCTGCATCAGAAGGTGCAGACCACTTCAATCTACGTCACCCATGATCAGATCGAGGCGATGACGCTGGCCGACCGGATCGTCGTGCTGAACCAGGGCCGCATCGAGCAGCAGGGCACGCCGATCGAGCTTTACCGCAAGCCGGCCAATCTCTTCGTCGCCGGCTTCATCGGCTCGCCGGCCATGAATTTTCTCGATGGCGTGGTCGAAGGCGTCGAGGGCGTTCCTGCCGTGCGGCTGAAGGACAGCACGCCGATCCGCATCGCTGGGGAACGCAAGGTGAAGGCGGGTCAGAGCGTGAAGGTTGGTTTGAGGCCCGAGCATCTGAGCCTTGCAAGTGCCGGTTCGCCCCTTACCGGTCAGATGCTGCTGGTCGAACCGACCGGCGCCCAGACACATGTGCTCTTCGACCTTGCCGGCGAACAGGTGACGGCTGTTGTCGATGGCGAGGCGCCGGTGCGCTATGGGCAGCCGCTGAATGTCTCGGTGAGCCCGGAGCAGGTCTATGTCTTCGACGCCGCGAGCGGCCTGGCTCTTTAGGTTCTCACATCGATGGAATCGACGCGATCGGCATAGAAGGCCATGTAATCCTTGATCCGGCTGACGGATGGATAGGGGTTTTCATAGCTCCATATGGCATTAACCGAGCGCTCGCCGCCGGCCGGAATGCTGTAATAGGAGCATTCGCCCTTGTAGGGGCAGTAGGTTTCGTGGCTGGTCTTTTCCAGCGAGGACATGTCGACATCCCTGCGCGGGATATAGATGACGGCCGGATAGGATGCTTCCTTGAGCGAAAGGGCCTCATGCGTATCGGCGATCACCTTGCCGGCGACGGAGACGATGACATGGGCCTGCTTTTCCTCGATCGTGATTGGATGATCGGGACCGGGGATCTTGACTGCTCTTTCGGACATTCTGGCTCTCCTCAACTTTGGTGAATGTCAGATGAGTTTGGTTCTGCTATCGCTTATGTGGTCTGCCCCTCACCCTAGCCCTCTCCCCGCGATGCGGGGCCATGCACGAAACTGCGGCAGAACCAAACTCGCCTGACGATCTCAGTTCAAAGGGATATAGGAAGCATTCTGCCGATTATCAGGTCCCTTGCGACCCCGGCGTTTTCAAGGCCCCCCAGCGTAGGCCATCCATCAGGAGGCGTACGAGGCGGCGGGATCGGTCATACCATTCCGGTGAATCGGGCATGGAGTAGGTGCCGGAAAGTGCCTGCAGCACGTCGGTACTGTCGACGTCGGTGCGGATCGCGCCGGCGGCGACTGCGCGGTCGATGAGACTTGCGAGCGCGACCGGCACCTTGCCGTAACTGTCGGCGAAGAGCTTGGAATTGCTGTTGAAAAGGATGCGCAGACTGTCGGCCATGCCCCGCTTCGTCGCGATGTAACCGACGAAGCGATGCATCCATTCCTCCAGAGCTTCATCCGGTGGGCGCTCGCGTGAAAGTTCTTCGGCGGCATCGCATAGTGCTTCGACTTCGTGATGATAAACCGCTTCCACCAGGTGTTCCCGGCTCGGAAAATGGCGATAGAGCGTGCCAATGCCGACATCCGCGCGGCGAGCTATGTCTTCCAGGGAGGCGGCGGTGCCGTGGCTGGCAAAAGCTTGTGCTGCAACTTCGATCAACTTGCCATAGTTGCGTCGCGCATCTGCGCGCAGACGCCTGCTTTCATTCGGCAGCATGGGTTTTGGTTCCGGCAACGGCTTGCGCGCCAATTTCTGCTCCTTGCAGGTTACCATGTGAGGATATCCGGCATCGCGTCAGATGGCGCGCGGCGATATCTTCTCCATGGCGAAATACAGAAGGATTGTTATCGCATTCGGCATCGAGGCGCCATTGCCGCCCGCGGGAATCGGGTTTGCAAGGATCGGGAAGGACATTCGTGCGGATTTCTGGCTGGCTTATGGAGACGGCGCGCCGAAATGGCTCGGCCCAAAGCCCGGTCCCAAATTCGGTCCGAAGTCCGATCCTGAATTCGGCCCGAAGCTCGGCCCCTGCTCGAAGTTGGCGAAGGGGGCGGAGGGATTGCTGCGAGCCGGCGGAACGTCGAGGTAGCTCATGATGTTCTCGACATGGTTGACCTGTGAGCGCAGGCTGTCGAGCGACTTGCCGGTCAGATTGGTGCCGGCGGGCAATTGCGCTGTCAGCGGATTTTCGTAACGGCCGTTGACGCGCAGTTCGTAATAGAGATGCGGGCCGGTGGAGTAGCCCGTCGAGCCGACATAGGCGATGACCTGGCCCTGGGTGACGCGCTGGCCGACGCGAAGATCCGACGGCGTTGCCGAAATATGGGCATAGGTGGTCTCGTAGCCGCCGTCGTGGCGGATGCGGACATATTTGCCGTAGCCGGTTTCCCAGGAGATCTTTTCGACGACGCCGTCGCCGGCGGCTTGGATAGGGCTTCCCATCGGCGCACGGAAATCGACGCCGTTGTGGAATTTCTTCACGCCGAGAATGGGATGGATGCGCCAGGCAAAGCCGTCACCAAGCGTGCCATTCGGCACGGGCCGGTGCACAAGCGACTTCGCGATCGAGTGGCCGCTCTCATCGTAGAATTCCGAGGGGCCTTCGCCTTCATTCTTATGCAGATAGAAACGATGCGTGTCGCCGTCGGCATGGAATTCGATGAACATCAGTTCGGTGCGACCGTCTTCCGCCTTGCGGAAGAGCAGGTCGACGCTGTCGGGAGCATCGTCGATGCTGGTGAGAGAAATGCCCTTGGCCTTAGCGAGCTTGATGAGCTGCGAGGCATATTCCTTGGTGAGGCCGGCTCTTTCGAGCTTGTCGCTGACTGCCCGCTCGTCGCTCTCGTCGACACCCTTCAAATCGACCGCGGCGACCTCCGTCGAGGATGGAGCTTCGGCCTGGCTTTCGCTGTAGAGCGTGGAAAACAGCCTGTCATTGGCCATCGGAACAAAGCCATTGGCATCATCGCGGGCAACGACGCGCTCCGGCGTCTTGTCGCCGCTAAGGCGCGCCATGATCAGCTTCGGGCGGGCATTGGGGCCTTTTTTCTCTAGCAGCAGTTCCAGGCTGTCGCCGGGGGAAACGGTATCGGTCTCCAGGGCGCGCTGCAGTTCGTCGCCGGCGTCGCTGCCGAGGCCGGCAGACGCCAGGATATCCTGAAGATCCTGCTTGTCCTTCGGCATGGATACGAGCCTGTGGAACTCGCGCCCGGCTTCGCCGGTCGTCGCGCGCGCTACGCTGACGTTCAGCGGCACGCCGCGAACCGGAAAGCGAGAGCGGCGCACGGCATCGTAATGCGTGGTCTGCGGATAGATGCCGTGGCGGATATCGGAAAGCGAAGGCGGCGAAAATGCCACATTGTCGGCTCGCTCGTCGCCATAGGAGGCACTGATGGCGCCTCCGCTGTCACGCGCCAGGGCGGTTTCGTCGGATTTGAAGACCAGCGTCGTGCGATGATAGGTGAAAATGCGGGTTTCGCCGCTGGATAATTTTTCGGCCACCTGCGCAAAGCGGGCGCCGTCGAAGCGCTGTTTTGCAGCCAGCCGGCTGGCTTTGCGCATGGCTGGTTGAGAGCGCGCGAGCTGGGCCGTGCGCACCGGCGTCGCCCGTTCGATCGTGTGACGCGCCAGCAAGGGATAGAGCACGGTGGCGAGCAGGCCGAAGGAAGCAGTGCCTGCGAGACCGATGACGATCAGGTGGCGAAGATGGGCAGAGCGCGGCAGAAAGGGAATATGAAAATCGTGATGCGGCCGCGCCTGGATCGCAGCCTCTGCAGGAAATTGAACGCGCAATGGACTTTCGGCCATGAAGTGAGGAACCCTGCAGATTGCGGTGGGCCCAAACTAGGGCAAATCATGGCAAAATCTAGGCAAATATTACGAGTCGGTTAACTGCCGTGATCATCCACAGGGCGAGATTTGCGCGTTCAAGATGATTCGTCAACCGAAGATGGTGTCGTAGAGCAGTTTGAAGTTCAGCGCCAGGATGATCGCGGCAACTATCCACGAGAGAACCGCGATGCTTCTGGGGATGACGAAACTGCCCATTTTCTCGCGATTCGTGACAAATTGGACCAGTGGAATGACGGCAAAGGGCAATTGCATTGATAGCACGACCTGGCTCAGCACGAGCAGGTTCGCAGTGCCCTTTTCACCATAAATGGCGGTCACGCACACAACCGGAATAATTGCGAGGCCGCGGGTCAAAAGTCGCCTTGCCCAGTGCGGAATCCTGAGCCGGAGAAAGCCTTCCATCACGATCTGGCCGGCAAGCGTCGCCGTTACGGTCGAGTTGAGGCCGGATGCGAGCAACGCGATCGCAAAAAGGGTGGAGGCGATACCGAGGCCGAGCAGCGGCGACAACAGCTCGTAGGCCTGACCGATCTCGGCGACGTCGGAATGGCCGCTGGTGTGGAAGGCGGCAGCTGCGACGATCAGGATTGCAGCATTGACGAAGAGCGCCAGCATGAGGGCGACGGTGCTGTCGATGGTTGCCCATTTGATCGCATCGCGACGGCCCTCTTCAGTGCGTTTGTAGGCGCGGGTCTGGACGATGGAGGAATGCAGATAGAGATTGTGCGGCATGACCGTCGCGCCGATGATGCCCATGGCGATATAGAGCATCTCGTGATTGGTGACGATTTCGGACGAGGGGATGAAGCCTTGGAGGATCGCGGCCACTGGCGGTGCGGCCGCGGCGATCTGGATGGCAAAACAGATGGCGATGACGGTCAGCAGCGCGATGACGAAAGCTTCGAGGTAGCGGAAGCCCTTGCTCATCAGCAGCAGCAACAAAAATGCGTCGAGCGCGGTGATCAGCGCGCCGCCGATCAGCGGAATTCCGAAGAGCAGCTGCAATGCGATCGCCGTACCGATGACTTCGGCAAGATCGCAGGCAATGATGGCGAGTTCACAGGCGAACCACAGTGCCAGATTGACCGGCCGTGGATAGTGATCGCGACAGGCTTGGGCGAGATCACGGCCGGTGGCGATGCCGAGCCTTGCGGAAAGCGCCTGCAGCAGGATCGCCATCAGGTTCGACAGCATGATGACGGTGAGAAGCGTATAGCCGAACTGCGCGCCGCCGGCGAGATCGGTCGCCCAATTGCCGGGGTCCATATAGCCGACGGAGATCATGTAACCGGGGCCGACGAAAGCAATCAAGCGCCGAATCCAGCTGCCGCCGTGAGGAACCTTTACTGTGGCATTGACTTCGGGAAGGCTCGGACGATCGTCCTCGTCGCGGCTGGCAAATTGCCATGCGCGCCCCTGTACTGCAGCTTCCTGAACTTGCGTCATGCGGGGCTCCGGGAGGATCGTGCTATGAGACTACTAAATAAATATGACCGATAACAAAATTATGCAATAGGCTATATTTCAATGGTCATTGCATCGCTTCCGGCCGAGGCTGTGGCCTGCCGGTCCTAAAGCATGTCGCGCAAAAGTGTGCAGCGGTTTTGCGACAACGACATGCACAAAATCAAAGACCTAGGAGACGGGTGTCGGGGTGGGCGGCGCTGGTAATGCCTGCGTCTGTGAAGGGAAGGTTGGATCAACCAGGGGGTTGCGAGCGGCGAGACGGTGTCTTTTGCCCTGGCGGGCCGATGCGTCTTAGAGCGTGAGTGCTGAGGCTTGGCGCAGCTCGCTTAATCTTGTCCGGGCGGCCCTCCGCCACCGAAGCGGCGGAAGACGGTCGCCGGTCAGAACCTATTCGGCGGCGTCGTGCTTGGAAATGGAATCGCGGACGACGCCATATTGGCCACCCCAGCGATCGGTCATTTCGTGGCGAATATCCCACAGATCGGGGAAGAAGCGATGGCGCGTGCCGGCCTGTAGCAGCTCCACGGGACGACCTTTCAACGATTTAGAGCCGAGGCCGATGGAACGCTGGATCAGATAGATGTGATTGGCGCGGAATTTCTGGAACAGTTCGTCATACTCGACCAGCGCTTCGGCCACCACGTAGCTGTCGCCGTGATCGTATTTATCGTCATAGATATCCGCGACCGTCAGGCCGGCGGCATCGAGATAGTTCGCCTTGAAGGCGTGCCAGAGATCCGGTGGCATGCGCAGCAGAAACCCGAAGCCGGGCGATTCCTGGCCGCTGCCATTGCCGAGTTGCAGACGAATCTGCTGATATTCCTTCGGGGACATGGTTTCCAGAAGATCGAGCTGGGTCGTCATCATGCGCATGATCCGGTGCACGCGTCCCATAAGGGTCACGACGCGATGCGTGTTGCGCTCCTCCATGAAGCCGATGACATCGACCAGCGTATAGGCCATCAGCTTCATCCAGAGTTCTTCGACCTGATGGACGATCTGGAACTGCAGTTCGTCGCCGTTGACCATGCCGTTCAACGGCTTTTGACAGGCGAGTAGCTTGTCGCACTGCAGGTAGACGCCATAGTCGCGCATTTCGGGCGCCTCGATGCGCGCGTAATAGTCTTTCTTCTGCATCTTCGTCCCCTTTGTTCCGGCCTTCGGCCGTCCAGCATATTTGCTCGCTTTCAAGGATACGAAATTCAGCTTGAACATTGTTCCTATTTGTCATCCATTTCGGAAAAAATAGAGTACGATTGATCATCTGTGCGGCTATGGAGAGAACGATGGAGTTAGATGTCTTAGATCGTAAGATCATTACCGCGCTGGAAGCTGATGCCCGCCTCTCCTTTGCTGCGCTTGCCGATCTGGCCGGTCTCAGCAAGACGCCATGCTGGAAGCGCGTAAAAGCGCTCGAGGAAGCGGGTGTGATCCGGGGATACAGGACGCTTCTCGACCCGGCCAAGCTCGGCTTCGGGCTGGAGGCTTTCGTGCAGGTGTCGATCGATGTCGAGCGCTTCGATGCCTTCGAAGCCGCCGTACGCCGCCATCCGCTGATCTGGCGCTGTCATGCGACAACGGGCGAGGCGGATTATCTCCTGCATATTCTGGCGACCGATATGGCGGCGCTCGACCGGTTGCTTCGGCAGGAGCTCAACCGGCTGCCGGGCGTCCGGCATACCGTGACGTCGATGTCGACGCGGGAGATCAAGTCGGACATTTCGTTGGCCGAGGCCATGCTGCATGTCGGCGAATAACTATCGGCCGTCGTCATATGGCGTCGAGCCGACGACACGGCGTATCAGTCGTTCGCCGACATCGACAAGGGAAAAGGAGTTACAGGATCGAAGCGATCACATCGGCGGCACCGTGCCGTTGAGGCCGACGGCAACCCGATCGGCAGAGACGGTGGTTTCGCCGGTTTGCTCGCCGGTGATGAAGACGCCGGCACCGGGCTTCAGATCTGCTTTCGTTGCCGACGTCAGAGTCACGACGGGCGTGCCATCCGGGATCTTGATCTTGCGTTCGCCGCCCTTGTAGGTGAGGGTCAATGTCGGGCCGCTGACGGACGTCACGGCATTGGCGACCGTGGCGTTGGTCATCGAGCTGTTCGGCGCTGAATCCCAGGGGCGGTCGCCTTCGCCGGTTCCCTTCATCGAGGTCGGGAAGATGACAACTTCGATCGCGCCGTTGATGCCGCTGTCGGTCGGCTGCGAGGCGATGCCGACGAAGTCGCCGGGTTTGATGTCGCTGATGGCAGCCTTGACGACGCCACCGACGTTCCAGCCGGATTTCAGCGCGACTGTCACGTCCTTGCCGTCGCGGGACTTGACCTTGAGCGTGTCGCCATCGAGGCTTTCCACGGTGCCACGCACCCTTACACGCTCGGCAGCCTCGGCGCTTTGCAACGCGGCAAGCATGGCGACGGAGAGCGTCAGCGCAGCCGCGATCAGACGTTTGCGATCCATGGGTGGGGTCTCCCTTGAGATATCGGCCGCGCGATGCGCCGGTCGTGCTTGATAAGAAGGTTGGAATTGGTCGACGGAAGCCGCGGGGCGGCTTCGAAGCCGTCTACATCGCGATCCTATGCGCCGCTTCCATCACCCGCCATTCAAACAAGCGTGAGATTGCCATCCCGTTCGGCGCGGGCAGAAATTCCTGGAAAAGGCCCATTTTTTCGCAGAACATCAAGCATTGCTTAACGTTTACCGTTAGACTGCGCTGGTTATCTCGAATTCCCTATCGCGCTTGTCGCTGGGCTGGGGAGATTGGAGAACGAAATGACCGCGATTCGTCCGCTTTTGATCGGAATCCTCCTGATTCTGGCACTGGTTCTGATTGCGCTCAGTATCCTGCTGGTCGATCCTGCCCAGCCTGTCCGGCAATCCGATAGCCTCATTCCGCCGCCGACAGAGTCGCCGCAGCGCCCCTAAGTTGGCGCCGGGAATGGTCAGCTTGCGGGCGTAAAGCGCGCCACAAGGCTGTGACGATCACCGGGATAGGTGAGGCGGACATGGGTTATCGGACCGGCGGCGCTCCAGGTGCGCCGTTCGACGACGAGGCATGCCGCACCCTTCTGGATATCGAGATTGGCGGCGGCGTCGCCTTCGGCCGATATGGCACGGATCTGATGTTCGGCGGTGCTCCACGGCACCTGGTTGAGGAGCCAGGGGCCTGGCGGCAGCGTTTCGAAGTCTGCCTTCGCCGCTTCCGGCACCGCGTCGAGATTGATGACGCGATTTTCCAGGCAGAAGGGGCGCGGACCGGCATAGTGGATGCAGGTGATCTCTATCACCGGGATAGAGCCGACGAACTGCAGCCTGCGCGCGTCCTCCGGCCGCCCACGCCGCTCGGCACGCTTTATCAGCCTGTGCGAGTAGGGCAGATTGAGTGACAGGACCTCGGACTTGATGTCGTGAATCTCAAGCACGGCGGATTGTGCCTGCGGATGCGTGACGAAGCTGCCCGAGCGCTTTCGCCGCTCGATCAGGCCGGCACGCGCAAGCTGGGTCAGCACCTTGTTTACCGTCATGCGCGAGCAGTCATACTGCTCCGCCAGGTCCATCTCGAATGGAATGCGATGTCCTGGAGGCCAGGCGCCGGAAACGATCCGGCCCTCGATATCGCTCAAGATGCGCTGATGGAGGGTCGCCTCTTTGCTCGTGGTCATGCCACCCATCTGTTCCGTGTGAGACATGGGATTTCCCGCAAGTTATTTAGGGGTCAATCGATGGGAGGAAAAGCGGTTTTTAACCGATAAGTTCAGCCATCGCCTTGCGGAATCGCGTGGTGATTGCCTCTCTCCTCAGATGTCGGCCCCCGTCCACCTGCTTTTTACCCAGGGCCCACACGCCGCCCACGGTGACGCCGCCGGCGAAGGTCCAGTGATCGAGAATACGGTCGCCGGAGAGATAGGGTACCGCACTTACATCGAGCGAAACGATATCGGCGTGATTACCGACGGCGAGGCCGGCCGGTGCCTTGAGAGCCGCGCCACCGCCCGCCAGAGTGCCGTCGAACAGCATGCGGGCGGTCGAACCGCCCGTCGTGGCTATGACGTTGCGGGCGCGCAGCGCCAGGCGCTGCGAATATTCGAGCTGCCGCAACTCCTCCGGCACGGAGATGAGAATATTGGAATCGGAACCGACGCCGTAGTGGCCGCCTTCCTCCAAGAATAGCGGTGCCGGGAACACGCCGTCGCCGAGATTGGCCTCAGTGATCGGGCAAAGGCCGGCGATCGCGCCGCTTCTTGCCATGCGCCGCGTCTCATCCTCGGTCATGTGCGTGGCATGGATCAGGCACCAGCGCTCATTGACAGGCGCATTGTCGAGCAGCCATTGCACCGGCCGGGCACCCGACCAGGCGATGCAATCCTCCACTTCTTTCACCTGCTCGGCGACATGGATGTGGATCGGCCCATCGCCGGCGATCGGCACGAGCTTTGCCAGCTCTTCCGGTGTCACGGCCCGCAGGCTGTGCGGCGCGATGCCGAGTTCGGCGCCAGGCAGGCGGCTCGTGACCGGGCGGCAGCCGGCCATAAGGGCTTCGAAGCTCTCGATCGAATTGATAAAGCGGCGCTGGCCGTCGATGGGAGCGGCACCGCCGAAGCCGGAATGAGCGTAGAAGACGGGCAGCAGCGTCAGCGCAATGCCGGTTTCGGAGCTGGCGGCGCCAATGCGCTCGGCCAGCTCGGCGATATTGGCATAATGGCTGCCATCCTTGTCATGATGCAAATAGTGGAATTCACCGACGCGGGAGAAGCCGGCTTCGAGCATTTCCATATAGAGCTGTGCGGCGACGGCCTCGACATGGTCCGGCGTCATCGACAAAGCGAATTTGTACATGACGGTGCGCCAGCTCCAGAAGCTGTCATTGGCCGGGCCGCGGACTTCGGCAAGGCCGGCCATGGCGCGCTGGAAGGCGTGGCTGTGCAGGTTCGGCATCGCCGGAACCAGAACATCCTGCCTGTCGTCACCGGCTTCGGGAGCGACATCGGTCGCGATCTCGGCGATGCGGCCGCCTTCGAGGGTCAGCCTTACATTCTCGTGCCATCCGTCGCCAAGCAGTACCGAGCGTGCATGAAGTCTCGTCATGGTCTCACCCTTTCCTTTCGGACATGGAGTCCAAAATCCCTCTTGTCAGCCTTTCGATTATGTATATACATTATGAGCCAACGAGGAAAGGCGTAAAGCTGATGGGTGGGAATAATTTTTCCGAAGATGGCAAGGACGGCGATACGGCAAGCCGCGTCTGGCGCAACGCTCGCCTTGCAACCTTGAAAGAGGGCGAGGCCCGGCTCGGTACTATCGAGAAGGGCGCGATCCTGACCAAGGGCGGCCGTATCGTCTTTGCCGGCAGCGAAGCCGATCTGCCCGATACATCGGGCGCCGAAAGCATCGACCTCGAAGGGCGCTGGGTGACACCCGGGCTCGTGGATTGCCATACGCATATCGTTTATGGCGGCAATCGCGCCCGCGAATTCGAAATGCGGTTGGAAGGCGCGAGCTACGAAGAAATCGCCCGTGCCGGCGGCGGTATCGTCTCCTCTGTCAATGCAACGCGGGCGCTGTCGGTGGATGAGCTTGTCGCTGTGGCCTTGCCGCGCCTCGATACGCTGCTATCCGAAGGCCTAACGACAATCGAAGTAAAGTCAGGTTACGGCCTCAACATTGAATCCGAACTGAAGATGCTGCGGGCCGCGCGCAAGCTGGAGGCAGTCCGCCCGGTTCGCGTCGTCACCTCGTATCTCGGCGCGCATGCGACGCCAGCGGAGTATAAAGGTCGTAATGGCGACTATATCACTGACGTCGTGCTGCCGGGCCTCAGCCAGGCCCATGCCGAAGGTCTTGTCGATGCCGTCGACGGCTTCTGCGAAGGCATCGCCTTTTCGACGGCGGAAATCGCGCGCGTCTTCGATCTTGCCAAGTCGCTCGGTATTCCGGTGAAGCTGCATGCCGAACAGCTTTCCAATCTCGGCGGTGCCAAGCTTGCCGCCTCCTATGGTGCTTTATCAGCCGATCACGTCGAATATCTCGATGAGGATGGCGTCAAGGCGATGGCTGCGGCGGGTACGGTTGCCGTGCTGCTGCCCGGCGCCTTCTATGCCATCAACGAGAAACAGAAGCCGCCGGTTCAGGCCCTGCGTGAAGCGGGCGTCTCGATCGCCATTGCGACCGACTCCAATCCCGGCACTTCGCCGCTGACCTCGCTGCTGCTGACCATGAACATGGCGGCCACCCTTTTCCGCCTGACGGTCGAGGAATGCATCGCCGGCGCCACCCGCGAAGGCGCGCGTGCCCTTGGTCTTCTGAGTGAAACGGGGACGCTCGAGGCCGGCAAGTCGGCCGATTTTGCCATCTGGGATGTCGAAAGCCTGGCGGAGCTTGTCTACCGTATCGGCTTCAATCCCCTCCATGCACATGTCTTCAAGGGAAAGAGGTTCAACCGATGACTGTCGTTCTCCATCCGGGTTCCGTCTCGCTGCAGCAGCTGGCGACGATCTATTGGAGCGGTGAGCCGGCTAAGCTCGATGCGTCCTTCGATGCCGGCATCGCCAAAGCAGCCGCCCGTATTGCCGAAATCGCTGCCGGCAATGCGCCGGTTTACGGCATCAACACCGGCTTCGGCAAACTGGCATCGATCAAGATCGACAGCGCCGATGTCGCGACGCTCCAGCGCAATCTCATCCTCTCGCATTGCTGCGGCGTCGGCCAGCCGCTGCCTGAAAACGTCGTTCGCCTCATCATGGCGCTGAAGCTCATTTCGCTCGGGCGGGGTGCCTCCGGCGTTCGGCTGGAGCTGGTGCGGCTGATCGAAGGCATGCTCGAAAAGGGCGTCGTTCCCGTCATTCCCGAAAAGGGTTCCGTCGGCGCGTCCGGCGATCTCGCGCCGCTCGCGCATATGACCGCCGTCATGATGGGGCATGGGGAAGCCTTTTATGCCGGCGAGCGGTTTTCCGGCGCGGCGGCGCTCGAAAAGGCCGGCCTGACGCCGGTCGTGCTCGCCGCCAAGGAAGGGCTGGCGCTGATTAACGGTACGCAGGTCTCGACCGGTCTTGCGCTTGCGGGTCTCTTCCGCGCCCATCGTGCCGCCCAGGCCGCTCTCATCACCGGTGCGATGTCGACGGATGCTGCGATGGGTTCCTCCGCCCCGTTCCATCCCGATATTCATACGCTGCGCGGCCATAAGGGGCAGATCGATTCCGCCGCAGCCCTTCGCGGGCTGCTGGCCGGTTCCGTGATCCGCGAAAGCCATATCGAAGGCGACGAGCGTGTGCAGGATCCCTATTGCATCCGCTGCCAGCCTCAGGTCGATGGCGCCTGCCTCGACCTCCTGCGCTCTGTCGGCCGCACGCTTGAAGTCGAGGCCAATGCCGTCACCGACAATCCCTTGGTGCTTTCGGATAATTCCGTCGTTTCCGGCGGCAATTTCCATGCTGAGCCGGTTGCCTTTGCCGCCGACCAGATTGCCATCGCTGTCTGCGAAATCGGCGCGATCGCCCAGCGTCGTATCGCGCTGCTGGTCGATCCCGCGCTCAGCTACGGCCTGCCGGCCTTCCTCGCAAAGAAGCCGGGCCTGAATTCCGGCCTGATGATTGCCGAAGTGACCTCGGCGGCGCTGATGTCCGAAAACAAGCAGATGTCGCATCCGGCTTCGGTCGACTCGACCCCGACCTCGGCCAACCAGGAAGACCACGTCTCCATGGCCTGCCATGGCGCGCGCCGCCTGCTGCAAATGACCGAAAACCTCTTCGGCATCATCGGCATCGAAGCGCTGACTGCCGCCCAAGGCGTCGAGCTGCGCGCGCCGCTGACGACCAGCCCGGAACTGACCCTTGCCATTGCCGCCATCCGTGCCGCCGTGCCGTCGCTGGAAGAGGACCGCTACATGGCAAACGACCTGAAAGCCGCCAGCGAACTTATCGGCTCCGGCGCGCTCAATGCCTCGATTTCAACCGACATCCTGCCCTCCTTGGAGATGTGACATGACCAACCCACGCCATAATATCCGCGAAATCCGCGCGCCTCGTGGTCCGGAGCTCAACGCCAAGAGCTGGCTGACCGAAGCGCCGCTGCGCATGCTGATGAACAATCTCGATCCGGACGTTGCGGAAAACCCGAACGAGCTGGTCGTCTATGGCGGCATCGGCCGCGCTGCCCGCACCTGGGACGATTTCGACCGTATCGCCGCGACGCTGAAGACGCTCAACGAAGACGAGACGCTGCTCGTGCAGTCCGGCAAGCCGGTCGCTGTGTTCCGCACCCACAAGGATGCGCCGCGCGTGCTGATCGCCAATTCCAACCTCGTGCCGCATTGGGCGACCTGGGATCACTTCAACGAGCTGGATAAGAAGGGCCTTGCCATGTATGGCCAGATGACGGCCGGCTCGTGGATCTATATCGGCACGCAGGGCATCGTGCAGGGCACTTACGAAACCTTCGTCGAAGCTGGTCGCCAGCACTATAACGGCAATCTCAAGGGCAAGTGGATCCTGACGGGTGGTCTCGGCGGCATGGGCGGCGCACAGCCGCTGGCGGCCGTCATGGCCGGCGCCTGCTGCCTTGCCGTCGAATCAGACGAAACCCGCATTGATTTCCGCCTGCGCACCCGCTACGTCGACGAAAAGGCGAAGACGCTCGACGAAGCGCTTGCTTTGATCGACAAGTGGACGAAGGCTGGCGAAGCCAAGTCCGTCGGCCTGCTCGGCAATGCCGCCGAGATCTTCCCTGAGTTGGTGAAGCGCATGAAGGCCGGTGGCCCGCGTCCGGATATCGTCACCGACCAGACCTCCGCCCACGATCCGCTGAACGGCTATCTGCCGATCGGCTGGACGGTGGCCGAACATCGGGCCAAGCGCGAGAGCGACCCGAAGGCCGTCGAAGCCGCCGCCCGTGCCTCGATGAAGGTGCATGTCGAAGCCATGGTCGCCTTCTGGGATGCCGGCGTACCGACGCTCGACTACGGCAACAACATCCGCCAGGTTGCCAAGGAAGAGGGTTTCGAAAACGCCTTCGCTTTCCCGGGCTTCGTGCCGGCCTATATCCGCCCGCTCTTCTGCCGTGGCATCGGTCCGTTCCGCTGGGCTGCTCTCTCGGGCGATCCGGAAGATATCTACAAGACCGACGCCAAGGTGAAGGAGCTGCTGCCCGACAACAAGCACCTGCACAACTGGCTGGACATGGCGCGCGAGCGCATCTCTTTCCAGGGTCTGCCGGCGCGTATTTGCTGGGTCGGTCTCGGCGATCGCCACCGCCTCGGCCTCGCCTTCAACGAAATGGTCAGGAACGGCGAGCTGAAGGCGCCCGTCGTCATCGGCCGCGACCATCTGGACTCCGGCTCGGTCGCTTCGCCGAACCGCGAAACGGAAGCCATGAAGGACGGCTCGGACGCCGTGTCCGACTGGCCGCTCCTGAACGCTCTGCTCAATACCGCGTCCGGCGCCACCTGGGTATCGCTGCATCATGGCGGCGGCGTCGGCATGGGCTTTTCCCAGCACTCCGGCATGGTCATCTGCGCCGACGGCACGGATGATGCGGCCAAGCGCCTGGAGCGCGTTCTCTGGAACGACCCGGCGACCGGCGTCATGCGCCACGCCGATGCCGGTTACGACATCGCGCTCGACTGGGCCAAGAAGCAGGGCCTGCGCCTGCCGGCCATCCTGGGGAACTAAGATGAAGCTGCTGCGCGCCAGTGACCACAAGCGCATGCCCTGGAAAAACGGCGGCGGCGAAACGGTGGAGATCGCCGTTTCGCCCGACGGCGCCGGGCTTGCCGACTTCGACTGGCGCGTCAGCATGGCGACTGTTGCCACAGATGGGCCGTTCTCGGTCTTTCCCGGCATCGATCGCACACTATCCATTCTCGATGGCGAGGGCATGACCCTCTTCATCGAGGGGCGCGCGCCCGAACGCCTGACGCAGGCGAGCGAGCCGCTGCCCTTTGCAGCCGACGCGCCGACCTCAGCGACGTTGATCGATGGCACGATCACCGATCTCAATGTCATGACGCGGCGGGGCCGTTTTACGCATTCGGTGCGGCGTGTCGCCGTTGACGGAAAGGGGGAAGTTGCACTGGAGACCGGGATCAATCTGGTTCTTTGCCATCGCGGCAATGCCGCGGTCGATGGCATGGCGCTTGATGCGGGCGATTGCCTTTTGATTTCCAACGACAGCGCCGGGCGGCACTCGATCTCGGGCAAGGGGCAGCTGTTCCATATCGCCATCGCGGCAATATAGTCAGCTATCTGCCGTTCCTTGACTTGACACCCGCCCGGGTCGGTTATCCTATTTCTGCGCAGCAGAGAGGATAGCCGCATGAGCGACGATCAAATCCCCGCCGATAGCAAGCTCACGACCTCCAAGCGCCGCTGGGCGGCGGAGGGTAAGTTTCTGACGGGGCGTATCAGCCGGCCGGAGACGGAGCGGCTGCCGCCGGGGCAGCATCTCGTGAAGAACTGGCCGGTGCTGGATCTCGGCGTCCAGCCGCAGATTTCGCAGTCGAGCTGGCGGCTCGATGTAATCGGCTTCGTGGAAAATCGACTCAGCCTCGATTGGACCGCTTTCCAGGCGATAGAGCAAAGCACCCGTGTCAGCGATATCCATTGCGTGACGACCTGGTCACGCTACGACAATCGCTGGGAAGGGGTTTCGACGCGCGATCTCCTCGATCTCGCCATGCCGACGGCGGAGGCGCAGCATGTGCTGCTGACGAGCTATGACGGCTATACTACTAATCTGCCGCTTGCGGATTTCGCGGCTGAGGATGCGATTCTGGCCACCGCCTGGGAGGGCCAGCCGCTGACCGGCGAGCATGGCGGCCCGATGCGTCTCGTCGTGCCGCATCTTTACTTCTGGAAGAGCGCCAAGTGGCTGAACCGCATCGAGCTCATCGGTGCCGACAGGGCCGGCTTCTGGGAGAAGAACGGCTATCACATGTATGGCGATCCCTGGCGGGAGCAGCGTTACTCGGACGATTGACGCCCTCGGCGCTTTGCGGGTGAGTACCCTGCACTGGCCCTTCCGAATCGCGGTTCTTATGTCACCGTGGCAATTTTTGATGGCGACGTCTGGGTTTGTGGCTTTGCAAGCCGCCATGATGGGCGTATTCAATGATCGTATGATTGTTGCCGGGAGTACTCGGCTTCCTTGAACGCCAATATCCGAAATTTCATCTCATGACCGTTGCCAGGACCATAGAAGAGCCTTCCGAAGCAAGTTTCGGCCGGCAGTCCCGCATCATCGCCTTCGTCGTCGCCGTCTCCTTCTTCATGCAGATCCTGGACGGCACCATCGTCACCACCTCGCTGCCGCAGATGGCGACAACCTTTGGAGTCGAGCCGGTGTCGATGAGCATCGGCATCACGGTCTATCTTCTCACCATGGCCGCCTTCGTGCCGCTGGCCGGCTGGGCTGGCGATCGCTACGGTGCACGGCGGGTGTTCCTGGCGTCGATCACCATCTTCACCGTTGCATCGCTGTTCTGCGGTCTTTCGGGGAATTTGACCGAGTTCATCATTGCCCGCGCCGTGCAGGGTGTCGGCAGCGCGCTGATGACGCCTGTCGGCCGCATCATCGTGCTGAAAAACGCGCGCAAGTCCGATCTGGTGCATGCGATGTCGATGATCACCTGGCCGGCGCTGACGGCGCCTGTCATCGGCCCCGTCCTCGGCAGCTTCATCACCACCTATCTCAGCTGGCATTGGAACTTCCTGATCAATATCCCGATCGGCATTATCGGTCTGGGTCTCGTCCTGCGCTTCGTGCCGGATCAGCGGGAGGAAAAGGTCGCCCGCCTCGATTTCGTCGGCTTCCTGCAATCGGCGGCAGGGCTGACATTTTTGCTTGCCGGCCTTGAATTCGTGGTGCAGGGCACGACGGGGCTGGCGCCCAGCATCGGGTTGATCGCTGCAGGCGTGGTGTTTTCCATCATCGCCACCCGGCATTTTATGACGGTTGATGGGCCCTTGCTCGATCTCTCCGCCTTCAAGGTGCAGACCTTCGCCATGTCGACGCTTTCGGCCGGCACGGCGAGCCGTGTGGCGATCAACGCCACGCCGTTCCTGATCCCGCTGCTCTTCCAGGTCGGCTTCGGGCGCACGACGATCGATGCCGGCACCTATCTGCTCTTCTATTTCGCCGGCAATCTCGGCATGAAGGCGATCACCACGCAGATGTTGAGAATCTTCGGTTTCCGCAACGTGCTCGTCGTCAACGGCCTGATCTCGTCGGCCAGCATTGCCGGATGCGCGTTTCTGTCTCCGTCGACACCGGAGCTGTTGATATATTGCCTGCTATTCATTGCCGGGCTTTCGCGGTCGATGAATTTCACGGCGCTGAATACGCTGGGGTTTGCCGATATCCATGCCGCGCAGCGCAGCTCCGCCTCCACATTGTCGAGCATGCTGCAGCAGGTTTCACTGCTGCTTGGCGTTGCCGTCGCTGCTGCGGTTCTCAATCTCTCGCGCACGATTCATGGTGGGGAAACGCTTTCGCTTGTCGATTTTCGCTGGGCTTTCCTCATCGTTGGCCTTATCGGTGGCATCTCCGCATTGCGTTTTATCAGCCTGCCGCACGATGCCGGTGCAGAGGTATCCCGCCATAAAGTGAAGACCTGATCAAAACCTTCAAATTCTTAACGATATTGACAGGCAAGCCGCTGTAAAGTGGGCTGCCAGTTCCCATATGAAATCCGCGTCAACTCCCACAGGAGGCAGTCCCATGCTGCTCAGAACCCTCGCCATCTCCGCTCTCGTCCTCGGCATGTCCAGCGCCGCCATGGCGGAGCAGGCTCACAAGCATCATCCCAAGCGCGTCAATGTCGAGGCGTTCCAGGCTGATGTCGGCAATGTCGACCATTCCAAGGACGCAATTCTCCCGGACGGCACCATCAACACCGATCCGTCGGTGACAGGTCCGATCCGCGCCGGCGACTCCATTTCCCGCCTGCAATGCGCCGCTGCCCCTAACTCCGTCGGCGCTCGTTCGAGCACCTATAGTGCAGGCTCCGCTTCGCTTTGCCCGTAACGGCGTGATGGCTCGAGCTGGTCTTAAGCCAGCTCGATATCCGTCTGCTTGAACCGGTCGCTTTTCGACAATAGCGGCTGGCGATAATAGCGAGCGCAGGCATAGGTCAAGCAATCGTCAAGGCTGAGGCGCGCTATATGGTCGCCTTGGCCATAGCGCTCGTAGGCTTCCGTCGCCAAGGTGGCGGCGCGGGGCGGCACAGCAAGCAGCTGAACGTTCATAAGCTGCAGAAACGTGCGGACAGCTTCGCCGGCCTCGGTCGGCGACAATCCCAAAGTATCGGAGACAAGGATTGCGGCATTCGCTGCGGCAAGCGGCGAGGTCATTCGCGCTGTTGCCGGCTGTATGCGGATGGCGAAGGCGCGCGCCTCCTCCTCGTCGGTCATCATCGCCGACAGCACTGAAGCGTCGATAAACATCAAATCTCTTCCGCTATGCCGGCGCTTTCGCTTTTGGCGATGGCCTTCTGTTTGAGATTGCGGCAGAAAGTGACCGCGACGTCGGCAAGCGCCGGCTTGGTCAGCTCCTCATCCAGCGCCTTTTGCAAGGCAAGCCGCACGGCTTCCGTCTTGGTCGTGGCCTTGGTCAGTGCCTGATAACGGCGCGCCAATCGATCAATGGCATCATCCTTGATGTAAAGCGGCACGGAATATCCCTTCAAATTCTGCGGATATCCTTAAGTCCTCTGCGCGAGGAGGGCAATCATGCGTGCCGTCGGCTGCATCCTATTTTCTGCGATATTTAGATGACGATCATCATCTAACGTGATAGGAATGGTGTGAAGATATGGTTTGCTATCCGCGAGGAGATGTCATGTCCGCTAACGATCCCATCGTCATCATTTCCGCTACCCGCACGCCCGTTGGCCGTTTCCAGGGAGATCTCTCGCCCTTGCAGGCGCACGAGCTTGGCGCGCATGTCATCCGCGCGGCGCTGACGCGTGCCGGTCTTTCGGCGGAGAGAGTGGATGAAGTTCTGTTCGGCTGCGTCCTGCCGGCGGGGCAAGGGCAGGCGCCGGCCCGGCAGGCTGCGCGCGGGGCAGGTCTGCCGGATGCCGTCGGCGCCACTACGATCAACAAGGTCTGCGGCTCCGGCATGAAGGCGACCATGCTGGCGCATGACCTACTTCTCGCTGGTTCAGCCTCGATCACGGTTGCCGGCGGCATGGAATCCATGTCGAATGCGCCCTATCTGCTTGCAAAAGCACGCGGCGGCTACCGCATGGGCCATGACCGCATCTTCGACCATATGATGCTCGACGGGCTCGAGGATGCCTATGAGAAGGGCCGCTCGATGGGCGATTTCGGCGAGTTGGCGGTCGAGGCCTATCAGTTCAGCCGCGACGATCAGGATGCCTATGCGGTCGAGACTTTATCGCGCGCCCGTGCCGCAACGGAGAACGGCGCCTTCGAAGCCGAGATCACGCCGGTTTCCGTCATGGCGAAGGGCGGCCCCACTACCATTGCCAAGGACGAGCATCCGCAAAAGGTCTCGCCGGAAAAAATCCCGACACTGAAGCCCGCCTTCCGCAAGGATGGCACGATTACGGCGGCCAGCGCCTCAGCCAATGCCGATGGTGCGGCCGCGCTTATCCTGACACGCCGCTCGGTTGCCGAGCGCGAGGGATTGCCGATTCTTGCCGAGATCAAGGCGCATGCGACGCATTCCCAGGAGCCGGCCTGGTACACCACCGCGCCGATCCCGGCGATCCGCAAGCTGCTCGATAAGACTGGATGGAAGATCGGCGATGTCGATCTCTTCGAGATCAACGAGGCCTTCGCCGTCGTCGCCATGGCGGCCGCCAAGGAGCTCGGCATTGCCCGTGACCGCCTCAATGTCAACGGCGGCGCCTGCGCGCTCGGCCATCCCATCGGTGCCACCGGTGCGCGTCTCATAGTGACGCTGCTGCATGCGCTCGAGCGTCAGGGTGCAAGGAAGGGCGTCGCAGCCCTTTGCATCGGCGGCGGCGAGGCAACGGCGATTGCTGTGGAGCGGGTTGGGTAAGCAAATTCGGGCAAGTCAGGTGCATCTGCCGATGCCGCGCCTGCGAGTATGCCCTTCATCCTAGCCTTCTCCCCGCTTGGCGGGGAGAAGGGACGACCGCGCCAGACGGCGAATTTGCAGGCAGATCGTAGGCTATTAGATCAAAGCCCCCTCTCCCCACTGGCGGCAGGGGTATCGCATATGGTGCGGATGAGCATCCTAAGCTCCTTCTCCCCAAGGGGAGAAGGGGACGCGACAACAACTTCGGGTCATATGCGATTGTCCTCCCGCTGGCGGGGAGAGGGCAGGGGTGAGGGACCGCGTGGGTGCGGAGAAGGCGAACAAACGCGGTCGATGTCCTCATTTCGCCAGCCGCAGTCGCAGCGCGTTGGCGATCACCGAGACCGAGGACAGGCTCATCGCGGCGGCAGCGATCATCGGCGACAGAAGCAGGCCGAAGACCGGATAGAGCACGCCGGCTGCCAGCGGCACGCCGAGCGCATTGTAGCCGAAGGCGAAGGCAAGGTTCTGCTTGATGTTGCGGATGGTCGCTTCCGACAGGTGGCGCGCCCGCACGATGCCGTTGAGATCGCCCTTCACCAGAGTGATCCCGGCGCTTTCCATGGCGACATCGGCGCCCGTGCCCATGGCGATGCCGACATCCGCGGCGGCCAGTGCGGGTGCGTCGTTGACGCCATCGCCGGCCATGGCGATGACACGGCCTTTGGCCCGCAGCTCGTCGATGAGCGCCTTCTTGCCCTCCGGCAGCATATCGGCGCGCACTTCGTCGATGCCGAGCTGCTTCGCGACGGCAGCGGCGGTCTTGCCGTTGTCGCCGGTTGCCATGACGATGATCAGGCCGCTCTCATGCAGCGCCTTGATGGCGGCGGCCGTGGTCGGCTTGATCCGGTCGGCGACGGCGACGAGGCCGGCCAGCTTCCTGTCGATGGCGACGAACATGACGGTCTTGCCTTCGCCGCGCAGGCGCTCGGTCTCGGCCTTCAAATCGTCGGTCGAAACGTCAAGATTGGCCATCATAGCGGCATTTCCGAGCGCGATCGCGGTGTCGCCGGCGCTGCCTTCGACGCCTTTGCCCGTCACCGCCGCAAAGCCGGAGATCTCCACAAAGCGGGCACCGCGTTCCTCGGCGCCGGCAACGATCGCTTCGGCGAGCGGGTGTTCGGAGCCGCGCTCCAGGCTGGCAGCAAGCGAGAGCAGGCGGGCCTCGTCTGTGCCTGTCGCGGGGACGATGTCGGTCAGATTCGGCTTGCCCTCGGTCAGCGTGCCTGTCTTGTCGACGATCAGCGTGTCCACCTTGGCGAAGCGTTCCAGCGCCTCGGCATCGCGCACCAGTACGCCCTCCTGTGCGCCTCGGCCCGTGGCGATCATGATCGACATGGGCGTTGCCAGCCCCAGCGCACAGGGGCAGGCGATGATGAGCACCGCAACGGCGGCAAGCAGCGCATGCGCCAGCCTCGGCTCCGGCCCGACAAAGGCCCAGACGACGAAGGCGATAATGGCGGCCGCGACCACAGCCGGCACGAAGACGGCGGAGACGCGATCGACCATCGTCTGGATCGGGGCGCGCGAGCGTTGCGCCTTGGCGACAAGCTCGACGATGCGTGAGAGGGTGGTCTCAGCGCCGACCTTTTCGGCTTGCATGATGAGCGCGCCGTTTTTGTTGATTGTGCCGCCGGTCACGGCGTCGCCCTTGGCCTTTTCGACGGGCAGGGGCTCGCCCGTGATCATCGATTCATCGATGGTCGATTGTCCCTCGATGACGGAACCATCCACGGGCACGCGTTCGCCCGGGCGCACACGCACCCGGTCGCCGGCTTGGATCTCATCGACAGGCACATCGGTTTCGCTGCCATCGGCGCCGATGCGCCGTGCCGTTTTCGGGGCGAGATCGAGAAGCGCGCGGATGGCCGAGCCGGTGCGTTCGCGGGCCTTCAGCTCGAGTACCTGGCCGACGAAGACCAATGCGACGATGACGGAAGCTGCCTCGAAATAGACGGGCACGCTCTCACCATGGCCTCGGAAGCTCATGGGAAACAGGCCGGGGGCGAGTGTGGCGATGCCGCTGTAGACATAGGCGGTGCCGACGCCGAGGCCGATCAGCGTCCACATATTGGGGCTGCGGTTGACGAGCGAATTCCAGGCGCGGCGGAAGAAGGGCAGCGCCGCCCAAAGCACGACCGGCGTCGCGAGCAGAAGTTCGACCCATGTGGCAAGAGGTTCGCCGATCCAGTCGCGAATGGGCAAGCCGATCATCGGACCCATGCTGATGACAAGCAGCGGCAGTGATAGGGCAGCACTGATCCAGAACCGGCGAGTGAAATCGGCAAGCTCCGGGTTCGGGCCGTGATCGGCGGCGGGAACACCCATCGGCTCCAGCGCCATGCCGCATTTCGGGCAGTCGCCGGGATGGTCGCTGATGACCTCGGGGTGCATCGGGCAGGTATAGAGCGTACCCTTCGGCACCGGTTTTGACGCGGGCTTGTTACCGTCGAGATAGGCCGATGGATTTGCCTCGAACTTTGCCTTGCAACTGGCCGAGCAGAAATAGAATTTTTCGCCCTCGTGCTTCAGGAAGTGGCGGGCGGTGGCACGGTCCACCGGCATGCCGCAGACCGGGTCTTTCGCCGTGAGGTAGTTTTCCGGTGCAGCCTGGAACTTTGTACGGCAGCCGTCACTGCAGAAATGGAAAATACGGCCGCGATAATCCAGCGATGGCTTGCCAGCATCGGGATCGACGGTCATGCCGCAGACGGGATCGCGGATCACCACATCCTGAATGTCGGCATCATGATGATGGTGATGACCGTGGCCATGATGGCCGTGATCGTGCTCGTTGTGCTGTGCCATGTCATACTCCTTTGCCCGAAAGGGCGTCGGAAAGCCTTATGAACCTTCCCATCGCTGGAAGGTCAAGACGGAAAATAGTGATTGCCATCCACAGTTCACAAGGTTGCCTTCCTATCTCGCCGCGGACGGCGATGATAAGTTCCGTTAGATCGATGCAATGATGTGATTCCAATGCGATATGATCTGACCACGCTGCCACTTGCCACGCTTCTGCCTGTCATCGTCAAGGCGGAGGATATGTTGGCGCGGCTGGATGAGCGTGTCTTGAGGCATGCGGTGGCGGATGGTTTTCGCGAGCGGGGGCACTTTTTCGATGCCGCTGGTGCGCTCTGGGTCGGCGGCGAACTTGTGCATGTGGAGGATCTCGTCCTGCATGATGCGCGCATGGATACGCGCACACCGACGCACGAGTTGACCATCGCCCATGCGGTGCTGCGCAGCAGGCGCCGCCTTTGGACCGCCGATCCTTCCTGGGGCCTGGAGGCGGCGGGTCTTGCCGTCCTGCGCGGTGACGTCGGCGAAACCGAAGACATCATTGCGCCGCGTTCGACGCCTGCCCCGGCCATGGAGCCGGACGAGCCGGTGGATGAAGAAGACGATTTCGGCGTTGATTTCGCCGAGATCGACGCGATCCTCGCCCGATCCGACAAGATCCTGAATGGCGGCGTTCCGGAAGCTCGGCAGCCGACCGTTGATGTTGACGACCCCCTTGCACTCATCCGTGATGAGGATTGGGATGAGGATGAGCGGCTGGAGAGCTGGCGCGCTGTCATTCGCGAGGCGGATCTGCTGCCGCCCGCTCTCGGCGCGGCGGTGCTTTTCGATGCCTGGGAGCGAATAGAGCCACTGCGGCGGCAGCATTGGCTCGGTGGCTTGCTGGTCAGCGCCTATCTGCGCAGCCGGGGCAAGGTCACATCCCATCTCTTTTGCCTGAATGTCGGCCTGAAAGCCGTCCGTCACGACCGCCGGCGTGCGCCAGATCGCACCACGCGGCTGACAGCCTTTCTGGAGGCCATGGCACTTTCGGCCGATTCAGGTCTGAAGGAGCTCGATCGCCTTTCGCTTGCCCGGCTGCAGATGGAGCTCCGGCTCAAGGATCGGCGGTCCAACAGCAGCTTGCCCGAAGTTATCGATATCGTGCTGTCGCGGCCGATCGTTTCGGCGAAGATGATCGCGCGTCATGTCGGCGTCACCTCCAGAGGTGCGCTCAATCTGGTGGCCGAACTCGGCCTGCGCGAGATGACAGGCCGTGGTCGCTACCGTGGCTGGGGCGTGCTTTGAGGCGCTGCAGCGGTTTGTGCGGGTAGACGCATCCACCTTGCAACCACAACCCTAGTTTTTCGTCCAATGTTACAGTTTGTTACGCTAAGTGGCGCTAAAATGGACAAAATTTAATGGCCATACCAAATTCCTAAGCGGCACGATGCAAGCTAAGGTCGCGCCATGAATAGCGGGGGATCGTCGATCGCCCCGGGATTTGAAGAAAGGTGCGTGAATGGCTCGGACGTTTCGGGTCGTCGTTTGGTTGGCAGTGATCGGCGCAGTCGGATATGGCGCCTATGCGACCCGCGATCGTTGGCTTGGGCCGGCGGAGAAGCTGCTTGGCTACCAGAATGCTGCAGCACCGGGGGAACAAGCCCAGGACGGACGCCGTGGCGGCCAAAGGCAGGGTGGCAGCAGTGGCGGACGGCGCAGCATGTCGCAGTTCAGCGGGCCGGTTCCCGTGCTTGCTGCCGATGCGACGACGGCCGATGTCCCCGTCTATATCAACGGCGTTGGATCGGTAAAGGCCCTGAATACAGTGACGGTGCGTGCGCAGGTCAGCGGACGAATCGTCGAAATCAATTTCGTCGAGGGGCAGGATATCAAGAAGGGTGATGTCATCGCCCGCATCGACGATTCCGTCTATAAGGCGCAGCTCGATCAGGCGATCGCCAAGAAGGCACAGGACGAAGCCCTGCTCGCAGGCGCCCAGCGCGATCTCGTCCGCTATCAGCTGATGGTGAAGAGCGCCTCCGGCACGCAGCAGCAGGTCGATACGCAGACCTCGTTGGTGGCCCAATATACAGCACAGGTCCAGGTGGATGTGGCAGCGATCGAGAGCGCGCAGGCAACACTCGACTATACGACGATCAGGGCAGCCTTCGATGGGCGCACCGGCATCCGCAACGTCGATGTCGGCAATCTCGTCAGCTCGGGCGACACCACCGGTATCGTAACGCTCTCGCAGATCAAGCCGATCTCCGTGCTGTTTTCCATTCCGCAGCAACAGCTTGCCCGCGTCAACGCGGCAAGCGCAGCCGGAACGCTTTCTGTCCAGGCTTTGGGCAACGACGGCGAGACGGTGGTCGACAACGGTTCGCTTGGCGTGGTCGACAATCAGGTCGACCCCACTACGGGTACGGTCAAGCTGAAGGCGAATTTCCCGAACGAGAAGCTGGCGCTGTGGCCCGGCGCCTTCGTCAATGCCCGCCTGCTTGTGGAGACGCTGAAGGGCGTTACCGTCATTCCGAGCGGCGCCGTGCAGCGTGGCCCGAACGGAACCTTCGTCTATATCATCGGCCAGGACCAGACCGTTGCGATGAAGCCGGTCAAGGTGCGCCAGCAGGACGATACGCTCGCCGTCATCGCCGATGGTGTGACGCCCGGCGACAAGGTGGTGACAACAGGTTTCGCGCGGCTTCAGAATGGGTCGAAGGTGCAGATTTCGGCCAATCCGGATCAGGCGTCGCCGGCTGCTCCGTCAACCGACAATAACGGGCAGCCTGTTGCAGAGAACGACCAACAGAATGCTGCTCCAGGCACCGCAAATGCGGGCGAACGTCCGCATCGCCGCCACAATGGCCAGGGTGGTCAAGGTGGGGAGGGCGGTGCTGGCGGTCATAATGGCCATCGCGGCCAGGATGGTCAGCCTGGCGCCGCTGGCGAACAGGGTGCGGATACGGGCAGCGGCTCGGCCTCCAACAATTCCTCCGCTACGCCGACGCAGCAACAATGAACGTCTCGTCGCTCTTCATATCCAGGCCGATCGCCACCTCGCTTCTCGGGGTGGCGGTGCTGTTGGGCGGCATTCTCGGCTTTCTCTTCCTGCCGGTCGCGCCGTTGCCGCAAGTCGATTTTCCGACGATCCAGGTGACGACGCAGCTTCCAGGTGCCGATCCCGATACAATGGCGGCGCTGGTGACGGCGCCACTGGAGCGGCCGCTCGGCCAAATCCCGTCGCTGGCTTCGATGACCTCGTCGAGCGCCTTTGGCATCAGTCAGATCACGCTGCAATTCGATCTTGGCCGCGATATCGATGGCGCGGCGCAGGATGTTCAGGCGGCGATCAACGCCGCCGGATCGACCTTACCGCGCACGCTTCCCTATCCTCCGACCTATTCGAAGGTGAACCCCGCCGATACGCCGATCGTGACGCTGGCCCTGCGCTCCAACAGCTATTCGATCCGCGAGCTCAGCGATTTTGCCGATACCATGATGGCGCAGCGCCTGAGCGAAGTGTCGGGGGTCGGCGACGTCAATATCCAGGGCGGCGTCAAGCCTGCCATCCGCATCCAGGCGGATCTGCCGCGTCTTGCCTCCTATGGACTTGCCCTGGAGGACATCCGTACGGCGATCACCAATGCCAGCGTTGCCGGTGCGAAGGGTTCGCTCGACGGCACGCAGCAAAGCTTCACGCTTGCCGCCAACGACCAGATCGTCGATCCGAACGTCTATAAATCGGTCATCGTTGCCTACCGCAACAGCGCGCCGGTGCAATTGAAGGACGTCGCAACCGTCGTCGAAGGACTGGAAAACAACCGTGTCGGCGCCTGGTATCAGGGCCAGCCCGCCGTCATTCTCGATATCATGCGTCAGCCGGGCGCCAACGTCATCCAGACGGTCGAGAATGTGCTGAAGCAGATCCCGAAGCTGAAGCAGGCGATGCCGGCCGGCGTCTCCCTCGATATCGTCAATGATCGCACCGAGACCATCCGTGCTTCGATCCATGATGTGCAATGGACGCTGGTCATCAGCATCGGTCTTGTCATCCTCGTCGTCCTGCTCTTCTTGCGGACGATGACGGCGACCTTCATTGCCGGCGTCGCGCTGCCGCTGTCGCTGATTGCCACTTTCGGCGTCATGTGGTTCGCCGGCTTCAGTCTCGACAATCTCTCGCTGATGGCACTGACCATCGGCACCGGCTTCGTCGTCGACGACGCCATCGTGATGATCGAGAACATCGCGCGCCATATCGAAGAGGGCGAAAATCCGATGCAGGCGGCGCTGAAGGGTGCCGGCGAAATCGGCTTCACGATCATTTCGCTGACCGTCTCGCTGGTTGCGGTCTTCATTCCGCTGCTGTTCATGACTGGCATCGTCGGGCGCATGTTCCGCGAATTCGCGCTGACGCTCACCATTGCCGTCGTCGTATCGGCCGTGGTCTCGCTGACGCTCACGCCGATGATGTGCGCGCGCATCCTGCGCAAGCCAAAAGAGCATCAGGGCGGCTTTCTGGCCGGTGCCGACCGTTTCACCGACTGGATGGTTGAAGGCTATCGGCGCAGCCTTGTCTGGGCCGTGGATCGCAGCCCTCTCATGCTGCTGATGACGGTGGTGACGCTGGCTGCGACGATCGCGCTTTATGTCGTCATCCCCAAGGGCTTTCTGCCGGCGCAGGACACGGGCCTCATCACCGCCGTCATCGAAGCCGAGCCGACGACCTCCTTCGAAACCATGAAGCAGATCCAGGCTGATGTGACCGACCGGCTGCGCAAGGATCCGGATGTTGCTGGCGTCGTTGCCGTCATAGGCGCCAGCGCGAGCAATCTGACGCTCAACACCGGCAATCTCAGTCTCGTGCTGAAGCCGCGGAGTGAGCGTAACGCGTCCGCCGATAAGATCATCGAGAGGATGCGCGGCGAGGTGACGGGCTTGCCCGGCATCCACGTTACCTTCCAGAGCGTGCGCGACATCTCGATCAGCACCAGGGCCAGTCGTGCGCCCTACCAATATACCCTGACGGGCACGGACACGAATACGGTGGTCGACTGGGCGCAGAAGCTTGTCCAGCGGCTGCAGGAAAGCCCGAAGCTGACGGATGTTGCCTCCGAAGTGGAGATGGGCGGCGGGCGTATCTTCGTCGATGTCAATCGCGAGACTGCTTCGCGGCTCGGTGTATCGATGCAGGCTGTCAGCGATACTTTGAATGATGCCTTCGGCCAGCGGCAGATCGCGACAATCTACGGCCAGGCCAACCAGTATCGCGTCATCCTGGAGGCGGCACCGCAATATCAGTCGGATCCGAAATCGCTCGACAAGCTCTATGTCGCCGGCGCCAGCGATACGCAGGTGCCGCTCAACGCCTTCACGACGGCGAGTTTCACGACCGCGCCACTGGTCATCAGCCATGATGAGCAGTTCCCGGCCGTGACGCTCAGCTTCGATCTCGCCAAGGGTGCCTCGCTCAGCGATGCCGTCGCCGAGATCAAGGCGGCGGAGCGAGATATCGAGATGCCCGATAATATCCAGCGCAAATATTCGGGCGATGCCGAAGAATTTGCATCCTCGCTTGCGGGTGAACCCTGGTTGATCCTGGCAGCGGTCGTGACGATCTATATCGTGCTCGGCCTGCTCTATGAGAGCGCCGTGCATCCGGTGACGATCCTGTCGACGCTGCCTTCGGCCGGTGTCGGCGCTCTGCTGGCGCTGATGCTGTTCGGGCAGGATCTGTCGATTATCGCGCTCATTGGCATCGTGCTCCTGATGGGTATCGTCAAGAAGAATGCGATCATGATGATCGACTTCGCGTTGGAGGCGGAGCGCAAGGAAGGCCTGGAGCCGCGCGAGGCCATTCTGAAAGCCTCGATCCTGCGTTTCCGGCCGATCATGATGACCACGCTCGCAGCCCTCTTCGGCGCTTTGCCGCTGGCGCTGGCCCAGGGTACGGGGGCGGAGCTGCGTATTCCGCTTGGCATCACCATCATCGGCGGTCTCGTGTTGTCACAACTCCTGACGCTCTATACGACGCCGGTGATCTATCTCGCCTTCGAGCGCCTGCGCGCCAAGATCGTCGGCCGCACTAGTGGCATGCCGAGCGCCGAGATGAACGAATTGGCGGGTGGCGAGAGATGAACATCTCCGAGCCGTTTATCAAACGCCCTGTCGGGACGACGCTTCTGGCGATCGGGCTGATGATCCTCGGCATCGTTGCCTATCGCTTTCTGCCGGTCGCGAGCCTGCCGACCGTCGATCTGCCGACAATCGTCGTTTCCTCAAGCCGCCCAGGGGCCGATCCGGCCAGTATGGCAGCGAGCGTGGCCGCCCCTCTGGAGCGTCATCTCGGGACCATTGCCGGCGTTACGCAATTGACGTCCGTCAGCTCGCTCGGCTCGAGCACGATCATCGTCCAGTTCGATCTCTCGCGTAGCGTCGATGGTGCAGCGCAGGATGTGCAGGCGGCGTTGAACGCGGCTGCGACGGACCTGCCCGGCGATCTGCCCACTCTCCCGTCCTTCCGCAAGATCAATCCGGCAGCGGCCCCGGTTCTCATCCTGGCGCTGACGTCGGATAATGTCTCTCCGAGCGCCATTTATGATGCAGCGGATACCGTGGTGGTGCAGCGCATCTCGCAGGTCGATGGCGTCGGCGGGGTGACCGTGAGCGGCGCCGATCAACCCGCCATCCGCGTCCGGCTGGATCCGGACCGGCTTTCAGCGATGGGCCTGTCGCTCGATGCGGTCCGTACGGCGATCGTCAACGCCAACGTGCTCGGGCCTTTCGGTTCGATCGACGGTGCCGGCGGCGCTTTCTCCGTTGCCGTCAACAGCCAGTTGAAGACGCCGGAAGCCTACGGACGGATCATCGTACAGAGCGGGGATGGCACCGCCGTTCGCCTCTCCGACATCGCCACTGTCGAGCCTGGGGTGCGCAACAGCCGCTCGGATGCCTGGTATGACGGCAAGCCAGCCGTGCTGCTCAACATCACCAAGCAGGCGGATGCGAACGTCATCGCCACCGTCGATGGCGTCAAGCAGCTGATCCCCGAACTGCAGCGGCTCATTCCTGCCGGTGTGAATATCTCGATCCTTTCCGATCGCACCACCACGATCCATGCCAGCGTCAACGACATGCAGTGGACGCTGCTTGCCACCATTTGTCTGGTCATGGCCGTCGTCTTCGTGTTCCTGCGGCGCACTACCCCCACAGTCGCTGCCGGCGTCACTGTGCCGCTATCGCTCGCCGGCACTTTTGCCGCGATGTGGCTCTTCGGGCTGTCGATCGACAATCTCTCGCTGATGGCGCTTGCCGTATCCGTCGGCTTCGTCGTCGACGATGCCATTGTCATGATCGAGAATATCTATGCCAATCTGGAAACGGGCATGAAGCCGATGCGGGCAGCGCTCGAAGGCGCCAAGCAGATCGGCTTTACCGTCATCTCGATCAGCCTGTCGTTGCTTGCCGCCTTCATTCCACTATTTTTCATGGGCGGCATCGTCGGCCGCTTCTTCCAGACCTTCTCGCTGACGCTCGGCTTTACCATCGTCGTTTCGACGCTCGTGTCCCTGACGCTGACGCCGATGATCTGCGGCCATCGCCTGCGCCAGCACGATATCGATGCCCGGCCTGGCCTGTTCGGCCGCATCGTCGAGGGCACACTGGGTGCGATTACCGGCTTTTATGGCCGGACGCTACGGGCGGTGCTGCACCACCGTTTCCTTTCCGTGGTCGTCATCATCGCTTGCGTGGTCATGTCCGGCTATCTCTATGTCAAGGTTCCGAAGGGCTTCATCCCGCAGGACGATACCGGCTTCATCCAGGGCGGAACGCAGGCTGCGACCGATATTTCCTATCCCGCCATGGTCAAGCTGCAGCAACAGGCGGCGGATATCGCTTCGAAGGATCCCGCCGTTTCCGGTATTGGCTCTTCCGTCGGCGGTGGCGGCTTTTCCAGCTCCATCAATCGTGGCCAGCTTTTCATCTCGCTGAAGCCGGAATCGGAGCGTGCGCCAACGGCCGAGGTCATAGACAGGCTGCGCAAGCAGCTGATGGCTGTTCCCGGCCTCAGCACCTTCCTGTTTTCGCCGGGCGATATCCGCGCCGGCGCGCGCCAGTCGCAATCGCAGTATCAGTTCACGCTCTGGGGTGCGAATTACGATGAGCTGGTGGAATGGGCGCCCAAGGTGCTGGAGCGGATGCAGGCCCTGCCGGGATTGACCGATGTCGCGACCGACAGGCAGCCCAATGGCCTGCAGGCGACCGTCAATATCGACCGCAGTCTCGCCTCCCAGCTCGGCGTCAACATCCAGTCTATCGATTCCGCGCTCAACAATGCCTTCGCGCAGCGGCAGATCTCGACGATCTACACGCAGCGCAACCAGTATCGCGTCGTGCTGGAGGCGGACCCGAACTATGCGCTCGATCCGCATGACATTTCGAAGCTCTACGTGCCCGCCTCCGGCGGTACGCAGGTGCCGTTGAGCGCAGTGGCGTCGATCGACCGCACGCTGGCGCCGCTGGTGGTCAATCACCAGGGTCAATATCCCTCCGTCACCATCTCCTACAATCTGGCGCTCAACACGCCGCTGCAGGTCGCCAACGATGCCATCCAGAAGGCGGTGCTGGACATGCACCTGCCCGACACGCTGCATGCGGATTTCGCCGGCGATGCGGCGAGCGTCACCCAATCTTCCGGCAGCCAGCCGCTCTTGCTGCTGGCGGCACTGCTGACGGTCTATATCGTCCTCGGCATCCTCTATGAGAGCCTGGCGCATCCGCTGACGATCATCTCGACGCTGCCGTCCGCCGGCCTCGGCGCGCTGCTGGCGCTTGCGATCAGCGGTACCGAGCTGACGATCATCGCCTTCATCGGCATCATCCTGCTGATCGGCATCGTCAAGAAGAACGGCATCATGATGGTGGACTTCGCGCTGCAGGGCGAGCGCATACTCGGCCTGTCTTCGGAAGAGGCCATCTATCAGGCGTGCCTGAAGCGTTTCCGGCCGATCCTGATGACGACGCTGGCAGCATTGATGGGCGCCATCCCGCTGATCATCGCCACCGGCCCCGGTTCGGAGCTGCGACGCCCGCTCGGGATCACCATCGTCGGCGGCCTCGTCGTGTCGCAGGTGCTGACGCTCTATACCACGCCGATCATCTACCTGATGCTTGCCAAGCTGCATGCGAAATGGTCGCCGAAGGCGCAAGCTTCGGCACCGCCAATATCGCCGCAATCAACTTGAGGGGTTAGAGCGTGATGCCGAAAAGCGTCATGGGATTTCGGACGACAGGTCTTAGGCCGACTCGACCTAAAATCATCCGGCTCCAGCGGTGCATGGATGGACCGGATCAGCCCTTATAGTCCCACGGATTGACGATAGTTATTCCGGTATCCAGGAAATCGGACACATTGCGGGTGGCAAGGCTTGCTCCTCGCGACGCTACAATTGCGGCGATCTGAGCATCGAATTGGCTGATCGGCTTGCCGGCCCGACGCCGCGATGTTGCAATGAAGGAATAAGCTCCTGCGGCTTCGCTATCGAAGGGTAAAGCTCTTCCGGCGAAATCCTCTTCGAATATGGGGAGAATAGCAGCTTCCAATTCGCTTCGGTGTCGGCCCATAGGCAGCAGCCGGAGTCCGTAAAGGATTTCCGCCTGCGTCGTTGCCGTCGTAAAGATGGCGAGAGGAGGCTGGGCGGCGAGCCACGCTTCAACCATGGGCGATGGTGATGGTGCCAATAGGTCAGAAATGACATTTGTGTCGAGAACGATCATGGATCGAGATCGACCGGCCGGATTGGTTCACGTGGAGCCATATCCAGCACGACCCCACCACTTGCAGCCATGCGGCGACGGATAGTCTCGGCCAAATTGGGTTGACGCTTTTCTTCCGCCGACAAGGCCGCCCGCAGAATGTCTCGCGCCTCATCCTCCATCGATCGCCCGTGTGCGGCGGCGCGAATGCGGAGCCGGGTCTTTAAATGATCGTCGATGTTAAATGATCGTCGATGTTGCGGATCGTCATACTGGCCATAGAAATACCCTGTCATCAATGATTGCATATTAATCATTGATGACAAATTTGGCAATTCAAGACGACACATCCGATGCCTGATCGAGATCTCCACTCGCTCTCTTTCGAAAGAGAGCGAGTGGAGAGGCCTTAATGCGCCACGTCAGGGTTGGTGGCCTCCGGAGCTGCCGTCGACCGAACATTGCCCTTGAAGACACGGCGGACGGAGACGAAGAGCAGCGGGATGAAGAAGATGCCGAGCACGGTTGCCGAGATCATGCCGCCCATGACGCCGATACCGATCGAGTTCTGGCTACCAGAACCGGCCCCGTTGGCGACCGCCAGCGGCAGCACGCCGAGGATGAAGGCAAGCGAGGTCATCAGGATCGGTCGCAAGCGCTGGCGGGATGCTTCCAGCGTTGCGTCGATCAGGCTTTTGCCCTGGTTCTGCTGCTCGATGGCGAACTCGACGATCAGGATGGCGTTCTTTGCCGCCAGACCGATTGTTGTCAGCAGGCCCACCTTGAAGTAGACGTCGTTCGACTGACCGAAGATGGTTGCGGCCAGCAGCGCGCCGAAGATGCCGATCGGGACCGACAGCATGACGGCAAGCGGGATCGACCAGCTCTCGTAAAGGGCGGCAAGCGCCAGGAAGACGACCAGGATCGAAATCGCGTAGAGCTGGCTTGCTTGGTTACCCGAGAGCTTTTCCTGAGCGGACAGGCTGGTCCATTCGTGGCTGAAGCCCGGCGGCAGGCTTGCCATGATCTTGTCGATCTCGTTCATGGCGTCGCCCGAGGAGACGCCAGGCGCTGCGGAGCCGAGGATTTCGACCGCGGACGAGCCGTTATAGCGCTCCAGACGCGGTGAACCGTAGGTCCATTCGCCGCTCGAGAAAGCGGAGAATGGCACCATGTCGCCGCCGGAATTGCGCACATACCAGCGGCCCAGGTCTTCGGGCTGCATGCGGAAATCCTTGTCGGCCTGGACATACACCTTCTTGACGCGGCCGCGGTCGATGAAGTCGTTGACGTAGGTGCCGCCCCAGGCCGTCGATAGCGTCGTGTCGATATCCGAAAGGCCGATGTTCAGTGCGCTTGCCTTTTCCTGATCGATATTCACGGAATATTGCGGCGTGTCTTCCTGGCCGTTCGGGCGCGTTCCGAGCAGCTTATGGTTCTGTGCGGCTGCCCCAAGCAGCTGATTACGGGCCGCTATGAGTGCATCATGGCCAGCGCCATTGATATCCTTGATGAAGAAATCGAAGCCGCTCGAGCTGCCGAAGCCGGGGATTGCCGGCGGTGCCAGCGCGAAGACGCTACCGTCCTTGATCTTGGAAAAGGCTCCCATGGCGCGACCGGCGATGGCTTGTGCCTTCGACTGCGGTGTCTTGCGCTGATCGAAATCCTTCAACCTGACGAAGACGAGGCCGACATTCTGGCCCTGACCGCTGAATCCGAATCCGGCGACCGCGAATGCGCCCTCGACATAGTCCTTCTCGTTGTTGAGATAGTAATCTCTCACCTGGTCGAGCACCGCCCAGGTACGGGAATCCGTGGCGCCCGGAGGCAGCTGGATCGCGGTCAGCAGAATGCCCTGGTCTTCCTCCGGAAGGAAGGAGCTCGGCAGGCGGTTGAACAGGACGGCTACCGCGCCGCCGATCAAGACGAACACCAGCAGGAAGACGATGCTCAGCCGGATCATGCCGTGCACGCCGCGCTGATAACCTCTCGTTCCCCGCTCGAAATTGCGGTTGAACCAGCCGAAGACGCCCTTTTCCTTCGCACCATGTTTGGGCTGCCTGAGAATGGTGGCGCAAAGAGCTGGCGTGAGGATAAGAGCGACGATGACGGAGAGCACCATCGCCGAGACGATAGTCACCGAGAACTGCCGGTAGATGATGCCAACCGAACCGGAGAAGAAGGCCATCGGGATGAACACGGCCGACAAGACCGTGGCGATGCCGATCAGCGCGCCGGTGATTTCCTGCATCGACTTGATCGTCGCCTCGCGTGGCGACAATCCCTCTTCCTCCATCACGCGCTCGACATTTTCGACGACGACGATGGCATCGTCGACCAGAAGGCCGATCGCCAGCACCATGCCGAACATGGTCAATGTGTTGATGGAATAGCCGAACATCGCCAGCACACCGAAGGTGCCGAGCAGGACGACCGGGACGGCGAGCGTCGGGATCAGCGTGGCGCGTAGGTTCTGCAGGAAGACGAACATGACGATGAAGACGAGCACGATGGCTTCGAACAGCGTCTTGACCACGTCCTCGATTGACAGCTTCACGAAAGGCGTCGTATCGTAGGGATAGACGATCTCCACGTTCGGCGGCAGGGTCTCGCTCATATTGCCGATGGCTGTCCGCACCGCTTCGGCCGTATTGATGGCGTTGGCGCCGGAGGCGAGCATCACCGCGAGACCGGCGGAGGGATGACCGTTATAGGTGGT
The DNA here is from genome assembly GCF_057784475.1 of Martinezella sp. CNPSo 3795. Lineage (NCBI taxonomy): Bacteria > Pseudomonadati > Pseudomonadota > Alphaproteobacteria > Hyphomicrobiales > Rhizobiaceae > Martinezella > Martinezella sp. CNPSo 3795. The sequence goes on along the minus strand of NZ_JBXSOQ010000007.1, from coordinate 80,553 downwards.
CGACGTCGTATAGCTGTCTGCTCCGAGTTCCACGGTGGCGACATCGTTGATGCGCACCAGCGAGCCGTCGGACTGGCTTTTCAGGATGATGTTTTCGAACTGCTGCGGCGTCTGCAGGCGGCTCTTTGCGGTGACCGTCGCATTGAGCTGCTGGCCCTTGCGCTGCGGCAAGGCACCCAGCTGGCCAGCCGAGACCTGCGAGTTCTGGGCCTGGATTGCGCTCGTTACGTCGCTCACCATCAGCTGATATTTGGCAAGCTTGTCCGGATCCACCCAGATGCGCATGGCATAGCCGGCACCGAAGATCTGCGTATTGCCGACGCCTTCGATACGCTTCAGCGTGTCGTTCAGGGTGCTGGAGACGTAATCGGCAAGATCGTTCGAGTTGAGCTTGCCATCCGTCGACACGAAGCCGACGACCATCAGAAAGTTCGAGGTCGATTTCGAAACGGTGATGCCGGTATTTTGAACGGTCTGCGGCAGCTGGGCGGTGACGAGCTGCAGCTTGTTCTGCACCTGCATCTGCGCGACGTCGGGATCGGCCTTGTTGGTGAAGGTCAATGAGATCGAGGCCTGACCCGTCGAGGTCGATGTCGATGTCATGTAGTCGAGATTGTCGATACCGGTCATGCCCTGCTCGATGACCTTGGTCACCGAGTTTTCGACGGTTGCGGCGTCAGCCCCGGAATAGGTGGCGCTGATGCTGACTGTCGTCGGGGCGATCTGCGGATATTGCGAAATCGACAGCGTGAAGATCGAAAGTGTGCCCGCCAGCATGATGACGATGGCGATCACCCAGGCGAAGATCGGCCTGTCGATGAAAAAACGAGACATCGTCTAACCTCACTTCTGGACGCCGGAGGCGGCTTTCATATCGGTCTTTTCCAGGCCGGCCTGCTCCGCGGACGGCTTGCTATCGGCGGCAGCCTGCTTCACTTCGCCGGTCGCATCGTCAATCGTTACCGGAGAAACGGTGACTTCCTGACCGTCGCGAACACGCTGGACGCCTTCGACGATCACGCGATCGCCATCGGCAACGCCCTGGTTGACAAGCCAGCTGTTGCCGATGCTGCGTTCCACTTTCAACACCCGCTGCTGCACCTTGCCCTCGGCGGTCACGAACATGGCGATCGGTTCGCCCTTCGTGTTGCGGGTCACGGCACGCTGCGGCACGAGGAAGCTGTTTTCGGCAATGCCTTCCTGAATGGTGGCGCGCACATACATGCCCGGCAGCAGGATGCGATCCGGATTGGGGAAGACGGCGCGCACGGTGATGGTGCCGACCGTTTCCGCAACGGAGGATTCGGCAAATTCTAGTTTGCCGGTTTCCTTGTATTGGCTGCCGTCCTCAAGCGTCAGATGCACGGAAACGTTGTCGCCGCTCGTTTTAAGCCGGCCGTCCGCGACGGCGCGGCGGAATTCGAGCAGGTTGGTGCTCGACTGCGTGACATCGACGTTGATTGGATCGAGCTGGCGAATGGTGGTCAGCGCCGTGGTCTGATCGGCAGTGACGAGCGCGCCGACGGTGACGGTGGAGGCATCGACGCGGCCGGAGATCGGCGCTCTCATCTTGGTATAATCGAGATTGATCCGTGCCGTCTCGAGCGCCGCCTTGGCAGAGGCGACATCGGCCTGCGCCTGGACGAGCGTGGACTGCGCGTCATCGAAATCCTGCTTGCTGACCGCGTTCTGGGCGCTCAGGCCCTTGTAGCGGTCGAGCTTGGCCTGGGCGCTGGGCACGGCGCCCTCCGCCTTCTGCAACGAGGCTGCGGCGCTGTCATACGATGCCTGATAAGAGGACGGATCGATCTCATAGAGCACATCGCCTTCCCGGACCTCGCTGCCCTCCTTGAAGTTGCGGCTGCGGATGATGCCGCCAACCTGCGGCCGCACTTCGGCGACGAGGTAGGCGCTGGTGCGGCCAGGCAGTTCGGCGGTGATGGCAACGGATTGCGGATGCAGCGACATCGCGCTCACTTCCGTCTTGACGGCGGGAGCAGTGCTCTGGGCGGAATTCTGCTGGTTGCAGCCCACCAGCAACATCGCGGCGACAATTCCGACGGCGGTCAGCGATCCGCGGCCAACCGGAAGGCGGGCTGATATCACCGGATATGCGGGTACAGAAGTGGGAGGGGCGAGCTTTCGCACGTTGCTATTTCCTGTTGCCTTATTTATAGTACCAAGTCGTACAGAAAATATTTGTACTGCTTCAAATGTCAATCGTATTCGACTGTTGGGGTCAAGACGGTGTGCTGACAAAGGAACGAGCAGCCAAGGCCGACCAGGTTGCCAAGCGCCGCCCGCGCGGCCGCCCGAAAACCGTGAACGACGATGCGCGCCGCGCGGAGATCGTCGCGGAGGCGCGCGCAACCTTCTATGAGCTGGGTTACGGCGGCACAACCATGGATCTGGTTGCTGCCCGGTGCCGGATTTCGAAGCAGACCCTCTACAGGTTGTTTCCGAGCAAGACCGATCTCTTCGCGGCCATCATCGCCGAGCATCGCGCATCGATGCTGGCCCTGCCGCGGCCTGCAGACGAGAATTTGCCGTTCGACAAGGCGCTCGAACTGATATTCATGATCGACATCGATGAAGATCAGGAGCGCGAACGGGACGCCTTCATTCAACTTGCCATCAGTGAGTCGCAGCAATCTCCGGAAATCGCCAGGCTGCTACATACTTATGGCGCCAGACAATCACAGCAGTTGCTGGCGGATTGGCTTATCGAGCAGCAGCGGCGCGGCTTGATCGAAATTGCCGATGCGGCAAGCGGAGCGCGCATGCTTATGAGCATGATCTTCGATGCAATGATTTCGAGGCCGGGTCGTCCGAAAGATTGGCCGGACCGCGAAACGCGGTTGCGCCATTTGCGCCATTGCATCGGGATTTTTACCGCCGGCGTCCAGCCGCGCAAAGGTGGCTGCTGAAGCGCCGCGATCTTTTGAATTCGCTTCTTGCGTGGGGTTTTGATTTTATGGCGGTCATTGTCGCAAAGCCGCTGCAGGCTTCTGCGCGACATGCTTTTAGTCGGCTGTCCCCGACGATCTTGGTTCACGAAGAAAAATGCCGACATGGCCTGCTGAGCCATACCGGCATCGTTCCGTATCCGGCAAAGGCCGGGATTACTTTAATTCAGTGTGCCACCACGTTTGCCGTGTCCGTTCCCTCTTCGAACAAGGGATTGGGCAAGCCATTTTCATACATTTCCTGCAGCACGGCCCCGAGCGCCAAGTCCAGGCACCAGACCGGGAATTCCGCATTCAGGTTTTTGGCGCTCTGCCGTGCATAAGTGATGAGCCGAGCGATTGAGGCCAGTTCCTTGAGCGAGTCCGGATCCTGGTATGCTGCGTCGATCGGAAGTGCTGCTGTCATTTCGTACCCTCTATTGCCCCCGTTCCCGGCAGACGAATCGTGTCTGGCCGGAAACATGAGCAAACCGTAACGGATGTTTTGCAGCTTGGCGCGTGACATGCAGCGTGACACGATGCGTGATTGCTGCAAAATTTTGCTTTTGCAATTTCAAGGCGTGAAATACGGCATGCAAGGAGTAGGAAGGCGCTTCGCGTCGGCCATTTGCGCGCAAAATCCGCCTATGCTTCCACCATCAGCGTGATCTTGGTGCCGCCTGGATGTCAATCTTGGCGGCCCGCTTCGCGCCGATGCCAGGCTAGACGGACTGGAATTTTCGGGGAGAGTTCAGGACCCAAAGAGAGTCGCGATCCTTCGGATTCGCTCCTTGCGCTTTAGGGCCTTGATCTCGCGCATGTCGTCCTCGCAAAAGCGCTGCGCACTTTTGCGCAAAATGCTTTAGTTGTGCAGGCCGACCGATGCGTTCGTTGCGCGCGGAAGGTGGTCCGGCAGCGCATCGGAAGTACTTGCCAGCGATTTGATCAATGTCAGCACGGACTGGCGAATGCTTGGATCGTTGATTTTCATGAACGCCTTGTTGAGGCTCAGGCCCTCTTTGGACGTCAGGAAATCCGACAGATCCTCCAGCCCGTTGATTGCGCCGAGGCCGTCGGTGTTCAGCGGCTGGGAATTGTCCTGCTGGAAGAAGAAGGCAACCGGCACGGCGAGCACGCCGGCAATGGCCTGCAGTCGGCTGGCGCCGATGCGATTGGTGCCCTTTTCGTATTTCTGCACCTGCTGAAACGTCACGCCGATCTGTTCGGCAAGCCGCTCCTGGCTCATGCCAAGCATAAGACGGCGCGTGCGGACGCGAGAGCCTACATAGGCATCGATCGGGTTCGGTACTTTTGCACTCACTGCGCAATCTCCTTATTCAAATAGGGCTGGCGGATTACACCATACTTTGGCCCTTAACGACAAAGGGCGCGTGCTCTATCTGCCCGCGAAATGTGCGTTAAATGTGGGTGGAGCTCAACTAAAAGTCTTTTTATATTAAGTTTTGTGACTCCGTACACGCATAAACCGCAGAAAAGCTGATTCGCGTCAATGCGGATTGAAGACCGAGGACGGCTTGCAATTATAGACAGGACAGGCCGGGTTATCTTTCGTCGGCACGTAGCTGCGGCTGGCATAGTCGGAGATGTCGCATTGCCCGCGGCCAGCCACATAGCGGTCGTAGAGAACGGGGCCGCCACGGGACGATGGATAACGTAATATCACCGCGCGTTCGGCGGCAATCAGTTGCTGCACCGATGCGCAAGTCTTGCCGAGCGACTCATAGCGGGAAATTGCCGATGCCGGCCCGGCTATCGCCATCACCGTCAGAATAAGGGCTGCGGCAATGATCCTCATCGATGGTTCCTCCCAGCGAAAGCGCTCAATCTAAAATAGTCGCGATACGGGAAATGCCAAGATGCAATGACGCTTCCCGTTGTGCGGCTGTATGCTTTCACACTGTTCGGGTGCCGGCAGTCGCAGCCGTCCTGAAGTAAATTGCCAAATGGGGCGACGAGTTGCTTTCAGCTCAATGAAAGGTTGGGCGTGCATGTCTTTTCCGCTTCAGGAGGAAGCGCGTGCCGTGCCGTTGTCAATCGGCGCCGGTACACAAATGGAGAGGAGGACTTCATGCGTGCATCCAGCATTCTCAGATATTCCGCGATTTTTTCCCTTGCGATAGCTGCAGCCGGATTTGCTGCCACTGTGGCCAATGCCGCTGACAAGATTTCCATCATGGTGGGCGGCTATGAGAAGCAGATCTATCTGCCGGCCAAGCTTGCCGAAGGGCTTGGCTATTTCAAGGAACAGGGGCTGACCGTCGAACTTCTCAATGAGCCTGCAGGCGTCGATGCGGAAAACGAAATGCTGGCAGGCGCCGTTCAGGGCGTCGTCGGCTTCTACGACCATTGCATCGATCTTCAGGGCAAGGGCAAATTCGTCGAATCCGTCGTACAGTTCAGCCAGGCGCCGGGCGAAGTCGAACTGGTGTCGGCCAAGCATCCGGAAATCAAATCTGCCGCCGATTTCAAGGGCAAGAGCCTGGGCGTCACCGGCCTCGGTTCGTCGACCAATTTCCTGACCCAGTATCTGGCCATCAAGGCCGGCTTGAAGCTGGGGGAATTTACCTCCGTTCCGGTCGGTGCCGGTCAGACCTTCATCGCTGCCATGCAGCAGGATGCCATTCAGGCCGGCATGACGACCGAGCCGACGGTCTCGCGTCTCCTGAAGACCGGCGAGGCCAAGGTTCTGATCGACATGCGCACGATGGACGGAACAAGGGCCGCTCTGGGCGGGACCTATCCTGCCGCGTCCCTCTATATGCAGGAGTCGTGGGTCAAGGATCACAAGGCGGAGGTGCAGAAGCTTGCGAACGCTTTCGTCAAGACGCTGCATTTCATCAACACCCATTCGGCCGCCGAGATCGCCGACAAGATGCCTAGAGATTTCTATGTCGGCGACAAGGAAGGTTATGTGAAGGCGCTCGAAAATGGTAAGGCCATGTTCACCGCCGATGGCGTGATGCCCGAAGATGGCCCGAAAACCGTTCTTGCCGTACTTTCCGAATTCTCGAAGAATGTGCAAGGCAAGTCGATCGATCTGTCGAAGACCTATACGACCGAGTTCGTCAAGAACGCTAAATAGCGCCGATAGCGTTTCCGGCGCCGGCGGTATAGTCCAGCCGTCGGCGTCTGCGTTCATAAAATCGCAATGTTCCCTCGCAGGGTTGCGCACTGAAAGCTGACTGAAAGGTTGCCCGCGCTAGTCTCGCCGAGCTTCGTGGAGGAAGCGCCTTTCCAGAGCGTCGTGTGGCGCAAGAATAAAACAGGAGGAGACATTGATGCGTCCATCGCGCACCTTTTTTCATACCGTAGCCCTTTCCCTCGTCATGACTGCTGCTTCGCTTGCAGCCACGGCCGCCAATGCTGCCGACAAGATTTCCATCATGGTGGGCGGCTACGAAAAGCAGATCTATCTGCCGGCCAAGCTCGCCGAATCCCTCGGCTACTTCAAGGATGAAGGCCTCGAGGTCGAGCTTCTCAACGAATCCGCCGGCGTCGACGCCGAAAACCAGCTGCTGGCAGGTGCCGTTCAGGGCGTCGTCGGCTTCTACGATCACTGCGTCGACCTGCAGGCCAAGGGCAAGTTCATCAAGTCCGTCGTGCAGTTCAGCCAGGCACCGGGCGAAGTCGAGCTGGTTTCGGCCAAATATCCGGATATCAAGTCCTTCGCCGACCTGAAGGGCAAGCGTGCTGGCGTCACCGGCCTCGGCTCGTCCACCAACTTCCTGACGCTCTATATGGCGTCGAAGGCGGGCCTCTCCCCGGCTGACATCACGCCGGTTCCGGTCGGTGCCGGCCAGACCTTCATCGCCGCCATGCAGCAGGATGCCATCCAGGTGGGCATGACCACCGAGCCGACGATCTCGCGCCTGCTGAAGACCGGCGAAGCCAAGATCCTCGTTGATCTGCGCACGCTGAAGGGTACCGAGGAAGCGCTCGGCGGTACCTATCCGGCTGCTTCGCTCTATATGGATGCCGCATGGGTCGACGCCCATAAGGAAGAAGTGCAGAAGCTTGCGAACGCCTTCGTCAAGACGCTGCGCTTCATCCATACGCATTCCGCCGCTGAAATTGCCGAGAAGATGCCGAAGGACTTCTACGTCGGCGACAAGGAAGGCTACATCAAGGCTCTCGACGCCGGCAAGGAAATGTTCACGGCCGACGGCGTGATGCCGGAAGATGGTCCGAAGACGGTTCTCGCCGTGCTCTCGCAGTTCTCCAAGAACGTCAAGGGCAAGACGATCGACCTGTCGAAGACCTACACGACGGAATTCGTGAAGAACGTCAAGTAAGCAGTCATGACGCCGCTTCCGGCAGTTTCCGGAAGCGGCGGTCCAAGAGACTTCGCAGTTCACTGGGCTTTGCGTGCACGCCCTAAAGGCACGCGTCAGGATCAGCACCATGCAACAGGATGAACGCCGTACCCCGGCGATCGAACTCATCAATGTCAGCCGCCGTTTCGTATCGCCGACCGGCAAGTCGCTGACCGCACTGCGCGATTTCAATATGACCGTCGAGCGCGGCGAATTCGTCGCGGTTGTCGGGCCGACGGGCTGCGGCAAGTCGACGACGCTCAATCTCGTCACTGGCCTTGCCAAGCCGAGCGCCGGCGAAGTCCGCCTGATGGGCGGCCCGGTCGACGGCATCGACCGGCGCGTCGGTTTCGCCTTCCAGACGGATGCGCTCTTCCCCTGGCAGAATGTCATCGAAAACGTCATGGCCGGCCCGCTGTTCCGCGGCAAGTCGAAGGCCGAGGCTGAAAAGATGGCCAAGGACTGGCTTGCCCGCGTCGGTCTTTCCAAGTTCCTGCATCACTATCCGCATCAGCTGTCGGGCGGCATGCGCAAGCGCGTCTCGCTGGCGCAGACCTTCATCAACGAGCCGGAAATCCTGCTGATGGACGAGCCTTTCTCGGCGCTCGACGTACAGACGCGCACGGTCATGCATGAGGAGCTGCTGAAGCTCTGGGCCGAGCGCCAGGCCTCGGTCGTCTTCGTGACACACGATCTCGAAGAGGCTGTCGCGCTCGCCGACAAGGTCTATGTCCTGACGGCCGGGCCGGCGACGGTGAAATCGGTCTACACGATCGACCTGCCGCGCCCGCGCGTCGTCTCGGAAATCCGTTACGAGCAGAACTTCATCGACTATTGCAAGACGATCTGGGACGACCTGCGCGAAGAAGTCGAAACCAGCTATCGCCGTGCCGCGGAAGCGGCATAAGGGAGGATTGATCATGGCAAACACAGCTCTCGAAGCAGGCAATGCCCCGATCTTCCGCGCCGGCACCTCGGACGCGGAAATCGAAGCCGCAGCACTGAAGGCGCTCGCTCGTCGCAAGTATGTCGTCAAGGCATGGCAGATCGGCATTTTGCTTGCCATCCTCGGCCTCTGGCAGCTCGCCTCCGACCTGCACTGGATCGATCCGTTTTTCTATTCTAGCCCCTATGGCATCGCGCTGCGCCTCTGGGAGTGGATCGTCGACGGCACCGAGAGCGGCTCGCTCTGGTATCACCTCGGCGTCACCATGGAAGAAGCGCTGATCGGCTTTATCATCGGCTCTGTGACCGGCGTTCTCGTCGGCGTCGCCCTTGGCCGCAACAAGCTCGCTTCCGATATCCTCTCGATCTACATCAAGGCGATCAACTCGATCCCGCGCGTCGTTCTCGCGCCGATCTTCGTGATGATCATGGGTCTCGGCCTGGCGTCGAAGGTGGCGCTCGCCTTCATCATGGTGTTCTTCGTCGTGTTCGCCAATGCCTTCCAGGGCGTTCGCGAAGCCGACCGCAACATGATCGCCAATGCCCGCATTCTCGGTGCTTCCAACTGGCAGGTCACCCGCAAGGTGATTTTGCCGTCGGCGATGAGCTGGATTTTTGCAAGCCTGCACATCTCCTTCTCCTTTGCCATCATCGGCGCAATCGTCGGTGAGTTCGTCGGATCGCTGGCCGGCATCGGCTACCTGATCTCGATTGCCAAGGGCACCTATGACGCAGCCGGCCTCTATGCCGCGATCATCCTGGTGATGATCGTCACGCTCGGCGCCGAATATGTGATGACGCTCATCGAAAACCGCATCACCCGCTGGCGTCCGCAGCAGAGCCTCGACACGCATTAAGGGTCGATTTTCTGGCACCTCCCAAGGCCAGGGGCCGGGCGTTTCGCCCGGCCTTTTTGTTGTACCGATGTAGGAACTCTCTCTCCCCGCTTGCGGCAGGGCTATCGCATATGGAGGCGGACGAGCACGATAAGCTCCTTCTCCCCTTGGGGAGAAGGTGGCCCGAAGGGTCGGATGAGGGGGTTATCGATTTGAATTCATCGATTTTGGTGGTCTTGGCAGGCACCCCCTCATCCGCCTGTCGGCACCTTCTCCCCGATGGGGAGAAGAAGGACGGCGGTGATCTCCGCTCATATGCAATACCCCTGCCGCTTGCGGGGAGAGGGGACTATCCCGCCATAAGCGCCGCTCGCACTTTCAAACAGCCGGCAGCCGCACGCTGACCAGCAGCCCGCCATCGGGTGCGTCATCTAGCCTGACCGAGCCGCCCGCGCCGTCGACGACTTCGCGGACGATGGCGAGGCCGAGGCCGCTGCCCTCCGGCTCGGTGCCCATGATGCGATAGAAGCGTTCGAAAACTTGGGTGCGTTCGGCTTCCGGGATGCCCGGCCCGTTGTCTTCGACCCATAGCAGAGCCGTATCGCCTTCCCGACTGACGCCGACCGTCACGCGGCCACCCGGCTGCGTGTAGCGGAGCGCATTGTCGACGAGATTGACCAGCATTTCGCGCAGCATGGTGCCGTCGCCTTCGATATGGACCGCCGTCTCGTCCGCCTCGAGCCCAAGGTCGATATTGCGCCGCAGGGCTTCCTCGGCGAGCGTTTCCAGCACGCGCCGGGCCGTTTCCGCCAGATCGATCGTATCGCTTCGTGGCCGGCGGCTGCCGGGCTCAGCGCGTGAAAGCGTCAGGAGCTGGCTGGCAAGCCGCGTCACCTGCCGGGTGCTGGACCGCAATGCCGTCAGCGCCTCGTCGCGCCTGATATTGTCGGTCTCACGGGCAGCAAAGCTTGCCTGCGTCGAGATCAGGGCGAGCGGTGTCCGCAGCTGGTGAGCGGCATTCGAGACGAAGCGACGCTGCGCCGCCATCTGGTTCTGCACCCGCTCCATATGATCGTTGAGGGCGTGGACGAGCGGCCGAAGCTCATTCTGCACCATGTGAGGGTCGAGCGGATCGAGGCGCTGGCGACCGCGTTCGCGCACGGCATCACGCAGCCGAAGCACGGGAGCAAGCCCGCGCTGCAGGCCGATGATGGTCACCAACCCGGCAAGCAGGACGAGAGCAAGCTGCTTGGTGAAATCGGACAGCCAAAGCCTGCGGCGCATGGCATACTGGCTGTTATGGGTAACGGCAACGGTGACGGAAATCGTGCTGTCCTGATCGAGGCCAACAACCGGGTGGCTCAGCATGAGTACGCGGACGCCATCGGTCCGAAATGTCATGTCCTCGCCGTTCAAATCCCGCTTCGGCCGTGGCAGATCGGGAAAACCGGCGATGAGGTTCCCCCACGCCGTGACCACCTGATAGAAGACGCGGTCGCCATAGCCGGTATCGAACATTTCCAGCGCTGCCGGGGGGATATCGATCTGCACGGTGCCGCTTGCGTCGACATGCGTCGCTTCCGCGATGACGCGGGCCGAGGCGAGCAGCGTCCGATCGGTGACAAGATCGGCCGTCGCATCGGCCGAACGGAAGCTTAGATAAAGGTTGATGCAGATCGCGCCGATCAGGGTCAACACGACCCAGGCAAACAGCTGCGCGCGAAGACTACTGGCTACCCCGCTCAAGGCGCGGCTTACAAGGCCTTTGGATGGAGACGTCTCGTCATTGTGCATGGCGGAGGAGATAGCCCAAGCCGCGCAGTGTCGCGATCTGCACGGAGCTGCCTTCGAGCTTCTTTCGGACGCGATGCACATAGATCTCGATGGCGCTGGTGTCGGCGAGGTCGTCGAAGCCGAAGACGCTTTCCGAAAGCGTCGCCTTGGTGACGGTCGTGCCGGCTTTCATGACGAGATGTTCGAGCACGGCATGTTCGCGCGGCGTCAGCGCCAGCGATTCGCCGGCCAGATAGAATTGCCGCGTACCGCCATCGAACACCAAGTCGCCGACGGCGATCTCCGGCGCGGCGCGATCGTGGCCGCGGCGGACGGCCGCGCGTATGCGGGCTTCCAGCTCGGCAATCTCGAAAGGCTTGGCGAGGTAGTCGTCGGCGCCGCTGTCGAGGCCGGCGACCCGGCCGTCGAGACTGGCATTGGCCGTCAGGATGATGACCGGCACCTTATTGCCGCTCTGGCGCAGCCGCTTGAGCAGCGTCAGCCCGTCCATTTTCGGTAGCGACAGATCGAGGATGACGATGGCGTAGGCCGCCACTTTCAGCATGTGCTCGGCATCCTCGCCATCATAAGCGATGTCGACGACATACTGCGCCTGACGCAGCGCCTTGCCGAGCCAGGACGCCAGTTCGCGGTTGTCTTCGACGATCAGGAGCCTCATGAAGCGACTATACAGCAAGTGTCGGATATAGCGAACAATTCCCGCGGTTTTCCAGACAGTGGATCACTGGCTGGCGAGCCTTAGGCCCATCTCACGGACCTCCCTCAGATAGACCTTGCGCGCATAGGGCGGGGTCAGATTGTGGTCGGCTTCGGGAATGATGGTGAGGCGTATATCCGGAAAATGCTTCAGGCCCGCGCCGTTTTCGCCGAACTCGTCATGCAGGTGATCGAGGCCGATATCATGGGCGCTGTAGATCAGGGACATGTCGACGCCGCGTTTGGTAAGCGTTCGGAAACCACCCAGCACAGGTCCTTGAGCCGCAGCAAAGATGGGGAACATACCGAGCAGGTGGCGAGCCGTTCGTATCGCCCGCCGTCCGAGCCCGGTCGCCATGTTGCATATGGCGCTCCTTGCATCGATCTGGCCGCCGAAGAGCCGCTTCAGCGTTTCCATCTGCAGGAGCTTGCGCCCATAGGTTTCGAGCGATCGGGGAGCGAAGCGCAGCGCTTCATCGACCGATCGGCTCTCGTCCCAATGGAAGCTGTAGGGATTGACCGTGATGAGGCCGCGGCAGCGCACATCGCGTAACGCTGCCTGAAAGGCGAGATAGCCGCCGCTGCAGCGTCCTACCACATAGGCTGGCAGCAAGCCCCGCTTCTCCAGAAAGTCCAATGCCTCAATAACATCGAGATGCTGGTCGCGGGAATAGAGCACCTGCTCGGGTGCCCCGGAAAGCGGCGGGCTGTCGCCGACATTGGCCGTATCGAAACGCAGCGAGGCAATGCCGTCCCGGGCAAGCGCACGCGCCATGGTGACCGACATCCGGCCCCAGCCCGCATGTCGGTCATAGGCTGTCGTCAGGAGCAGGGCGGTCGCGCCCGTTCGGGCACCCTGCGGCTCGCAGAGAATGCCGAACAGTCGATTGTCCGCGCCGAAACGCAGCGGCGTCTCGCGAAAGCCTTCGCCGATCAGAGGTTCCGCGACCGGCGGCGTAAGATCGGGCGATGCGATTTCAGTGGTGTTGCCGGCGATCGACCGCACCCATTCGGCTATTTTCCGGCGGGCTGCCGTCGGCATGGTGGCGATGGTCGGGTTCGAGACGAGATCGTCGTAACCATCATAGGAGGCCTGCGTGACCCGGGGGCCGAGCGTTTCGAGATGACGCGCGAAATCGTCGTCTCCCGGGCGGCCCGGGCGTGTCAGTATCAAGCAATTCGGCGTGGCCAGCCGATCAAGCGTCATGAGGTTCAGCTTCCTGACCGCATCGGTGGCACTATCGGGCATGCGCAGGCTGGCGACGGTGACGCCCTCGGTCTGACGCTGCGCTTCGGAAAGGCCCATGCTTTCATCGATCATCTTCGACCAGACGGTCAGTTCGCGAAGATAGGCGCGGCCTGAAATGACCGGTGCAAGAAAGGCGACGCCGTCAATGCCGTCAAGCCGTTCGGCGAGCGTGGCGGCAATGGTTCCGCCAAGCCCCTGGCTGACGAGAATCAACCGCTCGCAGCCGGAAAGCGCCTTCAGCTTTGCCGCCGCCGCGAGAGCGGTTTCATGCCACGGCTCCAGACCTTCGCCTTCATCGGCCAGGTCAAGCGCATCACCCGTGCCGATATAATCGAAGCGGAGGCTGGCTATGCCGATATCGGCGAGATCTTCCGCCAGAATCCGCCAGAACTTGCGCACGCACATTTCCTCGAAGCCCCAGGGGCTTAGAAACAGGGCGGCGGTGTTGCGCGAAGGTGCCATGGCCGATGTGAACAGGCCGACCGTTCCGGCGAAGGTTACCGGGGCCGCTGCCGATCTCGACTGCCTTCCTTTGTCTTTTTCCTCGGCGGCTCCCCAACCAGCCATGCTAGTCTCCTCACATTCGGCGCGGCGCTAAGAGAGCCAGAGCCTGAGTGGCAATCGGATTGATACGTGCAGGCAACCGCGTCGCGATCTTCTGCATGACCTCGATATCTTCGGCTGGAACGGCTTTCAGCATTCTGAGCGCAATGCCATAAGCCAGAGCGCCGGCGATGATGGCGCCCACGAGACCTGCGACACCGGTCAGCGCCTGAACAAAACCATAGGCTGCAACCGCGCATAGAATGGCAGCAACCGTAACTTTTGCAAGGTTGATGAGCATACCGCGCGTCGATCCTTCGAATTCCATGCGGCGTACCGTCATCAGGCACAGGGCGACAAAGGCGAGCAGACGAACCAGCGCCGCACCCTCGCCTCCGAAAAAGGGTACGGCGATGACGCAGCCGATGACCATGATGACGCTGGCGATGACGCCGAGGACGGTGCGTTCGCGCACGCGATCCAGCGAATAAAGATATTGCGTGCAAATCTGCATGAAGACATAGGGCACCGCGGTCAGGGACAGCAGCGCCACCATGCCGCCGCTCGGCGCAAAGGCCGGGCCGAAGATCGTCACGACAAGCTCCGGCGAAATGGCGGCAAGTCCGAAGCTCATCGGCAGGGTGATATAGGCTATGCTGCGCGCCACGCCGGCAAAGACCTCGACCGGCAGCTTGTCTGATGCCCGGGCATGCATCTGTTCGGAATAATAAGGCAGAAGGCTGCCGCTTAATTGTACGGGCAACTGCAGTGCGAGATTGGCGAGCGACAGGCCGACGGCATAAAAGCCGACCGCTTCGATGCCCCAGTAGCGCTGCAGGAAGACGAGTTCGATACGATTGAGAAAAATCGAGCTGTTGATGAGTTCGATCGAGAGGATGAGCGACGAGCCGATGAGAGCGGAAAGGCCGACGCCGCAGCTGTTCTTGCGCGCGATCGCAATCCGGAGCGTCGCGATGAACATCGGCAGCTGCCCAATCGCATAACCGGCGAGCGCGCCGCTGACGCCGAAGAAGATCGCTCCTGCAAGGACGGTAACGAGCTGCAGTGCCGAACTTATTATGGTGATGCGCAGGAACGCGCCGACTTGCTGCTCGCCGATCAGATAGTTCTTGCTGTAGGCGCCGAGAGACTGAAGAGCGAAGAATACGCCCGTGATGACAATGACTTCAGATGCATCGCCCGCCCAATGCAGCCGCTCCGTATCCCAATAATAGGCGGCGTAGCCTGCAAGCAGGATCACGGTTGCGAGAATCGTCGGCTGCAGCAGATACGCGGCAAAACCAAGCCGTTCTTCGGTAGAATAGCCGTTCCCCTTCAGCTGCGGCAGAATGCGCAGCAGGGTAACGCCGGCGCCGAGCTCGGCGATCAGTGCTCCCGTCGTTGTCAGCCACAGAGAAAAGGCGATGATGCCATTGGCCTCAGGCCCTAGCAGGCGCGCCGCTATGATCGAACATGCAAAGCCGGTCGCAAGCAGGGTCAATCCCGCCGCCGCGTTCAAAACCGAATTTGCCATTATGCTCTTCGTCATGAAGATAGACCGTTCCTCAAATTGCCGGAACCTACCGCACATGTCCGGCTTTTCGTGGGATAGCGTCAGCTCTATTTCATATGCCTTAATATTTAGGGTTTAATGCTGCGCTAAGTTCATTTTTTACTTCGGCTAATATTCTTTCTCTCTGATATTGGCCGATCGAGGGCTTGTGCGGAGGGTTTCATTGTTCAGCCTTATCGTCTGCACGATCGATCGTTTCGATCAGCTGGAGCGGCTATTCCGTTCGCTGGTGGGGCAGAGTCATAAGGATTTCGAGGTCATCGTCGTCGATCAGAACCTCGACGACCGGCTGCGCGAGCTTATCGGCCGCTTTTCCCCCTCCTTCCTCATTCGTCACGTCCGTTCGCCGAAGGGACTTTCGCGGGCGCGCAACAAAGGTATGGCGGTTGCGGAGGGCGATTACGTCTGTTTTCCCGACGATGACTGCTGGTACGAGGCCGATACGCTTTCGACGGCCGCGATTTTGTTTGCCGAGCACCCCGACCTCGCGATCGTCACCGGCCGAACGCTTGATGCCCAAGGTCTTGCCTCCGTCAGCCCGACGGGTGAGACGCGGCTTGCCCTGACCCGGTGGAACTATCTGAGGTGCGGCAATTCCAATGGCATCTTCGTGCGCCGTGCGGCCCTGGTCGATATCGGTGGTTTCGACGAGGATCTCGGCGTCGGCTCGGAATCGCCGTTCCAGAGCGGCGAAGAGGCGGATTTCCTGCTGCGCGCGCTTGGCGCCGGCAGACAAGCGATGTTCTTTCCCGAGCTCATCGTCCATCACGATCAGGTCACGAGCGAATACGGGCCGCGGCAGGTGGAGCGTGCGCGCAAATATGGGCGTGGCTTCGGCGCGCTGATGCGCAAGCAGGCGTTTCCCTTGTATTATGTCAGCTATCGCCTGTTTCGCCCGGTCGCCGGCTGGCTGGCGGCGCTGGCGCGATTCAACCTTGATGCGGCCCGCTACAAGCGCGCCTGGCTGGTGGGCATTCTGGAAGGTTACGCCGCCTGGCCGCGCTGGCGCAGGAACTGAGGCGACTTGCCTTTCGGCGTCAGGGTTTCCGCATAGATATCCATATAGCGCTGGGCGACCTCGTCCCAGGCATAGGCGCGGGCATCGCGCAATAGCTCCTGTCGCAGGCTCAGGTCGTCGCCCTGTAGGCGCTCAAAGGCGGCGGTCAGCGCATCGGCGGCAGCTTCCGGATTGGAGAAATCCGAGAGCATGAGGACCGGGTGGGTTTCGGCCATCGCCTTATAGGCTTCGTTGGCGTTCAGCACCGGCAGCAGGCCGGCGCTCATCGCTTCGATCGCCACGAGACCGAAGCCTTCGTACTCGGAGGCCGAGGCGAAGAGCGATGCGCGGGCGATGATGTTGCGGATCGAGCCTTCGTCGATCGAGACATGCAGCGCGACATTGCGCTCCAGATTGCGAACGGCAATTTCCTTTTCCAGCGTTGCCCGGTCGAGATCCGATTCAGCGCCGATAATGTCGAGATGCCAGTCCTCATGGCGGCCTGCCAGCACCTTCATGACGTCGAGCAGGTGATCGAGCCGCTTGTTGACCGAGAAACGGCCTATCGTGACGATGCGGCGGCGCGCTTCCAGCGCAGCGCAATTGGAAAACTTGCCGACGTCGGCGCCGTTTTCGATCAGGTGGACGCGACTTTCGGCAATCTGCGCAAAGAGCCGCGCGTCGGATTGGCTGCAGCAGATGAGAGAGGCATAACCGAGCGCGGAAAGCCGCGTTGCCGTGTTGAACCAGACCTTCTTGATGGCCGCATATTTCTGCGTGTGGAAGAAGCCGCCATGGGTGGTGGCGACCATGGGCCGTCCGTGCATCAGCTTGCCCCAGGCCAGCGCATCGAAGAAGAAATCGACGGCGTGGACATGAACGAGGTCGGCATCGGCCAGATGGCGGAAAACCTTGGGCGCCAGCGGATATCGGCTGGAGCCGGACCAGGGAATGCGGACGATTTCGATGCCGTCGATGGTCTCGCTTTCGGCAAGTTCCCGGCCGGGATCGGAAAACAGGCTGTTGCAGGTAACGACGCGCACGCGATAGCCGCGGGAAACCAGCTGCCGGCAGAGATTGGCAACAACGTCTTCCAGGCCGCCCTTGTTCGGCAGGAACTGGCGAACGACATGCACGATCAGCGGCCCGGCCTGCTTGTTTGCCTGAATATCCGCAACAGCCGATGTCATCGATCCACCCTCGACCCCTATGCCGCGCCATGCACCGGCAATCCGGCGCTGCAGCGCGCCGCCCGTTGATCAGTCGGCAAAAGCAGATCATCGGGTCGGTTAAAAAGGGTTTAATTCTGCGCAGAAAGCCGAGCGGTTTCGGACAAGAGGGTTAATGTCGGGCCGATTTGCGGAGTGGGAGGAGCTTGTCTGGTGAATGTGCGGTGGCGCGACACCATGATTGTCGGTTGCCCCTGTGACCTGCCCCTCACCCTAGCCCTCTCCCCGCTTGCGGCAGGGCTATCGCATATGAGCGGAGATTGCCGCTGTCCTCCTTCTCCCCAGCGGGGAGAAGGTGCCGCCAGGCGGATGAGGGGGTGCCTGCCACGACCACAAAAATCCATGAATTCAAATCGATAACCCCCTCATCCGACCCTTCGGGCCACCTTCTCCCCAAGGGGAGAAGGAGCTCATAGTGCTCGTCCGCCTCCATATGCGATGGCCCTGCCGCAAGCGGGGAGAGGGTGGGAGTGAGGGGCAATCCCGCGAATGTGACTTCAATTGCGACCCGAGTCCAAGCCTCTCAAAACGCTCGGAAGGTCAGTGTCGTCAGCGAGCGGACGATGCCCGGGATATTGGCGATGTGGTCGTTGATGAACTTGCCGATATCCTGCTCTTCGGCGATGTAGACCTTCATCAGCAGATCGTAGTCGCCGCTGGTGGAATACAGTTCCGAAACCAGCTCCGTCTGGTAGATCGCATCGGCGACCTCATAGGTCTTGCCGGGGGCGCATTGGAGCTGAACGAAAATGGGCTTCATGAGAATGTCCTGCTTCTGTCTGCCGCCGCCATAGCGGCCGGCTTTTCTCTATCATGGTCGAAAGCGCCTTCGCCATGCAAGTTTTTCTCCAGAGCCGATGATTTTTTGGCATCATGCCATGTCCATCGGATGTCGCTCTTGCCGCTTCCGCAATTTCGAGCATGGCGCTAGATTGGCGCGATTATCTCTGTCGATTGGACCGATTTCATGCTGAATGACCCGCGCTCCCACGGTCTTTGGGAAAAGACCGCTCCCCCACCGCCGGCAACCAAGCCGCTTTCCGGTGATATCAATGCCGATGTCGTGGTGGTCGGGGGCGGCTATACCGGTCTTTCGACGGCGTTGCATCTGGCGGAAGCTGGTACCAGCGCCGTGCTGCTGGAAGCCAATGAAATCGGCTTTGGCGGCGCGGGTCGCAATGTTGGCCTCATCAATGCCGGCATGTGGGTGATGCCGGACGATTTGCCCGGCGAACTCGGTGCCGTCCACGGCGAGCGGCTGCTCGATCTGCTCGGCAACGGGCCGAAGCTGGTCATGGAGCTGATCGACAAGCATGGCATCGCCTGCGAACTGGAACGAAACGGCACACTGCATTGCGCTGTCGGGCCGGAGGGGCTGAAGGAAATTGAGGAGCGCGCCCGGCAGTGGGAAAAGCGCGGTGCGCCGGTCACGGTATTGGATGCGCGGGAAACGCAGCGCCGCGTCGGCAGCTCAGCCTACACCGGGGCGCTGCTCGACATGCGCGCCGGTACCCTGCAGCCGCTTGCCTATGCGCGCGGCCTTGCCCATGCCGTAGTGAAGGCTGGCGCTACCATTCACACCGGTAGCCGGGTGACATCGACTGAAAGAAGCGGTGCGAAATGGGTGGTTTCGACTGATGGCGGCAAGGTCAGCGCCGACTGGATCGTGGTGGCCACGGACGCCTATAGCACCGGCCCGTGGGAAAAGGTTCGGAACGAACAGGTGCATCTGCCCTATTTCAATTTCGCCACCGTCCCGCTTGGCGACAACTTGCGCAAATCCGTGCTGCCGGGGCGTGAAGGCGCCTGGGATACCAAGGAAGTGCTCTCGTCCTTCCGTATGGACCAGGCCGGACGGCTCGTATTCGGCAGCGTCGGGGCGCTGCGCAATACAGGTCTTGCCATTCACAAGAGCTGGGCTCGGCGTTCGATCAGAAAACTCTTTCCGCAGCTTGGCGGTATTCCTTTCGAATGCGAATGGTATGGCAAGATCGGCATGACCGACAACGCGCTGCCGCGCTTCCACAAGCTGGACCAGAATGTCGTCGGCTTCTCCGGTTATAACGGCCGTGGCATCGCGCCAGGAACCGTGTTCGGCAAGGTTTTGGCCAGCCACATTCTCGGACAGATTTCCGAGGCCGATCTGCCGCTGCCGGTGACCGATATCGTCGAGCCGAGCTTCAGGGCGGCGAAGGAAATGTGGTACGAGGCTGGCGCCCAGGCCGCGCATTTCGTCGGCGCCAGAGTCTAAAAATAACTGAACCGGCATTACGGGAAGAGGAAACAAGATGACCGCGACATCAGATCTTGCTGCCGAAACCAAGACAATAATGACGGAGCTTGGCGTCTCAGCCGATCGCTACACCGGCGGAACGCTTGCCGTTACCTCACCTGTAACCGGTGCCGAGATCGGCCGGCTGAGGGAGCATTCGACTGATGAGGCGAGTGCTGCGATTACGGCGGCACACGACGCGTTTCTGTCTTGGCGCAATGTGCCGGCGCCGAAGCGCGGCGAGCTGATCCGCCTGCTTGGTGAAGAGTTGCGCGCCGGCAAGGCGGCCCTTGGGCGTCTCGTCTCGATCGAAGTGGGCAAGATCACCTCCGAGGGCCTCGGCGAAGTGCAGGAGATGATCGATATCTGCGATTTCGCCGTCGGTCTCTCGCGCCAGCTTTATGGTCTCACCATCGCTACGGAGCGCTCCGAGCACCGGATGATGGAAAGCTGGCATCCGCTGGGCGCGATCGGCATCATCTCGGCCTTCAATTTCCCCGTTGCCGTCTGGTCGTGGAATGCAGCACTTGCCATTGTCTGCGGCAATTCCACCATCTGGAAGCCATCGGAAAAGACGCCGCTGACGGCGCTTGCCGTGCAGGCCTTGTTCGAGAAGGCTCTGAAGCGCTACGTCGCCGAGGGCGGCGAGGCACCCGCCAATCTTTCGACCCTGCTGATCGGTGGCCGCGATCTTGGCGAGTTGCTGGTCGATCATCGCCAAGTGCCGCTGGTCTCGGCGACCGGATCGACGGCCATGGGCCGCGCCGTCGGCCCGCGTCTTGCAGGCCGTTTCGCCCGCGCCATCCTCGAACTCGGCGGCAACAATGCCGCAATCGTCTGCCCGACGGCCGATCTCGATCTCACCCTGCGTGGCGTTGCCTTTTCCGCCATGGGCACGGCCGGCCAGCGCTGCACGACGCTGCGCCGCCTTTTCGTTCATGAAAGCGTCTACGACCAGCTCGTGCCGCGCCTGCAGAAGGCTTATGGTTCGGTCACGATAGGAAATCCGCTTGAAGCCGGTACTCTGGTTGGACCGCTGATCGATAAGCAGGCTTTCGACCGCATGCAGGCAGCGCTTGAAGCTGCGAAGGCGGCCGGCGGCAAGGTGACAGGCGGTGAACGCATTGAAAGCGGCTCAGCCGATGCCTTCTATGTTCGACCGGCTCTCGTCGAAATGCCGGAACAGACAGGTCCGGTCGAGCAGGAAACCTTTGCGCCGATCCTCTATGTCATGAAGTACAGCGATTTCGACAAGGCGCTGGCGCTGCATAATGCTGTGCCGCAAGGCCTGTCTTCCTCGATCTTCACCAATGACATGAGGGAAGCCGAAACCTTCGTCTCAGCTCGCGGATCGGATTGCGGCATTGCCAACGTCAATCTTGGCCCCTCCGGTGCCGAGATCGGTGGCGCATTCGGCGGCGAGAAGGAGACGGGTGGCGGCCGCGAATCCGGCTCGGATGCCTGGAAGGCCTATATGCGTCGGGCGACCAACACGATCAATTATGGCCGGACGCTGCCGCTGGCCCAGGGCGTCAAGTTCGACGTGGCATAGCGCGAGAGCCTTGCTGCATTGCGATGGAGAGGATGAAGGCGTAGAAAGCCTTTGTCCTCCCATATGTTTTCAAGGTCTTGTCCCATGTATCTGTCGCTTGCCGAAGCCGAAACATTGGTCATGGAGGCTTTGCAGCGAAACAGGGTCAGTGCCGAGAACGCTCGTTCCGTGGCTGTCGCGCTTGTCGCGGCGGAGGCTGCCGGGCAGGGTGGCCATGGTCTGCGCCGCGTCCCTGCTTATGCCGGCCAGGCCAAGGTCGGCAAGACCGACGGTTTTGCCAGGCCGCAGCTTAGCCGACCTTTTCCCGCCGTGCTGCGCATCGATGCCGGCAATGGCTATGCCTATCCCGCGCTCGATCTTGTCGTTGCCGAGCTTCCAGCCGTCGCCCGCGAACAGGGGATTGCGCTTGCCGCCATCAGCCGCTCCCATCATGCCGGTGTTATGGGCCTGACGGTGGAGCGTTTTGCCGATCAGGGTCTGGTGGCGCTGATGGTCGCCAATGCGCCGGCCTCGATGGCGCCCTGGGGCGGCAAGACACCGGTTTTCGGCACCAATCCGATTGCTTTCGCTGCGCCGCTGCCCGGCGAGGAGCCTGTTGTCATCGACCTGGCGCTGTCGAAGGTGGCGCGTGGCAAGGTGATGGCGGCGCGGCAACAGGGTGCCCCGATCCCGGCTGACTGGGCTTTCGACCGCGAGGGGAGGCCGACCACGGATGCCGAAGAGGCCTTGGCCGGCACCATGATCCCGGCCGGCGATGCCAAGGGTGCGGCACTGGCTCTCATGGTCGAAATTCTGGCAGCCGGCCTGACCGGCGCCAATTATGCTTTCGAGGCCTCCTCGCTCTTCGACGACAAGGGGGCGCCGCCTGCGCTGGGCCATATGATCATCGCGATCAATCCGGCCGCGACGAGTGCTGTGGATACGGCGCAGCGGCTGGCCTTGCTGGCCGGCGAGATCACCCGCGATGCCAGTGTCCGGCTGCCGGGGCGACGCGGTCAGAGTTCGCGGCGGTCGGCGCTGATAGAGGGTATCACCGTCGAGGATGAGGTGATCGCGGCGATCGAGAGGCTTTGAGGCGTCTCGGTAAGCCGCTAACATGGAGAACTCACTCCATTTCGCGCTCGAAACTGCAACATCTTATCGACGAGGTTGATTTCGAAAGTCGATACTTTACCCCTCTCAAAGGACAGCATCTCCGCTGTCTGCCTTGAACACGCCCTGCGAAAGGCTGTGTCGGGAGGGCCATGGACAAATACGTATCGATTCAGATCGACGCAGTTGGGTTGCCCGGTCGAAATTGGGTTGCCATCGGCGTTGCATCTCTCCGTATAGTGATAAATTTGCGCGGTCGCCGAGAGCCGACTTAGAGCAGCGCTCTCGCTGAACATTTCCCACACCAAATAGGTGACCATCGCAGCAACGAAGACGAGCATCCCAACTCTAGAAATAATCCGCGGGATGGTAAGTACTTCAGCATCAGGCATTTTGTGGTTCTCAATATTCAGAGTCTGCGACGGTTTTTGGTGCAACCAAGACGATTTCATATAGTGGAACAAACCACTAGCGTTTTCCATACGACTTTTGGCTATTGTCATAAACAGCGTGTCGATGTGCGGGGAGGGTAGCTAGTTAGCGCGATTGCCCTCTCGTCCCGCATTGCCGACAGAGGACTAAATCAAAGCTAAGGTATATTGTTCCCGTTTTGTGGGTACACCTGATGGCCACCCACAATCCGCCAATCATGCCACCGCAGGCTTCTCGTCCAGCCAGCCGCCGGTGAAGCCGGCGCGTTCCAGGCCGGTGCGAAGGATCGGAGATTGCCGCATCAGGTTCCAGATCATGCCAGTGCGGGCGTTTTCGATCATCATGACCAGCAGGCCCTGGTCGATGGCGACGGAGCGGTCGTCCACCCATCCTTCCGGGCCGGGGCCTTTGACGCTCGGATTGAAGCCGCCGGGGAAACGGCCGTCGAGCAGCAGGTTGGGATAGGTCGAAAGCAGCGCCCGCGTGCCGTCGAGTGCGGCCTGGCGGTCGAAAGCGAGGCAGGACAGCGGTCCCCATGGGGCGATGGTGCCGTCGTCGGGACCGAGCGGGGCGCCGCGGGCGGCATATCCGAAGACCTTCGGGGCATAGCGCAGGCTGTGCTTGGTTCCTGTCGGGTTCGGGCCGTCGCAGGCGGAAAGGCCCCAGATATCCTTCGTATAGCCGACAAAATGGCCAGGATTGCGCTCGGTATAGTCGCGCTGCACTGATATCGCCGTTTGCGTATTGCGGAAATAATCGATGTCCTTGTCGGCGACATGCTTGTCGCGGATGCCGCGAAAATCGATCCAGGCATGCGAGAAGAGGTGGATGAACAGCGGCCCGGCATAGAGGAAGGGCGTGTCCTTGAACATCATCCAGGTGTAGGTCGAGGCAAAGGCGTCGTAGCTTGATGGCGGGACGGGATGCGTGGGCGAGCCGAGCGCCAGCACATAGAGGAAGATCGCCTCGTCATAACCCTGGTAGCGCCAGCGCAGGAAACCGCTGGCCGGCTTCCAGCCCATGCTGATGGTCTGGCCCTTGTTCAAGGCCCAATGCCAGTCGCAGCGCTCATAGAGGAATTTCGCCTGCTTGCGGAGATCGCGCTCGACCTGGCTGTTTCCGGTGAAATAAGCGGCTGCGGTCAGCACGCCGAGCAGCAGCAGACCAGTGTCGATGGTCGAAAGCTCGCTGTTCCAGGCGCGGTTGCCGGTCTCCATATAGAGGAAGTGATAGTAGAAGCCGCGATGGCCGGTGGCGCCACGCTCGGTGCCCTGATCGCTGTTGGCGAAGAAATCCAGGGCGGCCAGCACCCGTTTGGCCGCATCGGCACGGCTAATCCAGCCACGCTCGACGGCGACCGGATAGCTCGACAGTGCAAAGCCGACCGCAGCAATGCTGCAATGGCTCGTCTTGATCGACGTATCCGCCACCAGTCCGTTTTCCGGATTGGTGTAAAGCATGAAATAGTCGAAGGCCGAACGTTGCAATCGGTCGATCAGCGCGTCGTCGGTTTCATTTACCTGCTGCAGCATCTTCTATCCATCTCCTCGATGCTCCCATTCCCTGCTGAACATGGGAGCTTGGATAGTTGCAAATCAAACATGATTAACGATGACATACTTTTGTGGAGGATTCTTTAATATCAGTGGGTTGTTGAGGTGGTCATCCCCAACCCTGAGGGCTTGAAGATGTCCTTTCCAGGTGATTTTCGGCGATATCGCCAGCAGAAGCGCACGAATAGCGGTCGGCGCGAGCCTGTTCGAACAAGGGGCGAAGCATTGGCTATGCTGTGATTCGTGTCGATAAAATGGTTTAGCCGAGCGCCGTTTCCAGCCGTCGCTTCAGCCGCGCCAAGGTTCTGCCAAACACTGCCTCATCTCCAAGGGCTCTGGCAAGGGTCAAAGCGCCCTGTATGCCGATGACGGCCTCTTCGGCGAGCATTTTCGCCTCGGTGCCTGGCGCGCCGGCCCTGAGCAGAGCGCCGGCAAGCGCTTCGATCCAGCGATGGAAATAGTCACGTATAGCGGTGGAAAAGCGATCGCGCGTTTCGTCGAGCGCGAAGGCGCCGATCAGGCAGACCCGGCGGCCGGAGCGGAAATAGCTGTCTGTCGTCTCCCACATGCGGGCAATCGCTGACCGTGGCTCGCCCTCTTCCAGCGGCTTGAACATCTCCGTCACGAACCAGGCATCGATATTGGCCATGATCTCCGCCGCCATTTCTTCCTTGCCGCCCGGAAAGAAGTGATAGAGGCTGCCTTTCGACAATTTCGTGCGGGCGGTGATCTCGCTCATCGACGCACCTTCGTAGCCGAGTTCGCGGAAGACTTCGGCAACGAGGGCGATGGCATCGGATCTTTCGAAGACGGTACGCACCATCTCAAAGGCCGAGGTCGGAGAGGCCGGGATGATTGTCCGGACGGCGGCCGAGCGGCCAGTGGAATTTCCGGTCCTCTTCTCTGATCGGCATGTCGTTGATGGAGGCGAAACGGCGCTGCATCAGGCCGTCGGCATCGAATTCCCAGTTCTCATTGCCGTATGAGCGGAACCAATGGCCGCTGTCGTCATGCCATTCATAGGCAAAACGCACGGCGATGCGATTGCCCTCGAAGGCCCAGAGTTCCTTGATCAGCCGATAGTCCAGTTCACGTGCCCATTTGCGCGTCAGGAATTCGACGATTTCCTTGCGGCCGCGCGGGAATTCGGCGCGGTTCCGCCACTGGCTGTCTTCCGTATAGACCTTGGAGACGCGTTCCGGATCGCGGCTGTTCCAGCCATCCTCGGCCATGCGGACCTTGGCGATGGCGGTTTCGCGGGTGAAAGGCGGGACGAGTGGGGTCGGCATGATGTGCTCCTTCTAAACCGATTTGTCGTTAATAGACGGATCGGTTTAGAAGGTCAAGCGCCGTGATTTGCCGGGTGATGGACTCAATGGGCGAATTTTCGCGCTCCGGCGACGCAGGCGACGACGGCCAGGGTCACGACGAGCATCGACCAGCTGACGCTTTCCTTGAGGAGGGCTGCGGCAAGCGCAAAGCCGAAGAAGGGCTGCAGGAATTGCAGCTGGCCGACAGCTGCAATGCCGCCCTGGGCGAGCCCGCGATACCAGAAGATGAAGCCGATCAGCATGCTGAAGAGCGAGACATAGAGGAGGCCGAGCCAGGCAGGACCGCCGATGCCGTCAATGCTGTGCGGCATGGTCATGAAGCAGAGCGCGACGGTGACGGGCAGGGACAGGACCAGAGCCCAGCAGATGACCTGCCAGCCGCCGAGCCGCCGCGAGAGCACAGCACCTTCGGCATAGCCAAGGCCGCAGATGATCACGGCTGCAAGCATCAGGAGGTCGCCGACAGGCGAGGCCGACATGCCTTGCGCAAGCGCATAGCCGCAGACCAGCGCACTGCCGAGGATGGAGAATATCCAGAAGGCCGGGCGTGGCCGCTCGCCGCCGCGCATCACGCCGAAGATGGCGGTTGCCAGCGGCAGCAAGCCGATGAAGACAATGGAATGGGCCGATGTGACGTGCTTTAGCGCCAGTGCCGTCAAGAGCGGAAAGCCGACGACGCAGCCGAGGGCGACGATGACGAGCGAGGTGATATCGCCGCGGGTCGGGCGCTTTTCGCGAAAAGCGAATAGCAGGCCGAGGCCCAGGAGGCCGGCGATTGCGGCTCGGGCAACCGTCAGGAACAGAGGGTCGAAATCCATCACGGCCACCCGCGTCGCCGGCAGGGAGCCGCTGAAGATGACCACTCCCGCCAAACCATAGATCCATCCTGTCGTCGTCCTGTCCATCGCGCATGCTCCGTCTTGATCTTCGCGGTATCGGCGCATTTGTGTGGCCAAGCCAGAGACGGTGCAGTACAATTCATAGGAACTGTTATGGTGTAAGGGGCAGTACGGATGGATGGTCTGTCGGTGGCAAGCGCAGGCGGCGGCACGCGCATCGAGGGAGTGATGGCTGCGATTTCTGACCGTATCGCCACTCGCAGCCTGATGCCAGGCGCCCGGCTTCCCTCTGTGCGCAGCTTCGCAAAGACGATGCAGGTGTCTGTTTCAACCGTGGTCGAGGCCTATGAGCGGCTTGCCGCAGAGGGCACGATCCGTTCACGGCCGGGTGCCGGATTTTACGTCTGCGGCCCGCTGCCGCCGCTTTCCTTGTCCGAGACCGGAGCAAGATCGGATCGCAACGTCGATCCGCTCTGGATTTCCAGGCAATCGCTGGAGGTGGGAGACGATGTCCTGAAGCCCGGCTGCGGCTGGCTTCCACCCTCCTGGTTGCCGCAGGCGGCGTTGCGCAGGGCGATGCGAACGCTGGCGCGTGGAGACATGGGAACGCTTGCCAATTACGGCACGCCGCTGGGCCTGCCGCCGCTGCGGCAGTTGCTCGCCCGGCGCCTTGGCGAACATGGTATCACGGTGTCGCCGGATCAGATCTTGCTGACGGAATCCGGCACGCAGGCGATCGATCTTCTCTGCCGTTTCCTGCTCGAGCCGGGCGATACCGTGCTCGTGGACGATCCCTGCTATTTCAATTTTCATGCGCTCCTGCGGGCGCATCGTGCCAATGTCGTCTCCGTACCTTTCACGCCCACGGGGCCGGATGTCGAGCTGTTCGGGCAGATCCTCGAACGGCACAAACCACGGCTCTACATCACCAATTCAGCCATCCACAATCCGACGGGTGCGACGCTCTCGCCCGTGACGGCACACCGGCTGCTGAAGCTGGCGGATGCTGCCGGGCTGACGATCATCGAGGACGATATCTTCGCCGATTTCGAGGATGTTCCGGCGCCGCGTCTCGCTGCCTATGACGGGCTCGACCGGGTGATCCATATCGGCAGCTTTTCGAAGACGCTTTCGGCCTCGGTGCGCTGCGGCTTCATCGCGGTGCGGAGGGATTGGATCGACGGGCTCGCCGATCTGAAGGTTGCCAGCAGCTTCAGCTGCGGGCAATTGTCGGCCGAGCTTGTCCATCTCGCACTGAAGGACGGCAGCTATCGCCGGCATGTCGAGGCCCTGCGGGTACGGCTTGCCAAGACCATGGCGGAGGTGTCGACTCGGCTCGAGGCGATCGGCATCGTGCCTTGGCTGAAGCCCCGGGCCGGGATGTTTCTATGGTGCCGGCTGCCGGAAGGGCTCGATGCTGCCGATGTCGCGCGTGGCTGCCTTGCTGAAGGCATCGTCCTTGCGCCCGGCAATGTTTTCAGCCTCTCGGATACGGCCGGACGCTTCATGCGCTTCAATGTCGCGCAGTCGACCGATCCCCGGATCTTCGAGGCGCTGGAGGCCTCCATGCGGAAACTGAGATAGTATTTTCCGCCAGTGGATTGCGGAGCGTTTTCGGCCTGTTCGGAAGATGCAGGACGCCCGCGCTCTTGCCAGGCGGAAATGATCCGTCATAGCTTTGCCACATCGCCGCTCCAATTGCGGCCGATATCGGCTATGAAATATTCGGCTAAATGAGGTTGGTCGTGCGCGTTCTGCTTGTTGAAGACGACAATATCCTCGGATCATCGCTGAAGAAGGCACTGGAAAAGCACGCTTATGGCGTCGACTGGATGCGCGATGGCGAATCCGGCCTCGAGGCGGCGGCGCATTCCCATTTCGCAGCGATCGTGCTCGATATCAATCTGCCGCAGCTGAGCGGCATGGAGGTGTTGCGGCGCATCCGCCAGCGGGGAAATTCCGTGCCCGTGCTGCTGCTGACGGCGATGGATTCCGTGCGCCAGAAGGTCGAGGGCCTCGATGAGGGTGCCGACGACTACCTGGTCAAGCCTTTCGATCTCGACGAGCTGCTGGCGCGGCTGCGCGCGCTCATCCGCCGGCGCGACGGGCGGACTGAAAGCGTCATCCGCTGCGGCGACGTGGAAGTCGACCCCTCTGCCATGGTGGCGCGCAAAGGCAATGTGCAGGTCCATACCACGGCGAAGGAATTCCATCTCCTGAAGCTGCTGATGGAGCGCAGCGGCCGATATGTGACGAAGAACGATATTGAATATGCGCTCTATGACGCGGAAAACACCGTCGAGAGCAACACGATCGAAGTGACGATCTACAATCTGCGCAAGAAGCTCGGCACGGATTTCATCAAGTCGATCCGCGGCGTCGGTTACATGATCGAGCGATGAACAATTCCACGCTTACCCGCAAGCTGTTTCTGCGCATCGCGCCTGTCGTCGTGGTGACGATCGTCGTGATCGCAGCTTTCGCCTTCAACAGCGCGACGCGGGAGATCAACAATATCTACGATGCCCAGCTCATCGACGATGCGAATGTGATCTGGAGCCTGCTGCGCCGCCCGCTGGAGAAGAATCCGGACCATACGGCCAAGCAGATCGACGATATCGACTTCAACATGGACAATCAGCTGGCCTTCAATGAAGACGCCGATGATTATGCCGATGCGCACATGTTTCGCGCCTGGGTCGATGGCAATATCCGCTTCTACAGCAGCACGGCCTTTCTCTCCGATGTACCGCAGCAGAAGGTCGGCTTCACCACGCTGACCTATGGCGGAGACGAGTGGCGCGTCTATTCCCTGCCGATCCCGAACACGACCATCGTGATCGAGCTCGGCGAAAAGATCGCGCTTCGCGAAACGCTCGTTTCCAACATTCTCCTCAATCTGTTCTTTCCGCTGCTGATGCTGGTGCCGGTCATCGGCTTTCTCATCTGGCTCGGCATCAATAGTGGTCTGCGCACCATCCACGGGCTGGTGCGGCAGATCCGCACGCGATCGCCCGATGATCTATCGGCTATCCCCGTTGAAGAGCTGCCGCGCGATCTGCTCCCGCTTGGCCGGTCGATCAATCAGCTGCTGGAAAAGCTCGGCCAGTCGCTGACACTGGAGCGGCGCTTCTCCGACCTTGCCGCGCATCAGTTGCGCACACCCCAGGCGAGCGTAAAGCTGCTTTTGCGGATGCTCGAACACAGCGACAGCGATCACGAGCGGCAGGCGATCATTTCCGATCTCGTGGCCAGCAACAACCGTACCATCCATCTGATCGAGCAGCTGCTGCGGCTCGCCAGGGTCAGCCACCATCCCCTCAATCTGACATCGGTGCCGCTCTATCACTGGATGGCGTCGCTCATTGCCGAATTCGGCAACATCATCACCAGCCGCGAGCTCGAGGTCGTGCTCGAAGGGGACGAGCCGATCCAGGTCAGGACGGACGAGTCGCTGCTACGCATGCTGGTCACCAATCTGCTCGACAATGCCATCAAATACACGCCCGTTGGAGGGGAGATCAAAGTTTCGATCGCTTCGGAGGACGGTTTTGGCTGCATTTCCATCAGCGACAGCGGTCCCGGCATCCCGCCGCATGAGAGGGAAGCGGTATTCCAGCGCTTCTATCGCCTCAACACGCTTCACACGGAAGGGGCCGGCCTCGGTCTCGCTATCGTTGCGGATACGGCGGACCGTCTCTCGGCAACGGTCGATCTTTCTACCTCACGTTTGGGTAACGGTCTTCAGGTCGATCTGAGATTGCCCTTGAGTTAAAAGTACAACGCCTCGTCGTTTTTCATTTTCGCATCATTTTCCGCTCATGCCCGGCTCATCTGAGGTTGTTAGACGCAACTTAGGATTAGGCGAAGGGGTATTTCATGCAGGTGTTTTGCGATTTTGATGGAACCATATCCATCGAAGACGCGACGGATATGGTGTTGTCCCGTTTCGCCGGCCCCGAGTGGGAAGATATCGAGCAGCTGTGGAAGCAGGGGCTGATCGGCTCCGGTGAATGCATGCGCCGGCAGATCGCTCTCATCCAGGCAAGCCGGGGCGAGCTCGACCGGTTTCTCGACACGCTGTCGATCGATTCGGGCTTCGAGAGTTTCCTGTCCTTTTGCCGCCGCGACGAATTGCCTGTCACGATCGTCAGCGATGGTGTGGACTATTTCATCCGGCGCATCCTGGCGCGTCACGGCATCGAGGGTCTGCCGATCGTCGCCAATGTGCTGACCTGCAGCGTTTCGCAGGGCCGCGAATCCTATTCGCTGTTTCCGCCGTTTACGGCGACGGGCTGCGTATCCGGTGCCGGTGTCTGCAAATGCCGCGTCGTCGATAGCAGCGACCTGCACGTCTATATCGGCGACGGGCGTAGCGACTTTTGTGTTTCCGACAAGGTCGACCTCGTTTTCGCCAAGGCCAAGCTTGTCGATTACTGCGAGGAAAACGGCATTCCCTATGTCGGCTTCGAAGACTTCTCCGATCTGCTTCCAAAGATGGAAGCCGTTCTCCCGAGCGTCGAGCGACGCTCCCGTGCACTGCCGCAAGTCAAGACGGCGTGAACCAGACCAAGAGGCATTGAATGAAAACGAATGTAGCCGAAGCCTTCAGCGGCGAGACCGAGTCCGTCCGCTCCGAAGAGGAATTGCGCGCTCTTGAGGAGCTCTATTGCTCCCATGGCGATACGGTTCACTACACGGATAAGCCCAAATTCTTCGAGGAATGCGAAGGCTCCTATGTCTACGATCGGACCGGCACACCGTTCCTCGATCTGCAGATGTGGTACTCCGCCGTCAATTTCGGCTATCGCAACGAGCGCCTGAACGAAGCCGCCCATCGCCAGCTCGACCGTCTCCCGCAGGTCGCGTCGCAATATCTGCATCGCGAGAAGGTAGAGCTTGCCGCACTGATCGCCCAGGATGCCGAGCGTAAATTCGGCCATAAGGGCCGCGTGCACTTCAACGTCGGCGGCTCCCAGGCCGTCGAGGATTCCCTGAAGCTCGTGCGCAACTATACGGGCGGCAAGAGCCTGATGTTCGCCTTCGAGGGCGGCTATCACGGCCGCACGCTCGGCGCCTCGGCAATCACCTCGAGCTACCGCTATCGCCGCCGCTACGGCCATTTCGGCGATCGTGCCCAGTTCGTTGAATTCCCCTATTACTTCCGCGGTCCGAAGGGTATGTCGAAGGAAGAGTACGGGCATTACTGCGTCCAGAAATTCGCCCGCCTGTTCGAAAGCGAATATAACGGCGTCTGGGACCCGAAGGCCGGCAAGTCCGAATATGCGGCCTTCTATATCGAGCCGATCCAAGGCACGGGCGGCTACGTCATTCCGCCGATGAACTTCTTCGTCGAACTGAAGAAGGTGCTCGACGATCACGGCATCCTGCTCGTCGTCGACGAAATCCAGATGGGCGTCTACCGCACCGGCAAGCTCTGGTCGATCGAGCACTTCGGCGTTTCGCCGGATGCGCTGATCTTCGGCAAGGCGATCACCAACGGCCTCAATCCGCTTTCCGGCGTCTGGGCTCGCGAAGAGCTGATCAACCCGACGATCTTCCCGCCCGGCTCCACGCATTCGACCTTCGCCAGCAATCCGATGGGCACCGCCGTCGCGCTCGAAACGATGAAGATGCTGGAAGAGCAGGATTTCGGCGCTGCGATCATGGAAAAGGGCGCGCATTTCCTCGACGGGCTGAAGCAGCTGCAGAAGCGCCATGCCATCGTCGGCGAAGTCGACGGTCTCGGCCTCGCCCTGCGCATGGAAATCTGCAAGGACGACAGCTACACGCCGGACAAGGCGACGATGGACTGGATGTGCGACGAAGGCATGAAGGGCGACCTTCAGGTCGGCGGCAGGACCTACGGCCTCGTGCTCGATGTCGGCGGCTACCACAAGAACGTCATCACCTTCGCTCCGAACCTGCTGATCACCCGCGAAGAGATCGATCTGGCGCTTGCCCTGCTCGATCAGCTTCTGACGCGTGCTGCCCGGAGATAAGACGGTGCAGCTGCTGCTTCTTCATCTCGATGATGCTTTGGAGTTGCAGCCTGACTTTGTGCGCGCCTGCAAATTTGCCGGCGCGCACCAGTATTTCGGCAAGAATGCGGGGCAACAGGTTCGGCTGTGGAGCAAACAGAGCGCCCTTGATGATCTCAGTCGCGAGATCGTCAAGAACAGGCCAACGACCGGCAAGGACCCGCAATTGTGCTTCATGGGCTCCGGCGATTTCCACCATGTCACGGCCTTGCTGCTCGATGGCGCACTCGAGCGACAATCCGGTGCGGCCACACTGATCCATTTCGACAATCATCCGGATTGGGTGAAATTCGACGGCGGCATGCATTGCGGCTCCTGGGTCAATCGCGCCCTTGCCAATCCCTGCATCCAGAAGGTCATCACGATCGGCGTCTGCAGCCATGATCTTCGCAGTCCCGAGCGCAAGGGCGCCAATTTGCACTGGCTTGCTGACGGCAAGCTGGAACTCTATCCTTACGAACATCCGCCGAGCCGCGTACTTGCCGACTACGGTACCGGTGCCAGCTACCGGCAGGAAAGAGGTGCGCTGCACTGGAAATCGATCGTCGAAATCGGCGAGGAAAATTTCATCGACCATATGCTCAGCCGCATTCGCACCGAGGCGGTCTATGTGACGATCGATAAGGACGTGCTGGCCGCCGACGATGCCGTTACCAATTGGGATCAGGGCCGCATGCGATTGCCCTATCTCCTCTCCCTCATCAGCGAAATCGGCAGCCGTCACCGCATCATCGGCGCCGATGTCATCGGGGATTATTCGACCCCGAGTTATGCTGGCAGCCTTCGGACACAGTTCATGAAGCGCGCGGAGATCTTCATCGATCAGCCGCGTATGCGGCAGGGTGCTGAAACGATGAGAAACATCAACAGCGCGGCCAATCATGCCCTGCTGGAGGTGCTGGCGGAGTATATGCAATGACTGGCAGCCTGACACTTCCCATGCTTGGGCTCATCTTGTTCTGCGTGGTCGCGGAAACCGCCCGCGAAGTCTGCTTCAAGCAATCCGCCAGTGAGAACGCCCCCTTTAAGGCACTGGCAAAACCGGTCACCTGGCTCGGCATTCTGCTCTGGGCCGTGGAGCTTTTCGCCTGGACGGCCGTTCTGGAGCACGTGCCACTGACCATCGCCTTTCCGCTGATGGCGATGAGCTATGTCGTCATCGTGCTCGCCGGCGCCGTCATCTTCAAGGAAAACATCAACCTGCGCCACGCGACGGGCGTATTTCTCGTCACCGCCGGTGTGGTTTGCGTGGGAGTCACAGGACTATGAAAATCTTTGCGCACACCCGATGGGATCTGGCACCGGTGCTTGCCGCCGTCGCCCATCTCGCCTTCGACGTCTATCTGATCGTCGGCTTCGAAAGCCGGCCACTTTGGCTCTCGGCCATTCTCGGCTGCCTTTATGCCGTTTCGATCTCCTGGAACATCAACAGCATATCGCACAATTTCATCCACACGCCCTATTTCAAGCCGCGCTGGATGAACTACGGCTTCAGTCTCCTGGAGTCGGTCGCGATCGGCTTTTCGCAGACCTATTATCATTGGGTGCATATGCGCCATCATTCGGGCAATAGCGACCGTCCGAATGAAAAGGGCGAGACGATCGACATGCTCTCGATCTATCGCTATGGCCGCGACGGCCAACCGGAAAACGTCTGGTCCTATACGCTCCTGAGCTTCTTCCGGGACAGCCTTGGCGACATCCACAAAGCGATTGCCCGCAACCGCCCCTTCGATGCGGCTTGGGGGCGTTTCGAGCTCTATTTCTTCTTGGGGCTTGCCGCGGTCGCGCTGATCTACGATTGGAAGGCGGTGCTGTTCTTCGTGCCGTTCTACTATATCGGCAATTGCCTGTCGTCGCTGAACGGCTATTACGAGCATCTGAACGGCGATCCGGACGAGCCGATCGCCTGGGGCGTTTCGAGTCACAAGCCTTTCTACAACTGGCTCTGGTTCGGCAATGGCTATCATGCCGAGCACCATTATCGTCCCCGCACCCACTGGACGAAGCTGCAGGCGCTGCACGAGCAAATCAAGGAAGAGCAGGAAAAGAACGGGACGCATGTCATCAGCACCTGCCATGCGCTTGGCTTCATGGCCAAGGAAAACCGGCAGTCGGAGCTACCTCATGAAAGCTGATGAATTGAGCTTCTTCATGGAGGGCTCAAATGGCAAGGGCGTCCTTCTGGTCCACGGACTGACGGGTGCGCCTGCCGAAATGAAACTGGTGGCTCGGCATCTCAACCGCAGGGGCTACAGCGTCTATGCACCGCTGCTGGCGGGCCACGGCGTCGATGCGAAGACGTTGCGCCAGACCCGCTGGGAAGACTGGCTCGCCTCGGTCGTCGAAGCGTCGGAGCTGCTGGCATCCAGAACGCAGGAGGTCTTTGCCGCCGGCATCTGCGTCGGTGGCAAGCTCGCTATGCTGGCTGCCGAACAGCAGAAGAAGACCATCAGTGCGGTGGCGATCTATTCGCCTTGCTTCAGTTATGACGGCTGGGACGTTCCCTTCTACTATCCGCTGCTGGCCTCGCAGATCGGCTGGCTGTCGCGCGTTCCGTTCCTCGACCGGCTGAGCTTCAGCGAGACCACCTCGCTCGGGATCAAGGACGAGCGCATGCGCCGGCTGATCGAAGGCATGGCGAGCGAAGGGGTTCTGGAAAAATTCCCCGGCAAGGGCCTGGTCGAGATGCATCGGCTGGGTAAGACGCTTCGCAGCCTGCTGCCGCAGATGCAGACGCCGACGCTGATCCTGCATGCCGAGGATGACGATCTCGCCAGCCCGAAGCATGCCCGCTATATTTCCGAGCATATCGGTGCTCCGCATGAGCTGAAATGGATCACGGACAGCTATCATATGATCCATGTCGACCGGCAGCATCGGCAGGTGGCCGATTTCACGGCCGACTTCTTCGAGGCGCGTCATGTCGCAGCCGCTGCTTAAAATCGTGCCGCAGTCGATGGGTGACCCGGTGGCCGAAGTTCACTTCAGCATCCGCGCCATCGGCCGCGACGCATGGAATGCATGCTTCCCGAATGACGTCGAGGATTATGATTGCCTGCTGGCGATCGAGGAAGCCGGCCTCGAAGGATTCGAATGGCGCTATATCACCGTTACGGAGGGTGGGCGCGTGAGCGTCGCCATGCCGGCCTTTCTCTGCCTCTACGCTCTCGATACGACGCTGGATGAGGGATTCCTGCGCCGGTCCGTGCGCAGGGTGCAGCGATATTTTCCAGGTTTTCTGAAGCTGCGCCTTGCATGTTTGGGATCGCCCTGCACCGAAACCGGTGCGATCGGCTTTCATCCCGACATCCCGCAGGAGCGTCGTCGCGTCCTGCTGACGGAGATGTTGTCCTTCTTCGAGCAGGTTGCCGTGACGGAGCGGTGTGCGCTGATTGGTCTCAAGGATATCCCGGAGCAGGCTTCGGCCGAGTTCGGCGATCTGTTTGCCGCGCGCGGCTATGCCTCGATCGGCGCTCTTCCGACGGCGTGGCTCGACATCGATTTCAAGACGATCGACGAATATCTCGCCAGGCTTTCGGCTGGCACCCGCAAGGATATGCGCCGCAAGATGAAATCCTTCGACCAGGTCAGGGTGGAGATGCGGACGGATTTCGGCGAGTTCCTGCCTCAGGTGATGGCGCTCTATCATGATACGCGCAATCGCAGCGAATGGCAGTTCGAGGAGCTGACTCCTGCCTATTTCCAGGGCATTCTCGCCCATATGCCCGGCCGCTCTTTCTGCGCCTTCTATTTCGTCGAGGAGAAGCTGCTTGCCGCCAATCTGATCGTGCATAACGAGCGCGTGGCTATCGACAAGTTCTTCTGCATGGATGGGGAAAAGGGCCGGCCCTATAATCTCTATTTCATCAGCTGGTTTACCAATCTGCGTTACTGCCTGGAGAACGGCCTGGGCCGTTATCAGAGCGGGCAGGCTCACTATGCAAACAAGGTGCGCCTCGGCAGCAGGCTGACCGCCAATGCGATGTATTTTCACCATCGCAATCCCTTGCTTCAGAGTGTGCTGCGACTGGTATCGCCGCTGTTCTCGACAGACGAGGCGGATGCGTAATGCCCAATATGCGGTTTTTCTGGCTTGCCGTGCCGGTGTTGAGCACCCTGTACCAAGTCCTCATCAAGCTCGGCGCCGGGCAATTGCACGATGAAGGTATGCAGGCATGGCTCTGGCAGGCTCTCTCCTCTCCATGGATACTGGTGGCTATCGCCATCGAGATCGTCGGTTTCTTCATCTGGATGAGTGTGCTGGCCGAGCTCGATCTCAGCCGCGCCTTTCCGCTGACGGGCATCAGCTATGTGCTGATCGTCGCGACCGGCTGGTTCGTCTTCGGCGAGCGGGTGGTCGCCCTGCAGATGGTCGGCAGCGGCTTGATCCTGACGGGCGTCTGGCTGATTGCAGGCGCCGGTGTCGAGACGGAGGAGCATCATGAGGAATTGGAGCCGAAGCAGGAGGAACTGCGTACGGGGACCGGCAAGGATAGGTGATGTCCAACATGCAAGCTGACAACCGCCCCAAGGGCAAAACCCCCGCCATTTTCTCCAGCCTTGTCGACTGGTGCCTGAAACGCGGACTTTCCTCCATTGTCACGCGGGGCGCGCTGACCGTGACCACGGCAAGCGGCCGAGTGCTGACCTTCGGCGACGGCACGGGCGCGCCGGTCCATGTCCGTTTCACCGATGACCGTGCTGAATGGGCGCTCCTCATCGACGCCGATAAGCGGCTGGGCGAACTCTATATGGATGGTCGCTTTATCGTCGAATGCGGCACGCTTTACGATTTCGTGGCGATGATGCTGCGTGAGGGGCAGAACAGCACCCACCCTCTTATTGCCCGCATCATCGATCATATCCGGACCAAGCTCAGGATCTTCCGCCATCGTAACCTGCCCGGGCGCTCGAAAGCCAATGTCGCCCATCATTACGATCTCGACGGCCGGCTCTACGAGCTCTTCCTCGATCAGGACCGGCAATATTCCTGCGCCTATTTCGAGCATGCCGACCAATCGCTTGATGACGCGCAGATCGCCAAGAAGCGGCATCTCGCCGCCAAGCTTTTGATCGAGCCGAACAACAGCATCCTCGATATCGGCTGCGGCTGGGGCGGCCTCGCGCTGCATATGGCCGAACATGCGCCGGGCGGTTACGTGCTTGGCGTGACCCTCTCAGAGGAGCAGCACGACTATGCCTCCAAGCGGGTTGCCGACAGGGCCAGGGGAACGCCGGCTGAGGTGCAATTTGCGCTGAGGGACTATCGCAGCCTGACCGGCCGCTTCGACAGGATCGTTTCCGTCGGCATGTTCGAGCATGTCGGGCTTGCGTCCTATCGCACCTTCTTCCGTAAGTGTGCTGAGCTGCTGGAGGATGACGGCATCATGGTGCTGCACACTATCGGCTGTTCGGCAACCCCGGGCTTCACGACGCCGTGGCTCGACAAATACATCTTTCCAGGCGGTTATATTCCGGCTCTGTCGGAGATCGTGCCGGAGATCGAGGCGGCGGGGCTTGCCGTCACCGATGTCGAGGTGTTGCGGCTGCATTATGCCAAGACGCTGGAGGCGTGGCGGGAGCGTTTCATGGCACGTTGGGACGACGCCGCCAAGCTCTACGACGAGCGCTTCTGCCGCATGTGGGAATATTATCTTTCGACGGCGGAGGCCGCCTTCCGCTACGAGGATCTCGTCGTCTTCCAGATCCAGATTGCCAAGCGAAATGACATCATTCCGCTGACGCGCAATTATATCGCCGAGAATGAAGCGCGCAGCGCTTCAAAACTTGACGTTGAAGGTTCTATTGAGCGTAAAGCCGATGATGTTCTGGTCGGGTGAGCCGAAGCGCGAGGTGATCGGGCTGTCGGCCGCATCGCCCACCAGACGGTTATATTTTCCGTAAACCTGTACGCTCCATTCCGGCGAGATCGTATAGGTCGCAGCCACGGTGAAGCCGACCGATTTCACGCCGGCACCGGCATCGAAGGCATTGATATGGCCATGCCTCGCGGCTTCACTTTCCGAGATGCCGAAGTTGGTGCGCATATAGACCGAATTTGCCATCGACAGGCGAGGGCCGGCGGACAATAGCCATTTGTCTCCGAGCGGCTGGAACCAATCGAGGGCGAAATCGCCGACCAGTCCATCGCCGCCCCAAAGCGACTGGCGGATCTCCGTGCGGAAGCGGAGCCGATTATCCATGAGCCAATATTGGGCGAAGCCGCCCGCATCGAAATTCCAGCGCACCTTGCGCTGGCTTTGCAGATGCAAATCATTGAGATCGAAGCGATCGTCTCTCAAGCCGACCACAGGGCCGATTTCGAGGCCTCCGAGATCGAAGAGCTGGTAATCGAAATTGTCGTCCGGGGCACTGTATTCCTGCGCCTCACCCAAACGGTGAATATCGAAGGACGGCAGGGCACCGAAGGTATAATGCTTCGATCCCTCATAGCTCGGGCCATATTCCACGGTCGCGCCAAGCGTCACGACCCAGGTATCGGATGAGGATTTGGCTGCATCGTCCGCCCTGGATGAGGCGGGAAACATGCCGACAATAGACGCTGCCAGCAGCCCCGTTCCGGCCAGCGCAGACAGCCGGGCGGAGAAAGATGTCCCAACATTTAACACTCTGAAAACACCTGATGCCTGATCGCCCCTGCAGCACTACTAGCACAGCTCGCGGCCTGGAAAATAGCGGAAAGTTCGAAAGCAAACACGTCGTCTAACCTGTTGCCGAATTGCCTTTTGCACGGCTCGTGGAGGCGATGCTGGTCTGGTTCATTGACGGTATCCTTTATCGTGATCCTTGAGCAGGAAACGACGCCGACCACATCCTCCCTGCGCCGGCTGCAGCAAATTCGCGTCAAGATAGAGACAGTTTATTTCACGAACCTGAAGCGCCTGCGGCACCGAACATAGCATCGCGGCTTTGATTGATTGGAACCCGCGCATTTTATTCCTAGATAGGGTTTGTCCGGGCTTTGTTCGTGGACGAAACGATATGAGAGCAGGCAAGGCGGGTTTTAGCGTATGAAGGATCGGCCGTTAGGCACATCGGGTATTCCTGGATGGTTGAACCGCTATGAGCCCTTGCTGCTTGTAATGTTCGCCGCACTTTCGGGCGGAATTCTTCTTTTCATCTATCTCACAGGAGAGGTGCTCGAAGGCAGCACGAAGGGATTCGACGAGGCGATCCTGCTGGCGCTTCGTCAGCCCGGCGATCTCTCTGTGCCGATCGGTCCGGGTTGGCTGACCCATGCGGTCAAGGACATAACAAGCCTCGGCGGAACGACTGTGCTTGCGCTGATGACGGCGCTGGTGACGATCTATCTGTTGCTCGACCGGCAGCGCGCCATCGCCATCTTTATCCTCGTTTCTGTGCTGGGCGGATGGGCGCTGAGCGCAGCCTTGAAGGTTGGTGTCGCGCGGCCGCGGCCGGATATCGTACCGCATTTGGTCGAGGTTCACGATCTAAGCTTTCCGAGCGGCCATGCGATGGTGTCCGCCGTGACCTATCTGACCCTTGCCGCGCTGATCTCAGGCACGCGAACCTATCGCTCGACCCGGGTCTTCATCGTCGCGGCCGGTATTCTGCTGACGTTGATGATCGGCGCGAGCCGGATCTATCTCGGCGTGCATTACCCGACCGACGTCCTCGGCGGCTGGTGTGCCGGTGCGAGCTGGGCGCTCGCCTGCTGGATCATCGCCCGCCGCTATATATCGCCTGCTGCAAGCGGCAAGAGGCCTGCCGAAGACGACGGTCCGCCTTTCGAGTGAGGGAAGGTGTCCTTGGCAGGATCAGCACTGGACTTCGAGCCGCGTCGCCACCAGCAGCGAGTAGTCCGTGCCCTTGGGATCGCTGAAGAACATGCTTGTCAGCGCGGCCTGGTTTTCCGCCATGACTTCCTTGGGGTTGGGTCTGATGACCTTGCGCTTGCAGCGGCCGAAGGCCGGTCCCGATGTGCTCAAATCGTTGTCGGTGGCGAAATCGACCGCCGTATAGAGCGTCTTGTCGTAGATCCCGAAGATGGTGGTTCCCTTGAGAAAGGTCTTCTGCTCCGGCTTCAGCGAAAAGGTCAGCGTCAGCGAACCATCCTTGTAGTCCGCCTGGATCGCATCCGGCTTGGCCATCGGCACTGTTTTGCCGTTGCTGGTGACGTTCGTGTAGTAATCATACTGCGCCAGCGAATCCCGAACCGTCTTTCCCACCGCCTTGAGCTCGGTTGCGCTCAAAGCTTGGTCGCCGCTCTTGCCGTAATCCATAAGGACGGAAGAGGTGAACACTTCGTCGAAGCTCCAGACATTGCGCAGCTCGCTGATCGAGCCATCGGGCGCCGAGACGACCTCGAATTTGGCATCGATGAAGATATGCGGATGGGCAAATGCGGGAACGGGCAGAAGCAAAAGCATCGCCATCAGCAGGGAGGTTTTTCTTTTCATGCGTGCAATACCAAGTTCCATAAGCCCATCCGATGCTCAGACCTGAACGTTAAATGAGACTGATTTGAGACCCTGGGCGCGCGGGCAAGGCATAGATGCAAGGGAAGGAAACAGGAATACGCAAACTTGCCTTTTCGGCAAAATGCCAGCCTCGGCCTGAGCCGTGACTTCTTCTCTTCGAGAAAGATCTTGGAAAACTGGAGCGGGCGAAGGGATTCGAACCCTCGACCCCAACCTTGGCAAGGTTGTGCTCTACCCCTGAGCTACACCCGCTCATTCCCGTCGCGATCCGGGGTAGTGTGTTGGACCGCTGGGCGTCGTCTTGCGGCGACGGGCGCTATATGGCCTAACCATTTTTCAAATGCAACAGGGAAATGACGAGTTCGCGAAGAAAAATTGCATCTTCTTTTCGCCAACCATTGGAAAGCCCGGAAACGCCGGGCTTTGTCGTCTCGAAGATTGCAATGAAATTGTGGGCGACGTATCAGGGGCGAACCATTTTTGATTGCGAGACGTCATGACAGAGACCAGCCCGAAAACCCGCGACGATCTTTTCCGATTCCTGGATGGGCTCGGTATCAGCCATACGACCAAGGATCATGCTCCGGTCTTCACCGTCGCCGAATCGGTATCGCTGCGTGACGAAATTCCGGGCGGCCATACGAAAAACCTCTTCGTGAAGGACAAGAAGGATAATTTCTTCCTGCTGACCGTCGAGGAAAACGCGACGGTCGACCTGAAGACCGTGCACACGCTGATCGGTGCGGCCAGCAAGGTGTCCTTCGGCAAGCCGGAAAAGCTGATGGAATATCTTGGCGTCATCCCGGGCTCCGTCACGGCCTTCGGCGCGATCAACGACATCGCCAACAATGTCACCTTCGTTCTCGATTCCGAGCTGATGGCGCATGACATCGTCAATTGCCATCCCCTGTCGAACGATGCGACCACCTCGATTGCCAGCGGTGATCTCCTGCGCTTTATGGAGGCGACGGGTCATACGCCGCTAGTCTTGAAAGTGACGAGCTAACGTACGATTTTAACGCTAAGATTATAGCGGTCGGCTTCTCTTCGGATTGTCCGGTCGCTTTGGCCACTTCATGAAGCGTGCTGGCAGGCGAACCTCGTCGTCTCGTCTGGAGATCATGCTTCTCACAAAATCAAGGATGCCGGCAGGCGGGAGACACTCATGAGCGGTTCGAACAATCCCTATAACGCTTCCTTCGGCGGGCAGATGTCGGCCTCGGCATCCTTCGGCGCCACGCCAGCCGCTGGCGGCGCTTCGCCGATCAAGGATACGACGACAGCGACCTTCGCCAAGGACGTTATCGAGGAATCGCGCAACCAGCCGGTGCTGGTCGATTTCTGGGCGCCCTGGTGCGGCCCGTGCAAGCAGCTGACGCCGGTGCTCGAAAAGGTCGTCACCGAGGCGAAGGGCCGCGTCAAGCTGGTCAAGATGAATATCGACGATCATCCCTCGATCGCCGGCCAGCTCGGCATCCAGTCGATCCCGGCCGTGATCGCCTTCGTTAACGGCCGCCCGGCCGATGGCTTCATGGGTGCGGTGCCGGAAAGCCAGGTTCGCCAGTTCATCGATCGCCTCGGCGGTCCCGCTGGCGGCGACGATCCGGCAGCCGAGATTGCTGCCGTTCTGGAAGAGGCAAGCGGCCTGCTTGCCGCCGGCGACGTCAATGGCGCGGCCGAGCTTTTTGGCGCGGTGCTGCAGGCGGACCCGGAAAATGCCAAGGCGCTCGCCGGCATGGCCGAATGCATGATCGCCGCCGGCCAGAGCCAGCGCGCCCGCGAGGCGCTGGCCGATCTGCCGGAGACGCTCGCCAACGATGCCGGTATCCAGGCCGTGGTCAAGAAGCTCGACCAGATCGACGAAGCCCGCAAGCTCGGCGATCCTGTGGCGATCGAACGGGAACTGGCATCCAATCCCGACAATCACGAGCAGCGCATCAAGCTCGCCAAGATCCGCAATGTCGAAGGCAAGCGGGAAGAGGCGGCCGATCATCTTCTGACCGTCATGCGCAAGGATCGCAGCTACGACGATGACGGCGCGCGCCGCCAGCTGCTGGAGTTCTTCGAGGTATGGGGTGCCAAGGATCCCGCCACGATCGCGGCGCGGCGCAAGCTTTCCTCTATTCTGTTTTCGTAACGGGTCAGTTGTCCTACGAGCATGGCGATCACGCGGAACCTTCCGGGCGATCGCTTGTTAGACGGCCGTCCTATGTATCCGGCAAACGGCTCCCATCGGCGTTTTCATCGAAAATACTCTTGTGTTTTCGGCAGACGGGCTCACATTGTCGGTGACGCGGCGCAAAAAGGGGCGATGACCGCGAATGTGTGTCGTTCCTGCGCGGCTCACTGCGGCGCGCAGCGCGTCGGGTCGATCTAGCGGGATGGAAAAGATGCAAGTCGGCAATGCGAGATATCTGAAGCCGGGCGATCTGCCCGAATCGGTGGTCGTCTTTCCCTTATCCGGCGCGCTGCTGCTGCCCGGGGCGCAACTGCCGCTCAATGTCTTCGAGCCTCGCTATCTCGCCATGTTCGATGCAGCCATCGCCGGAAATCGTTTGATCGGCATGATCCAGCCGGCGCTGGGAGAGCCGCCGGATTCGTCCAATCTGGCGCATGTCGGCTGCCTCGGACGCATCACCTCCCTCTCGGAGACCGGCGATGGGCGTTATATCGCTGCGCTGACGGGCATATGCCGTTTCCGGCTGATGGATGAAATCACTGCCCACCAGCCCTATCGCACATTCCGCATCACCCCCTTCATCTCGGACCTGAAATCCCATCACGAGGAAGGCACGGTCGATCGCCCGGCACTGCTTTCGGCTTTCCGTGCCTATCTGGAGGCCAACAGGCTGGAGGCAGATTGGGAAAGCGTCGAGCGGGCCGACAACATGATGCTGGTCAATTCGCTATCGATCATGGCGCCCTTCGATCCGGCTGAGAAACAGGCCCTTCTCGAGGCGCCTGACCTGAAGACCCGGGCAGAAACCTTCATCGCCATCGTCAAAATCGTGCTCGCCGGCTCCGGCGACACCGATTCCCTGCTGCAGTAGGAGTTTCAGATGGATGTCACCGTCAGCAAGGTCGACCCAAAACTGCTCGATCTTCTCGTCTGCCCGCTGACCAAGGGGCGGCTGAGCTACGACCGGGAAAAGAACGAGCTGATCTCGGAAAAGGCGCGT
This sequence comes from Martinezella sp. CNPSo 3795, assembly GCF_057784475.1. Classification (NCBI taxonomy): domain Bacteria; kingdom Pseudomonadati; phylum Pseudomonadota; class Alphaproteobacteria; order Hyphomicrobiales; family Rhizobiaceae; genus Martinezella; species Martinezella sp. CNPSo 3795. The sequence goes on along the minus strand of NZ_JBXSOQ010000007.1, from coordinate 36,656 downwards.
CTCGCCTATCCGATCCGCGACGGCATTCCGATCATGCTGATTTCGGAGGCAAGACGTATCGAGGATTGAGGTCGGTTCTTTTGGCCTTTGCTTGCAGCGCAAGGGTGACTATCCAAAGAAAAAGCCGGGAGACAAATAACCTCCCGGCAAGTTGTTGAAGATAGAGGCGAGCGGCCTGAGCCGCCTAAGCCCAATTAACGGCTACGAAAATGTCCGCAGACAAATTCGAGCTTGCCGAAGCGGATACGGTGGTAAGGATTAACCCAAACCATATCGTCTCCTCCTTTCTAAGCGAAGGGCCTTGAAAGGAAGTGGCATACATGCGATTCTAAGAGTTGGAAGCGTCAAATATCGCCGGGGTATACCACCCCTATCGGTGTTTGGTCATCTAGGCCGCCGTCCCGTTGCAGTCGGGATTGGCGGCTTTTCCTTTTAGTCTCCCCTCTAACGCCAATGGCCAGAGCGCGAGGGGCTACTTAAGTCTTTTCATCATATCCATCCGTGCATGTTGGCTGGAATCAGGACCAGCACGCATATGTATAACGAACGAATCGAAGCCGCACAATACGCGCCTTCCCAGTTTGCGCGTTCGTTATGCAATCATCTTGTGCTAAGAGTAATGTTCCGGTATTGTACCGCCCATTCACAAGGCGCGAGGTGTCTGTATGGCAGGCGAGAAAGTTGATTTCCAAGCGGCGGCGGAAGCTGCGCAAGAAAACGCGACCGAAGATCGTGCTAAACGCGAGCGATCTGCCATAGATTTCCCATATATCTCGCTGGAAGGTGCCACCGAAGTAGCCAGGGCGATATATGCACGGTGTGGCTTCGGGTCGTGCGATCAAGACGAGTTGGCTGCTCAAATGAACCAAACTCTAAGTGGGGCATTCCGGATGAAAACCGGAGCCGCGAAGATTTTCGGTTTAGTAGAGAAAGACGGACGAAGCGCATTTCGATTAAGTGAGATCGGAAAGCGCATAGTCTCCGCGGAAACGGAGCAGTCGGCCAAAGTGGACGCATTCCTATGTGTCCCCTTGTATCAGCAAATCTATGACAGATTTCGTGGGCGCAATCTTCCTCCAGCAAAGGCGCTGGAACGTGAAATGGAAACAATGGGCGTTCCGCGTAAGCAAACGGACAGAGCACGCCAAGCTTTCGAAAAATCGGCCCAATACGCAGGTTTTTCGGATAGCGGGAAAGATAGATTGGTAAGACCACGCACGGAAGCTCCTTACAGTTCACCCGGTGTGGAGGCGTCATCGTCACCAATTCCGTCTGTCCAAGAAGTCGAAGGCAGACGCAGAGGAATAGGGAACGGAGGCGGATATGAGCCACCTGATATTGATCCAATCATTAGAGGGCTAATCGATCGTCTGCCGCCTTCTGGAACAAATTGGCCTAAGTCGAAGAGAAAACTTTGGTTACAAATCCTCGAAAACAGCTTCGATTTGGTCTATGAAGGTAACGATGGAATCGACCCTTAGGAAAGCAAAATTGGGCGACAAAACTCAAAGACAAAAATTCGGAGGAAGCCGCCTGCGAACTTGAGACGGACGACGATCAGAAGTACTTTGACAAGCGGCTACGCAAATAACCAGATCGTCGCCACTGAAAGGCGAAAAACAGGAAACCAGGAAGCCCGCAAAATGAGCGGGCTTTTTTATCGGGTGAAGAATGCACGTATCAGACTGGGCTATCCATTCTGGCGGTGAATGTGACTGTGGCAGATTAGATCTGGCATCGTATGGAAGCCATGATTTTGTCCCCGCGTTTATACCCGGTACGGGGCGCCGAGGATTTTTCGTCAATCACATGGGTAGAGAATGTTTCGTCGAGCCGCATCAGCTTCCAGCCTTGACGTTCACCGCTATTGCTGCCGCCTCGGACTTGCCACACGCGCATGATGCTGTGCCCGTCCTCGGTAACGCCGACAGCATGGACTTCGACCACGCGGAAATATCCGTCATATCGGAGTTCAAGGCACTTACCTAACCGTAAAGCTTCGCATGGAGTATGCAAGGTCATTCCGAAGCTCCTCAATCAATGGGAGATTTATGCATACCAAAAATTCGCGTGGATGTCTGAGGTATGTAATCGCCTTGTTTGCGCATTCCGGACGGAAAACGGCCGCGCACTTTTCCCAGAAATCCTTCAGATCGCCTCACCAGCCAACAGCCGCGGATTATCCCTTGCAGTCGTCCCCGCTGCCTGGCCGATGAAAAAGGATTTGAGGCTGGGCAGGCGGTCGACGATCCCCAGCCCGAAGTCGCGGGCGATGCGCAGCGGCGTGTTGTCGTTGGAAAACAGCCGGTTCAGCACGTCGGTCGTCACCCCCATGCGGAAGGTGTCGAAGCGGCGCCAGGTCTGGTAGCGTTCGAGGGTGTTGATCGAGCCGATATCGAGGCCGAGGCGGTCGGCCTCGACGATGGTTTCGGCAAGGGCCGCGACATCCTTGAAGCCGAGATTGAGGCCCTGGCCGGAGATCGGGTGAATGCCGTGGGCGGCATCGCCGGCCAGCGCAAAGCGCGGCGCGACGAAAGCGCGGGCCAGCGTCAGGCCGAGCGGGAAGGCGCGGCGGTCGCCGATCGTGCGCAGTGTGCCGAGCTTATGGCCGAAGCGGCGCTCCAGTTCCTCTTCGAACAAGAGATCGTCGGAAGCCACAAGTCGTTCGGCGTCGGGGGTGCGCTCCGTCCAGACGAGCGAGGAGCGATTGTTCTTCAAGGGCAGGATGGCGAAGGGGCCGGAGGGCAGAAAATGCTCCTCGGCACAGCCGCCATGCGGTCGCTCATGTTCGACGGTAACGACGATGCCGGACTGGCCGTAATCCCAATTGACCGTCTTGATGCCGGCCATGTCGCGCAGCTTCGAGCGCACGCCATCGCAGGCGACCAGAAGCCGCGTTTCCAGCGTGCTGCCATCCGATAGGGTGAGGGTGGTCTTGTTGTCTTCGGTTGTGAAGCCGGTGGCGCTGAGGCCATGCTTGATCGGTATGCCCAAGCGCTCGCAGGCGCCGCGAAGCGCGCCGACCATGGTGAGGTTCGGCACCATATGGGCGAAGGGCTGGCCGTCGGCCACTTCGCCGTCGAAGGTGAGAAAGACCGGGCGGACGGGATCGCCTGTGCGCGAATCGGTGACGATCATGCGGGTGATCGGCTCGGCCTCCGGCGCGATCTCGTTCCAGACACCCAGAACTTCAAGCATCTTGGAGGCGGCGGCGATGATCGCCGATGCGCGCATATCCTTCTTCCAGGCGGATTCGGGGGCAGCTTCCACGATCATGACATCGAGGTGGGGGGCTGCCTGCTTGACTGCGACCGCTGCGGCAAGACCCACATATCCGCCACCCACTACCAGCATGTCCAACATAGCGCTTCCCTGTGTCTTACTGTCACGTCCTGCTCTATATAGAGCATCCTGTTGACGGTTCCTACCATGGGAGTTCAAGCAAAATGTCGCGAGAGACCGAGAAGCTCACCCCGATGGAAACCGTACTGGCGACATTGGATCTCGAAACGATCGAGATGAACCTGTTTCGCGGCAATAGCCCGCAGGTCGGCTGGCAGCGCGTCTTCGGCGGGCAGGTCATCGGCCAAGCCTTAATGGCGGCGCAGCGAACAGTGGATGGCGATCGCTTCGCGCATTCGCTGCACGCCTATTTCATGCTGCCCGGCGATCCCTCGGTGCCGATCCTCTATCAAGTCGATCGCCTGCGTGACGGTTCGAGCTTCAATACGCGGCGTGTACTGGCTATCCAGCATGGCAAGGCGATCTTTGCGCTGACGGCGTCCTTCCAAGTCGACGAGCCCGGTTTCGATCATCAGGGCGACATGCCCGACGTGCCGATGCCGGAGGAACTAATGGACGAGGAGCAGGTGAAGCAGCGCTATCTTGCTCACGCGCCGGAGAATGTGCGCCGCTACTGGGAGCGCAAACGGGCGATCGAAATCAGGCCTGTATCGATCGAGAGCTATTTTTCCCGCGCACAGCCGAGCCAGAAGCAGAATATCTGGGTTCGGGTGACGGGACCGGTGCCGGATAACCGGCTCTATCAGAATGCCGTGCTTGCCTATCTCTCCGACATGACGCTGCTCGATGTTTCCCTGAATGCGCATGGCACATCGGTACTGGATCCGACCGTCCAGGTGGCGAGCCTCGACCATGCCATGTGGTTCCATCGTCCCTTCAAGCTCGACGACTGGCTGCTCTACAGCCAGGAGAGCCCGAGTGCCTCCGGCGCCCGCGGATTTACCCGCGGCAGCCTGTTTACGCGATCCGGTATCCTGATTGCGTCGGTGGCGCAGGAAGGGCTGATTCGTAAAAAGGCAAATGCTTAAATAAGTGGCAAATTTATAAATTTGCACTTTATTTGTGCGGCTCTCGCAATGAGAAATGCCGCTTTATTGGGTCTGTGCAATAAAACTGTTTTATTTCAACACGTTATAAATGTGTCACGAATCTGGCACGTCCTTTGAATGTATATGGCCAGTCGCTGCAGAAACACTCGTCGGCGGCAAGGAGAGTCGGCTCCGTGCCGAGGCTAACAAAGGATGGGAAACCAGATGAAAATTGTGATGGCCATTATCAAGCCGTTCAAGCTCGATGAGGTCCGTGAGGCCCTCACGGCTGTCGGCATCCAGGGCCTGACTGTGACCGAAGTGAAGGGTTACGGGCGCCAGAAGGGGCATACCGAGATTTATCGCGGCACCGAATATGCAGTCAGCTTCCTGCCGAAGCTGAAGATCGAGGTCGCAGTCGCATCCGAAACCGTTGACAAGGCCGTCGAGGCCATCGCGTCGGCCGCCAAGACCGGCCAGATCGGCGACGGCAAGATCTTTGTCTATTCCATTGACCACGCCGTACGCATCCGTACGGGCGAAACCGATTCAGAAGCGCTGTAAGACACGGCGGATCAGGGAGTTATTTGCATGTCATTTTCTAAGCTTTCCTCCGCCTTGACACGGGTGGGTGCGCTTTCTGCGGCCTTGCTTGCGCCGGCGATCGCCTTTGCGCAGGAGACCGCTCCGGCTGCAGCCGCTGCGACCGCCGCCGCACCGGTTCCGGACAAGGGCGACACCGCCTTCATGTTCATCTCCACCATTCTCGTGCTCTTCATGCTCGTGCCGGGTCTGGCGCTGTTTTATGGCGGTCTCGTCCGCGCCAAGAACATGCTCTCGGTTCTGATGCAGTGCACGATGATCGGCGCGGTCGTGATGATCCTCTGGGTTCTCTACGGCTATTCCTTCGCCTTCGGCGGCGGTTCGAGCCCTTATTGGGGCGGCACGGCCAAGATGTTCCTGTCGGGCGTCTCGACCTCGACGACGGCATCGACCTTCACCAAGGGCGTGGTCATCCCTGAATTCATCTTCATGCTGTTCCAGATGACCTTTGCCGCCATTACGCCGGCGCTCATCATCGGCGCCTTCGCCGAGCGCATCAAGTTCGGCGCAGCCGTGCTCTTCTGCGCGCTGTGGGCGACCTTCGTCTACTTCCCGATCGCTCACATGGTCTGGGATTCCAACGGCATGCTCTTCAAGATGGGCGCACTCGACTTCGCCGGCGGCACCGTCGTTCACATCAATGCCGGTATTGCAGGCATCGTCGGCGCCATTCTCGTCGGCAAGCGCGTCGGCTTCGGCAAGGACATGATGGCTCCGCACTCCATGACGCTCACCATGGTCGGCGCATCCATGCTCTGGGTCGGCTGGTTCGGCTTCAATGCCGGCTCCAACCTCGAAGCTTCCGGTGGCGCGATGCTCGCAACCGTCAACACCTTCGTCGCAACGGCCGCCGCCATCATCTCCTGGTCGCTGGTTGAAACCTTCACCCGCGGCAAGGCTTCCATGCTCGGTGGCGCTTCGGGCATGGTTGCCGGCCTCGTCGCCATCACGCCTGCAGCCGGCATCGCCGGTCCGATGGGCGCGATCGTCATGGGCCTGATCGTCTCGCCGCTCTGCTACTTCTTCGTCTCGGTCGTGAAGAACAAGTTCGGCTACGACGATACGGCTGACGTCTTCGGCGTACACTGCATTGGTGGTATCTTCGGCGCCATCGCAACCGGCATCTTCGCCAGCGCCTCGCTCGGCGGCGTCGGCTATGCCGATGGCGTCACGATGAGCAGCCAGGTCGTTGTCCAGCTGACCGCCGTCGTCACGACAATCCTGTGGTGCGGCATCGGCTCGGCGATCCTCTACAAGGTCGTCGACGTCATCATCGGCCTGCGCGTCGCTCCGGAAGCCGAACGCGAAGGCCTCGACCTCGCCTCGCACGGCGAAGCCGCCTACCACAATTCCTGATTGGAGCTTGCGAAACCGGGGCAAGGCTCCGGTTTCGCTCAACATCCCGTCGCGTCCTATTTCATCGCAAATAGGTCGCTCTTGGCCCGGACCTCGGTTCGGGCCCTTTTCGTTCGTGCACAGCCATTTTTCTTCAGACGACAGGCGATTCATGAGGTTGGCGTGCATGGTTAACATGCCATTAACCCTCCTCTGATTAGGTATGGCTAACCTGCCGGCGAGTGGGCATGGACCGATTCGTTTGCGCTTTGGACAGGAACGGGGCTGGATATCATGGGCAGAAGCAATTCGGCGGCGTTGAGCGGTCGCCCCGACCGTTTATCGCTATCGAGCGTGGTTTGGCGTCAGGTCAAGGGCCTGACAGGTTTCGCGATACTGTTCCTGCTGGCGCTTGCGGTTGCAGCGCTGGCGACCTGGAACGTCATGGACCCGAGCTATTCCTACGCAACTGCCAATGCGCCGACCAACCTGCTCGGTTTTCCCGGCGCCGCTTTTGCCGATATCATGATGCAGTCGCTCGGCCTCACCTCGATCCTGGCGATGCTACCCGTCGTCGCCTGGGCCTTCGCGCTGATTGCCAACCGCAAGCTTCATCGTGTGCCCTCGCGCCTCGGCGCCTGGTTCGGCGGCTGCATCGTCGCGGCCGGCTCGATCGCCTGCTTCCCGGCGCCGCCCACCTGGCCGATTCCGAACGGTATCGGCGGTGTCGTCGGCGATCTTCTTCTGCGTCTTCCAGCCCTCTTCATCGGTACCTATCCGAGCGGTGTCGTCGCCATCATCATCGGTTCGGTCCTCGCCGTTCCGGCCATTTGGCTCATGCTCTTCGCCTCGGGCGTCATCGGCGAAAACCTCGTGGAAGACGAAAGTGATGAGGACGATTACGAGGAAACCCGCAGCCGTGCCCGCCGGGTCGGCGATGAGGACGAGGATGACGACCGTGGCGGTTTCCTCGCCAATTTCATGGCCTATGGTGCGGTCATGCATGCCTGGTACAACACGCAGGCTCGCCTGCGCCGGCTGTTCGGCATGGGGCCGCGCAAGCGCCGCGACCATGCCTTCGATGCGCCTTATGATTTCAACGACGACGAATTCGGTACGCTGAACGAGCCGGTGCGCGCCAAGGCACCCATGGCTCGGGGCGACCGTCTGGAGCCGTCCATGGATGGTCCGGCGCGCCGCGTCGTTTCCGCGCCGTCGATCAGTCTCGGCGATGACGAGGATGAAGACGAGGATTCGATCTATGATCGCGATCCGCGGCGCCCGGCCGATATCCTGCCTGACGATGAGGATGACGAGTGGCCGTTGGCCCCGGCTGCTCCAAAGGGAGCCGCTGCCGGCCATCGCGTCACTCCGGCCGCGCCGCGTCCGAAACCGGGTGCGCGGGCGGAACGCGAGGCGCAGACCTCCTTCATCCGTCCCTATGGCTTCCAGCTCCCCGCCGTCCATCTGCTTGCCGAGCCGAAGGCCGTCGCCCGCGATGCGACGCTCTCGGCCGATGCGCTGGAGCAGAATGCCCGCATGCTCGAAGGCGTGCTCGAGGATTTCGGCGTCAAGGGCGAGATCATCCACGTCCGCCCCGGCCCGGTCGTCACACTCTACGAGCTGGAGCCGGCGCCCGGCATCAAATCGTCCCGCGTCATCGGCCTTGCCGATGATATCGCCCGTTCGATGAGCGCGATCGCCGCGCGCGTCGCCGTCGTGCCCGGCCGCAACGCCATCGGCATCGAGCTGCCGAACTCGACGCGCGAAACGGTCTATCTGCGCGAGCTCATCGCCAGCCGCGATTTCGAAACCTCCAAGGCGAAGCTTGCCATGTCGCTCGGCAAGACGATCGGCGGCGAACCCGTGATTGCCGATCTCGCCAAGATGCCGCATCTGCTCGTGGCCGGCACCACCGGCTCGGGTAAATCCGTTGCGATCAACACCATGATCCTGTCGCTGCTCTATCGCATGACGCCGGAGCAGTGCCGCCTGATTATGATCGATCCGAAGATGCTCGAACTCTCCGTCTATGACGGCATTCCGCATCTGCTCTCGCCCGTCGTCACGGATCCGAAGAAGGCCGTCGTCGCGCTCAAATGGACCGTCCGTGAGATGGAGGAGCGCTACAAAAAGATGTCGAAGATCGGCGTGCGCAACATCGACGGCTTCAATACGCGCGTCGAGCAGGCCGTCGCAAAGGGTGAGGCGATCAGCCGGACCGTGCAGACCGGCTTCGATCGCCAGACCGGCGAGGCGATCTATGAGACGGAAGAATTCGACCTAAAGCCGATGCCCTACATCGTCGTCATCATTGACGAAATGGCCGATCTGATGATGGTCGCCGGCAAGGATATCGAAGGCGCCGTGCAGCGTCTGGCGCAGATGGCGCGTGCCGCCGGCATCCATGTCATCATGGCAACGCAGCGTCCGTCCGTCGACGTCATCACCGGCACGATTAAGGCGAACTTCCCGACCCGCATCTCCTTCCAGGTGACGTCGAAGATCGACAGCCGCACCATTCTCGGCGAGCAGGGTGCGGAACAGCTGCTCGGCATGGGCGACATGCTCTACATGGCCGGCGGCGGGCGCATCCAGCGCGTTCACGGCCCCTTCGTCTCCGATGGCGAGGTGGAGGATATCGTCGCCTATCTGAAGACGCAGGGCGCACCGCAATATCTCGATGCCATCACCGCCGATGATGACGAGGATGAAGACGGCCACGGCCCGGTCGGCACGTCCAATCTCTCCGATTCGGAAGATCCCTATGATCAGGCTGTTGCGATCGTACTGCGCGACGGCAAAGCCTCGACCTCCTACATCCAGCGCCGCCTCGGCATCGGCTACAATCGTGCGGCGTCGCTGATCGAGCGCATGGAGCAGGAAGGTGTGATCGGCCCGGCCAACCACGCCGGCAAGCGTGAAATCCTCGTTCCGACCGAAGCCGATATTCTCGATCGCTGAGGCAATCAGCCTTTCCGTGTCGCATATCCCGTCTATGTTCAGGGAAATTTGATTGCCGCCCCTTACCGGCCCTGGGCCGTTGCGCCATGAAGACGCCGATTTTGCGCGCCATGGACGAAGCATGAAGGAGAATTCGATGACGAAATTTGATGCGCAGCCGTCTAGCCGACTGTCCCTGACCCGCCGGCACCTACTCGGCGCCGTGCTCGCCGTCGGCGCGGCAGGCGCTCTGCCGGTTTCGGCTTTCGCGCAGGCTCAAGCACAGACGCAGGCAGCTGCAGCGACCCTCAATCCCGGTATCGCCCAGGCCATTGCCGATCATTTCTCGTCCATCAAGTCGATGAAGGGCGGTTTCCTGCAGATCGGACCGCGCGGCGATCAGATGAGCGGCGCATTCTTCATCCAGCGGCCCGGCAAGATGCGTTTCAACTACGATCCGCCGTCGCGCATGCGCGTGATCTGCGACGGCAATAACGTACAGGTCATCAACGACCAGACGCAGACAAGAAATATGTATCAGCTATCGAAGACGCCGCTCAGCCTGCTGCTCGCCAACAAGATCGACCTTTCGGCCGACATGGTGCGCAATGTCGATTCGCAGCCGGATCTGACCAAGATCACGCTCGGCAACCGCACCGTATTCGGCGATTCGACGATCACGATGATCTTCGATTCGAAGAGTTACGACCTGCGCCAATGGACCGTTATCGATCCGCAGGGCAAGACGACCGACGTCATCATCAACAATGTGAAGACCAACGTCGCCTTCGACGACAGCGTTTTCCGCATCGACTATACGCGCTAAGCGTCGCTTCCATCCTGCGCCGCAGGCAAGCGGCGAATGGCGCTTTTCTTTCCGCTACAGCCGGTCTAAAGCCTTACGCTGACCGGAGAGACCGGTGATTCATCGAATCGCCGAGTCGCTCCGGCTGTCTGTTTTGACGCAATTCCGGACGGAAAACCGCTGCGCACTTTTCCTCGAATTGCTCCAAGGAAAAGGCTCGGGCATGGGATTTTCGATTGCGACCTGGAATATCAATTCGGTGCGGCTGCGTATGCCGATCGTCGAGCAGTTCGTCATGCAGGCCCGGCCCGATATTCTCTGCCTGCAGGAAACCAAGGTTCCGAACGAGCTTTTCCCCCATGCGCCGCTCCGGGCGCTTGGCTATGAACATATCATCATCCATGGCCAGAAGGGCTATCACGGCGTGGCCATCGCCTCGCGTTTCCCGCTGACCGAGGATCATCGCCAGGATTATTGCAATGTCGGCGACAGCAGGCATATCTCGGCCATCTTCGAGCGCGGCGGCCGGCGCATCCGCCTTCATAATTTCTATGTTCCGGCCGGCGGCGACGAGCCGGATCGCGCCATCAATCCGAAATTCGGTCACAAGCTCGATTTCATCGAGGAGATGAAGAAGCTGCATGCCAATGCCGAGCAGAACACCTCCGCGATCCTCGTCGGCGATCTCAATATCGCTCCGCTGGAGCACGACGTTTGGTCGCACAAGCAGCTCCTGAAGATCGTAAGCCATACGCCTGTAGAGACCGAAGGGTTGCTCGAGGTGATGAAACGCGGCGCCTGGCTCGACCTGATGCGCCAGCAGGTGCCGGAAAGCGAGAAGCTCTATACGTGGTGGAGCTATCGCGCCAAGGATTGGGAGGCTGCCGACCGCGGCCGCCGCCTCGACCATATTTGGTCTTCCTCCGATCTCGGTCCACATCTGCAGCGCATCGAGATCCTGAAAGCGGCGCGCGGCTGGGACCGTCCGTCCGACCACGTGCCGGTCATAGCGCATTTCAATCTCTGAAGCGGAATTGAACTTGTTAGAGCGTTTGCGCTTTTCTTTGAATCACGAAAACGCTCTATCCTTTTGTATTTACGCAATTCCGGACGGAAAGCCGCTTCGCACTCTTCCTGGAATTGCTTCAGGAAAAGCGGCCGAGCATTGCGGCTGCCTGTCTGGCAAGGGCGGCGAAGTTTTCGCGGATACGGTTCTGGATCAGCAGACCTGCGTCTGGATATTCCTCGATCAAGCGGTGAAAGAGGGCGCGGGTAATGCGGATCACGTCGGACTCTTCGGCGGCAACAGCCGTGTATTTCCGTTCCACCAAGGTCACCATCGCCAGTTCCGAAAGCATGGTGCCTGCCTGGACAATCGCCTCCACCTGTTTCTGGCCGTCGGCATCGATGGTGCTGAGCTCGAAACTGCCGCGCGTGATGACATAGGCGCATTCGGCCGGCGATTTTTCCCGGAACAGCGTCTGGCCCTCATTCACATGGCGGCGGTCGGCGCCGAAGGCGATCAGCCGCAGCGGCTCATCGCCCATGCCGTGAAACAGCGGCAGTTGCGACAGCAGTCGGATATCGTCGTTCAGCGCCATCGATCGCCTATGGAATGATCTTGTAGCCGCCGTTTTCCGTGACAAGGATTTCGGCGTTGGAGGGATCGCGCTCGATCTTCTGGCGAAGGCGATAGACGTGGGTTTCGAGCGTATGGGTGGTCACGCCGGAATTATAGCCCCAGACCTCTTCGAGAAGGATGTCGCGGGTGACGACCTTCTGGTCGGCGCGATAGAGATAGCGGATGATGGCGGCTTCCTTTTCCGTCAGGCGGATCTTCTGGCCGTCTTCCGTGGTGAGCAGCTTCTGGCTTGGCTTGAAGAGGTAGCGTCCCACCGTGAAGGTCGCATCCTCGCTCTGCTCGTGCTGGCGCAATTGTGCGCGGATGCGGGCAAGCAGTACAGCGAAGCGGAAGGGCTTCGTCACATAGTCGTTGGCGCCGGCTTCGAGGCCGAGGATAGTGTCGGAATCCGTGTCATGCCCCGTCAGCATGATGATCGGCGGCTTGAAGCCGTTCTTGCGCAGCAGCTTCACGGCTTCGCGGCCATCCATATCGGGCAGGCCGACATCCATGATGAGGAGATCGACAGGCACGGTGCGCGCGGTCTGCACGCCTTTTCCGGCGGTCGCCTCCTGCAGGACGTTGAATTCCTCGTAAAGCGATAATTGCTCGACCAACATTTCACGCAGGTCGTTATCATCGTCCACCAGGAGAATGGTGCGTGCGGTCATGCCGTTCGGGTCCTCGTTCTAATCCCACTTAAGTCCTACGCCAAATTGCATTTTTAGCAAGTCGCGACGTGGCTCAGGCTTGGTCGTTTGGTTGAAACTGCTATGATTTCAAATGAAATCACGCGCAAAGCAAAAACATGTGAGGAAAATGCAAAAGACAAGGGCGGGGGCCAGGCGGACCGCTTCGACAATCGTCGTGCGTCCTGCGCCGGGTAAGAAAACGCGGGCGCTGGTACAGGTGGGGAGCATGACGGTACCGGCGGCGATCGGCAGATCCGGGCGCAGCATATTGAAGCGAGAGGGCGACGGCGCGACGCCAATTGCGGATATGAAGTTGCTTCACGGCTTCACGCGCGGCGATCGGGTCCGCTTTTTGCGGACGGCGCTGCCGATGCGGCATATCCGGGAGGATATGCTCTGGTGCGACCAGCCCGGCGATCCCAACTACAACAGGCTGGTGAAGGCTCCTTTCGGGCCGAGCCATGAGGAATTGCGGCGAGGCGACGGCCTCTACGACGTCTGCCTGGTGCTCGACTGGAATGTGAGCTCTCGCAGGCGCAACCGCGGCTCGGCGATCTTCTTTCACCTGATCAGGCCAGGATACGAGCCGACGGCCGGGTGCATCGCGGTCAGCCTGCGCGACATGAAGCGCATCCTGCCATCATTGCGAAGAGGTATGACGGTCCGGGTTGTCTGAAAGGTCGCCCGGGGTTAACATCCCGATATTCTCCACTATATGGGATTTCGACCGGTCGCTTGTGCGGACCAGGCCGGCCCTTTCCTTTCAGAATTTAAATCACGCCTTCACTCCACCCACTTATCATCCTTTGGAGACTTATCGTGACCACGCAACCAACAATCACGTTCAATGATGGCCATTCCATTCCGCAGGTCGGCCTCGGCGTCTGGCAGACGCCGGAGAATGTCGCGCCGATGGCCGTCAGCACGGCTTTGAAAGCCGGCTATCGCCATGTCGATACCGCAGCCATCTATGCCAACGAGGACGGCGTCGGCGAAGGCATGCGCCAGTCCGGCGTCGCCCGCAAGGATATCTATCTCACAACCAAGCTCTGGAACGAGGCGCAGGGCTTCGATTCCACGCTGAAGGCCTTCGACGAAAGCCTGAAACGGCTCGGCACCGACTATATCGACCTTTACCTTATCCATTGGCCCTCGCCGCATCGCAACCGCTATCTCGACACCTGGAAGGCTTTCGTGCGCCTGAAGGAAGAAGGCCGCGCCCGTTCGATCGGCGTTTCCAATTTTGCCGCCGCGCATCTCGAACGTATCATCGGCGAGACCGGCGTGACGCCCGTGCTGAATCAGATCGAGCTGCATCCCACCTTCCAGCAGAAGGAACTGCGTGCCGTTCACGACAAGCTCGGCATCAAGACAGAATCCTGGAGCCCGCTCGGCCAGGGCAAGCTTCTCACCAACGCCGCCATCGGCAAGGTCGCCGCCAAACATGGCCGCACGCCAGCACAGGTCATCATCCGCTGGCATATCGACAACGGCCTGATCGTCATCCCGAAATCGGTGACGCCGAACCGCATCGAGGAGAACTTCGAGGTTTTCGATTTCAAGCTCGACGGCGAAGATCTGGCCGAGATGGCCAAGCTCGATTCGGCCAGTGGCCGCATCGGCCCGGACCCGCTGACGGCGAGTTTCTGATCGCAGGTTGCGATCCGCTTATGCAAAGGGGCTCGGAGTGAAGGCTCCGAGCCCTTTTTTCATCCTAAAGCATGTCGCGCAAAAGTGCGCGGCGGTTTTGCGACAACGACATGCACAAAATCAAAGACCTAAAGCGCGGGAAACGACTCTGAAAGATCGCGCGACGCGCTTTAGAGTCCTGAGTGCCGTCAGAGCTGGACCCAGGCCGGTGCCACCGTCGGACCTTTGCCGAGGAAGAAGCCGAAGTGGATGTTCATCTCGCCGATCGGTTCGATGAAACGGGCATTGCGGAGCGGACCCGCGTCGACCGGCTCGAAGCCGATGGATTTAACGAGGCTGGATACGGCGCGCTTGGCCTTCTCGTCGTCTCCGGCAATGAAGACCTGCAGCACCTTGCTGTTACGTCCCTCGACGGGCAGCAGCGGTGCGAAAATCGTATTAAAAGCCTTCACCACCGTCGCCTCGGGCGCAAGCGCCTGGATTTCTTCGGCGGCCGAACTCGAGTGCCCGACGACGAGGCCGCTGAAATCTGCGGTGACGGGATTGCTGATATCGATCAGCACCTTGCCCTTGAGATTTCCGGCTTCCTTCAGCGTTTCCGCGATAACGCTATAGGGCAGCGCCAGTATGACGATATCGGCAAGCTTGATAGCGGCGGCAACGCCGCCCGCTTCGATGCCAGCGCCCAGTTCGGCGGCAAAGGCTGCTGCCTTTGCGGGATCGCGATGGCCAATGACCACGTCAGACCCTGCTGCGGTCAGCAGACGAGCCAGCCCCGCTCCCATATTTCCGGTACCAATGACAGCGATTTTCATGTTCGTCAGCTCCTTGTTGTGACTGACAAACACATAAAATTATATCCATATTCGGATAAATGATCTAAATATATCAATACTTGAAACGGATCGTTTCTAATGGATCGATTGTCCGGCATGAGCATCTTCGTCAAGGCAGTCGAGCTCGGCTCATTCAGCGCCGCGGCAGAGGCCTTGAACATGTCGCCGCAGCTCGTCGGCAAACATGTACAATTTCTCGAACAACATCTTGGTGTTCGGCTTCTCCACCGCACCACGCGCCGTCAGCACCTGACGGAGGTCGGCAGCCAGTTTTACGAGCGCTCGCGCAATATTCTGGCAGAAGTCGAGGCAGCAGAGGCGTTGGCGGCGGAAACCCGGGCCGTGCCGCGCGGCAAGCTGAGGGTCAATGCCCCGGTCACCTTCGGTATCCATGCGCTCGCTCCGGTGCTTCCGAAATATCTGAATGCGCATCCGGAAGTTTCGATCGATTTGTCGCTGACGAACCGCATGGTGGATCTGATCGATGAGGGCTATGACGCGGTCTTTCGCATCGGTGAGCTTGCTGACAGCGGATTGATCGCCCGCCGTCTAGGGCCTTATCGTCTAATGATCTGTGCTGCGCCGAGCTATCTGCGCGCCCACGGCACCCCCTCCACGCCGGACGATCTCCGAAATCATGAGTGCCTGATCTTCTCGCATACAATGCTGAGGACTCATTGGGATTTTGAAGGACCACAGGGGAAAGTGAGCGTTCCGATTTCTGGCCGGCTGATGATCGACAATGGTGAGGCGCTGCTGAAAGCCGCGCTGGCAGGGCTCGGTATCGTTCTGCAGTCGTCCGAACTCATTCAGTCGAGCCTGGAAACCGGAGCACTGGTGCCGCTTTTGCCCGGGTATAGCGTGCCGACGCGCCAGCTGCATGTTCTCTATGCGCCGGATCGCCGCATCACGCCGAAGCTCCGCAGCTTTCTCGATTTCGTTTCGGCGCAATTCGGCGGCCACGGACCGGTGTGACCGGATGGCGGGATTATCCTCCGCCATCCTCTCGGCTCATCCTCACGAGACCTCTTGCGCAAGGGCGCCACGCCTTGAACGTGCCATGCCTGTGACGGCGATGGCCAGCGTCGCGACGATCAGCAGGGCGCCGACGACAAAGGTGATCTGCATGCCTGTTGCAATGGCCTCCGGGCGTGCCGTGATAATATCGCTCGTTCCCGATCCTAGTGTGAAGATGGCGCCCATGACAGACGCGCCCGTTATCAGCCCGAGGTTTCGCGACAGGCTCAGCATGCCTGAAACGACGCCGCGTTGCTCGGAGCCTATGCCCTTCATGATCGCGGTGTTGTTGGATGCCTGAAACATCGCGTAGCTGGAGGTGATGATGACCAGTGGCCCGATATAGCCGGCGGCTCCGAATCTGCCTTGCAGTGCTGCCATCAGGACCAGGCCGATGATCATGCCCACAAGACCTGTCATGGTCATGCGGTGGGCGCCGAAGCGATCGACGATGCGACCGGCCGGCACTCCCGTCAGCGCTGACACCAGCGGGCCGACGGACATGATGGCGCCGACCTGGGCCGCATCGAAGCCGAGAGCGCGGGAGAGATAGAAAGGCCCGACCACCAGCGTCGTCATGATGACGGTGGAAACGAGGGTGCTCATGACAAGACCCGTGCTGAGCTTAGGATCGCGGAACATGGAAAGGCGCAGCAGCGGCGACTTTACCTTCGTTTCGGTGAAGGCAAACAGGGCGATGCCTAAAGCTGCGGCCAACAGCAGGCCGATATTCAAAGCGCCAAAGCTTCCATGCCCGATCGTCATTGCCAGCGCATAGGCAGCCAGCGTCAGGGCCAGCAGAAAAGTGCCGATCCCGTCCGGGCGTCCCTGAGCTCTTTTGCTGTTTTGCCGCTCAGTTGGCAGGAAACGCGCAGCGAGCAGGAAATTCACGATCCCGAGCGGCACGTTGACGAGGAAGATGGTTTTCCAGCCAAAGCTGGCGATCAAGATGCCACCGAGCGACGGGCCGAGCGTAGTGCCGATCGCAGACATTGTGCCGAGCAGGCCCATGGCGCTGCCTGTGCGCTCTTTCGGCACGGTTTCACCGACCATCGCGACAGTGAGCGCCATCATCATGGCGGCGCCGAGACCTTGCAGACCTCTGGCGGCGAGCAATAGCCAGAGTGTCGGCGCAATGCCGCAGAAGAGCGAGGCGAGGGTGAAAAGGCTGATACCGATCAGCAGCAGACGCCGCCTGCCAAAAATGTCACCCAGCCGTCCGACGCTGACGATCAGCGTGGAGATGGCGAGCAGATAGGCAAGCACGATCCACTGCACCTGCTGAAAGGAGGCGCCGAATGCCTGGGCGAGCGTTGGCAACCCGACATTGGCAATGCTGGTGTCGAGCGAAGGCATCAGCATGGAGAGCGATAGGCTGGTAAGGGCCCAGCGGATGGAGGATGTGGACTTTGTCTGGCCGGCTTTGGCCGGATCTTCAATGGTTGGCTGCAACATGAGCTCCATTTCTAGTGACGTAATAAAACTTCCGGCAGAAAGGTAGCTCTCGGCATGATATGGCGGAATACGCAGCATTTGCACTTGATCAGTGCATTTGACGCTATGCATTGAGAAAACCATGTTATGGTCGCATCATGTCCACGCCTGATCTCAACCTGCTCGTCACTCTCAATGTCCTGCTTGCCGAGGGCAGCGTCGCGCGCGCCGCCCGGCGATTGCGATTGAGCCCGTCGGCCATGAGTAGGCAGCTGGCGCGGCTGCGCGAGACGACGGGCGATCCATTGTTGGTCAGGGCCGGGCGAGGGCTGGTGCCGACGCCGCGGGCGCTGGAGCTACGCGAGCGTGTCGGTCATCTTGTTCAGGAGGCGGAAGCGGCCTTGCGGCCCGCCGAAAGCCTCGATCTGAAGCAGCTTGCGCGAATCTTCACGTTGCGCACCCGCGAAGGCTTCGTGGAGAATTTCGGCGCCGAACTGATCGCACGCATTGCCGAGCAGGCGCCTGGCGTTCGGCTCTACTTCACTCAGAAGCTGGACAAGGACAGCATGCCTCTGCGCGACGGCACGATCGATTTCGAGACCGGCGTCGTGGGAGACGATACCGGCCCAGAGCTCAGGACGCAGGCGCTGTTTCATGATCGCTTCATCGGCGTGGTCCGAAGCGGGCATCCGTTTAGCGAAGGGGAGATCACCCCGGAGTGTTATGCCTCCGGCCGGCATATTCTCGTTTCGCGGCGTGGCCTGCAGAAGGGACAGATCGACGAGGCGCTGGAGAAACTGGGGCTGGCGCGGCAGATCGCAACGATTGTCGGCAGCTTCTCGGCGACGCTGGCCTTGGCGCGCACCTCCGACCTGATCGTCAGTGTGCCGGAGCGCTATACGGGCAATCTGCGTGTCGGCATGCATAGTTTCGCGCTGCCGGTGCCGACATCCGATGTGACGATCTCGCTGCTCTGGCATCCGCGCATGGATGCGGACCCGGCGCACCGCTGGCTGAGGGGCTGCATTCGCGACGTCTGCGCCGGATCGCGTCGGAGCGATCAATCAGATTCGAAGTCGGCTAAATAATTGCGCAGCAGGCGGTCAAGAGCCATGCGTTCGCCTTCGGAAAGGGTGGAGATCAGGCGTTTCTGTGTTTCGACATGCGCCGTCACCGCCGCATCGATAAGCTCGAAGCCTTTCGGCGTCAGAGATATCAGGAAGCTGCGGCCATCATCCGGGTTCTGGCTGCGAGCGACGAGGCCGGCCCTCTCCAGCTGATCGATGCGATTGGTCATCGTGCCCGACGAGACCATCATCGTCTCCATAAGGTCGCTGGGGGAGAGAGTATAAGGCTCGCCCGAGCGGCGCAGGGTCGCCAGCATGTCGAAATTTGCCGAGTTCAGGCCGAAGCGGCCGAAGGTCTTCTCAATCTCGCGCGAGAGATGGAGCGCGAGATTGCGCAAGCGCCCGAACAGGCCCATGGCCGTGGTGTCGAGATCCGGTCGTTCGCGGCGCCACTGGGCGAGAATTTTGTCGATGCGATCCATGCCGGAACTTCGCCATGAATTTATCTTGACGTCAAGGTATTTCAGGTTATCTTGAGGTCGAGATAAATTCGAGGCCAAGATCATGAACCGCAATCTCGACCTGTTGCTGACCGCCATCGCGCCGGCGATCTGGGGCAGCACCTATCTGGTAACGACGCAACTGCTGCCGGCGGGCTATCCCCTCACGGTCGCTATGCTGCGCGCCCTGCCGGCCGGGCTGCTGCTGCTTGTGATCGTGCGGCGGCTGCCGCGCGGGATCTGGTGGTTGAAAACGCTGGCCCTCGGCGCACTGAACTTCTCCGTCTTCTGGTGGCTGCTGTTCATTTCGGCCTATCGCCTGCCCGGTGGTGTGGCCGCGACGGTCGGTGCAGTCCAGCCGCTGATCGTCATCGTGCTGGCGCGCTTGCTGCTGGGATCGCCGATCCGCGGCCTTTCGATTGTTGCCGCCATTGCCGGCATCGGCGGTGTCGCGCTGCTGATCCTGACGCCGAATGCGACGCTCGATCCGATCGGCATCGCTGCGGGTATTGCCGGTGCCTTCTCTATGGCAGCTGGCACTGTGCTCAGCCGCCGCTGGCGGCCTGATGTCTCGCCGCTGACCTTTACGGCATGGCAGCTGACTGCAGGCGGCGTGCTTTTGCTACCGGTGGCGCTGCTGCTGGAGCCGCCACTACCGCATCTGACCGGCGCCAACATTCTCGGCTTCGCCTATCTCGGGCTGATCGGCGCAGCACTCACCTATATTCTTTGGTTCCGGGGTCTGTCCCGGCTCGAGCCTTCGATGGTCTCGCCGCTTGGCTTTCTCAGTCCGACAACGGCGGTGATCCTGGGGTGGGTCGTGCTCGGCCAGCAGCTGAGCACGATGCAGATCTTCGGCATTGTCGTCGTGCTCGGCAGCGTCTGGCTGAGCCAGCGGGCGCAGCAGGCCCCATCCACCGAAAAATCAACACCCACCGGGCGCCCCGCAGCCGCGTCGAGGGGATAGAAGGCTGCTAAGGCGCTTGGCGATCTTTCAGATTCGCTCGCCGCGCTCGGGGCTCGTGATTTTGCGCATGTCGTTATCGTAAAACCGCTTCGTATTTTTGCGCGACATGCTTGAGGCAGCAGTTGCCTGCAGACTTCTGACATCAGCTCGTAGACGATGTCGGCAGGAGTTCGTTGATGTCTTCGGGAATGAAGCCGCCGGTCTGGCGTTTCCACAGGCGGGCAAACAGGCCATTCTGTTCGGCCAGTTCCTCGGGCCTGCCTTCTTCCACGATGCGCCCGTGATCGAGCACAACGATGCGGTCCATCTTCGCAATGGTGGAGAGGCGATGAGCGATGGCAATCACCGTCTTGCCCTCCATCACCAAATTGAGCCTATCCTGGATGGCGGCTTCGGATTCGCTGTCCAGCGCCGAGGTTGCCTCATCCAGCACCAGGATCGGTGCGTCTTTCAACAGGGCGCGGGCGATGGCCACGCGTTGGCGCTGGCCGCCGGAAAGCTTAATGCCGCGGTCGCCGACGAAGGCGTCATAGCCCTTGCGGCCTTCGCTGTCTGCGAGATCGGCAATGAAGGCATCGGCGCTAGCCATTTTCGCGACCTCCTCGATTTCGTCCTTGGTCGCCTCCGGCCGTCCGTAGCGGATATTGTCACCGACCGAACGATGCAGCAGCGCCACATCTTGCGCGATGACGCCGATCGCGCGGCGAAGACTTGCCTGCGTGATGGCGCGGATATCCTGCCCGTCGATCAGGATCGCGCCGTCCTTAATTTCGTAGAAGCGCAGGAGCAGGTTGGCGAGCGTCGTCTTACCCGCGCCTGAGAGGCCGACGAGGCCGACCTTTTCGCCCGGCCGCACCGTCAGCGAAAGGTCATTGATGACGGGCTTGCCAGATTTGTAGGCGAAACGAACATTCTCGAAGCGGATTTCGCCGTTCGGGACGACAAGATCCCGCGCGTCCGGCCCGTCGGTAATGGTAGGCGGCGTCGTCATGACTGGCATGGCGTCCTTGATCGTGCCGATCGCCTGGAAGATCTGCTGGCCCATCTGCAGGAAAGTAAATGTGTGACCGGAGAGGCGGTTGAGAACATAAACGGCGGCGGTGAATTCGCCGATCGTGACGAAGCCATCCACGAGCCCGGTAAAGCCGATCGACAGGATAGCCAGCCAGTGCATCATGTTGAGAACGACGACGATGACCTCAGCGGTACGGTAGATGCGTTGTTCGCTCTGCTGAGCTTCGATCGCCTTGCCGATTATGCCTCTGATGGCGCCGGCCTCGCTGTCTTCCGCGGCGAATTGCTTGACCATTTGCATATTGGCGTAGAGATCGGTGATGGCGCCGGAAATCAGGCTGCGACGCTTGGCCGAGCGGCGTGAGCGCTCAGTGAAGACAGGTGCCAGCCTGACGGCGAGAAGCACGTTGAGCGTGATCCAGATGATGGACGGAAGGGCAAGCTGCCAGGAGAGCGCGCCCAGAAGGATGACGGAGCCGACCATCTGCATGATAAAGCGCGGAATGGACTGGAAGGCCGAAACGACCTGCTGCTGGACGGCTGAGGCTACCTGCTGCAGGCGCGAGGCGACCTGGCCGGCATAGAGATCGTGGAAGAATGCGAGATCCTGCCGCTCCACCGCCCTGTGGCCTTGCCATTGAATGGCGGCCGGCATGCCGATGCCAAGCGTATGCGAGTTCAACGTATTGACGAGGAAAGAGCCAATCGGGATGCAGGGGAAAAGCATCAGCCCAAGGAAGATCAGCAGCATCCGGTCATTGTGCAGGAAAGCGGCAGCACCCTGCTGCGTGACACCATCAACAATGACGGACAGGCCCCAAACGATGGTCAGGCTCATGACTTCAATCGCCATGGTGCAGAGGGCGAGCGTGATCAGGATGCCGCGAAACATGAGAATGAAGTGAAGAAGAACGGCCAGTGGCCCCGAGGGAGTCAGTGGCCGGTAGGGGATGTCGAGCGGCCGGATCAACCTTTCGAAAGGGCGGTAGATCTTATCTGAAATCGACATGGGCCTCTCGGATCAAAAATCGGGAGGTTCGCGGGGAATGAGTCAGACGGGCGGCATAAAATCATCTTCCGGCTGCAATCTCAAATAGAAATTTCAGAATATATAAGGGGAGCGGTGTCGCAAAAGCCGGGCCTGAGGCGGTAGGGCTGAGAGCTGTCGCTGAATTCTGAGATAGACGGCTCAGGTGGGAGAATTTTCACAGCAGAGAAAAAAGGCGGCTCTGAGGCCGCCTTTTGCAGTCAATCAATCGAAGCAGATCATTTCCACTCGCGGATATCGACGAAGTGGCCGGCGATCGCGGCGGCGGCGGCCATAGCCGGCGAAACCAGATGCGTGCGGCCCTTGAAGCCCTGGCGGCCTTCGAAGTTGCGGTTCGAGGTTGAAGCACAGCGCTCGCCCGGCTTCAGGCGGTCGTCGTTCATGGCGAGGCACATGGAACAGCCAGGCTCGCGCCAATCGAAGCCGGCAGCCTTGAAGATCTTGTCGAGGCCTTCGGCTTCCGCCTGTTCCTTCACGAGGCCGGAGCCCGGAACGATCATGGCGTCGACGGTCGAAGCCACCGTCTTGCCTTCGACGACCTTGGCAACGGCGCGCAGGTCTTCGATGCGGCCGTTGGTGCAGGAGCCGATGAAGACGCGATCGATGTTGATCTCGGTCATCGGCGTGCCCGGCTTCAGGCCCATATAGTCGAGCGCACGCCACTTGGAAGCACGCTTGGTTTCATCCTGGATCTCATCCGGGTTCGGAACGATACCCTGAATGGAGATGACGTCCTCCGGCGAGGAGCCCCAGGACACGATCGGCGGCAGGTTGGCGGCATCAAGCTTGACGATGCGGTCGTAATGTGCGCCTTCATCCGACTTCAGCGTCTTCCAGTAGGCGATTGCCTGCTCCAGCGCCTCGCCCTTCGGCGCGCGCGGCTTGCCCTTGATATATTCGAAGGTGACCTCGTCCGGAGCGATCAGGCCGGCGCGAGCGCCGCCTTCGATCGACATGTTGCAGATGGTCATGCGGCCTTCCATCGACAGCGAGCGGATGGCTTCGCCGGCATATTCGATGACGTAGCCGGTGCCGCCTGCGGTGCCGATTTCACCGATGATGGCGAGGATGATGTCCTTGGCGGTGACGCCCGGCGGCAGCTGGCCGTCGACCTGCACCAGCATGTTCTTGGCCTTCTTCTGGATCAGCGTCTGCGTGGCGAGCACATGCTCGACCTCGGAGGTGCCGATACCATGGGCGAGCGAGCCGAAGGCGCCGTGGGTCGAGGTGTGGCTGTCGCCGCAGACGATGGTCATGCCGGGCAAGGTGAAGCCTTGCTCGGGGCCAATGATGTGGACGATGCCCTGACGCTTGTCGTTTTCGGAGTAGTATTCCACGCCGAATTCAGCGGCATTCTTGGCGAGCTGTTCGACCTGGATGCGGCTTTCCTCGTTCTTGATGCCGAGGTGGCGATCCGGCGAGGTTGGCACGTTATGGTCGACGACGGCCAGCGTCTTTTGCGGCGCGTGAACCTTGCGGCCGGACATGCGCAGACCTTCGAAAGCCTGCGGCGACGTCACCTCGTGAACGAGATGACGGTCGATATAGAGAAGACAGGTGCCGTCGTCTTGGGCGTCGACCAGATGGTCGTCCCAGATTTTGTCGTACAGTGTGCGTGGAGCGCTCATGGCTACAGATCCATATTGGCATTATCGAAGGGGGGGTGACGGATCAGGACCGCCGGCCTCGGGTGTGATCAGCGAAGTCGGCTGTTGAGCGCGCCCGAAATCATCGCAAAGAAACGTGCCGGCAGGCGCTTATGGTCCTGCAGCACGAAAGCCGTGACGTAACGTCCGTCTTTGCTCATGATCTTACTCATGGCCATGCTCATATCAATTTTCAAAACCTTCGGCAATGGCGACGATAGGCAGTATCGGTACGGTCGCCTTTGGCCATCATACTTGCGCGCCGGGCGGCTGGCCCGCGGCCAGACGGGGGAAGGCGGAGCGGTCGCTGCCGGAGCGGCGGCGCATCCAGGCTTCGAGCTGCCGGAGTAAAAGCGAGAGACCGATCGTCAGCAGCAGATAGATGAAGGCGAGGATCGACAGCGTTTCGAAGTAGCGGAAATTGGCCGAGTAATAGAGCTTGGCGAGCTGACTGATATCGGCGACGCCGAGCACGGACACGAGCGAACTGTCCTTCACCATGGCGATGAAATCGTTCGACAGCGGCGGCAAGATGACGCGGATCGCCTGGGGGAAGACGACGAGCCGGAAGCGCTGGAAGCGGCTGAGGCCTAGCGCTTTTGCCGCTTCGATCTGGCCCTGGTCGACGGCCTGGATGCCGGCGCGAAAGATTTCAGCGATGAAGGACGAATAGCCAATCGTCAGCGCGATGATCGTGCGCCAGACGAAAGGCACATCGCGGGTGACGAGCGGTGTCGTCCAGCCAGCGGAGGCCAATGGAGACGTGATGAAATTATAGACAGCGACGAAGGCCGGCGTGCCGACGAAGGCGACATAGGAGAGCAGCACCAGCATCGGGATGCCGCGCACGATCTCGATATAGAAGCGCGCCATCTGCCTGAGCACGAGGAAATCGGAAAGGCCGAGCAGCGCCAGTGCCAGGCCGAGCAGCATGGCCAGCGTAAAGGCGACCAGCGTCACGAAGACCGTGACGCCGATGCCATTCAGCAGAAGAGAGAAAATCTGGGCATAGAGGCCGTTCGCTGCAATTGCGAATGAGGCGGCGATGCCGAGGATAGCGAGGGCGACCAGCCACCAGGGAAAGTCTTCCTTGCCGCGGTGCCCGCCCGGACCTGCCAAAGGTGCCATCAGAGCGGGCTTCCAATATATCGGTCTTCAGAGCTCATTGGCCCATCTTGTAGTCGAGGAACCACTTCTTGTTCAGCGCGTCGAGCGTGCCGTCGGCCTTGAGGCTGGCGATGGCGGCGTTGATCGGGGCGACGAGATCGGAACCCTTCTGGAAGATAAAGCCGAAATCCTCGGTGCCGAGCGGGCCGCCGACCAGCTTCAGACCGCCGTTGGAGGCATCGACATAGCCCTTGCCGGCGGTGCCATCGGTCAGCACCATGTCGACGTCTCCCGTCTTCAGTGCCTGCACTGTCGCACCGAAGGTTTCGAAGGTCTTGATGCGCGGGTTCTGCTCGTTGCCGTCGAGGACTTCATAGACGGCGGTGTAGAAGGGCGTCGTGCCCGGCTGCGCGCCGATCAGGGCCTCCTTGACCGCGGCGAAGCTCTTGGCATCGGTGAAGCGCTTCTCGTCGCCACGCACGAGCATGAACTGCTGCGAGCGCATATAGGGATCCGAGAAATCGACCTTCTGCTTGCGGTCTTCCTTGATGGTGATGCCGGTCATGCCGATATTGTATTGGCCTTCGGAAACGGCCTGGATCATCGCGTCCCAGCTGGTGTTCTGGTACTCGACCTTGAAGTTCAGACGCTTGGCGATCTCGTTCATCGCGTCATATTCCCAGCCGATCGCCTTGTTCGTCTTTGGGTCGATGAACTGCAACGGCGGATAGGCGTTCTCTGTGACGACGACGACGGTCCTGCCGTTCAGGTTCGGCAGATCGGCGGCGAAGGCGGCGAAAGGTGCAAGCACGAGGGCGCCAAGGCCCAGAAGGAACGAACGACGGAATGCCATGAAAATCTCCCCGATTAGAGCATGATGCCGAAAAGTGTCAGCGGTTTTCGGACGACATCATGCTCTCATTATTTGATTCTGGCGCTGATTCAGATTTGGGGTCGATTTGACCTAAAATCATCCAACGCCAGGCTGGCGGAAAACTGTCATATTTGGAAAGCTGCTGGCAAGGCTGTTGCCTTGGCTGCAATCAGAAAAATGGAAAAGCAACTCTAAAACAGACGGCTGACGGAGAAATTTCCGTTTGTCGGACGCCAACGGCTGGAAGCAAAAAGGCGACCCGAGGGCCGCCTTCAAGCTTTGCGATCCCAAGTGGATCGAAACTTATTCTGCTGCCGGTTCGGCTGCAGCAGCAGCTTCTGCAGCTGCCTTTGCTTCTGCGGCTTCGGCTGCTGCCTTCTCGGCTGCGAGCGCCTGAGCGGCTGCAACCTTCTCGGCTTCGATGCGTGCCTTCTCATCGGCCAGAGCCTGACGCTCGGCATCGTTGAGCTTGCGGGCGCGAGTGCCGGTGTTTTCGACGATACGGGCAGCCTTACCGCGCAGGTCGCGCAGGTAGTAAAGCTTGGCGCGACGGACCTTACCGCGGCGAACGACTTCGACGCTTTCGATCATCGGCGAGTAAACCGGGAATACGCGCTCGACGCCTTCGCCGTAGGAGATCTTGCGAACGGTGAAGTTTTCCTGCAGGCCGCCGCCGGAGCGAGCGATGCAAACGCCTTCATAGGCCTGAACGCGGGTACGGTTGCCTTCCGTGACCTTCACGTTGACGCGAACGGTGTCGCCAGCGGAAAATTCGGGAAGCGTGCGTTTGGCTTCGATCTTGGCAGCCTGTTCGGCTTCCAACTGCTGAATGATGTTCATAGTATCAACCTCGTTGTTGGTTCAACAGCCAGAGCGCTCATCATTCTATCTTTGGTCGGACCCGGAGATCACGCCTCGGATAATATGCCCGTTCAGGCAGGAGCGAATACGTCTGCTCTTCTTTGCTGGTTGATGGGAAACTTCCCATGCCGGGCGCGCACATACCCTATTGTCACGCCTTTGTCACCCCTTGCGGCTGAATTAAGTGGCGATTAGCGCCAGTTTTGCGGCGCGCTTGAACCAATGTCGTTCATCCAGACGTGTTGTCGCTACTTCTTTCGCAACTCGTCCAGCAAATCCGGCCGCCGCTCTTTCGTCAGCTTCTCAGCCTGCTCCCTCTGCCATTTGGCGATCGCCGCGTGATTGCCAGAGGTGAGAATGGCGGGGATCTCTCGGCCCTCCCAGATTTGCGGGCGGGTATAGTGCGGGTGTTCCAGCAGGCCGCCTTCGAAGCTTTCGTGCAGGCCGGAAAGATCATTGCCCATGACGCCGGGCAGGATGCGGACGATAGCGTCGAGCAGGATAAGGGCGGCCGGCTCGCCGCCCGAGAGGATATAGTCGCCAATCGAGACTTCCTCGAGGCCACGGCCGTCGATGACGCGCTGGTCGACGCCTTCGAAGCGGCCGCAGACGATGATGACGCCATCGCCGCCTGCAAGCTCGCGCACGCGCTTTTGCGTCAGCGGCTTGCCGCGAGGGCTCATCAGCAGGCGGGGGCGGCTGTCGTTTTCGCTGGCATGGTCAATCGCGCGGGCAAGAACGTCAGGCTTCAGCACCATGCCGGCGCCACCGCCGGCCGGCGTGTCGTCGACGGTGCGGTGCTTGTCGGTGGCGAAATCGCGGATCTGCACGGTGTCCAGCGACCATTGCCCGCGTTCCATCGCCTTGCCGGCAAGCGACGTGCCGAGATGGCCGGGAAACATCTCGGGATAGAGCGTCAGGATAGTCGCCCGAAAACTCATGGCGCGGTCACTTCCCAATAAGGATCACTTCTTCGGCTTGCCTTGGGGCTTTTCCGGCTTTGCCGGCTTGCCGATAAGATCGTCGGGGTTGTCGATCAGGCCGGCGGCCAGCGGATCGATCAGGATCTTGCCGCCCTCGAGATCGATTTCGAGCACGGCGGCTTCGGAAAAGGGGATCAGCACGGGCCGCTTGCCCGGCCCCTTCAGCTCCAGCAGGTCGCCCGCACCGAAATCATAGATGCCGCTGACGGTGCCGTAGCCGACGCCCTGGTCGTCGACGGCTTCCAGCCCTTCGAGATCGGTGTAGAAGAATTCGTCGTCGTCGAGCTCGTCATCCGGCAGGTTGTCGCGCTCGACATAGAGTTCCAGGCCGTTCAGTGCCTCGGCGGCATTGCGGTCGTTGATGCCGCGAAAGCGCACGATGACGACATTCTTGGCCTCGCGGATTTCCAGAACTTCGAAGCTGCGGCCATCCATGCTGTGCAGGTGGCCGTAATCGCCAAGCGCGGTCGGATCGGATGTATAGGCGCGGGCACGCACCTCGCCCCTCAGGCCCTGTGCGGCGCCGATGGTGGCCATCAATACCGGATTTTGCAGTTTCGTCATGGTCTCTTCGCCGATTGCCGGGATTATGCAGCAGATCCAAAATGCTACAGCGACCGACCTTGGCACTCATTTGTGACACGCGGCGCTGTCTTTGGTTCTCTCATAGGCTGAACATTTGCCGATGGGAAACAAAAAACGGGCGGCATGTCGCCATGCCACCCGTTTTCAATCAATGCGGGGTCCGATTACTCGGAAGCAGCAGCGGCGTCAGCAGCCTTCTGTGCCTTTTCGGCAGCGCGCTCCTGAGCCTTCTTGCCCGGCTTTGCCTTTTCCGGGTTATTCTTGGCTTCGCGCTTTGCGATGCCGGCTTCGTTGAGGAAGCGCAGAACGCGGTCGGTCGGCTGTGCGCCGTGGTCGAGCCAGTGCTTGATGCGTTCGACCTTCAGTTCAACGCGCTTGGCGTCGTCCTTGGCAAGCATCGGGTTCCAGGAGCCCAGAGTCTCCAGGAAACGGCCGTCGCGCGGCGAGCGAGCGTCGGCTACGACAACGTGGTAGTACGGGCGCTTCTTGGAGCCACCGCGGGCGAGACGAATTTTCAATGCCATGTTCATTCTCCTTAGGCTTTTCTTGACCGCTTCGTTGTGCGGTATGGTTACGTCGCGCTGCTTTTTTCTTGCTGCGTGATCCCCTGAAAACGTCCTGCGTCTTCGGGATCATGCGGCCAGGGGGTTACCCTTTGAAATCCGCAGCGATCTGTTCATGATGCCGGATGACTTCCTTGATGACGAAGTTCAGGAACTTCTCGGCGAAATCCGGGTCCAGATTGGCGTCCTTTGCCAGGCGGCGCAGACGCTCGATCTGAAATTCTTCGCGTGCCGGGTCGGCCGGCGGCAGGTCGTACTTGGCCTTCAGCACGCCGACCTCTTTGGTGCAGCGGAAGCGCTCGGCCAGCATGTGCACCAGTGCAGCATCGATATTGTCGATCGACTGGCGGTATTTGCCCAGTTGGGCTTTGACGTCTGGATCAATCATGGTCAGCGATCCCTCTCACTTCTTCTTCGGCAAACCGGGGAGGCCCGGGAAACCACCGCCGAGACCAGGCAGCTTGGCGCCGCCGAGGCCCGGCAAACCGCCCCCGCCACCCAGGCCAGGCAAACCACCCGGCAGGCCGCCGGGACGGCCGAGGCCAGCTGCTTCGGCCTGCTTCTGCAGGGCTTCGAGCTGCTTGGGGTCGATGTTCGACAGGTCGGGCATGCCGCCCATACCGCCGCCGAGACCCATCTTGCCGGCAAGGCCGCCCATCAGCTGCTTCATCATGCCGCCTTTGCCCTTGCCGCCCATCATCTTCATCATGTCGGCCATCTGGCGGTGCATTTTCAGAAGCTTGTTGATGTCGGAGGCATCGGTGCCGGAGCCGGCTGCGATGCGCTTCTTGCGGGAATGCTTGAGGAGATCCGGATTGGCGCGCTCGGCCTTGGTCATCGAGGAGATGATGGCGAGCTGGCGCTTGAACAGGCGGTCGTCGAGGCCGGCAGCAGCCATCTTGTCCTTCATGCCGGACATGCCGGGCATCAGGCCCATAATGCCGCCCATGCCGCCCATCTTCTGCATCTGCTTCAGCTGGTCGGCCAGATCGTTCAGATCAAACTTGCCCTTGGCCATCTTGGCGGCCATGGCGGCTGCCTTTTCGGCGTCAATATTTTCGGCCGCCTTCTCGACGAGCGAGACGATGTCGCCCATGCCGAGGATACGGTCGGCGATACGGCGGGGATGGAATTCCTCCAGCTCGCCCATCTTTTCGCCGACGCCGATCAGTTTGATCGGCTTGCCGGTGATTGCGCGCATCGAAAGGGCGGCACCGCCGCGGCCGTCGCCGTCCATGCGGGTCAGCACGAGGCCGGTAATGCCGACGCGCTCGTCGAAATTGCGGGCGAGATTGACGGCGTCCTGACCGGTCAAGCTATCGGCGACCAGCAGGATTTCGTGCGGATTGGATTTCTTCTTGATATCCGCCATCTCGACCATGAGCGGCTCGTCGATATGCGTACGGCCGGCGGTGTCGAGGATGACGACGTCATGGCCGCCGAGCTTGGCGGCCTGCACGGCGCGCGCGGCAATGTCGGTCGGCGACTGGCCCGCGATGATCGGTAGCGTGTCGATACCGGTCTGCACGCCGAGCTGGCGCAGTTGCTCCTGCGCGGCCGGACGGCGCGTGTCCAGCGAGGCCATCAGGACCTTCTTGCGGTCGCGGCTGGTCAGGCGGTTGGCGATCTTGGCCGTGGTAGTGGTCTTACCCGAGCCCTGCAGGCCGACCATCATGACGACGACCGGGGCGGGCGCATTCAGGTCGATGCCGACGCCTTCGCCGCCGAGCATCTCGATCAGCTCGTCATGGACGATCTTGACGACCATCTGACCGGGCTTGATCGACTTCAGGATTTCGGCGCCGACGGCCTTTTCGCGGACGCGATCGGTAAAGGAGCGCACGACGTCAAGCGCCACGTCGGCTTCGAGCAGCGCGCGGCGAACCTCGCGCAGTGCCGCGGAAACATCGGCTTCCGAAAGCGCGCCGCGGCCTGTCAGTCCATTCAGAATGGAACCAAGACGGTCCTGGAGGTTTTCAAACATCGTTTCTTCCTTATCGATCGCTTGGGATTTGGACTTGGCGCAAGTTTGCGCGGTTCCTCGCCCGAAAACGTCGTGCTTTTCCATGACGAAAACAAGACGCAAAGCCAAAAAGCACCCGAGGGCGCATCGCGCTGTCGGGTGTTGACCTCCGGGATCTCTTTATACCTTAATGGGTCCCGGTCGGTGGCTCGGAGGCTTGTGCTCGTCGCAGATTGCGGGCGATAAACAGGAAAAGGCCGGCAAAGTCAACCCAAGGCGGCCGAAATGCCTGAAATGCACGGATGACATCACAATATCGATGTCGATTTGACCATACCACCGTCTTCGAATTGTTGTATCGATCCCCGGCCGCCAAATGATTCCCCGAGACAGTTCCGAATGAATGATGCAGCCCTGACCGATCTCCTCGCCGCCTGCCGAAACTATGCCGGTGGCCGGGTCGACGCCCGTTTCAACGCGGTGGCGCAGGCCTTCTACGCGACTGCCGTGGCCCAGCCGAAGATCGCGGCGCGGGCAGCGCGCGAGCTTGGCCGCCTGCCGCCACCGGGTGCTGCGATCCTTGCCAATATGCTCGGCACCATCGTCGAGAAGGGTGGCGCGGTGGAGCGCAGCGGTCCGGCCGTATGGGAGCTTTATCTGGCCTGGCTGCCGCAGATCCATCGCGGCTTTGCCGGCAGCAAGGAGCTGAGCCCGCGGCAAAGGCAGTTGTTCGACGCCTTCCAGCTGCTTGGCCAATCGGCGGTTTCGCATCTTTCCGGCATGCCGGAGCAGCGTAAGCTTGCGGCTGGCGACAAGGCGCTGATGGCGCAGCTTGCCGAACTGCAGGATTATACGCCGGGTGCCGCCTGGGTCCGTCAGGTGCTGTTGAGCCGCAGCGACGATCTGCTGGTGCTGCATCTACCGAGCCGCCAGGGCTTTCGTCTGCGGTATGAGAATATCGTCAATTGCTTTCATCTGTTCACGCTTATCCAGGCAGCCTTCGGCGAGAGATTGCCGGGCGGCCGTACGCCCAACAGGTTCATTGTCGATATGGCGCGCTGCGTGACCGTGGCAGAAGAGGGCAATGACGAGCCTTGGTGGTGCTATCAGACGATGCGGCCGGATGAGCCAGCTCTTGTCGACATTTCCGGCGAGGCCTCTGTCGAGACGATTTCGCGCATCGATGGCCGGCAGGTCATCCTGCTTTCCCCGCCGGTGGCAGGCGCGGCATTGTGGGACACGAGTTTCTTCACGCCGCAGCTATTCGCAATGCCGGCGAACGTCGTGCTCGATGAGGCGCTGACGACGCAGAAGGTGGTGGAATGGCTCGCCAGGATTGGTGTGCCGGCCGGCGAAGCGACGGGCGCGCAAGGAGCGGACAAGGCATGACAAGCTCATCCCGCTCGGCTAGGAAAAACCCCTACTATCAGGGTCCGGTATCCGACCACTTCGATGGCCAACGTTTCTTCAATCCCGGCGGCGTCGAGCCTGGCGGCGCGTTCGATCTTTTGCGCTGGCAGCTCGGCGGCGGGAGGGTGCGCTGGCCCCATCCTGTCATCAGCGCCTTTCCGCTGGCCAAGCCCGACCGGCATGTCTTCGGCAATCAGATGCGGGTGACTATGGTCGGGCACGCCTCGATGCTGGTGCAGATTGCAGGAATGAACGTTCTGACTGACCCGGTCTGGTCGGAGCGGGTGAGCCCCTTCCGCTCCGTCGGGCCGAAGCGCGTGGTGCCGCCTGGCATCCGCTTCGAGGACCTGCCACATATCGACCTCGTGCTGGTGACGCATAATCACTACGACCATCTCGATCTCGTGACCCTTGCCCGCCTGCAGCAGGCGCACCGGCCAAAGATCGTCACGCCGCTCGGCAACGACACGATCATCCGCCGCGCCGTTCCAGATGCCGACATCACTGTTGTCGACTGGGGCGATCGTATCGCCCTCAAGGCCGGTGTGATCATCGATGTCGGACCTTGCCATCACTGGTCGGCGCGCGGCATGGGCGACCGGCGCATGGCGCTCTGGGCGGCGTTCGTGCTCAACACGCCAGCGGGCAAGATCTACCATGTCGGTGATACGGGCTTTCACGACGGCATCAATTATGAGGCCGCCCGGCAAAAACATGGCGGCTTCCGCCTCGCAATCCTGCCGTTCGGCGCCTATGAGCCGCGCTGGTTCATGAAGGGCCAGCACCAGAATCCGGAAGAGGCGGTGAAGGGCATGAAGCTCTGCAATGCAGCCTATGTCGCCGGTCATCATTTCGCGACCTTCCAGCTGACGGACGAGGGCATCGATGCGCCCGTTCAGGCGCTGGATGCCGCGCTGAAGGCCGAGGGTGTGGAGCCGGATCGCTTTCGCCCGCTCCGGGCTGGCGAAGTTTTCGATGTGCCGATTGTGTGAGGGGGCGCCAAATATCCCTTCTCCCCCTGGGGAGAAGGTGGCCCGAAGGGTCGGATGAGGGGGTTAAGTCGCCTCGAATTCATTGAGTTCAGTGTGCTCGGGCAAGCTCCCTCATCCGCCTGTCGGCACCTTCTCCCCGAGGGGAGAAGGATTGCGTCGTGCGTCGGCGAGCCTTACTGCTTAATCTCAGGCTCGACCAGTTTCGCCAGATTGATCAGCGATTCCTGCCAGCCGAGATAGCAGGCTTCCGGCGGGATGACATCGGGTACGCCCGCCTGTGTGATGTTGACCTCGGTTCCGACGAGAACCTTCTTCAAGGTCACGGTCACTTCCATTTCGCCGGGTAGGTTCGGATCGTCGAACTTGTCGGTGTAGCGCACAAGTTCGCCCGGGATCAGTTCGCGGAAATCGCCGCCGAAAGAGTGGCTCTCGCCGGTCGTGAAGTTGCGGAACGACATCTTAAACGTGCCGCCGACTTTTCCCTCGAAGTGGTGCACGCTGCAGGTAAAGCCGTTCGGCGGCAGCCACTTGGCAAGTGCGTCGGCCTCGATAAATGCGCGATAGACCTTTTCCGGGCTGGTGGCCAGAACGCGGTGCAGGCGTATGGTGTTCGGCATGGTCATAATCCCTATGGTTTGACGGAGTGGACGAGCCTAGGACGTGGCAGCTTTTGATAATCCGACATCGATGGATGATTTTTTCTCGAAATGAATTCCGTCAAGGTTTCTGGGTGAGGTCTTCGCTGTGGTCAAAGGACGAGCCACCCGCCCTCGTGGTTCGAGACGGCCCTGCAGGCCTCCTCACCATGAGGGCTAATCTCTTGTGTCGACCATACATTTCCGGAAACTAGGCACTGCAGCACAAATCATGGCGCAGCGACGATGTTAACCCCGCCTCATCCTGAGGTGCGGAGCTCGAAGAGCGAAGCCTCGAAGGATAGAGACGGCCCGGATCACTCTGGTAAATCTTGAAAGTGCCGTCCTTCACGCACCACTGGTAATTCCCCCGCATTTCCGCCATATACAGCTCGACAACAGGAATGATCTCATGAGCAATACGGTCGAATTCGCGAGGATGAACGGGCTTGGCAACAAGATCCTGGTTATCGACATGCGCGGCCGCAAGGATGTGGTGACGCCCGCGGCGGCGATTGCGCTCAATGCCGATCCGGCCACCCAGTTCGACCAGATCATGGCGATCCACGATCCGAAGCTGCAGGGCACCGATGCCTGGATCGACATTCTGAACTGCGACGGAACCAAGGCGCAGGCCTGCGGCAACGGCACGCGCTGCGTCGTACAGGCGCTGGCGGCCGAAACCGGCAAGAAGGTTTTCACCTTCCAGACCGTCGCCGGAATCCTCAATGCCAGAGAGCATGAGGACGGCACGATCTCGGTCGATATGGGCACGCCCGTTTTTGACTGGGACAAGATCCCGCTTGCCGAGGAATTTTCCGATACCAGCCGCATCG
This sequence comes from Martinezella sp. CNPSo 3795, assembly GCF_057784475.1. NCBI lineage: Bacteria > Pseudomonadati > Pseudomonadota > Alphaproteobacteria > Hyphomicrobiales > Rhizobiaceae > Martinezella > Martinezella sp. CNPSo 3795. Next base: position 2,338 of record NZ_JBXSOQ010000007.1, on the reverse strand, counting down.
AGCTGCAGATCGGGCCGATCGACAATCCGGTCCTGCATTCGCCTTCGGCGATGTCGATGGGCAATCCGCATGCGATTTTCTGGGTCGACAAGGACCCGATGTCCTTCGATCTCGATCGTTTCGGCCCGCTGCTCGAAAACCACCCGATGTTTCCCGAGCGCGCCAATATCACGCTCGCACAGGTGCTGTCCCCATCTTCGCTGCGTACCCGCACCTGGGAGCGCGGCGCCGGCCTGACACTTGCCTGCGGTTCGGCCGCTTGTGCTGCCGCCGTCAGCGCCGCGCGCACCGGCCGCACCGGCCGCAAGGTGACGATCGAGGTTGCCTCCGCACCCGCGCCGGGCAAGCTCACCATCGAATGGCTGGATAGTAACGACCATGTCGTGATGACCGGGCCTGCCGAATGGGAGTGGTCCGGCACCGTTGATCCGGTGACGGGCAGCTTTTCGCGCGATCCGGAGCAGGGGGCTCAGGCGCGGTGAGCGGGGTCGAGGTCATTACCTTCGGCTGCCGTCTCAATACCTATGAATCCGAAGTGATGAGGGCCGAGGCGGAGAAAGCCGGGCTCAACAATGCCATTCTGGTCAATACCTGCGCCGTGACGGGCGAGGCCGTGCGCCAGGCGCGGCAGGCAATCCGCCGCGCGCGGCGCGACAATCCGCATGCCCGCATCATCGTCACAGGCTGCGCCGCGCAGACCGAGAAGCAGACCTTCGCCGAAATGGCGGAAGTCGATGCCGTGCTCGGCAACGAGGAGAAGCTGAAGAGCGCCTCCTACCAGGCGCTTCCGGATTTCGGTGTGTCGGCCGAAGAGAAGCTGCGCGTCAACGACATCATGAGCGTGCGGGCGACTGCGCCGCAGATGATCCGCCATATCGATGGCCATGTGCGGGCTTTCATCCAGGTGCAGAACGGCTGCGACCACCGCTGCACCTTCTGCATCATTCCCTATGGCCGCGGCAATTCACGTTCGGTGCCGATGGGCGCTGTGGTCGATCAAGCCCGCAATCTCGTCGAAAGCGGCTATCGCGAAATCGTGCTGACCGGCGTCGATGCCACGAGCTATGGCGCCGACCTGCCGGGAACGCCGACGCTCGGCCTGCTTGCCAAGACGCTGCTGAAGCAGATTCCGGAGATCCGCCGGTTGCGTCTCTCCTCCATCGACAGCATCGAGGCCGACCGGCATCTGATGGATCTCATCGCCGACGAGCCGCGCTTCATGCCGCATCTGCATCTGTCGCTGCAGCATGGCGATGACATGATCCTCAAGCGCATGAAGCGGCGGCACTCGCGCACCGATGCTATCCGTTTCATCGAGGATGTGCGCCGTCTGCGCCCGGAGACGAGCTTCGGCGCCGATATGATCGCCGGCTTTCCGACAGAGACGGAAGAAATGTTTGCCAATGCTATCGGTCTCGCAGAGGAGGCCGGTATCGCGCATCTGCACGTCTTCCCTTATAGCCCACGCCCCGGTACACCGGCCGCCCGCATGCCGCAGCTCGATCGCGGCGTGATCAAGGAGCGCGCCGCCCGCCTGCGCGAGGCCGGGCAGAGATTGCACCAAGCCCATCTGGACAAGATGGTCGGCACACGGCAATGGCTGCTTGTGGAGAATGGCGGACTGGCGCATACGGAAAACTTCACGCTTGTCGCCGCTCCTGGCCTTTGCCCGCGCGACCTTGTGCAGGTCGCAATCACCGGCCACAATGGCAAGCATCTCGACATGCAACTTCTGGCCGCCGACGCGGCTTAATGCTTCAACGGACACTTCATGGCGCTCGGTTTCATTAAAAAAGTCTTCACCTTCGGCCGTGAGAAGCCGGCTGAGGAGCAGGCGCCTGCGGAGGATTTGGCGAGGGTTGAGGTGCCTGTTGTAGAACAGGAAGCGCCTGCTGTAGATGTTTCGCCGGCTTCCGAACCTGCCGAGCCTGCGCCGTCCCCCTCTGTCCCTTCGGGACATCTCCCCCACATGGGGGGAGATCGGTTGGAGGATGCCGCGCCGGCCGAGCAGGAGCAACAGGCTGAAAGCCAGGCAGATGCGTCTGACGCGAAGGAGATTGAGGCCGCTGAGGCTGCCCGTTCCCTCGAATCCGAGTCGGAAGAACAGCACGACGATCTTCAGGCGATCGAACCGGAGCAACCTGCCGATCCTGAAGCGAATGTAATTTCGGAAGAGCGCCCCAACGAACCAATCTCCCCCCTTGTGGGGGAGATGTCCGACAGGACAGAGGGGGGTGAGGAGGTTCCGACGAACTCGAAATCTTCGTCGGAAAGCATAGAAACCGAGGCCTCCCCGGAACCCTCATCCGAAAGCAGCGAACCCTCGGTCGAAGCCCCC